>JAFMIR010000013.1 GCA_017853885.1 Prosthecobacter sp.
GGACCGTGTCTCAGTTCCAGTGTGGCTGGTCGTCCTCTCAGACCAGCTACCCGTCGTCGCCTTGGTGGGCCGTTACCCCGCCAACTAGCTGATAGGCCGCGGACCAATCGGGAAGTGACAGGCCTTGCGGTCCCCGTCTTTGATCTTTCGATCACATGCGGTATTAATCCAAGTTTCCCTGGGCTATCCCCCGCTTCCCGGAATGTATCCACGTGTTACGCACCCGTTCGCCACTAGACCATTGCTGTATTGCTACATCAATGATCCCGTTCGACTTGCATGTCTTATCCACGCCGCCAGCGTTCGTTCTGAGCCAGAATCAAACTCTCCAAAAAATTGGTGCTGGCTTTATAAAAAGCCAGCCAAATTGAGACCGTGATTGCTTCCAATCACAGCTGCATGCGGTTTTGGCATGCAGCGCACAATTTAGCTTTTGTGTTTTCGAGTGGGCGCTTTGCATTTCTGCTTGGCTTCCCACTGCTTTGTTTCTGAAAGATCACTTCTAACTCAAGAAACTGTGAGCTGCATTTTGCTTCTCGCGGTCCATTTGTTAGCCGCTGCTTTTCGCAAGCGGGTAAGCAGATTAGAGCATGGAGGAAAGTGTGCAACAGGATTTTGATCTTTTTTCATTTTCTGGGAGTTCAACTTCTTGTGAGTTCGTTGAATTAAAGTTTGACATTTCAAACGTGAGCTAATTCGGCCACGAGCGGTGATGAATGAGCCTGCCAGCGCTCTTCGATGTCGCGCCACTTCGTTGCCATGTGGGTTTGTCGAGTTGGGTTCAACTGCATGGCCCAATCCGATTCGGCGCAGTGCCGCGTGCGCCAGCCAGTTTTACAAAGGGCATTGTGGCTTGCTTGGAATGGTATTCCAAAAACAGCTTGGATGACGTTTCGTTACTGCCTGCCGTGATGATGAAACCTCTGAAGCGCGCAAAAGCGAGCGCTCGAGTGCTATGTGAAATGAACGCCATGCGTGGGCGTGATACGTCATACACTGCGAAGCCATTTTAAAAGCCGGGATTGATTCTAGGATGGCGTGCTTCAGCGACGATGGTTTGCGCGACTGAGACTCTTGGTGTGGTAAAGCCTACGAATACAACGCCGTCTCCTACAAGCAGCTGATTTCCGCTCTTAACGAAAGCTATCGCCAACAAGCCGCAATGGACACGCACAATACTGCCACCCATACGTGATTTTGCGATTTAAATGGGCCGATCTGGCGTTCAATGACTGAGCAAGCAAGGAGCGCCGCCTACACCTGCTCAAACTCCGTCTGCCGATCAGCAGATGAGAAACAGATCACCATTTCTGCATCTCGACCATCGAGTGCCTTCGCATTGTGCCACTGGCCGGCAGGAATGGAAATGGTGCCGCCGGCTTGAAGCACGAAGCGTTGTTCCCCGAGGCTGTGCTCAATGCGGCCAGACAGCAGGTGCAGGATCTCATCGCAGTTCGGATGGCAGTGGCGTGGGTTTTCTTGATCGGCGGCGATCACAACGCGGCCAAAGGTCATTGTGGTGGAGTTTCCAATCTCCCTCGAGGCGAGCCAAGTGAGACAGCCCCAAGGCTGATCGAAGCGAATGCCTTCAGACGGTGAGATGACGCTCATGAGGAAAGGGGTAGGATTTGAGTGGAGTCAGATGAAGCTCACGCAAAGGCGCAAAG
The DNA here is from genome assembly GCA_017853885.1 of Prosthecobacter sp. Classification (GTDB taxonomy): domain Bacteria; phylum Verrucomicrobiota; class Verrucomicrobiia; order Verrucomicrobiales; family Verrucomicrobiaceae; genus Prosthecobacter. Next base: position 1,668 of record JAFMIR010000013.1, read on the forward strand.
CCAGAAAGATTTCCAAGGTATTCTGATCTTTGCGCCTTTGCGTGAGGCTTTCATTCATTGAGCGACTTGCGCAATTCCATCACTGTGGTGGAGATGTGCTCCTCGGTCTTTTCACTCCAGCGGGTGGGGTGGCTACCGTAGATCATCGCACCACCGCCCTCGTAGCCGCCTTCCTTCCAGATGCGCAGGCTGGGGATGTAGGCCATCACGTCATTCGTGTAGCCGCTCACCCACACGATCGGGTCTTGAATATCCGCTTTGAACCGCAGCGCGTAATCAATGACAACCTCGCCGCCGAGTGTGATCCATGTTAGGTCGTTGCCGAGGCGTAGCACCTGCACCGGATATGGGTAGGTCGTGGGCAGTGAACCTTCCTTTTGAGTGCGCTCAAGCACCCGCATAGCATGCGTTGAGAGCCACTTGTCCTTCGACTTCTGCTCTTCGAGCAGTTTTTCTTTTGTCGGCAATGTGTCATAGGCGAGAGGGATCTCACGATATGCCGAACGAATGGAGCCGGTGAGGCGGCGCAGCTGTGTTTGCAGCGCGGACTCGACGGCGGTGGCCAGCGTCTGCCCGTGTGTCTGCGCCAACTCCATCGTGCGGCGCGGATACGGATTCTGATCGCCGCTGCAGCCGTTCATGAACATCGCCACCGCGCCCGAATGCGCCTTCTCGATGCTGTGCTGCGCGTAGCCCGCGTAGTCGCCGCTGAACTTCTGGTGCCCCAGCGTCGTGCAGTGGCAAGCATAGCCAAAGATTACAGCAATCTCCTTTCCATCCTCTGCACTGGCCTTCAAAACCGGCACGCTATGATCCACCGGCCCTTCGGGATTCGGAAAGTTGCTCCAGCCGCCCTTACCATCTGACGTGCGACGATTCATCGCGAAGCCGCAGCGGGCATGGCAGTAGTCAAGATGCGCGGGCACGGACTTCGCCAACGCCTCGCCAATCAGCTGCAGGATCTTGTTTTCGAGCGCGGCGGTGTATTTCGCCGCTTCCTGCTCGCGCTGCGCGAGATCATCCGCGCCATGGAATCGGCTCGTGCGCAACTCCGGACCGCTGTGTGTGTGCGAGGCATTGATGGCGAGGTTTGCAGGCTCGATACCGTGCTGCTTCTTCGCCCGCTCAGCCACTGCCAGTCGCAGATTTCTCGGCACACCAATCAAATCGAGCGTCACCAGCACAAATCGACCACCTTGATGATCCGTGAGCGCAAAAGCCTTCGCGAACAGATCCAGTTCCACCCCTTCGGAGGGCTTCGTACGCCCTGCGTAGCCCGCCATCCACATGGACTTCTCAGGAGTGATTTTTGCCGATGCCGCGCCCGCCTTCCAAGCGGCTTTTTCAGCCACTGGTGCCGCGGCGATGACAAATAGCGAAAGGACAAATGGCAGCCAGAGTTTCATGATGTTTCTGTAAGCCGAACCGCGTCTGAATCTTTCCTTCCTGACAGCCATGCATTCCTTCATCCTCCTGCCGCTCCTTGTCTTGCCCGCCTTTGCCCAGCAGCCCAAATCTACACCCACCAAGCTTGCGCCTGAAGCCACTGCCACCATCGAAGCGCACCCCGGCCTCATTTACGCGCGCTATGGTCAGCGTGAGATGCAGCTCGATCTCTGGAAGCCCAAAATCTCTTCGCTGCCACGGCCCACGATCATCTGCATCCACGGCGGTGGTTGGTATAAAGGAGAGCGTTCCAACATGGCGAACCTCGCGCAGGCCTTGGCCGCAAAGGGCTTCGTCGCAGCGACGATCAGTTATCGCCTCAGCGGCGAAGCAAAGTTCCCCGCCGCCATTCAGGACTGCAAAGCCGCCGTGCGCTTCCTGCGGGCCAATGCGGACCAGTTTGGCGTCAACGCCAATGCCATCGGCGTCACCGGCCTTTCCGCGGGCGGTCATCTCGCCGCGCTGCTCACCACCAGTGGAGATGTGAAGGAGCTCGAAGGTCAAGGTGGACACGCTGGCCAATCCAGCACCGTTCAGGCAGGCATTGCCATGGGTGCACAGAGCGATCTAGAAAGCGCCCGCATCGGCGATCTTAGTAGCAAGCCCGACGATCCTTTCTACCGCACCTTCCTCGGCGATTCACAGGCCAAAATCCCGCAAACCTATGCCCTCGCCTCGCCACGTCATCATCTAGACAAATCTGATCCTCCCCTGCTCTTCATGACCGGCGCCCTCGACGATACCAGCACCCATGCCGAAGAAACGCGTGCAGATCTTTCGAAACTCGGCATCCCAACTCGGCTCGAAATCATCCCACAAGCCCCTCATGCGTTCCTTGGCCAACAAAAAGCTTTCGACATCTGTGTCATGACCTGCGTCGATTTCTTCGCGAAGCACCTCCAAGGCATCGCTCCATGAGCCTCGTCATCCACTTCACCACCCACGCCTCACCAATTGGCGAACTCACCCTCGCTGCGACAGATGAAGGTCTCTGCGGCCTCTATTTCAAAGGCCACACACCCTCGCCGAAGCGCGATGGCTGGAAACACGACAACGGAACGAGATTCGATGCGGCACGCGCCTGGCTAGATGCTTGGTTCGCAGGTGAAAAACCACACAAGCAGCCCGCACATGTGATCACAGGCGGCACAGCCTTCCAACGATGCGTGTGGAGTGCATTACGAGCCATTCCAATCGGCCAAACGACGACCTATACCGAACTGGCCTCCGCTATTGGTTCACCAAAGGCCACACGAGCTGTTGGAGCTGCCGTAGGCCGCAATCCGCTGTGCATCCTCATACCATGCCATCGTGTCATCGGGAGCGATGGTTCGCTCACCGGCTACGCGGGCGGTGTGAAGCGCAAAAAGCAGCTTCTTGCTCTCGAAGGTGTGACATTCGCCGTGACGAATGCCGAACGATGAGTTTCCCAATATGCCGCTCATGTTTACCATCTTGGACCGCATTCGATCCACAGTGAGGGTTGGGTCGCTTTCATTCCAGAAAGTCAGCTCAGCACTGAGTTGGGGCAAGAGTGAAACTTTTGAGCTGAAGCTTCATTTGCACAGCATGAATTTTCGCCTGATCTGGGCTTTCCTCGCTGGCTCCGCCCTGCATGCGGAGGATGCCGAGCAGTTGTCGCACAACGTTTGTGGCCGTTGTTTCAGCAAAAATGCCTTACCTGCCATGGGAAGGACGAAAAGCAGATCAAAGCGGATTTTCGACATGAGCACACTCACCAGTGTGACGTAGCGTGGCGAAAGCGGCTTGAAGGCCCTAGTGCCCAGAAAACCGGCTGAAAGCTCTATCTACCTTGCCTCCAACCCGCTGGCTGCGATACAAAAAGCCGCACCCTCGCAGAGGTCTGCCTCGTGTTGCTGAACTCAAATGAATTCGCTTCCCTCGATTAACTGACTGCGATCACGCTGACCCTGAGTTCGCCGCAGATTTTTAAAACCTCATCGCGGCCCAGAAGGAGCGTCTTGTTTGCTTCCACGGCAACGAGATCCACACCGGCACCTGCCGCCGTGCGGATGGTTTCGGGCCCAACGACGGGCACGTCGAAGCGCATGTCGTGGTTCGGCTTGGACACCTTCACCATCGTCGCACCGCCACGACCGAGCGCACCACCACGTTTCACGGCCTCGTTCGTGCCTTCAAAGGCCTCCACGGCGAGGACGGTACCGTTTTTGACCACCACGGTCTGCCCAATGTCGAGGCGGCTACTTTCCTTTGCGATCTTGAAACCGTATTCGGCATCCTCCTGTCGGCGTTTTTTAATCTGCGGACCCGCGATGTGACCGGGACCGGGCATGAAGTCTTCGAGGAAGGTGGTTGCTGGCAAGAGCGTGATGCCGTCCTTGGCTAGTTCGTTGCCGATAGCTCCGAAAAGCGTCTCGGCATTCCGCTGCTTGAGCTTCGCCATCATGATGAGCGTGCGGAGGTCGGGTCGCAGGTCGAAGAGGTTCTTCGGCGCGATTTGGCCGACCATAACTGTCTGTGTGACACCTTCTTTTTTGAAGAAGGCGATCATCTTGCCAAGCTGCCCCACGCGGAACCACTCGATGGCATCCACCCTTTCCCCGAGCTCTGGCTTTGTCTCATTCGTGAAGGCGGCGGCAACAAGCCTCTTCACGCCTGCCTTCCGCGCTGCCGCAATAAAGGTCTCTGGGTAGATACCGTTTCCAGCCATAAGGGCCACACAATCGAGATTCACACTCATCGGTCAGATGGAAAATTTGGGGCACTGGCCCATGAAGGCTCGCGGGTTATCCCAAGCGACGCGTTGGATCATTTCAGAGCTCCAGCCGCGGTGGCGCATGGCTTGCATGGTCTTAGGAACGGCGAGGGGGTCGCTCACGCCCCAGTCACAAGCGCTGTTCATCCAGATGCGCTCGGCGTGCCGGTGCTCCAGCATGTCAATGGCACGATGGGGAGTGCATTTGCTTTCCGGGTAGAGCGTGATTCCAGCCCAGAAACCATGGTCGAGCACGTGGTCGATAGTATGCTCCTCGACGTGATCGATGATGATGCGCTCCGGCTTGATCTTGGAGAAGTTTTTCAGCGCCTGGACGATGAGGTGCGTACCTTTGAGCTTATCCTCCAGATGTGGGGTATGGATGAGCACGAGTTGGTCATAATCTTGCGCGACCTGAAGATGGCGCTCAAAAATGGCGAGCTCGTTGCGGCTGTTTTTGTTAAGGCCGATCTCGCCAATGCCAAGTACGCCGGGCTTGTCGATGAACTGCGGGATAAGGGCGATGACGTCCTCGGCGAGCTTCAGGTCCTCCGCTTCCTTCGGATTGATGCAAAGCCAGCAGAAGTGTTTGATGCCAAACTTCGCGGCGCGTTTCGGCTCATACTCGGTGATCTGGCGGAAGTAATCGTAGAAACCGTCGGCGCTGGCGCGGTCGAAACCGGCCCAGAACGCAGGCTCGCAGATGGCCTGACAGCCAGCGAGCGCCATACGCTCGTAGCAATCCGTGGTTCGGCTGACCATGTGGCCGTGGGGTTCGATGTAGTTCATCGCTGATTGAGAGATAAGATCTGAGATAAAGGATCATGCCTTATGAGCGCCGATGGCCCCTTGCATCGTGGCTTTGGCAATGGGCTCGGTGCTGGGATCGCTGAAGCTGAGGAGGACGTCCTTCGCACGCTGCGGTTTGTCTTGGGAGAGAAGTGTGAGGGCATTCTTGAGAGCCTGCACGCGGAAATCCTCCTCCTGGCCGGCGCGTTGCACGCGGTCTAGGAAGGCGGCGAGGTCGATGAGCTTCGAACGCGAGTCCATGAAGCCGAGATCGACCAGATTGACGGAAGCTGGGGAAGTCCAATCAGGCATGTCAGGAAACTAGACGGGGCATTTCGTGCCGCAACCATGGGAATCGTTGCGCCCGCGCTTGGGCACGCCATCGTTAGACTGCCATGTCCGACCTGACCTCCGACGAACTGCGCCGCTATGCGCGTCACCTCGCGATTCCCGAATTTGGGATTGATGGTCAGCGGCGGCTGAAGGCAGCCCGTGTGCTGTGTATTGGTGCGGGGGGATTGGGGTCGCCGATCACGATGTACCTAGCGGCGGCGGGCATTGGCGGACTGGGGCTCGTGGACCCAGATGTTGTTGAAGTGAGCAATCTGCAGCGGCAAATTCTTTTTGGACAAAAGGACATCGGCCGCAAGAAGCTCGACGCGGCCCGCGAGCGCTTGTTGGACATCCATCCGCAGCTCGATGTGCAAGTTTACCCCGAGCGATTCACTGCTGGGAATGCGATGGGCATAGCCGCAGACTACGATTTGATCATCGACGGTACGGATAACTTCCCCACGCGCTACTTGAGTAACGACGTGGCGGTGTGGCTGAAAAAGCCGAACGTTTATGGCAGCATTCTGCGCTTTGACGGGCAGGTAGGCGTCTTTGCACCCCATCTCGGTGCTCCATGCTACCGCTGCATGTGTCCGCAGCCTCCACCGCCTGGTCTTGTGCCTTCATGTGCCGAAGGTGGCGTTCTCGGCGTGCTGCCCGGCCTGATCGGATCGATGCAGGCGCTCGAGGCCATCAAACTGATCACCGGCATCGGCCAACCCCTGCTCGGCAAGCTTCTCCACCTCGACACGCTGAGCATGCGCTTTCGCACGCTCACGCTGCGCCGCGATCCCGACTGTCCGGTGTGCGGCGACAAACCCACCATCACCCAACCCATTGATTACGAGGGCTTCTGCGGCATTCCCCAATCCCGTGCGGCAGCTCCCAACATGCCAACCATGACTGTCCACGAACTCAAAGATCTCCGCCATTCTGGAGATGACCATTTCCTCCTCGACGTGCGCGAGCCGCACGAGCAAGCCATCTGCCGCATCGAGGGCGCCACCCTCATTCCCCTCGGCGAGCTGGAAAATCGCCTTGGCGAACTGCCGCGTCACAAGCGCATCCTTGTGCACTGCAAGAGCGGTGGGCGCAGCGCACGCGCTGTGAGCCGCCTGCGCGAACTAGGTTTTAGCGACGTATGGAATGTGTCGGGTGGCATCATCGCCTGGGCGCGTGAGATTGATCCCAAGATGTCTGAATACTGATGAACACGGAAAAGGACACTACTTGGCTAGAAGACTTTCTTCCGCTAATGCGCTGCCCGGACACGCAGCAGCCAATTCGCCGTGCAACGGCAGAAGAATGCGCGAAGCATGGTGTCGAAGCCGCACTCATCACTGAGGACGGCACTCGCGTTTTCGTCATCGATGCGGGCATTCCGATTCTGCTGCCATCATCAGCTTCGTAGCATCTCAACCACCGGCAGATCCGCCGGAGCCATGTTGTAGCTGGAAAGCTCCTCCAGAGTGACCCAGGCCAACTCAGAGTGTTCGTGCGCATGTGGTTCAGCACTCGACTCAGCGAGTTCGCATTCGAATGGAATCAGCTGGATGCTGCCCCAGTCGTAAGTGTGCTGGCAGGGTGGCAGGGAGCGGGTGATGCGGACATCGCAGCCCAACTCTTCCTTAAATTCGCGGCAAAGCGCGTCTGCAGATGCTTCACCGGGCTCCACTTTGCCCCCTGGAAACTCCCACAGGCCACCGAGTTTCTTCCCCTCGGGACGACGGGCAATCATAACGGTCTCTCCGCGCTTTAAAATGGCACACACAACATCCACAGGCATACGGCGCACCCTGCCAACGTTCCGCTTAGATGCAATGAGAGCCGAGCAGCTCCCGTCTCCGCCCAACTCCATGGCAGGTTTTGGCAGCCAACCTTAACAGGTTAACTGTCCATCACTCTCAAGAACCAGAGACGAAGGCTTGCGCCCATAGCACCTGTATAAATGTTGGATGTGAGGGGCGCTTCTGTTCATAGAAAGGCCGCATTTCTTGCCGTTGTCTCGCTTCCGCAAAGCCATTCAGCACTGTTTCACGAGAAATCTACTTCCGGCGGTTGAGCGTGTAATAAGCCATGCGGTGCCAGAGCGATGCCCCGTGTTTCGATTTCAGGTTGGGAAGTTCGAATTCATGCACGTAGCCTTCGCGGAGATTGGCGATGGTCACGTCGAGGCTCTTGTCATCTTCGGAGAGCTTCACGTTGCTAATTTGCAGAGGTTTGGCATCAACCTCTTCGCCACCGTATTTGCTTTGGAAGGGGTACGTGTAGCTCTGTCCGGTGAGTTGGCCAAGGGAGGCCTTTTCCACCGGCAGGGTGAAGGTGAAGCGGAAACCGGTCTTGGTGAGTTCGAGCTTTTGCACATCAAACGGCGTCTTTTTCGACCAAACGATTTTTTGCAGACCGAAGGGGCGGTTGCCTTTGCTGTTCCAGCCACGGTTCGACTCACCAACCACCAGCGAGCCATCTGGAAGGAAAGCGAGCGCGAGCGCGGCACATTGCAGGCCTTCGATGAAGGGAAAACACGCGCCTTGATACTCACCGCCGACTTTTTCAAGGAAGACTCGGTTCACCCCACTGAGCACGAATTCGCCTACAAAGAGCTGCTTTGTGAAAGGTCCGAATTTACCATCACTACGGTCGCAGGCGATTCCGGTGGCGCTCTGGCCCATTTTCACATACGGCAGCCAAACGGCGGGTGGGCAGTAGCCGGGCACGGTTTTGATTGCCTCGGCCACGGTGATGCCGTCGGGCTGCTTCGGCTGGATTTTCACCGATGAATCCAAGCGCATGGCATCAGGAATAGAGTCGGCATGACCAAAGTAGGCGCCTTTTTTCGCGTGGAAGATGGGCGTAGTCGGCATCCAGTTGCCCTGCTGGTCGGAGATGAAGATATCGCCTTCGAAATTCGTGCCGATGCCACATGGACTACGGAAGCCGGCGCACCAAGGCTCCCATTTGCCATCCGGCGAAGTACGCACCATCCAGCCGCGCCAAAGCGCGTGCTTTTCACTCTCGCCCGCGCCTTTCCAGCCTTTGCCCATGCTGGCGTTGAGGCTGGTGAAGAGGTTGCCGCCTTGGTCGATGACGGGACCATAAGCGTATTCGTGGTAGTTGCCGCTCACTCCCCATCCGGTGGCGGCGGTGAGGTATTCATCGGCGGTGCCGTCGCCATCGGTATCGCGGATCTTCGTGACCTCCGAACGCTGCGTGGCGTAAAGCGCTCCATCATGAAACACAAGACCGAGGATCTCATGCAGGCCGCTGGCGAAGCGCTGAAAACCTTTTTCTCCTTCCAGCCAGATCTCGCCTTTGCGCAAAGCGACGGCGAGCTTGCCGTTTGGCATGACTGCAAGGCCGCTGGATTCGAAATTCACGCCTGCGGGCAAGTCATAGGTCTTGATGCGATAGGGAACATCGGCGGGCAGCACAGTGCAAAGGCACTGAAAACTGAGAATGGAAAAAGGAAGGCTGAAAATGGCTTTCACCATGACACGACCTCCTTCGTTTGTTTGCCGTTGGTTTTGATCATGCGCTCAAAGTGGTCTCCAGCGGGTTTGAGCGTGTCTTCGATTTGCTGACCTTTTTCGCGGTAGAGGAAAGTGGGAATGCCGTCTTTGCCAACCCGATAGCCTCCAAAGAGGCGTTCGCTACTGGTGGGTGGGAGTTGTTTCAACTCGGTGCCGAGCGGTTTGATCGGGGGCATGGCGCGATCCTGCCAGTTGCTCATGGCATCGAGAAAGCGGCCTTTCCAGACCAGCGCCCAGCGACTCGTTTTAGCATCGAAAGCCGCATTAATACCGCCGGGAAAACCGACGCCGATGGCGTGCGTGCCAACGCCTTCGATGAAGCTGCGGAAGACAATCGGCCTGTCGGTGGGCTTGAGCTCAAAGTCCGCAGCGGAGGCAAGACCTTCCGGCAAAGGCTGTCCTTCGACCTCCCGCAGGTAGGTCCAGATGCTTTCGATGTCTTTGTCGGCCGTCTTGCGACCGACAAACATCGGCGGCATGACCGTGCCGGGTTGCGTGAGCTGCGGATTGAGCAACAGTTCTTTAAAATATTCGGGCTGAAGCCGGCCCACAGTGTGCGTGAGTCGAATGACGGGCGGGCCGAGTGATTTGCGATCCTTCAATCCGTGGCACGACACACAAGCGAGGCCCGTAGCACCGAGCAGTTTCCGGCCAAGCTCGGCACGATGATGTTTTTCGAGGCCGCTGATATCGATCTTTATGGGTTTGGCCGGTTTATCCGCCATGCTGAAGGCGCTGATAAGCATCTCTGTCTGCGCCTGACCGAAGTTCGGCATACGTGTATCCATATAAGGCCTCACGCTGCCATTTTGACCCCAGAGGATTTTTTCAAACCAGCCACGCGTGAGCTTGCGGCCGACCTTGTCGAGGTTGGGTGGCAGATGCGCAAGTTCACCGAGCGATTCGGAGGTGGGATCGTTTACACCGAAATACTGGGCACGTGAATCTTCGGGGCCTCCCTTGCCATCGCGATCGTGGCAGGCATAGCAGTTCAGGCGTGACATCTGCCAGTCGATCTGCTGCTGCGCGCTGAGTTTAGGTGCGGGTTTCTGGATCTCCGACAGCGCGAGACGCAGTGCACGTTTTTGGAGTTCGTTCAAATCGAAGCGGGGGGTGCCGGTGGGTTGTTTTTCGGCGAGGCAGCCTGCATCGGTTTGAGTCAGATGGGTCAGGCTTGTCGCACTTTTCTGGCCAGTTTGGTGGCAGGCGATACAGTTCATGGAGGCGAAAAGCTGTTTACCCTTCTCGATGCCCTGTTTCGGGATCTTCAGTGCGGCGCGAGCATTGGCTTTTTCAGCGATGCGACCCATGTGGAGGTAGGCGGCCAGATCGGATGCTTCCTGCTCGCTGAGACGCATGTCTGGCATTCGACCGGCCGCTCGGACATGCAGTGGATTCCTCAAAAAGGCAGCCAGCGCGTTGAATTCATAGGCGTCGGCCAATGCTATGGGCACGGATGCATTTCCCGGTTTTTCGACTTCAGCATCGGCTGGCACCTTCGGGGGCCGCACATCAAGCGCAGGCTCGTGACAGGCCACGCAGCCGACTTTGTGATACAGCTCCTTGCCGCGTTCGGCATCGCCCGCGGGCATTTTCGGCGTTTCGGCCTTCAATGATGCCAGATACTCCACCAGCGCTTCGACCTTCTCGTCATCGCCTTCTTCACCGGCGAAGAGTCCCGGCATCTGGGTGCCTTTCTTGCGATGCTGCGGGCTGCGAATCATGAGCCATAAAGTGTCTTCATCCAGCCTTGAGCCCACAGCGCTCAAATCGGGAGCAGGTTTCGGCATGAGCCGCTCCTGCCAAGCTTTTGGCGCTGAATGGCAGGCCATGCAATTCAGCTCCGCCAGCAAAAGCAGTCCACCAGTGACAAGATGCTCATCTGGATCCTCAGGCAGGTTGAACTGGTCGAAGTTAAACACGTAAGCGTGATCGATCGGTTCCGCCTGGAGCGGGTGCGCGTGCGAAACCGAGTGGATCGACCCGATCCCCCCGAAGAATGCCATCATGATCTGGAATGAGCAGCGCATGCTGGTTCAAATGCCCATTTTTGTTCGCTCAGCATCCAAGGCAGCAATCCAAGGACCGACGAAATGGCCGCTGTCATGATACGTGCGTCCAGAATACATGTGCTGGTCGATCACGCACGGTTCGTTGACGTAGATGCCGCCGCAGATTTCGAGGTCGAACTTGCACTTCGCGACGGTGGCCATGCGCAGGCCTTTGACGATGTCAGCTCGGGCGGGGATCTCCACGCCATGGCAGACACTGGCACAGGGCTTCTTTTGATCCCAGAACCACTTCGTGATGCGCAGGAGATCGGCGTCCTCGCGGATGTATTCTGGCGCGCGACCGCCGCTGAAGAAGATACCCACGTACTCTTCGGGCTTGATGTCTTTGAACGCGATGTCTGCATCAATGCTGTAACCTTCCCACTCCTTCGTGATGGTCCAGCCTGGCTTTACCTCATGCAACACCATCTGGTACTTCCGTTTTTCCGGCGCGGCGACAATGGGCTTGTAGCCTCCCTCAATGAGGCGGTAGTAGGGGTAGAGCGTGTCAACAGTCTCGGTGGCGTCACCGACGATGAGGAGGACTTTGGCTTCGGGCATGGTGAGTAGAGTGGTGGAGTTTGGGAGTATCAAGGGGATTACGAGTGCGATGAGGCAGCTTCATTCAGACTTTGCGCTGTGCTTTGCAGCTAATGCGGCATCAGGCAGCCACTCGCAGCCGGAATGGAGCGGCTCGAAACTCCACGGACGGACCGAGGCCCGTGATTAGCTCGCCGTCGAGCTCAACGGGCAGGTCGCAGCCGTCATGGGACGAGACGGTGAAGGCAGCGGCCTGCATGCAGTCGAGGTATTCGCTCTGCGAGTAGCCTTCGTCCAAGAGGCGGCGGAAGAGTTGAAGAAACTCCATGCCTCCAAGGCCGCGAAAGATGATGAGGTCGAGCTTTCCATCAGCGTTTGAGGCATCTCGAAAAAGCGGGAAGGCTCCCCCGTAATGACGACCGTTGCCGATGAGCACCACGGTGCCGAGCAGCGGAGGTTTGCCCGGAATCTGAACGCTGAGCAATGGCGGTGGGCGCATAAGCACATTCACTGCGCTCATCACGTAGCTCAGCGGTCCGAATTTCTTCTTTTGCTCCCACGAAGTCTCCTGAACAATCTGCGCATCGAGTCCCACGCCACCGAGTTGGATGAAAAAGTGCTCATTAGCCTGCCAGAGGTCGATTTCCTTGCACGAATTATTGGATATCCGCTCCCAGCAGTCTTTCAAATGGCGTCCGGCGAGTCGGAGTTCGATCGAGAACACGTTCATCGTGCCAAGCGGCAGCACGCCCAGCGCGGTGTGCGCTGCGCCAACAGGTCGCCGTGAATTGGAGCGGCAGAGTCCCTGCAAAACTTCGTTCATCGTGCCATCACCCCCCGCGGCCACGATGAGTTCATGGCCCTCGTCGGCGAGTGCCTCCGCGATTGTCGCGGCATCTCCGGGGCAGGTCGTCAAATGAAGCTCCGGCTCAGGTGAGAGTGCGCGCAGCGCATTCTCCAATGCGGCTGCCCTAGTGCTGCGAGCAGCGGGATTTAAAATGATCGGAATCGACATTCAGCACACAGAATGGCGGCCGCAGCGCAGCCTTCCAGCAACAATTCGTTCTCAAGGAAGCGCCCCAGGTTCACCACGCAAGAGCTGGGAGCCGTTGAAGCGTTCATTCGGTCGAAACAGGTAGCCGGGTTTATCGCTCACGAGCTTGTGGCTGCGCAGGACGAACTCTGGCAACACCATGTTGCTATTCGGATCGAACACCTTGCGGCCGCTGAACTCACCTGTGACATGATATTCGTAGTTGTGATTGAACCCGTAGGCCGGCCCGCTGTCGGGCTGCTCAGGCAACCGGTCCGGTATTTTGCAGAAGCGCTCATTGATGATGACCAGACGGGACCTGTCCCATGACTCCCCGGGGCGGCGCAGATAACCCCAGAAATGCGTGTGATCGATGTGGAAACGTCTTGCCACGTAGTAATCACCACGTGGCTCGGCGGCGATCGCTGCCCGGCGCTGCGCCTCCAGCTCAGCATGACGCGCGGAAGAAGCGCAGCCGCTGAGCAAGCAGGCGGCAAGGAGCAAAAAATATCGAGGAGGCATGCGAGCTAACATTGAACATCGAAGAGTGAACATTCAACATGGAACCTGCCACATGAAACTGGACCGCCTGATCGCGAAACACCGTCAGATGGGTCGCACGGCCGCGCTGCGAGCCATCGCGACCAGTCGGGTAAGGGTCAACAATGTCGTGACGACTGATGGTCATGCGGAGGTGGATCGTTTCTGCGCCGTGATGCTGGATGAGGAGCCCGTGCAGAGCGCTGAGCGCGGGCTTTACCTCATCATGCACAAGCCCGTCGGCTGGCTGAGTGCCACGAAGGATGCACAGCATCCCACCGTGCTCGATTGGATCGACGATCCGGATAAACACACGCTGCATCTCGCCGGTCGGCTGGACCGAAACACCTCCGGCCTGCTCATCCTGACGAATGACGGCGCCTGGTCCAAGCGGCTCATGGCGTCTGATTTCAAGGTGCCGAAGGTTTACCACGTTGAAACCGATGTGCCCGTGCCTCCTGAGGCTGTCGAGGCTTTCCAACGCGGCTTCTACTTTCACACGGAAGACATCACAACCTTGCCCGCCAAGCTCGACATCCTAGGCGGGTGTCTGGCCCGGGTCACGCTGCATGAAGGGCGTTATCATCAAGTGAAGCGCATGTTTCACCGCGTCGGCTGCCGTGTGATCGTGCTGCATCGTGAGAGCGTGGGGGCGCTGTGCCTGCCGGAGGATTTGAAGCCAGGCGAATGGCGATCTATGTCCGAAGCAGAGCGTCAGTCAGCGCTTGCTTCATCGGCTGCAGCTTGAGCAAGCTTCCGGAAATGAAGCTGCATCACACGCCGCTGATCGGCCTTGGTGGTGGTGACTTCGTAATCTTCGATGGTGACTTTTTCGCCGGGTTTAGGCAGGTGGCCGAGCAAATGAGTGACGTAGCCGCCGATGGTGGTGACCTCGTCGCTATCCAAGTCAATGCCGGCGTGCTTGGCGAGCTCGTAGAGATTAAAGGTCCCTTCGACGGTGAATTCGGATTCGTTGATGCGGCGGAACTCGCTGATCTCGTGGTCGAACTCGTCCTGGATATCGCCGACAATCTCTTCGAGCACGTTGTCGAGCGTGACAACGCCGACAGCGCCGCCGAATTCATCGACGGCGAGCACGAAGTGGACGTGCTTGTCGAGACAGAAGCGCAGGAGCTTGTCGATCGGCATCAACTCAGGAACCATGTGCAGCTCGCGCTTGATTTTACGTAGGTCAGGCTGCGGTTTGCCGACGAGGGCGAGCAGGTCTTTGATATGAATGATGCCGATGGCTTGGTCGAGGTGGCCTTCCACGAGAGGGTAACGTGTGTGCTTGCTGTCGATGGCGACTTTGAGGTTCGCCTCGAAGCTGTCATCGGCATCGAGGGAGACGACCGTGTTGCGCGGCGTCATGACATCGCGAGCGCAGCGGTCATTGAGGGCGAGCGCATTGAGCAGGATGTCTTTTTCGGTCTCGGTGACCTCCTTGGACTTCTGGCTCTCGGCCACGATGTGCCGCAGCTCTTCTTCTGAGTGGGCGATCTCGTGCTCGGAGACGCTGGTGATGCCAAAGAGTCGCAGGACGAGGTTCGTGCTGTTGCTGAGCAGCCAGATGGCTGGGCGCGTGCAGACGTAAAAGAGGTGCAGCGGCCGGGCCACCCAGAGCGTGGCGGTGAGTGATTTGCGGATGGCGAGCACCTTCGGCGCCTGCTCACCAAATACGACGTGCATGTAGGTGACGAGAGCATACGCCACGAGGATGGAGGTAAGTCTAACGGCTGCTTCGCTGTTCACGCCGAGCTTGAACAGGAGCGGCTGCAGCACGTTGGAGACATATGGCTCTCCGAAAATACCGAGCGCGATGGAGGTGAGAGTGATGCCCAACTGGCCGGCGGAGAGGTAGGCGTCCAGATTGCGCGTGACCTGGCGTGCGAATCTCGCGCCGCGCACGCCGTCCTCAATGGCGGCCTGCATTTGGCTGTCACGCACTTTGACGATGGCAAACTCTGCGGCGACGAAGAAGGCGTTCAGCAGCACGATGGCTAAGATGATCGCTACCCGCCAGAAGTGGTAGGAGGCATCCGGCTGCCAGTCGTGGGCCAACTCGGCGGCGGCATTGGCGAGGAGAGGTGTCATTCAGAGCTTCTCGTAGCTGCCATCGCAGCGTTTCTCCAAGATGGTGAATCCGGCCTTTTTGGCATCGGAAACGGAGAGCGGCTTGGTGTATTTGGGTGTGTTGAAGCCCGCCACAAGCTTCTTCACCGGTTTTTTGCAAAGAGGGCAGACCTCCAAAGGAGCGCGATCCATGGGACGGCGCAGGTCAAAACCCCTCCGGCAGGACGGGCAGCCTTTTTCGGGATCTTCCGCGATGTAGGAATAAGTGGGCATTGCTAAGCAGGGGCATGGATAGTACGAGGATAAGTCATGCCTCTGCATGAAAACGGCCCGGTTTTAGACCGGGCCGAACTTTGGAAAACCAAAATCAAGACGTGCGGCTTACCAACTGGACTTGGTCACACCGGGGATCATTCCCTGGCAAGCCATTTCACGGAAGGTGAGGCGAGACATCTGAAAACGACGGATGTAGGCGCGACGACGACCTGAGACGCGGCAACGATTCGTGAGGCGGGTCGGGCTGGCGTCACGGGGAAGCAGGGACAGACCAATGTAATCTCCGGCGGCCTTCAGTTCGGCACGGAGCTTCGCATATTTGGAGACGGTTTTTTGTTTGCGCTTTTCGCGCTCAAGCCAGCAGGTTTTTGCCATAGGGGCGAGGAGTCTGCCCCAGAGAGCTTTTTTAGCAAGGGGAAATTTTCACTGGCACCCGGCCCCCAGCACGCTATCTGCCCGCCGCTATGTTTACCGGAATGGTTCTCGCTTTCTCGCTGTTGTTCCTCGGAGTGGTCGTTTTCACCTACTTGGTGAAGGGTTAAACTCACGCTCCGGCCATTTTCATTGGTAAAGAAACGTCGTCAGCGGACTCGTGGCTGAAGCCATTTCCGCTGACTCGCCGAGACCGACTTCGAACGCGGCGCGACCCGCCTCGGCAGCTGCCTTGAAAGCTTGTGCCATGCGCACGGGGTCGGAGGCCACGGCAATGGCCGTGTTCACCAACACGGCATCCGCACCCATCTCAAAGGCCTCCGCCGCATGGCTGGGAGCACCGATGCCCGCGTCCACAACAACCGGGACGGTAGCCTGAGCGATGATGATCTCAATCTGCCGGCGCGTGGTGATCCCTTGGTGGGAGCCGATGGGCGAACCGAGCGGCATGACTGTCACGGTGCCGACATCTTGAAGCCGCCGGGCCAAAACGGGGTCGGCATTGATATAGGGCAACACCTTGAAACCTTCTTTGACGAGGATTTCAGCCGCCTTGAGTGTTTCGATCGGGTCGGGCAGCAAGTACCGGGGGTCGGGGTGGATTTCGAGCTTCACCCAGTCCGGCAAGCCAGCGGCCACAGCCAATCGCGCTAGACGAACCGCTTCATCGGCGTTCATCGCGCCGCTGGTGTTGGGCAGCAACAGGACATTATTCGGGATAAAGTCGAGGATGTTGGCGAAAGGATCGCCTTTGCCGCTGAGGTCCGCACGGCGCAGCGCCACAGTCACGATTTCCGTTTCCGAAGCGACGATCGCGTCCCGCATGAGCTCGCTGCTGGCAAATTTTCCTGTTCCCAGCATGAGACGGGAACGAAATGTACGGTCGAGGATGGTGAGGGGCTGGTTTTGCACGGGCGGGCAGTGATGGGTCAAATCCTACCTCACGCAAGCATCACGCGCTGCAGCAGCTCGGAGGTGGGCGCTTGGATGCCGATATAGAAGTCGCCGAATTCACCATACTGAGTCGTCACTTCATCGAAGCGCATCTCATAAACAATGCTCTTCACTTGGAAGACATCGTGAGCGAAGAGGGTCACGCCCCATTCATGGCTGTCCAGACCGGTGGAGCCGGTGATGAGCTGGCGGACCTTGCCGGCATATTTGCGGCCTGTCTTCGCGTGACCGCCCATGAGCTCACGACGCTTGGCGAATTCGTTTGCATACCAGTTCGCACCCACGTTGCGGCGCTTGCTCATCGGGTAGAAGCACATGACCTGCCAGTCCGGCATGTTTGGGTAAAGGCGATCGTTGAAGTACTTCGTCATGTGTCCCTTCCACTCACCAAGACGCTTTTCATAGGCCTCCGATCCGGGTGCGAGGCCCTCCGTTTTCTCTAGCTGTGCTTTGAACTCGTCCTCACTCTGCGAGTACTCTGTCCACTCGGTCATCGAGAGGTAGCTGTAGCAAGGTGTGAGCACATCCGTGCCGAGCGAGAGGCTAAGCTGCTTCTCGAAACGTTGCGAGTCATGCAGATCCGGTGTGAGCAGCATGAACCCGAGGTCGGACTTCGCGGAGACCATCGCAAAGCACAACAGCTGTGTGCCGGGATGCTTGCGGATGCTTTCGATGGTCCTGAAAAAGCTCGCGCGGCGTTCCTCACGTTCCTCGACAGTCAAAGCGGCCCAGTAACCATGGTCGATGGTGTAAAATATGTGCTGAACGATCCAACCCTCCTGCGAGATGAGCGGCTTGGACTCGGCGGGGCCGTTGGAAGTGGGAAACGAGGTTGGAATGAGCATGGCGAGCCGCGTTCATACGCCAGAATGGCGGCGGCTCAATGCTGGAATCATGCCTTCCCACATCCGCCATTGTCTTTTAAAAAACGCTCCATCATCGCCAGCGAGAGCTGGCCACCGGGGGAGTTTGGGAAGTAGTCGCAGCCGTGATCACCCCAGGGGAGTTCGAGGTAGGCGCAGCGGGCCACCCCTTGCATTTTCGCGTGAAGGCGGCGGCTGTGCTCCACCCAGACGAGCGAATCGCTCCTCCCGTGGATAAGGAGAGTGGCGGGGCTGCTAGCGGAGATGAATTCAGTGGCGGAGGCAGTGCGGTAGGCATCGGGGACATCCTCTGGGTCACCCCCCATGTATTGCCGCACAAGCTTCAGGGACTTCAGGATATCATCGGGATAGGACCACTTGCGAGCGAAGAACATGTCCGGCGGGCCATACACGGCGATGCAGGTGCTCACGCGAAGCTCAGGCATGCCAAAGGCGCACGCGGCGGCGATCTGCGCCCCGGCGCTACGGCCGAGCAGGATCAAATCGTCCGCGGCGATGCCTAGCGTGGCCGCGTTCGCACGCACCCACTCGATGGCTCGACGCGTGTCCTCGGCCTGAGCGGGCCAGCGATGCTTCGGCGCGAGTCGATAACCGACCGAGCAAATCACGGCATCGCATCGCACAGCGAACTCGCGGTTCGCGGCGGGAAACTCGCCTGGATCGCCACTGTCCCAACCGCCCGTGTGCAATGCCATGATGCAGCGGCGCTTTTTGCCATCGCGAGCCGGTTCGTAGGTCACCACATCGATTTGATCGCCATCATGCTCGAAAGCAGCGGTGCGGGTGACGATCACGTTCTTGCCTTCGTAACGCGGGAACCACAGTCGGACCCACGAAAATGGCAGGGCATGCTTCTTCGCGATCCGCGAGGCTTGCCACGCAGGCCGGAGAAAAACGATCGCGAGGCCTGAAAAGGCCCAATGCCATGCCGCGAGCACCAAACAAGCCAGCGAGAGCCAGTGACCGAATTCCAGCGTGACGAGCCGCAATTGCCAGCGCAGCCGCGACTTGGCCTGAAGGGCCGCGTTGAGCGCCAGGAGGCTCAAAAGGGCGAAAACGGCGGCCAGCATGAGCTATTTCTTCCTCCAACCCAAGCCGTGCAGCCAGCGACGGGCACGCGGCTCGACATTGAGGGCTTCTGCCAAGATATCGTTATCACCTGAATCAAAGTCCTCTGCGCGTGGCAAGCCGATGGGCAGCAGCGGTTGCGTCTTTTTTTCCTGTTCTTTGGGCTTCGTTTCAGGCTCGGGCGCAGGATTGTTTGGCGCCAATGGATTGAGCGGCGGCAGGATCGTCTGCGGACCCACTAGACCGCCAGAGAGGATCATCTTCATCGAGTCCTCGATGGAGATCGGCGCATCGGTGATTTTATCGCTGTCCACGATGAGAAGGATGGCCGTCATCGGGCTGGGAGAGGTAGGCACAAGCACACAGGTCATTGCCTTGCCATTTTGCGTATCAGTGAACTGACCGGTGGCAAAGCCCAACATGCGCACGCCACCTCCTTGCTCGATGTAAACAACTCGCTTCAGGTTCTGGCGAGTACCAAAACCGCGGAAAGCATCAATCACCTGCTTCAACGTCTTGTAGATGACCGCCACCATAGGCACGCGCAAAAGCAGCTTGTCCGTAGCGGTTACGATGCGGGCGCCGATCACGTTGGTAGCCAATACGCCAAGTCCGGCGACGACGACCAGCGGCAGCATAAAGCCCGCGAAGGCGGTGATGCGTTTCACCATTGGGTCATCCAGATTGATCACCGGACGGCCAACGATCTCCTCAGTCATCTGAGCCACATAACCGAGCAGGCCTTCCGCCCAGCCATGCAGCAGGCCATAGACGAATTGTAGGATCCAAAACGTAACAATAAGCGGCGCGGCCAAGGCCAGCCCAGCGAGGAACTTGTTTCGCACCCAAGCCACCCACGTTTTCGCTGCGTGAGTTTGGAGACAGGGTTCAGGGGCATTGTTCACCGGATGCATTTAGGAATAGCGTGTTGTGCCTGCGGAGAAACTCGCAGCAAATCGATTGTTCATGTTATTAAGCTACGTGGATGCAGTTTTTCGTGCGTTTTTTGGCTCCAGTCGCTAAAAAGCCGCTGCCATGAACACTGACCGCCGCTCTTTCCTCAGCACTTTCGTCGCCGCCACCGCCAGCTCCGCGATCGCCCGCGACTGGACCGGCCAGACGCCTGAGCGCTATCCCGATCCTGATGTGATTGCACTCGATCCCTCCTTTACCAAACTCGTTCAAGGCAATGCTCCGATCCGCCGCCTGCACACCGGCATGCTCTGGGCCGAAGGTCCCGCTTGGAATGGCAGCGGCAACTATTTGGTGTGGAGTGACATCCCCAATAATGTCCAAATGCGCTGGTTACCGGAAGACGGTCACGTGAGCGTGATGCGCAACAACGCCAACAACTGCAACGGCAACACCTTCGACCTGCGAGGCCGCCAAATCAGCTTCGAACACGCGACGCGCCGTGTGGTACGCTATGAACTCGACGGAAAGGTCACCATTCTGGCAGCTACCTTCGACGGCAAACCTCTCAATGCCCCGAATGACGGAGCAGTCCATCCCGATGGCTCTATCTGGTTCACCGATCCCGGTTACGGCAGCATGATGGACTACGAGGGCAACAAAGGAGATCTGCTGCTCAAGGAATCCGTCTATCGCATCGATCCAGCAGGTGAAATCACCAAGATCACCGAAGATCTCGAAAAGCCGAATGGCCTCTGCTTCTCACCCGATTACAAGAAGGTGTACATCGTCGATACTGGCAGCCCGAAGAACATCCGCGTCTATGACGTCGACGGCACGAAGGTGAAAAACGGCAAAGTCTTCGCCACGAACAAAGGCCAGCTCGCCGATCCGAAAGCGAATGGCAACTCCGACGGCATCCGCTGCGATGTGGAAGGCAATCTTTGGTGCAGCGCCGGATGGATTGGCGATGGCTACGACGGTGTCCACGTTTTCAATCCCGAAGGCAAGCTTATCGGCTTCATCAAGTTGCCCGAGACTGCCAGCAACGTTTGCTTCGGCGGCTCGAAGCGAAACCGCCTTTTCATTACGGCCTCACAGAGCCTCTACTCGCTCTATGTCAACACACGAGGTGCTCATCACTGCTGATCGTGGCATGAATCACTGGCCGACGGACGGCTTCACGGAGGTTGGCGATGGGTCCGCTGACGCGTCTGCGCCTCTGCGACTCACTCTTCCATCAACCGCACGGCTAGGCGGCGCATGAATTGCCGCTCTGAAAAACGGTTCGACCGCGTAAAGGCCTCGTCGAGGTTCCGCAGGATGCGCAACAGGATGACATTCACGCTCGCGGGCTCGCGCACGAGGTCCTCCATGGCGGGATTGGCGGTGGGATGATGTTTGGCCACGCTCTCGGCGTCCATGAACTTGCCGCGATTAAAGCAATCCACGAGCCACTCTTTTCCGTCCACCATGACACGAGCGAGGAAATGACCTGGGAAATTGCAGCCACCGATATCGAGGCCAAAGCGCTGGCCGATGAAGCGGTAGAGGCAACAAAGGCTCAAGGGATTGCCCAGACCCGTCTCGATGACCCAAAAGAGGTTGCTGTTCAACGGTGAGTAATAATCCTTTGTGTTTCCGCGGAAACGGGTGATGCCGCCGCGTTGGGCAAAGAGCCACTCGGCGAGCTCATGGGCATTCATTCGTCCGCCTTCTTCAAAGGCTACCCTTGCAAGCGTGTCGAGCTGGCGTCCAAGATCCCCAGGATGCGTCTTCCAGCCGTCGAGAAAAGCGCAGACTTGGCACATGGCCTCCTCAAGCTGCGTGGTGGCACCTTCCAGCCAGCGCCAGCGCATCCAAGTTTCTTCCATCTCAGCACGGCGAGCTGGTTCCAGCAACTCAGCCACTACCTGCTCCTCCTCCGGTGTGAGCGGATTCTCAAGATGCTCCAAAAAATGCGGTAAGTCGCGGCGCATGCCGGTGAGTTGCTGCCTCACGGCCTCGCGCACTACTTCAGACTCATCGTCGAGCAGTTTGCGGAGGTGGTTGAGCTGAAGCACACCGGACATGAGTGGGTGATAGCATTTGGTGAAGGTGGCAGGCAACAGGGAAGTGAGACCGCCTTTGGCCCTCGCTTGACCTTGGCACTCATTGCTGCTCTCGCTAGATGCGACCTCCATGACAGCACGCGACCTCCTCATCCTCACGAAATTTCGCCTCAGTGCACTCGTGATTGTGACAACGTTTGTCGGGTTCTGGGTACGGGCAAACAGGCCGCTGGATCCATGGCTGCTGGTGCATACGATTCTCGGTAGCACGCTGGCGGCGTTTGGCGCAGCGGTCTTCAACCAACTCATGGAGATCGAACCTGACAGCCGCATGCAGCGCACGGCGGACCGGCCCCTGCCCTCCGGACGGGTAAGTCCTTCCGCAGCCTTCGGTTTGGGTTGGTTGCTCAGCGCGGCAGCACTCATCCACCTTGCCAACCGCGTGAATGTGGAGGCGGCGGCGCTTACGGCGTCTACGCTGGCGGTTTATCTCTTCATATACACCCCCCTGAAGAGGCAAAACGCCATCAACACCCTTGTCGGGGCAGTTTCGGGCGCTTTGCCACCGCTGATCGGATGGGCAGGTGCGGCCGGGCCGGCCACCGGGATCACGCCCTACTTCCGCTGGCAACTGATGTTAGAGCCTGGGGCCATCTACCTTTTCCTGCTGCTCTTCCTGTGGCAGCTCCCGCATTTCTTGGCCATTAATTGGATGTATCGAGACGAGTACCGCAAAGGCGGCTTTGTGATGCTGGCGAATGAGGATGAGCACGGTGCAAAGACCTCCCGCCATGCACTCGCTTACGCCATCGCCACGCTGCTGCTCATGCTGTATCCGGCCTACGCAGGCACAGTGAGCGTGGCATGGTTCTTGCCACCAGCCCTGCTGCTTAGCGGTTGGCTGGGCTGGCTGGCGCTGCGTTTCAACCGCCAATCGGAGCGGGCTACCGCGCGCAAGCTCTTCTTTTGCACGCTTGCTTACCTGCCACTGATCTTGCTGGTCACCGTTCTAACTTGGAAACGCTGATCCAAAAGCCCTTACGCCTCGTACCTTTCTTTGTTTCATGTCCGAACCTGTCTCTCCGCCCGCCAAACGCTCTCTGAATCCGTGGTCGATCTGGATCCCGATCATCATGGTGATACTGGGCATCGTTGTTTTCTACAACTG
The DNA here is from genome assembly GCA_017853885.1 of Prosthecobacter sp. Classification (GTDB taxonomy): domain Bacteria; phylum Verrucomicrobiota; class Verrucomicrobiia; order Verrucomicrobiales; family Verrucomicrobiaceae; genus Prosthecobacter. The sequence goes on from JAFMIR010000013.1 coordinate 24,485, forward strand.
GCTCATCTTTCGCCAACGCCAAGAAATGGACCGTGTGAAAGCGGAAGCCGCAGGCGCGCCCTCGCGCCCGCCGATCATGAGCCGACTGGCGACGGATTTGGAACTCACGGAGCGCAGCGGCAAGAAGGTGCACCTAGCCGAACTCAAAGGAAAAATCCTCGTCACCTCATGGGTCTTTACTCGCTGCACGCGAGGCTGCTCGGCAGTCACTTCGCTGATGAAAAAACTCTATGACGAGTTCGCTGATCATCCGGAGATCCATTTTCTGTCCTTTTCGCTCGACGCCGATGACACACCCCAAATGTTGGCGAAGTTTGCCGAGCAGTTCGGCATTCCCGCCGATGCCCGCTGGTGGTTCCTCAGCGGCGATAAGAAAGCCGTGCGCGACTACATGACACGCCAATTTGGCTTCCGGCCTGTCGAAGACATGCCCGAGAAGGACCGCCTCGGACCTGATGACAAATACATTCACGACCTGCGCATCGCCGTCGTCGATCATCAAGGGCATGTCCGCCGCCTTGAAGACGTGATGAATCAAGATCCTGCCACCGCCAAGTACTGGAACGAACAACTCCGCCGAGACCTACGCTGGTTGATCGACTACCGTGACGGCAAGGTGAACTGAATCCAACCTCCTCCATGACTGTCTTCGACCTCCCCAAAATTTACACGCTGTTCAACGCCTGCGCGCTGCTTCACATCATTCTCGGCCTAGTGATGATCAAAATGGGGCAACGCAAGGCTCATGTCGCGAGCATGACTATTGCGTTGCTTTTCTCGGCAGCGTTCCTTGGCTGTTACCTGTATTATCATTACCACGCCGGGCATGTGAAATTTGCCGGCACCGGAATGACCCGCCCTATTTACTTCATCCTCCTTTTCACCCACATCCCGCTGGCTGTTTTGAATCTGCCAATGATCATCATGACCGTCGTTCCGGCAATGCGGAACCGCTTCGACAAACACAAGCGCATGGCCAAATGGACTGTGCCCATTTGGCTCTACGTTTCCGTCACCGGCATCATCGTTTATCTGATGTGCTATGTCTGGTATGGGCCGCCGATTCGCGGTTGAGAAAGTGGAACAGGTTGAAAACCTGAGACACTTTCATCCTCCAAACTGCCGCCAGAACATCACGACCGAGATCACCAGTCCGATCAGCGTGATCAAATGCCGCACGCGACGTGGCTCGATGCGCTGGGAAAAGTGCGCCCCGAGATAGTAGCCGACCAGAGCGCCCGCCGTCAGCGCCAGCGCCTGCGGCCATTGCACCATCCCCGCCGCGATGAACCACACCGCGGCCACGACATTGATCAGGCTGCCAAGCAGGTTTTTCAGCGCGTTCATCTCGTGGATGTGCGACATGCCCATGAAGCCAAACGAGGCCAGCATCAGGATGCCGATCCCCGCACCGAAAAAGGCTCCGTAGATCGCCACGGGCAGTTGAAGGGCGATGGAGAACCAGATCGTACTCCGTTGGCTGGTCGCTCCCGGCTTCTTTAAGAAGCCTTGGAGGAAAAACAGCACCGTGGCGAATAGCACGAGAAACGGCACCAGCTTTGAAAACTGGTCATCGCTCGTCTGCGTGAGCAGCCAGCTCCCAAAGGCAGCGCCCGCTGTTCCCACCGGGATGAACCACGGCAGCCATTGCCGCACGGCTTTCAAGTGATGGCGGAAGCTCACCAAGCTGCTCGACGTGCCGATGACCAACCCCACCGTGCTCGTGGCATTTGCTGTCACTGGCGGCACGCCGCACATGAGCAGGACCGGAAAAGTCAAAAGCGTGCCTCCGCCGGCCACGGCATTCACGGCCCCCGCCGCACATCCGGCGGCGCTGAGGGCAAGGGCATCGGAAAAGGTCATTGGCATGCTTTTTGGCGCTTCCGGCCCTTTTCGCCAGCGGAAGCTCGTTTTAACCTCCCACCATGGACCTCGCCGATGTCATCGACCTCTGCCTCAGCCTCCCCGGAGCCGAGGAAACGCAGCCTTTTGGCCCCGAGGCGCTCGTTTACAAGGTCGGCGGCAAGCTCTTTGCCATCACCGTGCCTGAGGACCATCCGGCCCGCGTCAACCTCAAGTGCGACCCCGAGCGTTCCCTGGAGCTTCGTGATCAATACCAGGCCATCAAACCCGGCTGGCACATGAACAAGAAACACTGGAACACCCTCATCCTCGACGGGTCCGTGCCTCCCAAGCTCATCCGTGAACTCGTCCAGCACAGCTACGACCTCGTCATGGCCGCCATGCCGGCCAGATCGCGGCCGAAGATGGAGGGGCCCGGGAAAGTCTCGTCCAAGCCCCGCAAAGCCAAAAAGTAGGTGTCAAAGCTGCTCTCTTGGTTATCTCTCCGGCCCGCCGGTCCAGACCGGCATCCTCTTTGCTCTACGCCCTCCGCTCTCAGCCCCCATGAACACCCCTCAGACCTTCACCACTGGCAACGGCTCCGCCGGCAAGTTTTACTCCCTCCCGGCTCTTGAGGCCGCAGGCATCGGCAAAGTCTCGAAGCTGCCGGTTTCCATCCGCATCGTGCTGGAGTCGCTCCTGCGCAATCTGGACGGCAAGAAGGTCACTGAGGCCGATGTGAAGAATCTGGCGAACTGGAACGCCAAGGCTCCAGGCGAGTATGAGATCCCCTTCACCGTCGCCCGCATCGTGCTGCAGGACTTCACGGGCGTGCCACTGCTGGTCGATCTGGCTGCCATGCGCTCGAAGGTGAAGCAGCTCGGGAAGAACCCGAAGATGGTCGAGCCGCTGGTGCCGGTCGATCTCGTGGTGGACCACTCGGTGCAGGTCGATTTCGCCGGCACGCAGCAGGCGCTGAATCAAAACCTCGCGTTGGAGTTTGAGCGCAACAAGGAACGCTATCAGTTCCTGAAATGGGGCGAGCAAGCGTTCGATACCTTCAAAGTCGTGCCTCCCGGCATCGGCATCGTGCATCAGGTGAACCTCGAATACCTCGCGAAGGGCGTGCTCGAAAAAGACGGCGTGTATTACCCGGATTCGCTCGTCGGCACAGACTCGCACACGACGATGATCAACGGCCTCGGCGTCGTCGGTTGGGGCGTAGGCGGCATCGAAGCCGAAGCAGGCATGCTCGGCCAGCCAGTAACCTTCCTCGTGCCGGAAGTGGTCGGCGTTTATCTGACCGGAGCGCTCAAAGAAGGCGTCACCGCGACCGACCTCGTGCTCGAAGTGACTCAAAAACTCCGCAAGCTCGGCGTCGTTGGCAAATTCGTCGAATTCTACGGCCCCGGCGCAGTTAGCCTGCCGGTCACCGATCGCGCAACCATCGCGAACATGGCACCTGAGTATGGCGCGACGATGGGCTTCTTCGGCGTGGACGAAGAAACCGTCGCCTACCTGCGCGGCACCGGCCGCAGCGAGGAGCTTTGCAAGACCATTGAGGCTTATTACAAAGCACAGGGCATGTGGGGCATCCCCACCGAGAAAGGCAGCATTGAATTCACCACCGAGATGGAGATCGACCTCAGCGGCGTTGTGCCCTGCGTATCCGGCCCGAAGCGTCCGCAGGACCGCATCGAGGTGCCCGCTTTGAAGACGAAGTTCCGCGACCTCCTCGGCGCGGATGTCAAAGCCGGTGGTTTCGGCAAGGCGGAGTCCTTCAAGCCCGCCGAAGTCGTCGTGAACAGCAAGGCCGACGTCAAAGACACCATCACCGACGGCTCCGTGCTCATCGCTGCCATCACGAGCTGCACCAACACGTCCAACCCGAGCGTCATGCTCGCCGCTGGTCTGCTCGCGAAGAAAGCGAACGCGAAGGGGCTCACCGTGAAGCCTTCCGTCAAGACCAGCCTCGGCCCAGGATCACGCGTCGTGACCGATTACCTCACCAAGACCGGCCTCCAGGTCGAGCTCGACAAACTCGGCTTCCAGACCGTCGGCTACGGCTGCACCACCTGCATCGGCAACTCCGGCCCGCTCGACGCCGGCATTGAAGATGTCGTCAAAGGCCAGGATGTCGTCGCCGCCTCCGTGCTCTCCGGCAACCGCAACTTCGAGGCCCGCGTGCATCAGAGCATCAAGGCGAACTTCCTCATGTCGCCCCCGCTCGTCGTCGCCTACGCCATCGCCGGCACCGTCGATATTGATTTGAGCAAGGACGAACTCGTGAAGGGCAGCGGCGTCTATTTGAAGGACATCTGGCCCACGCTCAAAGAAGTGCGCGATGCCATGGAGTCCGCGCTTTCGCCCGACGTCTTCCGCAAGCTCTACACCGACTTCGCCTCGCAGAATCCGAAGTGGAACGAGATTCAGGGCAGCATCGGCGAGGTCTTCGAGTGGGACGGCAAATCCACCTACATCCAGCATCCGCCGTTCTTCGCCGACTTCAGCATGACCCCGGGTGACATCGTGGAAATCAAAGGCGCACGTCCGCTCGGCATCTTTGGCGACAGCGTCACGACCGACCACATCAGCCCCGCGGGTGCCATCAAGAAAGCCAGCCCTGCCGGCCGTTTCCTCACCGAAAACGGGGTCACGCAGGCGGATTTCAACAGCTACGGCAGCCGTCGCGGCAATGACCTCGTCATGACCCGCGGCACCTTCGCCAACGTGCGCATCAAGAACCTGATGCTCGGCGGCAAGGAAGGCGGCGATACGCTCCTCCAGCCCGCTGGCACCGAAATGAGCATCTACGATGCTGCCGAGGCCTACAAGGCTGCTGGCACACCCACGATTGTCATCGGCGCCGAAGACTACGGCATGGGCTCCAGCCGCGATTGGGCTGCAAAAGGCACCCGTTTGCTCGGCGTGAAGGCCGTCATCACGAAGTCCTTCGAGCGCATCCACCGCAGCAACCTCGTAGGCATGGGCGTTCTGCCCTGCAACTTCAAGAACAAGGCCGACTACGACAAGGTCAAGGACCTCGCCGATGCCACCTTTGACATCCTGGGCCTCAGCAACGACTTCAAGCCCATGAGCGAAGCCACCCTCCGCGTCCACAAAGCCGACGGCAGCACCTTCGACATCCCGCTGGTGGTCCGCATCGACACCCCCGTCGAAATCGACTACTACCGCGCCGGCGGCATCCTGCCCTATGTGCTCTCGCAGATCCTCAGGGCGAATGGGTGAACCGTCGAACCTAAAGATCTCGCTCATCCACGCGATCGCGCATGCGCCCCGATCTCATCGGCGCTGCAAGGCACGGTCCACAAGGCCTTCGTAGATCTGTCGGCGGGCGTCGAGGCCGAGTCCTTGGTTCCGATGACCAAACATGGTCCTGTTGATCTCTTCGCGCTGAGAGGTGCTAAGGCGGGAAAGTTTTTCGACCATCTCACGCGGTGGCTTGTCGGGATACCCATCCGCGAGAAAGCCGTCTTTGTAGTTCAAGGCAGCGGCTTTGGCTTCGCTAAGCTGCTTGTCACTGATCGCAGGAAGATTTCCGCCGCCGCTGACGGAGCTACCTCGGCTGCCACTGACAGACTTTGGTGGACGAGGCGGAGGCTTTTGGTAGCGGATCGTGACAACTTCGCCGCCGGCAGTCTGAATCTTCGCGCTCCAAGTCTGCGTCCTCGCCGGATCCCCGCCAACGCCGACCAGCTGCCAGCCCTCGCGATTGGGCTGCCGGGAAACCATGATCGACTCCATCGTCCTAGTGTCCATGAGCGTAGCAAAGGTGTTCTGATCAAAACGGGCAACGCCTGTGAGAATCAGCGAATCGGAGATGCCAAGCGAGCGCGTGAAGGGTGAGTTCGTCATGAGCGCATCGAAAGTCTCGTGCCGCAGCGGTCGAGGAATGGCTCCATCCTCACCCTGCGAACGTAAAGTGCCCTTAATAGCGAGTGCTAGGACAACGAGTCTGAAGACACGCGAGCCCAGCGAGGTGATTAAACGCATAGGCTGCTGTACGAATTGAGACCCCACTGCCATGCAAAAACTCGAAAGGAGCCTGCTGCGAGTTTTTTCGTTGTGTGCATAGCACCAGGTCCCTAAACGATACTACCCATGAAAAAACTTCTTTTCATCCTGATCAGCGTCATGGCGGCACTGGCGGCGCTGAATCCGTCCGAGGAGGACTATCGCGAGCATGTGCGGAAGAAAAAGGGCGTGAGCGGTGCCGCAGCGCTGGCGTTGATGGACCTGCTATCCTTCGATAAGAAAGGCAGCATCCGGCGGCAGAATTTCCTCATCGCCAGCCGTTTCTATCTCGACGGTGATGGTCTGCTGCCGCGTGAAAACCGCGCTTGGGGCATCGCAGGCTTGTTCATCGACTCCAACTAAACTCTCCATTCCATCTAATTATGACACGAAGCACTTTTTTGAAGACGACCGTGGCTGCTGCAGGCCTGGCCGCCAACGCGCCAGCCGCCGAAACCAGCGGACGCGAGTATATTGAAATCCGCAAAATCACACTCAAGAGCCCCGAGAAGCAAACTCTGCTGGAAACTTACCTGCGTGACGCAGCAATCCCAGCGCTGAACAAGCTGGGGGTTAGCCATGTGGGTGTGTTCCTTCCTGAAAAGCCAGACGGCGATGCCGTGGTGTATGTGCTGCTGCGTCATGCCTCACTCGAAACAGTGGCAAAGAGTGCGGATTTGCTCAGTGAAGCCTTGGTGCAGCAGGTGGGCGCATCTTACCTCAATTTGACTTCAGAGGACCCAGCATATGAGCGCATTGAGAGCTGGCTCACACGCGGCATTGGAGGCATGCCGGGCATGAACCTGCCGCCCAAGGACAGTGGACTCTACCAGCTACGCATCTACGAAAGCCACAATGAGAAGGCAGCGAAGAAGAAGATCGAGATGTTCGATATCGGCGAGCTGGCCATCTTTGCGCGCTGTGGGTTGAACGCGGTTTTCTTTGGCGAGACAATTCTCGGTCCTCTGATGCCAAACCTGACTTACATGCTCGCCTTTGCCGACACCGCCGCCAAGGACACGGCATGGAATGCCTTCCGCGCTGATCCAGAATGGGTGCGCCTGAAGGCAATCCCCGGTTTCACAGACAAGGAAATCGTAACACGCATTACAAACCTGCTTCTTGTGCCGGCAGCATACTCGCAGATCAGATGACCCACATGCGGATCGGCCTTGCGCGTCATTTTCCCGTCTCAGTGCCTTGGCCCAGCGGCTGGCGCACATCCGCTGAATTGCAAACTTGGCGTGAGCAATACGACCACGCGGAGGTGATTTCTTTTCCAGTGCCCGACGAGACTCCAAACTGGTCTCACTGCTACACCAGCGATCTTCCACGAGCTGAGAAGACGGCACGGACGCTTTTTCGCGCTGCAGTCACCCCCCTTTCACTGCTACGCGAGGGAGAATTTGGCCCATTTCCGACCGGAAGGCTGCGTCTTCCGGTTTGGATATGGTACCGTGTGATCCGCTTGGCCTGGTTGGCAGGACACCCGTCTCAAAAACATCTGCGTGATGACTTTTTCAAGCGTGTCCGCGCCGTGGCAGACATCATCGAATCGCACCAAGAGGATCTGCTGCTCGTCTCGCATGCCGGGATGATGCTGTATCTGCGCAAAGAACTCATACGGCGAGGTTTTCGGGGCCCCCGCTTCGACACGGCACAACATGCGCGGGTGTATGAATTCCATCGCCAGTCGGTTGCTCGAACCTCTACCTCCATTGGCGTGACTCTGCTGCCCGAGGCGAGCTTGGAGAGAAAAGACCTGCCAAAACGAAACACCCGCATCTTTTCAAAAACAGCCGTTGCTCATGCATCTCGAGAAGGCTGAAAAGTGCGGAGAATCAGGCCTTGCCATCCCATGATGCCCTGCTAATGAGCTTGCTTCAGAAGCTTGTCTTAAGCACGCGGGTATAGCTTAATGGTAAAGTTCCAGCCTTCCACGCTGGCCATGTGGGTTCGATTCCCACTACCCGCTCTGAAAACATGTTGGAGATGAATCTGAAATCATCACCTAGCGGAAACAAGTTCCCGAACGAAGGCTCGAATCGTTGACTTGGACTCATGTGATCGATATTCCGTGTTTCCGTTTTGCGCCAGCCGGCCCAAAATACCTTGGACCATGCACCCTGCCTGAAACTTGAAACCTGAAACCCGCCCCTCTCTCATCCTCGGCATGGATCTTGGCACCACGAACTCTCTCGTCGGTGTTGTGGACAGCGGCTTCCCCATTCTGCTTGCTGATGAGAATGGCAACCGCAGCACCCCAAGCGCTGTCTGTTATGACCACAATGGTAGCATTCAAGTGGGAAACATAGCGCTGAGACAGCGGGCCTTGAATCCGAGCCGCACCGTTACCTCTGTGAAGCGTCTGATCGGACGCCGTGGCGGCGAGAGCGACTGGCGGCCACACTACAACCTCAGTGAGCTTGGTGTTACACCCGCCGAAGTCTCCGCCGAGATTCTCAAACGGCTCAAAAGCATCGCCGAAAATGCGCTGGAGCAAAATGTCAGCCGCGCTGTCATCACCGTGCCCGCCTTCTTCAATGACGCGCAACGCGCCGCGACGAAGAAAGCAGGTGAGCTAGCCGGCCTCACTGTCGAACGCATCCTCAGCGAGCCCACCGCCGCCGCACTCGCCTACGGCCTCGATAAACTCGACGAGCATCAAAAAGTCGCCGTCTATGATCTGGGTGGTGGCACCTTCGACATCAGTATTCTCGAGATGCGCGATGGCGTTTTTCAAGTGCTTGCCACTGCCGGCGATACTCAGCTCGGCGGCGACGACCTCGACCAAGCATTAGCCTGCTTCCTCGCGGAGAAGCTCTCGCGCCCGGCCACCGACCTCCACCTTCTTGAAGCCGCCGAAAGCATCAAAAAACGTCTTTCCACCGATGACACCACGGAGTTTCATGGAGTGACGATCACACGTGGCGACCTCGAAAAGCTGGCCAAACCTTGGCTGGATCGCACTCGACAACACTGCCTTCGAGCTTTGAGCGATGCCAAGATCAAACCCGGCGTTCTCGACGAGGTCATCCTCGTGGGCGGCAGCACACGAATGCCACTGGTACGGCAATTCGTGGCTGAACTCTTCGGTAAAGAACCCAACACGTCACAAAATCCCGACGAAGCGATCGCGCTAGGCGCCACCATTCAGGCTGGCATCCTCGCCGGCAGCCTGCGGCAGGTGCTGCTGCTCGATGTCACCCCGCTCTCGCTTGGCATCGAGACTTTCGGCGGCTTGATGAACATCATCATCCCGCGAAACACCACCCTCCCCGCGAAGGCAGGCGAGATGTTCACCAACGCAGTCGCCAACCAAGACATCATGCTCATTCGCATTTTGCAGGGCGAACGGGAGTTGGCGAACGACAACTGGGAACTCGGCCGTATCGAAGTCCCCTTCCCCGGCGGACCCAAAGGCAGCGCCCGTGTCGGCGTGCAGTTCAGCCTCGATGCCGATGGCATCCTCCACGTCCTTGCTCGTGATACCGTCACGAACAGTGACACCAACCTTGAGATCCGCGGCACTGCCATCGACGTCGCCGACGAGCGTGTGGAGCAGATGATCGCCGAAAGTATTGAGTTCGCCTTCGACGACATGAACGAGCGCATCTGGACCGAAGCCAAACTCAAAGCCGAGGAACTCCTCCCCGCCGTGGAAGCCGCCCTCACGCAACTCGGCGATGCTATCACCGCTGACGAAGCCCAAACCGTCCGCCAGCACGCCGCCAACGTCCGCGAGCTACTCGATGGAACCGATCATGATGCCAAAGCCCTCAAAACCGCCACTCAGCTCCTCGACGACGCCACCCAAACCCTCGCCGTCTTGCTTCTCGACCGTGCAATGGAGGAGTCACTAGCCCGGCGGGGCATCCTTTGAAGAGTTCGCCCATGGGCTTTCATGCCCCATTCCTTGCTTTCGCACCATTCTGCGGCATTTTGACTGCCCCCAAACCTTAAAAAGACATGTCCAAAGCCTCCGTTGAAGAAATCAAACTCGCCTCCGCTGGCCTCCGTGGCCAGCTTGCCGAGCTTTTCGCTGACACCAGCACCCCGAACATTCCGGAGGACAGCAATATCCTCATGAAGCATCACGGGTCCTACCAGCAAGACGACCGCGACTTGCGTGCCCAGCTTTCCAAAGAAAAGAAGGAAAAGGCATGGAGCTTCATGATCCGCAGCAAGATGCCCGGCGGCCGTATCACCGCCGAACAATGGATGATCCACGACGCCCTTTGCACCAAAGCCATGGGCAACATGCGCCTCACCAACCGCCAAGGCATTCAGCTCCATGGCGTGCTCAAAGGCGGCGTGAAGGAAGTCATCAGCAACGTTTGTCACAGCGGCCTTTCCACCATGGGCGCCTGCGGCGACGTCGTGCGCAACACCATGGGCCCCGCCGCGCCGATCAAGGACGCCGTGCATGCTGATACGCAAAAACTCACCGAAGAGATCAGCCAGCGCTTCCTCTGGCGCAGCTCCGCCTACGCAGACATCTGGCTCGATGGCGAAAAGCTTGAACCCAACTGGATCAAGGACCCCGAGGTCAATCCCGCCGTGCGCGAGGCCACCAAGGCCACCGAAGGCGATGACCCAATCTACGGCAAAGTCTATCTGCCGCGCAAATTCAAGATCGGTGTGGCCATCCAGCCACTCAATGACGCGGACATCTACTCGCAAGATGTCGGTCTCGTGCCGCATGTCGTGAATGGCGAGGTCGAAGGCTATACCATCACCGTCGGCGGCGGCTTCGGTATGAGCCACGGCCAGCTCAACACGCGCCCTTTCCTCGGCCAGCCTCTACTTTACGCGAAGCGTGCAAATGTCGTCGATGCCATCGAAGCCATCGTCACCACCCAGCGCGACCACGGCAACCGCACCGAGCGCAAAAACGCCCGCCTGAAATATACCGTGCAGACCATGGGCCTCGATGGTTTCCGCGCTGAAGTCGTGCGCCGTTTGCCCGGCATCGAGACCTTCCCGCCAAAGCAGCTGAAATTTAACACCGTCGAAGACAACATGGGCTGGCATGAGCAGGGCGACGGCAAGCTCTACTGCTGCGTTTACGTCAACATGGGCCGCGTCGTCGATCGCGAAAATGGACCGAAATACCGCTCCTGCTTTGCTGAGATCGCCACCACGCTGAAGCTGCCTCTCATCGTCACACCGAATACGAACCTCATCATTGCCGAGGTCGTGCCCGAGCAAAAAGCCTCCGTCGATGCCATCCTCGCCAAACATGGCGTCGTTCACGCTGATGAGGCTGGCTTCACCCGCGCCCGCAAGGTCGCCCACGCCTGTGTTGCTTTACCAACCTGCGGTTTGAGCCTCAGCGAGTCCGAACGCGCCCTTCCCGGCATTCTCGACAAGATCGACCCGATCCTGAAGGAGCTGGGCCTAGAAGACGAGCCCATCCTCTTCCGCATGACTGGTTGCCCCAATGGCTGCGGCCGCCCCTACAACGCCGATTTCGGTTTCGTGGGCCGTGCGCCGAACAAATACGCGATGTTCGTCGGTGGCAGCATCCGCGGCAACGCGCTCGCCGGCCTCGAATTCAAATCCGTGCTCGGTGACGAGATCCCCGGCAAGGTCCGCACCTTCCTAGAAGCCTTCAAAGCCGAGCGCCAGCCTGGCGAACTCTTCGCCGACTGGTTCGCACGCACCCGAACCAAGGGTGAAGCCCCGACGCCTGAGCAATTCCACATTGAACTCGCCGAACGTGCCGCCAAGCTCGCCGGTGAGAAGGTGGAAGCGGCAGGATAAGGCCTACCTTCCAAATAGACCGTTTCTCAAAAAGAATGTCTGAAATGACCGGCGAGCGCGGCGGCTTCAGTGGCAAGGAAAGAGCGAGGATGCTATTGGGACAATAGCTGACGAGCGAATGACGCCGCCAATGAGGCTGCCCCGCCGCCGGGAATCTGACAGACATTTTGAGAACCGGTCTAGATTCATTCACCCAAAACGGGACGAGCCTTCGCTCGTCCCGTTTTGTTTGATGAAACTCACTCCGCCTTGAGCAGCTTCTCGTCGATGCGCGCGACGAGCGTGTCGAGCACCTCGCTATTGCCGAAGCGTTCGATGACGTCGGCGAGGAAGCCTTCGACGATGAGGCGGCGGCTTTCGGTGTCGGGGATGCCGCGAGCTTTCAGGTAGAAGAGCTCTTCATCGGCGATGGGACCACTGGTGCTGCCATGGCTGCATTTGACCTGATCGGCATTGATTTCGAGACCAGGAAGGCTGTTGGCCTCGGCTTCATTGCTGTTGAGCAGGTTGCGACACGTTTGATAGGCATCGGTGTAGTGGGCGCCTTCATCGACGATGATGAGGCCACTGAAAACGGTGCGCGATTTGCCATAGAGGGCGTTTTTGTAGAGCAGGTCGCTGGTGGCACGCGGAGCTTTGTGACGCTGAAGCGTGCGCTGATCGACGATTTGATCACCGATGGGCAAACTGACGCTGAGCATGTCGCTGCGGGCACCCTGGCCGACGAGATCGCTGACGCTCTCGCTGCGGCTGAAGGCGGCACCGAGCTGCACCTGGAAGCTTTTCACGCTGGCATCCCGTCCGGCGGTGATGCTGGAAAGATGAAGCGCCTGGGCGTCATCGGCCAGCTCCTGGCAGGCGGCGTAGGTGATCTGGCTGCCGCTACCGCCGACGAGATCGGCGATGGCGATGCTGAGGCCGCCTTCCCCTTCGAGGCTGCGGTAATGATCGACGACACTGACCTGCGCATGGTCGCCCGTGACGACGAGCGTGTGCGGGAAGATGGCGGCGTGGTCGCCGACGACCCAGTGGAAGACTTCAATGGGCTTTTCGATGACGACGTTCTTCGGCACGATGATGACGGTACCCGCTTTGACATGCGCGAGGTGCAATGCGGCAAATTTATTCGAGCCCAGAGCTTGTTCGCCCTTCATGAAATGCTGCTGGAGGACGGCTTCATGCGATTTCAGGGCTTCCTCGAAGCTCACGCACACAACGTCGGCGGGAAGACTGTTCGTGTCGGATTCGATGAGCGTGTCATTCACGAAGACAAATCGTGCGGCGCGTTCTTTGAGGCCTTCGGTGGCTGCGAGCGCGGCTTTCGACTGCTCGGCGGTCGGTGTTTTAGCCTGAGCGTGGTCGGCGAGCTCGATCTTCTTCGCGTTCGAGTAGCGCCAGTGCTCGTCATTGAGGCCGGGAAGCGGCAGGGACTGGAATTCGGTCCAGGCGGCTTCTGAGCGAATGCGGAACCAGTCAGGCGTGGAGGTGCTACGAGCAGGTGTGGTGGAGAGAAGGCCAGTGGAGGTCTCGGAGGAAGCAGTAGGCATTGAGCGAGAAAAGTAGCGAATGGCGAATTCAGAGTGTCGAATGCAATGTCAGCCAACACTGCCTTCCATTTCGAGGTCGATAAGCCGTTTCAGCTCGACGCTGTATTCCATGGGGAATTCCTTCACGAGGTCGTTGATGAAACCATTAACGGACAAGCTCATGGCTTCGGCTTCGGTGAGGCCGCGTTGCATGAGGTAGAAGATTTGGTCGGCGCTGACCTGGCTGACGCTGGCCTCATGCTGGGTGGCGTGCTGGTTGCCGCGGACGCTGATGGCGGGGTAGGTGTCGGTGCGGCTGTTGGGGTTGATGAGCAGGGCGTCGCACTCGGTGTTGTTTTTGCAGCCTTTGAGGTGCTTGGGGATGTGCACGAGGCCGCGGTAGGTGGCGCGACCTTCGCCGATGCTGATGGATTTGCTGATGACGTTGCTGGTGGTATCGTCGGCAGCGTGGACCATTTTGGCGCCGGTGTCCTGATGCTGGCCGCTGTTGGCCAGAGCAATGCTGATGACCTCGCCACGGGCGCGGCGGCCTTTCATGATGACGCCGGGGTATTTCATGGTGAGGCGGCTGCCGATGTTGCAGTCGATCCAGCGCACTTCGGCGTCTTCGTGGGCGATGCCGCGCTTGGTGACGAGGTTGAAGACGTTGCTGCTCCAGTTCTGCACGGTGACGTATTGGATCTTCGCGCCTTTCATGGCGACGAGTTCGACGACGGCGCTGTGCAGCGTGGCGGTCTCAAACTTCGGCGCGGTGCAGCCTTCCATGTACATCACTTCCGCGCCTTCATCGGCGATGATGAGCGTGCGCTCGAACTGGCCGAACTGCTCGCTGTTGATGCGGAAGTAGGCCTGAAGCGGATGCTTCACCTTCACGCCGGGCGGCACGTAGATGAACGAGCCGCCGCTGAAGACGGCGCTGTTGAGCGCGGAGAATTTGTTGTCGCCGGTGGGGATGACCTTGCCGAACCACTTCTTGAAGATCTCGGGGTATTTGTGCAGGCCTTCGGTGCTGTTGACGAAGATGACGCCCTGCTCCTCGACGGCGGCTTTGATGTTCGAGTAGGCGGCCTCGCTGTCATACTGCGCCTCGACGCCGGCGAGGAACTTTCTTTCTTGCTCAGGAATGCCGAGACGATCGAAGGTCTTCTTCACGTCCTCGGGCACTTCGTCCCAGGAGCGCTTCGGCTTCTGGCCGTCGCTGAGGTAGTAGCGGAACTCGTCGAACTTGATGTTTTCGAGGTCCTTCGTGGCCCAATGCGTGGGCATGGGCTTTTCCTGGAAGACCTTCAAGGCTTTGTGCCGGAACTCACGGATCCAATCGGGATCGCCCTTCACATCGGCGATGTAGTCGATGGTCTTTTCGGTGATGCCGAAGCCGGAGTCGAACTTGTTGCGCTCGGGGAAGGTGAAGTCGCCGACGCTATCGACGCGGATGTCGGAGATGTCGTTGGCTTCCGTGACGGGAAGTTCGAGGGTGGAGTCAGGGGCGGAGACCATAATGATAAAGTTGGAGGGTTTCAGAGCACTTATGCAGCAGCGGCCAAAGGCTCCTCAGTCACCCAGTCGTAGCCGCGTTCTTCGAGTTCGAGGGAGAGCTCTTTGCCGCCGGTTTTGACGATGCGGCCGTCTTTGAGGACGTGGACGATATCGGGCTGGATGTAGTTCAGCAGGCGCTGGTAGTGGGTGATGACGAGGAAGCCGCGGTTCTCGCTGCGCATGGCGTTCACACCGCGGGAGACGATCTTGAGGGCGTCGATGTCGAGGCCGGAGTCGGTTTCGTCGAGGATGGCGTATTTCGGCTCCAGCATCATGAGCTGGAGGATCTCGTTGCGCTTCTTTTCACCGCCGGAGAAGCCTTCATTCACGCTGCGGCTGGTGAAGCTGCGGTCCATCTCGAGCTGGTCCATGCGGGCGTAGAGCTGCTTGTAGAACTTCACGGCATCGATGTCCTCGCCCTTCGGCAGGCGGGCCTTCAGCGCGGCGCGGAGGAAGTTGGCGTTGCTGACGCCGGGGATCTCATGCGGATACTGGAAGGCGAGGAACAGACCGGCGCGGCTGCGAGCATCGACGGCCATGTCCAGGATGTTTTCGCCATCGAGGAGGACCTCGCCGCTGGTGACTTCGTAGTCTTCGTGGCCGCAGAGGACCTTGCTCAGCGTGCTCTTGCCAGAGCCGTTCGGGCCCATGATGGCGTGAACTTCACCGGGCTTGATGATGAGGTTCAGGCCTTTGAGGATTTCGCGGCCAGGAATCTGAGCGTGGAGGTCTTTGATCTCGAGTGACATGTCGTGGGTGGTGGCGGGGAAAAAATGAGGAATGACGAACTACTTCGCCGCGCAGGCATCGCAGGTGCCGTGGATGGCGAGGTCGGTGCGGGTGATGCGGGTGCCTTTGGGGAGGTTCCAGAACTTGGCGGGGTCAAAATCGGTGGCCGGGTGGGCGTCGATGACTTTGCCGCAGGTTTCGCAGTGGAAATGAACGTGCTCGTGGAGGTTCGCGCAGTAGCGGGACTGGCCGCGCTCGAGGTGGACCTGCTTGATCAGCCCGGCGGAGGTGAGGTGGTCGAGGCAGTTGTAAACCGTGGCCAAAGAGATGCCGGGGGAGCGGGCCTTCACGCGATCGAGGATGTCGTAGGCCGTGGGGTGGTCCGTGGAGGCGGCGAGCACATCGAAAACCTCGCGGCGGTGGGGTGTGAGGCGCACATCGGCACCGAGGACGGCCATGCGGCACTCGAGGCCGGTGGGCTTCGAAGGGACACGGGTGGAGGTGGCAGAGGGTGTCATGACGGCTCTGGCTTTAGAATTGGAATGATTCTAAAGCAAGTCACAAGATGCCTAGACCCATTCTCACAATGTCTATCTGACTCCCGTCGGTGGGGCTGTTTTGCATTGGGTGGGCCTGATGTGCCGGTCAGACCGATCTTTCATCCTCAGACAGTTGCTGCCGAGCAGATTGGAGAGCTTGGAGGGTCCAGATAACTGGATAGAGCCGCTCATGATACCACAGCCGGGCGAAATAGAGACCAATCGGAGCACTGGGGAAGTGGGTGCCGTGTTGCGTGGCCTGGATGAGCCAATCGAGCGAAAGGTGGATGGCGGAGCGCGAAGCACCCGATAGGCACAGGGCATGCAGCGCGACGGCGGTTTCTTCGAGACTCGGCGAGCTCAAGGAATCGCCGCCGAACGAGCCATCAGGTTT
The DNA here is from genome assembly GCA_017853885.1 of Prosthecobacter sp. Taxonomy (GTDB): domain Bacteria; phylum Verrucomicrobiota; class Verrucomicrobiia; order Verrucomicrobiales; family Verrucomicrobiaceae; genus Prosthecobacter. The sequence continues at coordinate 40,873 of JAFMIR010000013.1, forward strand.
TTGGGCGCGGCCTAGAAAGTACAGGCCGGCTTGGATGAGGTCGGCAGCACTGGCGGCGAGATCGAAATGACTGCCGAGGTGGTTCAGGACCTGCGCGGTGCCATAGACAGGGTTCGTTTCGTTAGGCGTGTGTTCATTGCCAAACCAAAGAGGGAACCAAGAACCGTCGGGTGCCTGGTTTTTCTTCAGATAGGCCAGAGCACGGCGAGTGGCTGTCTCGATAGATTTTTGGAGATCGGCCGGCAGCTCGGCCTTCCAAGTCCAACACGCGAGGAGCGCGTGGGCGGTGATTTCAGGCGTGGAGCGATCAAACGGCAGCGCGCCCCAGCCGCGACAAAAGGTCGGGATGCCGCCATCGCGGTTTTGCAGGTCCAGAAGCCACTGGATACCGGCTGAAGCAGAATGACGAATGTCGAATGAAGCGTTTCGAAACGTTGGGGCAGAGAGCCGATGGAGAGCAATGAGTGCGCTTGAGGTATCATCAGCATCGGGCACGCCGCCGGGGAGATCCGTCCATGCCCATCCGCCGGGCGCAGCGTTGGTGAAGGGATGCACCTCTCGGTATTGCTGGGAGAGGAGCCAATCGCTCACGACTCGGCGGACAGGAGTGTCTGCGCTCTCTTCCAAAGCCCGCACGGCAAGCGTCGTGCCCCAGGTGGCGAGGTTGGTGTCGATGGGCCATGCGCCATCTCTGCGCATGCTACGGTGGAGAAACTCTACGGCGAGAGGCAGGCAAGGATGATCGAGATCCCCTGCCCCGGCGAGGGCCATGGTGACAAAACTGGTCAATGGCGTGGCCTCCAAATAGCCGCCACTGGAAGGTTGCAGCGTTTGGAGCATCGGCCGCACGCGTCTCCATGCGAGCGCCCGCAGCCAACGCAGCGGATTCCACCAGGCAGGAGGGGCTTTCCGAAAGCGGATGTGCCCGATGGCAATGAGTGCGGGCAGCGCATAACTCACGACCGGCAGTCCGATGGCTCCGAACCACGTTCGCGGCAGCGCGGCAAGCTCAAACGGCAGCGCGATGACGTGTCGCCATGGTTTCTCGCCGAGCGTGCCGCAGAGCGAGCAGAGCATCAAAATGGGCACGCTGAAGGTCTTGTCCTTGCCGTAGCGGGCAATGACGGCCTTTGCGATAGCTGCGGGCTCCAGCGACCCCGTGCGAGCGATGATCCAGTTCTCCGCCGCAGGCGACGAAACGCCTAGCAGATGCAACGCGCTCCAGCCAAGCAGCGTGGTAGATAGATTGCTTTTGCTGATCGTCGTGTCGCCCCAGCCGCCGTCGGCATTTTGATGCTGGCGGAGCCATGCAGCGCCTTTTTCGATGAAGTCGACATGCTTCGCGGCATCGACGAGTGTCAGCGCGACGATAGCCGTGGCAGTGGAAAGGGCGCTGGAGCTAAGCTCCCCTTCCCAATGACCTTGACCGTTCCGCAGGCTCAAAAGATGAGTCTGTGTGCGGGCGATGGCACGATCAAGTTCGGCGGGCATCGCAGCAGAAGGGGCATGAAGACCTGTTTAGGCGAGTTGAAGCTCAGGACGGGCCTCAATGGCCTTCGTCAGCCCTGGCCAGCCACCGGGACGCTGGGTCTGGAAAAGGCTCAAATACACGGCGACGTGTTTGGCCGGATGCGCAGCGAGCAAGGCGGCGACAGCCGTCTCCGCTTTGTCTTCAGCGATCTCAGCCGGGAGATCGGTGATCTCTCCTTTGCCATCGTGGGTAATGCCAACGCCATCCAAGAAGGCTGTCAGCATGTCCACCTTGCCTTTGATGAGCCAGATCTGAAAGATCTGTTCGGTGACACCTTCGTTTGTGCGAAGGCGAAGCTGATCGAGGAGCCAAGTAGCCTGCTTATCCTTCGATTTCTCATAGATGAAGGTGGGGCGCAACCTGCGCTGCGGTGCCAAGGTGTTGATGATGGCTTTGTAAGCTGGGCGCTGCTCATCTTGCATGTAGCGCATGAGCTGGAGCTGCATTTCGGAACCGATGGCGGAAAGAATCTGGTTGGGGGTCATGCGGAAAAAAGGAGGACGTGTGGTATCATGAGGCGGGATAGGAGGCAAGGTGGGGAATATCGAAGCGAAAAAAAGAGCCGACCTCTTCAGGGGTCGGCTCCGTGAGGTATGCTGAAACAGCCATTTAGCTGATGATGGGCAGCTCAAAACCGGCGGCGTATTCGTCTTGGGCAAGTTGGTTGGCCTCAGCGGCGAACTCACCGATAAACTTCTCGGCAACTGGATCGAATTCGAGCCATGGGCCCGCAGTGATCTGCTGCTTCGAGAGATCGATCTTGTTGGCCTCGAGGTTGGCCATGAAGTCCGCAAGGGTTTCTTGACCGGCTTTGTCGGCCGCCAGACGTTCCTTCACCTCAGCAATGCTGATCTGTTTACCCAGACGGTAGGAGATATTGGCGAGCTGTGAGAGCGCGGCAGCATGATAACCGTGGGCGACATGCAGGTTGCTATTGACGAGCTTGCCTGCGCGAACGCTGTCGATGAAGTTTTTCATGTGATCCTTGCCCTCGTCGAAGTTTTCAAACTTCGTCAGCGTGTTGCCATCGTTGTCATAGGCCTTGGATTCAGCAACGAAGCCGCCTTCACAATGAATCACGTTGCCGATGCGAGGTGCGCCGGTCTTGCCATTGATGCGAAACACAGGCTCGTAGCCCTTGGCCCAGTTCATGTCCTTCATGGGTAGGCCGCGGTTGTCGAAGAGCATCGGGGCACCTTCCGCCCACTGGTAAAAGGCGAGCTGGTTGTTGGCTGTCTCACCATCGTCGTCGTAGCCCCAGCGCCCGCCAAAGCTCATGAGACGCTTCGGAAGCAACTCGGGATTGCCAAGACCCCAGCGGGCCACATCGAGCTGGTGTGGGCCTTGATTTCCAATGTCGCCATTGCCGTAGGCCCACTGCCAGTGCCAGTCATAGTGCATCTGCTCACGCTGAACAGGCATCACAGGCCGCGGAGCAGACCAGAGCTTGTAATCGAGATCGATCATCTGCGGCTTGCCGCCGGTATCGCGGAAGGTGCCGGCAATGCGGCCATTGGCATCCGGCTGCACAGGGGCTGCCACCTTACCGATGGATTTGCGGGCCTTGAAATTGATGCCGCGGGAAAGGGTGACCTTGCCGATCTGACCGGACTTGACGTAATCCATGGCGGCCTGCCATCCGGGAGATGAACGACGCTGCATGCCATGCTGGACCACGATGCCCTTCTTTTCGACCAGGGCGGCAGCATCGACGAGCTTGCGTCCCTCCGACATATTGTGGCAAACAGGCTTCTCGACATAAACGTGCTTGCCATTGGCAATCGCCGTCATGGCGATGAGCGTATGACTGTGGTTCGGCGTCGCGATCGTAATGGCATCAATTTCCTTGTCAGCACAGCACTCACGGTAATCGCTGTACTGTTTCACGGTGATGTTTTTCTTGGCGAGGGAGGCGACGTGCCTATCCATCACCTTCTTGTCCACATCGCAGAGGGCGACAAGACGCACGCCCTTGATGCCCAGAAGGCTGCCGATGTGGCCGGCACCACGGCCATTGAATCCGATGACCGCGACGCGGACATCATCATTGGCCCCGATGGGGGCGGAGTAGGAGGGAAGCACGGCAAGGCTGGCCGCGCCGGCGACAGTGCCGCGGACAAAGGTGCGGCGTGTGGTTGGAGTGGTGTTCATGGCAATGAGCAGGTGAGAACGGTCAGACTACAAGGATTCTTCGAGGCTGGCTCGTCTTTTTATGACTAAAGAAGGTGCCAGGATGACGCGGGTGTCGTAATTCACGTGACCAGCACCTTACCACACTTCCGTGTGATCCATGGTCTCGGTGAAGAGCCGTGAACAAGCTCAAGCATGTCTCAGCTGAGAGATTCGCATTTCAATGAGTCTGCGTCGGCGCTTTGGATTCGACGTCGAGTTTTCGATAAAGAAAGGCGTCGCTGGTGAGCAAAGAAGTGATCAGAGCCTTCATGCTGCCGCCATTGTTCCTATAGGCGGCATGAGCGTCTTGGAGAACCGGTGCGTCGTTCAGCGTCTCATTGCGGCCCATCCAGAAACGGAAGGCATGGCGCACGAAGACCTGCTCGACGCGTTGGCTTTGTGCCAGCTTTTTGATCATCTCGATCGCGTTAGACACGGGGCCGTCCAGCACGGGATCGCCGCTGCTGATGATCTCGCCTGTGGTGTCCACGGGCTTTTCCAATTCCGTAGTGCGGAAGATGCCGGCGTGGTTGAACATCTCAAACGGTAGGCCGAGCGGGTCCATTTTTTGATGGCAGGTCCAACAGTAAGTCTGCCTAGTGACTCGCATGCGCTCACGCAGCGTGCTCTGAGGCTCGACAGGGAGCTGTGCATCCACAGTGATGGGCACATCGGGAATGCCGCCGCCGAGCAGACGTTCACGAATCCAGATGCCGCGGTGGATGGCATGATTGTCCATGGCATCGGAATGGGAGACGAGCCACGCCGGGTGCGTCAAAATGCCCAAACGTTGGCCTTCCGGCACGGTGGCCAGAATGCGTCCAGGTTTCATGGAGCCACCGCCAAAGGTAGGACGGCTGACCCGGGCCGTTTCAGCCGGACCTTGGAGTTTGGCTGGAGCGATGGCCAACTTGGCGGCTTTGTCGCGAGTGCGTTGCCGCTGATCATTTTGGAGATCCTTCTCCGCAGCAGCCAGCGCTTTCTTTTTTTCAACGAGCTGTTTCTTCGCTTCTTTGTCCTTTGGATTGGCCTGCATGGTGTCCTCCCATTTAACCACCTCAACCCTCAGAGCCCTGAGCTTGGCCTCAGCCTTCTGCTGACGTTCTGCGGATACCTTTTCCTCGGCGGCGGCAGCAGCGGCTTGCTCTTGTTTGTTGAGCCTCCTGCCGAAGTAAATCTCGTCCGTCGGCGTGACGATAGCACGCCGTGTGGTGAGCAGCTCCTTGAGCACGTTCTTGTCCTCTGCGAGAATGATTTCAACAAGGCGGTCGGTGCTGGCAGTGGCGGCAAACATGGCACTGTAGTGGTCCGCGCCGCGGTTGGAGGCGCCCGTGTCTGCGAGCGCCCGGGTGTCCTTGCAGATGTAGCCACCAAGATCGTAATCGAAGTAGTCGCGAAAGAACTGCAGCACACGCGGCTTGCGGATGCTGTCATCGGCCAACATGCGGGTGACCTCGCGCCGCACGTCCTCGCGAGTCTTCATGCGGCCTTCCAAGATGGCACTGCGCAGGGATTCGTCCGGCTTCAGATAACGCAGCGCGTGGTTCACAGCCAATCCCAGCTCCCAATCCTGCAGCATCACACGGCCATGCGCATCCGGCCTGCCGCCTTGCCCCAGCTCGGGCCGGAAGAGCGCATCGCGATCTAGAAAGATGGCCGACAAACCCATTACGATGCCATCGTTCTTGCCCACCTTCGCCATGCTGTCTTTAACCAAAGCCATGTAGGTGTCCCTCTCCTCATGGCTCGGTGGGCGGAAGGTTAATGCCTCGAACAAGTCATCCACCGTAGCCCGCAGCCGTTCTTCACTGAGGCCCGGCTCCTTCATGAGGTCCTGCAGCGGCGTCTTCGGCCGAGTGTCTTTGGGGCTGTAAACGATGGAGGTAGGCTGGCCACGGATATCACCCGGCGGTTTCACCTTATCGTAGGTCTTGGGGTCATCGGTGATCTGCTCCGGCAGGCCCACGAGGCTGCGAACACCCTGTGCCATATAGTTGAGGATGTCCGTCGCCTTGCTCAAAATCTGCGTAGACTCGGCGCTGTTGACCGAAGTCAGGGTAGGATAGTTTTTCAGACCGCTTTTGCGCGGGGAGGATAGCACCACAGGCACGCTTTTCACTGCGGTGGCATAGGCGACCGTTCCACCATCGACTCGGAGGATCTGGTCGATGCCAAAGTAGAGTTTCAACTCGCCGCCGTGGTTCGTGGGCACGGAGTCGCCATGAGCTCGCAGGCCCGGCTGGGCTGGATCAAAAGGCGGTTCCACGTTAATCAGCTCATTGAGCCTCGTGATGTGCTCCTGTGGTGTGACACGCCAGAGGCGAGCCGGCGAGGATGCAGGTGCCAGCACGATACCCTTGGGCAGCGGCCCGAACAGCAGCTCGTGATCCACGAAATTGCCCTTCTTCGGATCGAGATGCGCCTCAAAGCCACCCTTGTCTTTCATCGCCCGCTGCAACTCGGTGATGATCCACCCGGCAAAGCGGAGTCGCTCGACGACCTCCGGCTGATCTCGCTTCTTGGGTGGCATTTCCTTCAGCGAAACCTGTGCCCAGATGGATTTCCAAAGCGCGGCATTCGTCTCATCAACAGTGCCCAGACCCTCCAGCGAGAGGCCACCTTTTTTCGTGTCGTTATCATGGCACTCGATGCAGTGCTTGTCCAAAAAGACACGGCCCAGCTTTTGGAAAGAACCATGCACCGGCTGTCCGGGATAATAGAGATCAGAGCCAGAAGCCGCAGCACCAGCCAGCGCAGTCGTGATGAAGAAGGCTATCTTTGTCACACGAGGATTTCCTTCAGGGGGCCTTTGCCAGCATCGAACTGCGCGGCCATCTTGTCGCTCATGTTAAAGCGGTCACAATTCACGCCAGCGACATTCAGCAATGTGGAGTAGAGCGCATTGATCGGGCGCTTGCCATCGAACTGAGTGAAGCAGCCTGTTTTGAAGATGCCCCCGCAGTTACCGATCAGCATCACCGGCCAAGTGGCGCCGTTGGTGTGCTGCTTGTCGGCGTTGTTGCTAGTGTAAACAATGAGGGTGTTGTCCATCATGGTGCCACTGCCCTCGCGCACACTCTCGAGCTGCTCGACAAGACGCACCAACATGCGGCTGTTGTATTGGCGAATCTTGATCCAGATCGGATTGTCCGGCTGCTCCATGTGCCCGAGGTTGTGTCCTTGTTCCTGCACGCCAATACCTTTCCACGAACCGAAGATCTCACCGCGCCCGGAACCGATGGTCAGCACACTGGTGATACCGGACTTCAAGGCCGAAATGCCTATATCCAGCAGCGCATCATGCCAGTCCGTTTCGAATTGTGGCCTCGTGTAGCGCTCATCCACCTTCGGTGCGAATTGGCGCAGGTGAGCCGAGGCAGCGCCCAGCCTCGCCCGCAATCCGTTCATGTCCTCAAAGCCCCTCACAAATTGGCTGTAGCGTCCCTGATCCGCCATCGGCAGATGCTTGCCATGAGCACCGGCCATCTGCTCGATGCGATCAAACAAATGCGACCGCGCCTCATGCTGCCTGCGAATGCCTCCCTCTGAGATACCACCGTAAAGCATCTGATAGAGATGATTGGGATTGGAGTGCATGAAGATCGGCTGACCCGCGCCGCTGGCGGAGAGATTTGCCACCGTGGGCTTTGCCTTCATGTTCTCCATTGAGTCCATCCCGATGCACAGGAGTGGCAGGAGGGTCTCCGGTAGCTGTTTGCTCAGCTCATAGTCAATGGTCGGACCCAGCGGCGGGGAGCCATCATCACCACGATATCCGCCCAACGCGCCGAAGAAAGCGCTGTGCGCAGGGCTGGTGTGCAAACCATGCAAGCCGTTGATGATGTGCAGCCGTTCCTTCAGAGGCTCCAGTGGCGAGATCGGCTCCGGCAGCCTCACCTTGGCCAGCGAGCCACTGTGTGTCATGCCTGCGGGGACGCAGGTCTTTGGGTCAAAGCCTTGATTCTGTAAAAAGAATACGACACGCTTGGGACCACCGGATGATTTCGAAGAAGCAGCGGCTGCCTGGCGGATGGCAGGAAAGAAGGTGCCGGCAAGAGTCGCGCCTGCTGAGGCCACAGCCTGACTGAGAAGGGTTCTTCGGTGCAGCATACTTCGCCCTTAACGCGATGCCAGACGGCGTTTTTCAAGAGACCTGCGCTAGACGCCACGCCGCATCCTCCTTCCTTTCATGCCAACAGTTCAGACACGATCCGCGCTCCGGTGACCTCGGGATCGGTGAGGCGTTCGGGGCGGCCGTTGTGGAGGCGGGTGTGGTCGAGACCGAGTTGGTTCAGGATGGTGGCGTGAAGGTCGTAGCCGGCGGCAATGTCTTAAAAGCGGCCTGGCGCCGATGTCGTCGCTGGTGACATCGTGATTGGTTCAATCCAGCTCTCCGGGTTCGCGGAGTTACCGCAAGCGCCTCGGCACCCTATGGTGAACACGCTCAACGTCATCGTGGTTGCTTGGTTGTCTGGATTGCAGACAGGTCGTTAACGATGAGGCACCGGCTGACAGCAGCCAATTACGGCTCAATCCGATAGTGGCCACTGCGTTGCTTGACCTTGAGCCCCAATTGTCCGGCGAATTTCTCAAGCACCATTGCCAAGCTTTGATTCTCCAGATTCAGTGTGATTAGGGGACCGCTCCGCCCTTGATCATTGCGATCAAACTCACGATCTGTGAGCACCCTGCCGAGTCTGACCTGCATGCTGATGTGGATGTCGGGATCGGTCACTGCGTTGCGCGCCTTCTCGACTAGGATGCGGAATGCTTCATTGAGGGGCGTGCCGGACAGATGGATCGCGGGGATGATCAACTTTTCTGCATAACCGGGAATGTCCGCCGCTTGCCTCGTCTGATTTGGCAAAAGGACGACTTGGTTCAAGGGGGCACGAACTAGCGGGACCACAGCAGCGGTCTCCTTCCGTGGTTTGAGCACGTAAGCGCCTTTTTCCTGCGCAAGCTCAAGGCCAGAAAGATCCGCGATTGTTCTCAAGATGGATTTCACGCTTTGTCCTTGGAGTTTCAACGTAAGTTTGGCCACCTCGGCATTTCCCTTCTTCATGATGACATTGACGCCCTGTTTATGCGGGTCCACCTCCACCGATTTTCGGATAACAGACATGACCGCATCTTCTAGCGTGACGTTGTCGAGAGAAAACTCGGGGATGATGATGTCACTCGCCTCCGCATGGAGGACGCTGACTGACAAAAGGCCGCAAAAGGCCACAAGCACAAGAGTGAAGAAGCGACGAATGGTTTTCATGAGACAATCATCCGAATTTTCCCACGTGATGCCAACTCACAATTTTCGGTGCAAGCCGGAAAATCGTCGGCCACGACTTGACCAGCGATCCCTCATCGGCACAGCGGCCCCGACTTCCCATCGCACGTCTGGCTGAACAGAGCGACAAACCGCTCGCGAATGCGTTCGGCGCAATCGTGGGCGTCGTGGTTGTTCCGCGCAGTGGGCATGGCGACTCATGCGAGGATGTCTTTCACCACATGCCCATGCACATCGGTGAGGCGGTAATCACGGCCTGCGTGGCGGTAGGTGAGCTGTTCGTGGTTGATGCCGAGGAGATGCAGGATGGTGGCCTGGAGGTCGTGGACGTGGACGGGGGCGCTGACGACGCCGTAGCCGAAGTCGTCGGTGGCGCCGTGGACGTGGCCGCGCTTCACGCCGCCGCCGGCCATCCAGAGGGTGAAGGCGTTCGGGTGATGATCGCGTCCGTCGCCGCTTACGCCGCGTCGCACCTCGCCCATTGGCGTGCGGCCGAACTCGCCCGCCCAGACGACGAGCGTGTCATCGAGTAAGCCGCGCTGCTTGAGATCCTTCAGCAGCGCGGCGGCCCCCTGGTCGGTCATGGCGCAGTTGTCAGCGAGGCGTTGGGTCAGTTTGCCGTGATGATCCCATGAACTGTGCACGAGATGCACGAAGCGCACGCCGCGCTCCACCATGCGGCGGGCGAGCAGGCAGTTCGTGCCAAAGGCGCGCGTCGTTTCGTGGTTCAGGCCATACATCTCGCGCGTGGCCTCGCTCTCGCCGCGCAGGTCGATCAGGTCGGGCGCGGCGCTTTGCATGCGAAAAGCCATCTCATATGCGGCGATGCGCGAGGCGATCTCGGCATCGCCGGTGCGCTGCTGGTTCATCGAGTTCAGATCACGCAACGCATCCAGCCGGGCGCGCTGCGTGGTGGTGCTGATGCCTCGCGGATTGCTGAGATGTAGAATGGGATCGCCGGAGCCGCGGAAGGTCACGCCGCGATAGGTCGAGGGCATGAAGCCGCTGCCCCAGAGAGCCGCGCCCGCGCCTTCGAGCCCGTGGCTGTCATCGGAGAGCAGCACGAGGTAGCCGGGCAGATTCTGGCTGACGCTGCCGAGGCCGTAGTTCACCCACGCGCCCATGCTGGGATTTCCAAACAACGGCGTGCCGCAGTGCAGCAGCAGTTGCGCGGGGTCGTGATTGCTCTGCTCGCAGTGCATCGAGCGGATCATGCAAATCTCGTCGGCGAGCGCGGCGGTGTGCGGCAGCAACTCGGAGAACTCCATGCCGCACTGCCCGTGGCGCGCAAACTTCCGCGGACTGGCCATCACGGTCTCAAGCACGCCTCCGGTCGCGCTCTTCTTGGCAGAACCGAGGATGGACGTGGGCATCGGCTGGCCGTGCATGGCCGCCATCTTCGGTTTCGGATCAAACAGATCGACCTGCGACGGACCGCCCATCATGAAGAGGAAGATCACGTTTTTCGCCCTCGGCGCAAAATGCGGCTGTGCGGCGAATCCATCGCGTGCGAGCAGATGCCACAAGGCAGCCGCGCCAATGCCATGCGAGCTTTGGGCGAGGAAGGAGCGGCGGGTGATCGGCATGGGGTTCATGGTGCGGGATTGCGATTCGAGTTCAGCGACCACCAAGTTTGAGGAGACGTATGGCATTGCCGCGATGGATCTTGTATTGCACCTCGTCGGGCAGGTTCATCGCGGACAGGATTTGAAACTGCGGTATCTCCTGGCCCGGCGCTAGGAAGTCGCTGCCAAAGAGCAGGCGGTCGGTGCGGCGGATGACGAACTCCCGCGCGAAGACCGGATCACGCGTAAGCGCGATCTGGCCGCCGGGCTCGGAGAGGTCGCCGTGGAGATTGGGATACGCGTCCATGAGCCGGTCGAGCGCGCCACCCGGCGTGATGGGACGCGGCACCTTCGGATAACGTCCAAAGTCCTCCTTCGTCACATCGCCCGAGATGGAGGACCAGAAGCCGCACGCATGGCCGATGAAGGGCAGCTTCGGGAATGCCTTCAGTGCGTTCTCCAGCCGGGGCAGGCCTGGCGTGTCGATGCCGCGCAGATCGTCGAGATGGAAAAGAATCGGCAGCTCCAGCGTCTGGCAGGCCTCGTAGAGCTGCATCATCTGCGGATGGTCGAAAGGCAGGCCCACCTTGTGCTCGCCGAGTCCGCGAGCGCCAGCGTCCTTGTAGCGCTTGAGGATCTCGATCAGCCCCTTCACGCCATTCACGTGTCCCTGTCGCTCGGGGTAGGTCTTCGGCGCGGCGGGATCGATGGTGACACGCGGATCGAGACCACAAAACGCGATCAAGCGATCAGGATGGGCTTTTGCAGCCTCCAACGCCGCCTCGCTCGTCTGCATCGGCTGGATGCCAGGAGACGACTCTGGCGAAACGAGCGGTTGGATGCAGGCGCGCTCGACATCATTCGAATCCATCCATTGAAGCAACCCTTTGATGCTGACCATCTTTCCGAAACGAAACGCACCGAGATGTGTGTGGATGTCGATGTAGGGATGCGCGGGCGCGGCGCGTGCCGACGGAATCACCGTCGCGGCCATGGCGGCTGATGCAGACTGTAGAAAACTACGGCGGCTGAAGGGCTGGGGATTCATGCGGTCATTCACGGGTGATGAACTCATCGAGATTGAGCAGCACGCTGGCGAGCGCGATCCACGCGGCATCAGTCCCGGCGGGCTGGTCTTGGAGGAGATCGACGGCGGATTTCGGATCGCTGGCAAAGATCGCACGCTGCTGTTGCAGGTAGTCGAGCAGACGCTTCTGCTCCTCCTCGCGCGGCGGGCGTGAGAGCGTGAGCTGGAAGGCCTGGTGCAGACGCTTGGCATCATCGCCGTGGCATTCACGCCGCACGCGTGATGCGAGAGCCTGCGCGGCTTCGAGGAAGGCGGGATCGTTGAGGAGATTGAGCGATTGCAGCGGCGTGTTGGACCGCTCGCGACGTGTGCAGCTCCGGCTGAGGTCGGGAAGGTCAAAGGTGACCGATTGAGCGAAGGGCGAGGTGCGTTGCAGCCAGGTGTAAAGCCCACGCCGGTAGCGGTCCGCACCGGCGGACGTCGTCCAGTCGTTCTTGTAGCCGTCTTTTGATACTGCCGCTGGCTGCGGCGGTTTCACGCTCGGGCCGCCGATCGTGCGCGTAAGCAAGCCGCTCGCCGCCAGCGACGCGTCGCGCACAGCCTCCGCGGAAAGCCGCATGCGCTGTTGCCGAGCCACGAGCACGTTCAAAGGGTCGCGCTCCGCAAGTTCGGGCCGCGCTTTGGAGGACTGGCGATAGGTCTGTGAAAGCACGATCTGCCGCAGCGTCGATTTGATGCTCCAGCCGCCGCGCATGAAGTCCACCGCCAGCCAGTCGAGCAGTTCAGGATGCGCAGGCCGGTTTCCGCGCACGCCAAAATTCTCCGACGTGGCCACGATGCCGCGCCCGAACATCTCCTGCCACAGACGGTTCACCACCACACGAGCGGTCAAAGGATGCTCGGAGGAGACAAGCCACCGCGCGAGCGCGAAGCGGTCGCTGCCGCCCTTCAGCGGAGGCAGCGCGGCAGGTGTGCCGGGATTCACTTCCGCGCCCTTCCGGCGGAAGTCGCCGCGTTCAAAGAGATGCGTGGTCCGCTGATGCGAATAACTCATCATGCCCGGCGCGCGTGTCACGGGCGGCAGCTCCTTTGCCAGCGCGTCGAGCTTTGATTTGAGTTCGGCGAGCTTCAGCGTCTTCCACTTGTCCGCGTAGGCCACGGGCGCTGCTTTGAGGAAATAGTCAAGCAGCTGGTCCTTCTGATCCTGCGTGCGTTGCGCGAGCGGCGTCTTGATGATGTTGATGCCTTCGAGTTGTCCCTCGCCGAGGCCTTGCCCCCACTGCAATCCCAGCAACTCCAACGAACGATCCCAGGTGAAGTCCTCACCCGGGTGCGCCTCGGCATGCAGCAGCCGCTTTTCCCAATCCGCCTGCAATTCCGCCACCTGCGCCGCCAGAGGCGCGATCAGCTCCGCGCGCTTGCGGTCATGGTCCGCCTGCGCGGCCTCGCGCGGCTCACGCTCGCCGGGCAGCGGCGCGTCGATGTTCACCTCGTCCGCATTGTTGAAGAAGGCATACAGTTGGTAAAACTCGCGCTGCGAGATGGCGTCGAACTTGTGATCGTGGCACTGCGCGCAGCCGGTGGTCAGCGCCAGCCACGTCGTGCCGAGAGTCGCGGCGCGGTCGAGCACCTGGTTCACGCGATACTCCTCCAGATCCGCGCCGCCCTCGCGATTGCTCAGCGTGTTGCGCAGGAAACCCGTCCCCATGCGCTGCGAGATCGTCGCGTCAGGCAACAGATCGCCCGCGAGCTGCTCGACGGTGAATTGATCGAACGGCATGTCGCGATTGAACGCGTCCACCACCCACTGCCGCCAGCGCCACGCCACCGGCCGAATGAAGTCCTGCAAATAGCCGTCGCTGTCCGCATAGTGCGCCAGGTCGAGCCACCAGCGCGCCCAGCGCTCACCGAAATGCTCCGATTGCAGCAAGCGATCCACCACACGCTCAAACGCGTCTGCTCGCTGATCATTCACATACGCGTCCACCTCCAGCGGCGTAGGAGGCAGGCCGGTCAAATCAAGCGTCACGCGGCGGATCAATGTCGCGCGATCCGCTTCCGCTGCAGGCGCGATGCCTTCCTTCGCCAGTCGCGCGTGAATGAAACGATCGACCGGCTGAGTCACAGCCGCCACCACGGGCGGCTCCGTCTTCACCGGCGGAACATAGGCCCAATGCGGCTCATATTTCGCCCCCTGCTCGATCCATCGCTTCAAGACCTCCATCTGCGCCGACGTGAGCGCCTTGCCCGATTTCTTCGGCGGCATCACCTCATCCGTGTCGCTCGTGAAAAGGCGCTCCACCAGCGCGCTCGCCTTCACATCCCCGGGCACGATCGCGCGTGCTCCCGACTCCAGCTCTGCCATCGCACCCTCGCGCTGATCCAGACGCAGCCCCGCTTTGCGGTTGGCCTTGTCAAAGCCGTGGCACTGGAAACACTGATCCGCCAGGATCGGCAGCACATCGCGGTTGTAGCGCACGACCGACAGGTCACCAGCGCACAGCGCCGCCATTGGCACGTGGAAAAGGGTGATGATGGGAAACGACAGTCGCATGCGGCTCCATGACATACCCGTCACGAGACGGATTCATTGCATAAGCCGTTTGAAAACCTTCCTAACGACCATGAAGCTGAGCTTAATGAAGGAAAATAGCCGTCACTACTACAAGGAGGTTCGCCTGCGACAGATGCGAGCGCTCGTCGAGATCTCGCGCGGGCGCAGTTTTGCCGAGGCCGCGAGGAAGCTCGGATTGTCCGGCCCCGCTGTCTGGCAGCAGGTGCGCGCGCTGGAGCGGGAGTTCGAAGTCAGGCTGGTGTCCACCAGCGGACGCGAGGCGGTGCTCACGGAGGATGGCGAGCTTTTACTCCAATTGGCCTCCCCGTTGCTCGAAAGCTTCGACGGCATCCGTGCCCTCTTTGCCGAACGCCGCGGCACCCTCCAGCGCCGGCTCACGCTCGCCACGACCACCGCGCTGCTCACCCATGAGTTGCCTCACCTCATCGCGAAATATCGTCAGAAGCATCCCAACGTGGAACTGACGCTTCTGGACCGTCCGTCCTTGGAATCCCTGGACCTCTTCAAGCGCGGACAGGCGGACATTGCCATCGTCGGGGCCGAAAATGCCGACAGCAGACACTCAGGCTCCCAGGCAGTGGAGCTGACGCGGTTCTGTTTTCACCTGCTCTGTCCTTCGAATCATCCGCTTCTAAGCCGACGGCGCCTCACGCATGCCGATGTGAGCACACACCGTCTGATCCTCCCTGGCCAGGGCTCTGCGGTGAGTGGCAGGGTTCCTCGCGTGCTGGCCGAGCATGGCTTTTCAGAAGCCCGTGTCGCACTCACCTCCACCAACCTTGCACTGACCATCAGCTACGTGCAGATGGGCCTGGGGATCGCCGTCGTGCCATTACCCTCCACCGCCGCGCGGCACTGGAAGCCCTCGCTGCACGGGGCTGTCCATCTGCGGGATGTGTCGGCACTTTTCGGCCACGAATCCATCCTGCTGCATCATCACCAGGCAGATCATGAACTCGCCCACATCCGCGCCTTCCGCGAGATGGTGATGAAGGCGCTCAAGACGGAGGCGTAAGCGTGGTTTCAAGGGGAATGGCTTCTGAGGCTTCAGTTGGAAGGCAAGCCACTCCGCTGGTCACGCCAGCACTTCCTTCACCACATGCCCATGCACATCGGTGAGGCGTCGGTCGACACCGTTGGTGCGCACGGTGAGCTTCTCGTGATCAATACCGAGCAGGTGCAGGATGGTGGCGTGGAGATCGTAGCCAGTGGTGATGTCTTGGGCGGCCTGGTAGCCGATTTCGTCGCTGACGCCGTGGGTGATGCCACCTTTGATGCCTGCGCCCCAGAGCCAGCTGACGAAGGTGCCGCAGTTGTGGTCGCGGCCAAGCGAGCCTTGGGAGAAGGGCGTGCGGCCAAACTCGGTGGCCCACACGACGAGCGTGTCCTCGGCGAGACCGCGCTGGCGGAGGTCGCGCAGCAACGCGGCAATGGGCTGATCGATGCTGCGGGCCATGGGCGGGAGTTGCGTGGGAATGTTGCCGTGGTTGTCCCAGTTGTTTACCGCGCCTTCGGGGCCGCTCCACACTTGGACAAAACGCACGCCGCGCTCGATGAGACGCGTGGCGAGGAGGCAGCGCTTGGCGAAGTCGGCGGTGGCTTTGTCCGGGTTGTCGAGTCCGTAGGCCTTGCGGGCGGACTCGGGCTCGCGCATGACATCAAAGGCTTCTGGGGCGCTCATCTGCATCTTCGCGGCGAGTTCATAACCGGAGACGCGGGCAGCGAGCCGTGAGTCGCCAGGATGTTGCGCGACATGGGCGCGGTTCAGTTGATTGAGCAGCGCAAGACCGTCGGCATCGGCGCTGCGCGTGGCGTAGGCGAACTGGTCCGAGGCAAAGAGGTCGGGAATCGGCTGCGGGCTGTCGCTCTTGATGACCGTGCCTTGATGCACGGCCGGTAAAAAGCCGGCGGTGAAGCAGCCGCGGCCGTTGTAGGGCAGGCCGCGCGCATCCGGCAGGACGATGAAGCCAGGCAGGTTATCGCTGAGGCTGCCGAGCGCATACGAGATCCACGCGCCCATGCAGGGAAAGCCGGGCAGCAGGAAGCCGTTGTTCATCAGGTAGGCGTTCTGGCCATGGACATTCGAGCGACCGGTCATCGCCTGGAGAAAGGCCATCTCATCGACGAGTTTCGCCTGCTCAGGAAAGAGGCTGCTCACCCACTTGCCGCACTGCCCGTGCGGCTTGAACTCGAAGGGGCTTTTCATCAACGCGCCCTGCATGCCCGTCGCGCCTTCGATCTTCGTTTTGGAGCCGAGCTTCTGTCCGTCGAGCTTCGTGAGCGCGGATTTGTAGTCCCAGGTGTCCATCGGGCTCGCGCCGCCATTCATGAAGAGCTGGATCACACGCTTCACCTTCGCACGATGATGAATGCCGCCATTGAGTTCCGGCTTGGCAAAAGAGCCCGATGACTCACGGGCCAGCAAATGCGTGAGCGCGAGACCGGTGAAGCCTCCGCTCACGCTGGAGAGAAAATCACGGCGCAGGATGGGATGCGGGTTCATGGCATGAAGAGAAGGTTTTCAGCGCAGCACCTCGCCATTCAGCGGGTCGGCGGGCGTGTCGATGATCTGCATCTGGCAGACGGTCTTGAAGCGGGTGTGGTCGGCGAACTCCCAGACCACTTTCTTGTCCGGCGTCACCTCGAAGAGCATGGGTTGCTTGCGGGTGAAGCCGTGGCCGATGTAATTGCCGAAGACGGTGTTGCCGTTCGGAAGCCGATGAATGCCCATGGGGATGCGCAGCGGGTTTCCGGCCAACTCGTTCTCGCCGATGCGCCACACGGTCTTCAAGTTTTCGTCGAGTTCGACAATGCTCGTCTTGTCCCAAAGACTGACGATGAGATGACCGTTCGGCAGCTTCACGATCCCGCCGGGTTGCCCGTTGAGCGGGATCTCGCGCAATTGTGCCCCTTCAGCATCGAGTTCGACGACCTTCTTTTCATCCATGAGGCACACCCAGAAGTGACCGTCCGTGCTGCGGCGCACGCCGCGAAACTGGTGGCTCATGACCTTCGGTGTGGACTTCACTGGCAGTTCCTTCACCACACGGCCATCGCGGCCGACGATGACGAGGCGGCTCATGAAGCACTCGGCCACGAGCACGCTGCCATCGGGCAAAGGCTGGCAGGAGTGGACCTTGGCCTGCGGCGGCGCGGTGTATTGCCATACCACCTTCTTGTCCCGCGTGACCTCCACCGCGCCGGTGCTCTGGCTGAAGAGCACGTTTCCATTTGCCAGCAGCCAGCAGTCCTGCGGCGTGGTCGCCGGATATTCCCACTCGATCTCACCGGATGCAGACACAATGCACACGCGGTTGCCGCCGTAGTCGGTGACGAGGAGGCGGTGGGAGATTTTGTCCTCCGCTTTCAACGCACTGAGAGGAGTAGCCAAGAGCCAGAGGATGAGTAAAAGACCGTTTTTCATGAGCAAGATGGTTCAATCCACAAACAGGAACTCGTTGCTGTTGAGCAGCACGCGACAGAGCGCGGCGAGGCCGTTCTTTTGGGCGAAGGTGGTGAAGTTCGTTTTCTCTTCCGCATTGGGTTCGCGGAGCAAGACACGGCGCACGGCTTCTTCGGGCGTGGTGAGTTGTTTTCCAAGCTCGCCGCTGAAGTAGAGCACGAAGCGGTTGTTGTAGAGCGCCAGCGATTGCAGCGCGGAGGCGGAGAAACCACGTGCGGGAGCGAGCATGCCGAGATCGGGGAAGTCGAGCGCGTCCATGAAGGGATCGGGCACGCCACGCCAGACGAAGCGGTAGATGCTGCGGCGATGCTTGGGCAGCACGGACCAGTCGTAGGCCTCGTAGTTCAGCGTGGGCGTGAGCTGCACGGGCGGGCCGGTGACGAACTGCCGCACGCTCGGGCCACCAAGCGCGGGATCGAGGCAATCGCTGGTGGCGAGCACAAAGTCGCGATAGCTGTCCGCATCGAGCCGCAGGCGGTTCATGCGCCAGAGGAGACGATTGTCAGCATCCAAAAGCACCGCGTCGTCGCGATGGGCGCTGCTTTGCCGATAGGCGGCGCTGGTCACGATAAGACGATGCAGATGCTTCAGCGAGCCGCCGTGGTTACGCAGCTCGCAGGCGAGCCAGTCGAGCAATTCGGGATGCGAGGGCGTGCCGCCCATGCGGCCAAAATCGTTCGGTGTATCGCAAAGGCCGCGACCGAAATGATAGTGCCACACGCGGTTCGCAATGCTGCGCCACGTAAGCGGGTTCTTTTCATCCGCGAGCCAGTCGGCCAGCGCGGCGCGGCGCGCGGATTCATCCGAGGTGTGCGCTTTTTCAAAACGGGCGGGCAGCGCCTGAATCGCACTCAAGGCACCGCTCACAGCCTCCTTCATCGGCTTGTCAAACTCGCCGCGCTTCAGCACCTGCACGGTCTTCGCTTTCGCGATGGTGGTCGGCGTGCCTTTGCCCACGGCGAGCAGCACATCGGCCTTCTTCGCCGCGGCATAGACCTGCGCGGGCGCGGGCAGCTTTTTCATTTCCTCATCGGCACGAATCCGCAGCGCGTGAGCGGCAAGCGCGAGTCGCTGTGGCTCGCTGCGTTTCTCAGCAGGCAGCATGAGCGCCTCCTGCGCCAATATCGGCATGGCAGCAGCGCGTGCGACGGGTTCATCGGTAGCGGACAGCTTGAAGGAGCCGATGAGGTGCGACCTGCCGGCCAACTGCTTGAGCGAGAGGGTGAGCCTGGCTCCCGCTTTCAGCGTGAGGGGTTGCGCCAGCTCAAACACGATGTGATGCGACTGGCCGACAGAAGGGTGAATGCCCCAGCCGGTCGCTGGATTGCCATCAATGGCTGCTGCTGCCGCATAGCCTGCTTGATCGAAGTCGGCCGTCGCTCGCGCGAACTTCAGCCTGGCCGGCTGCGTCGTCCCCGGTTCAAAGACCTGCGCCTCGAGCTCGCTGAGCGTGAGGTTGCCGTTGTCCTGACGGCCTGGGCCTTTTTGCGGCAGTGAGTCGTTTGCCAGCGTGTCGAGTCGCAGCGCCGTGATGGTGGTCAGCGGCGTGCTCCCGGTGACGATGTAAGTGTCCTTATCCGGCTTCGGGCCATTGGCGAGCAGGATGTCGGCATACCGCGCGAAGCCCGTGCCGTCGGTGCTGACATAGCTCTCGTAACTCAGCGGCATCCACTTCACCGGCGCTCCTTGGATTTTTTCCCAGGCGCTGACCAGCGCGGCATTTTCCGGCGTGAGCAGCGCGGCCTTGTCCTTCGCCTCGGCGGCGGTGAGGAGCGATTGCCAGCGTTTTCTCGACTGCGCGACCGTCTTGTCCTCATCGAAAGGAATGTCGCCCTCGATGAGCCCCGCGAACACCGCCTGCAGCGCGTAGTAGTCGTCCTGCGAGATGGGATCGAATTTGTGCGCGTGGCAGCGGGCACAGTTCGCCGTGGTGCTGGCAAAGGCACCCAGCGTCTGCGTCACGAGGTCATCGCGGTCGAGGTAATCGAAGTTTTTCGGTGCGGTCTGATAGGCGCTGTGGTCAAAGACACCCGCACCAAGAAAACCGAGCGCCGCGATGAGCTTCGGCTCCTCGGGAAACAACACATCGGCCGCGAGCTGCTCGCGCACGAAGCGCGACCACGGCTTGTCCTCGTTCAGCGCGGTGATGACATAGTCGCGGTAGCGCCACGCCTGATCGCGGGGTAGGTCGTGACCGCAGCCGTGCGTCTCGGCAAAATGAATCGTGTCCAGCCAGTGCCGCGCCCAGCGCTCACCATAGCGTGGTGATTCCAGCAGGCGATCCACCAGCTTCTCATAAGCCTTCGGGTCCATATTCTGCATAAACGCCTCCACGTCCGCCTGCGATGGCGGCAACCCATGCAGATCAAACATCACGCGCCGAATCAACGTACGCCGATCCGCCTCCGGCGAAGGCATAATCTTCAGCTCGGCGAGGCGTGTGCGGATGAAACGATCCACCGGATGTTCAACTTGAGCGACCTCAGGCACCTTCGGTAGCACCAGCGGCTTCAACGACCACCAATCCGACTCCGTGGGTCGTTTCTTCACCACGACGCGAGGATCCAGCGCACCGCGCTTCACCCATTCCTCCAGCAGCGCAATCTCTGTCGATGGCAGTTTTTCCTTCGGCGGCATCTGGTGTTCCTCGTCACTCCAGCGCACCATCTTGATGAGCAGACTCTCCTCGGGTTTGCCCGGCAAAACTGCCGGCCCCAAGTCCCCGCCTTGCTCCCAGCCTGATTTCGAATCGAGCGTCAGCCCGCCCTTCATCTTCTTCTCATGCGAATGGCACTCGTAGCAGCGCTGCCTGAGCAGTGGCTCGATTTTCGCGGTGAAGAAATCATCCGCAAAGACACTCGAAAGCCCCGTCAGGCATCCAAAGATCCAAAAGACGCGCTTCATGCCCGCAGCCTCCTTTCGATCTCACGCGCGGCTTTCATCACCTCGACCGCCACTTTCGGAAAACGTGCCTTCGGCATGCGTCCAGCCACCGCGGAGGCCCAAATCACCGCCAGCAGGTGATTCGGCCGGTCAAACACCGGCGCAGCCACGCAATGAATGCCTTCGTCCGCCTCGCCCCAGTCCGTGCCATAGCCCAGCTTCACCACGCGCTCACATTCTTGCCGCAGCGCCTCCTTCGTGGTGATCGTGCGCGCGGTGAAACGCGCCAGCTTCAATCGCTGGATCGTGCGCTCGCACGACTTCGGATGCTGAAAAGCCAGCAGCACCTTGCCGGGAGCGTTATTGTGCAGCGGAAAGCGCAGCCCGATCTCCACGCAGATGCGCACCGCCTGCGTGCTCTCCACCTGCTCGATGACCACACCTTCATCGCCGATGGGAATGCCAAGCTGCACCGTCTCGCCCACCGTATCCCGCAGCGACCGCATCGGTTCCAATGCACACTCCACCAAGCTCACGCGCCCCACGCGCGGATGCCCCAGACGGAGCAGTTTGCCCGTCAGTCGGATGATCATCGTCGCCTCATCCCGCTCCACATAACCGCGCACCATCAGCGTCTGTAGCAAGCGTGAGGTCGAGTTTTTCGGACTACCGATCACACGACTGATCTCCGACAAACTCATCCCCTCCGGCCTCGCATCCAGCGCCTCCAGGACCGCCAGCCCCCGATCCAGCGCCGGAGCCTCAATGTTTGCACCCGCAGCGCTCTTGGAACGCTTCTGTGCCGTATTTGGAACGTGTTCTATGGGTGTCACGAGCCTAATACCCGCAACACTAAAATTTCTTGCACAGAAGTTTCACGGAAGGATCCCACGCACGGTCCACGAGTCCGTCACTTCCGCTTCGGGAAAGGCATGCGATGCTTGGTGGGCCCTCGATGGATTCATCCTGAAAATCACATACTGAGCCCTGCGAGAGTCTCATTGTTGCTGGTGCCAAACTTGCTGGTCTCCACGCCCATCTCCTGCAGCAGCTTGGCCGAATCGGAAAAATCGTCCTCCCAACGGGAGAGATCGGCAGCGCCCAGAAGAGGGGGCATCATGAGCAGGATGGCAGGATTTCTCATGGAATGCAGGCTGAGTTTTCTCAAGCATCAGTGAAAGGACCTGCACCGAGAGAGGCGAGCTTTTCCCGCACGCGAACACCGTCGATCTCAGCGACGCGGGTCTTTTCCTTCAGCGCCAGAGCGGCGGCGACGCCGGCGGCCTCGCCCATGGCCATGGCGGTGACGGTGACGCGGGTGGAGGCATGGGCGCCGCGTGTAGCGCTGTGGCAGCGGCCGGCGACGAGCAAGTTCTCGATTTTTTGCGGCACGAGCGAGCGGTAGGGGATGTCGTAGGGCTCCGGCTGGACCTTCTTCGGATCAAAATCATTCGCGCTGCCGACCACGGTCTTGTTGGGATGCAGGTCGAGATACCAGCAACCGGTGGCGATGGCGTCATCAAAGCGCCGCGCCTTCATGAGATCGTCCTCGCTCAGCACATGCTGACCGAGGATGCGGCGGGACTCGCGCACGCCGATCCAGGGATAGGCCTCCATGAAGTAGGCGTCCTTGAAGGCGAGCACGTCTTGCTTCCAGGCACGGAACATCGCATGCGCATCGGCGCGGCCCTGCATCTCGGCACGGGAGAGATCGGCGGCATCGGTGGGATTGGCGGGCACGCGCACGCCGTGGACATAGACCTCGTTCTTGCCGAAGAGGAACATCACGCCCGGCCCATAGTAGTGAGGCAGCTCGCCGCGCTCCTGGGCCGCCTTCAGTGCGGCACGGCAGGCTCCACCGATGGTCGCATCGGCCGCCACGTTGTTGATGCGGAAATGCAGGGTGAGTGGCTGCACCTCGGCATTTTGCTCAAAAGGCGCGCCCGCCCAGGCGGCCACATCGGCATCACCAGAGCAGTCGATGACAACTTTCGGCTTTACAGTCACAAGGCCGTCTTTGTTCGCGATGGTGACGCTCACGATGCGGCCGCCGCTGCTTTGCGCATCACACATGAAGCTGTTGAAGAGCACGCTGAGGTGGTTCTTCTGCTCCTGAAACAGACGATCGAGCAGCAACTTGAACTCGAAGGTGTTCGGGATGGTGGGATTGTGCTTCGACACGGTCTGCGCATCCGGGGCGCAAACACCGGACTTCGAGAGCATCTCCAACGCGATGCCGCGCACGACGATTCGCTTCGTGTCGATGTGGGCGATACCATCGAAGTATGGCAAACCCACGCTGGTGATGATGCCACCGGCGAAGGGGGCCTTCTCCACCAACAGCGTCTTCGCCCCGGCGCGAGCCGCCGCCAGAGCGGCAGCACTTCCCGCACAGCCACCACCGCAGACGAGCACGTCCGTCTCGATGACCCTGCGGTCTCTGGCAGACTTTGGACCCTCGACGGCGATCGCTGATGCCGCGGACGCGACTCCGCCGATCGCGGAGGTCTGGATGAAAGTGCGGCGCGTTTGGGTAGGTGCGGCAGTCATATCAGTGAAATAGACTAAACCTTACGCTCATGCCTCCTACTTATTGGCGTCAAAGACTGTTCGAAATGCGACAAGACAGAGGCGTTGCGAGGAGCTGGGGTGCCGAATCCGAAAAGAACTCGATTGTGGATGAAAGCGGGCTAGCTCGCTTATTCGAACCATCGGTCGCCGCGGAGGGTGATGCTGTCGGAGCTTGGCAAGGCCGATTGTTGCGAAGTTCTGCACCTCGGTTGCCTGTGTTAGCGGCTCGGCCCAAAGATGCCATGAAAGCCGATTTTCCCTTCAAGCCGCCATTTAGAGCTAGAGTTGACGGGAAAGTCTGTTTCCCGCTAAAACCGCGCCATCACCATGAAATATGTCCTCGCGCTCGATCAGGGCACCACCAGCTCCCGCAGCATTCTCTTTGACCACGGCGGCCGGGTCCTTGCTGTGGCACAAAAGGAGTTTGCGCAGATTTTTCCGCGGCCCGGCTGGGTAGAGCACGATCCACAGGCCATCTGGGAGACGCAGTTGGCCACCTCTCGTGAGGTGCTCGCGAAAGCGAAGATTACCGCCGCCGATGTCGCCGCGATCGGCATCACCAATCAGCGTGAGACGACTGTTGTCTGGGATCGCGAAACTGGCTGGCCGGTCTGCAACGCCATCGTCTGGCAGGATCGCCGCACCGCCTCGGTGTGCGATGCCCTGCGCCATAAGAAGCTCGACCGCCTCATCACCCGAAAAACAGGGCTCATCGTCGATGCCTACTTCTCCGCCACGAAGGTCCAATGGATCCTGAAAAACGTCAAAGGAACCAAACAACTCGCCGCGAAGGGCCGCCTCGCCTTTGGCACCATCGATAGCTGGCTGCTCTGGAACCTCACCGCTGGCCAGGTGCATGCCACCGATGTCTCCAATGCCTCCCGCACCATGCTTTACGACATCCGCAAAGGCCGTTGGGATGCAAAACTGCTCGGCCTCTTCGGCGTGCCTGCCTCCATGCTCCCGGAGGTGCGGGACTCCAGCGGGCCTTTCGGCCACACCACACTCCTCGGCAGCTCCATCCCAATCACCGGCATCGCAGGCGATCAGCAGGCCGCGCTGTTCGGCCAAGTCTGCGTTCAGCCCGGCATGGTGAAGAACACCTACGGCACCGGCTGCTTCATGCTCATGACCACGGGCACAAAGCCCATCAGATCGAAAAATAAGCTGCTCACCACCATCGCCTGGCGCATCGGCGGCCGGACCGAGTATGCGCTCGAGGGCAGCGTCTTCATCGCTGGAGCGGTCGTGCAATGGCTGCGAGACGGTCTCGGCATCATCTCAAGTTCCGCCGAGGTCGAAAAGCTGGCCGCCAGCGTGCCGGACACCGGCGGCGTGTATCTCGTGCCCGCCTTCGCCGGCCTCGGGGCTCCGCATTGGGATGCCTATGCCCGCGGCACCCTCGTCGGCATCACCCGCGGCACCACCCGGGCCCACATCGCCCGTGCCGCGCTCGAATCCATCGCCCTTCAAGTGGCCGATATCCTCCACGCCATGCAGGCCGATTCCGGCATCCAATTGAAGGAACTCCGCGTCGATGGCGGAGCCTCGCTCAACAACCTTCTTATGCAGATGCAAACGGATCTCCTAGGCGTGCCTGTGGTTCGTCCGAAGGTCAACGAAACCACCGCGCTCGGTGCCGCCTGCCTCGCCGGCCTCGCCACGGGCTTCTGGAAAAACCTAGCCGAGATTGCCAAGCACTGGAAGGCCGATCAAAAATTCACCCCCAAGCTCAAAGCCACCCCCCGCAAAGCCAAAACCAAGACGTGGCAGCGGGCGCTGGCTCGCTCAAAAGCATGGGAGCACCCCTGACCATCGTCTGCCTTTTGCTTTTTTTGCAGGTTGCAATCGCCATCACAGCTCATTCTGCCATCGCGGCATTGTATGGATGTATGGATCGCCATGTGAGGCAGATGAAAGAGGACGGAATCGGTCTCCCATGCTCAAGACCGTTGGCTCCGATGCTGCGGCGTTGAAGTGATAGGCACGTGTTTTGAACGTATGACTTCGGGTAAGATGCCGCCGACAGAAAAGACAAAGCAACCGTCGCCAGAACAATCTCGAAAACCTCCTCGGCTAAAGATCAGCGACATCGACCGGCAAAACGGCTCCTCGCCAATCCGAACAGGATGTCTAACTGGATCATCAAAAAAGTTCCTCACATCGGAGGCCCATATCGGTTTTCCAAAGGTCTGCCAGATACTCAGCAAGCGTGTTGGTGCGGATTGGGATTTTCACAGCAAGTGAAGCCGCTGCAGGAACATTCCCTGCTGGCCTTTCGGGGTCTTTGCGCTAGCCTCCCTGCCCTCCTTTCCCTGGGCATGCCAGACCACGCCAAAACCAAACTCCAACCTACCCTCCGCCTGCTGCTGGCCTTGCTGTGCCTGCTGGCGAACTCAACCAAGGGTTTGGCGCAGGCCGGCAGCACGATCCGGGTGCGTCTCGCGGATGGTTTCGACTTCCCTGTGGGTAAACCCGACGCGGTCAGCTACCACAAATCCCGCGGTTACTTCCCCAACGGCCACCTCGGCGAAGACTGGAATGGGAATGGCGGTGGGAATACTGATCTGGGCGCTCCGATCTACGCCTGCGCCCGAGGCGTCGTCATCCTCTCCGCAAACATCGGCGTCGGCTGGGGGAACTGCGTCCTCATACGCCACATCTATCGCGAGTCCGACGGTCGCATCGCCATGGTAGATTCGCTCTACGCCCATCTCCATCAACGCGTCGTGAAGCTGCACGACCTTGTCGAAAAGGGTCAACTCGTGGGTGCCATGGGCGGCAACAACGGCATGTATTTCGTGCATCTGCATTTTGAGATGCGCAAAGACCTGCGCGTGGGCATGAACCGTTCCCAGTTTCCTCGGGACAACAGCGTTTACTACTCCCCCACGGCCTTTATCAACGCACGCCGAAAGCTCGCTGTCGATTCCCGCAAGTATGATGTGCCAGTCAACACTTTCGCTCCTTATGGCAGCTCCATCGCTGACTCCCGCAGCGACTCCGATACCGCTAGGCCACCGACGATTCCCCGTCTCGACACGAAACCTTTCGAGAGCCCCCAGCCTCAGCTGAACCCTGAAGACGACGACTTCTGGTCACGCCTCAAAGCCAAAATTCGCAATGGCCAGGTCACCCCGGGAGCAGAAGAAAAGAAATGAGTTTAGCTGCCAGCTGGCATCTGCCACACCCAGTCGCCGGTAAATTTGGCGTCGGTTGTCCTCTCGTCCTTGCCTGAAGTCTTTCCGCCGTCGTCTTCTTCGTCATGGGCAATGGACCACAAGACGTAGCCGCTGCCTTCGACGCGATAGCGCATGGGTTTTTCGTCGATGACATCGAGGGTGCCGTCCGGCAGCGAAGATGGCAGCGAGCCTTTCGCGAGGCGAAAGGATTCGATGGCAAGCGCGGCCAAAGCCTGGCGGCGGCGGGTTTCGGATTCGGTGATGCTCCGAATGATGCCGCTGTAGGCGGGTAACATCAAGCTGGAGAGCAGGTGATGCGGACGAGACAGCTTGCTCTGGCCGACAAACTGAGTCTCAAAGTCCTTCAAACCGCGTTTCAACTGAGGATAGCCTCCGCGCTTCATTGGCAGGATGAACCCATCGAGCTGCTGCTCAATGATGACAGCCTCGGAGTGGTCGATAAATCCTAACGGTATAAGCTTGGCCAAGGTGTTCGATGGCAAAAAGGATTGTGTGCTGCCGTCATCGCGAACGATGCTGAAAAGCGTGCTGAGGACGTCAGGCCTCCTACGGATGGCCTCAAGTGTCTGGGTTCCACCGGCCAGTTCACCGCGCATCGCTTGCAGCATGGCCGAAGGGAAATCGAGACGAACCAGTTCCTGCTTCAAGATCGCCAGCTCGGCCTCGGTGAGGACGCGGGCTTGCAGCAACGCCCACAGCCGGTTCATCGCTGTGGCATGGATGGCCACGCCGACAAGCTGACCGATGAGCACCGGCTCCCGCAGGCATGCCTCGCAAAGCCGCAGAGATGCTTGGAGACAGTGCAGCGCCTGTCGGGCCTGCCCCGCGGCGGTCGCTAGATGACAGCGCAGCAGCAGGATCTTGGAGAGCCGCTGGGCGAAGGCATAGTGTGGCATCGCCAGCTCAACAAAAATGGCGCCATCGCCGAGGGTTTCACCCATTCTTGGCGTGAACTGCGCGGCACGACGCTGCGGCGCTGCATCGGCGAGTGTTTTCAAAACGGGATGCGCCGCATCGAGCGCAGCGAGCATCTCGTCGGGTGTGGCGTCTGCCTTACCAATCCCATTTTTCGCGAGGTGCTCGATCCATGGCTTCACATCGGACGCAATGCCGAGCTCGATGGAGTTGAGGCCGACAGGAGCTTGTGAGATGAGTTTGCCGAGAGCCTCCAAAGCTGGAGCGGGCTTATTTTTGGGATTCGTGAGACCGGCCAGCGGTTCGAGGGCGCAGAAGTTTTCTGCTTCCGGCGGCAGCGGTGGGACGAGTGCCATGAAGTCAAGGTTTTCGCCTTCCTTAGCGACTCGTTGCTTTGCCGCGGCGAGGGCGCGGGCACCGGTCCAGTTTTCGAGAGCGACGAACAGGACGTAGAGCGTGATCAGGCTGGCGAGGGTCCAAACGAGCACGCGAAGGTTGAAGAGGCGTTTCATGGCAGGAGGAAGTCGGCTTGATGATGGAAAGCAAAAAGGCTGCTGGGTGCGAAGACGGGCGAGTTTTGAGCCTGCGGCGGATTTTGAGGTGCAGGCGTCAAGACTTGCAGCGTGAGGATCACGAGCCACGCGGCGGCCAAAACGAACGCGAGAGGTCGCGGCGGGGCGAGACGGGGTTTTTGCGCCTTCGCGAGGATTTCCTGCCGCCAGTGCGGCGGCAGCTCGCGGAGGGCGAGACGTTGCAAATCGTGCTCGAAGGCATCGGGGGGCGTTTTCATGGCTTTAATTCGTCGTAAAGCGGCTTCAACAGGCCGCGGAGTTTGTCGAGGGCGTAACGGTAGCGACTTGCAGCTGTATTGAGCGGAATCTGCTGCGCCTCGGCGATCTGCTCGAAGGTGAGGCCGTGCCACAGCTTCATCTCGGCGATGCTGCGTTGCTCCGGCGGCAGTTCGTGCAGCGCAGCCTCCAGGCGGCGGGCAAAGCGGTCCGCGTCCGGATCATCCTGTGGCGCGAAAAGGGCCTGCGGATGCGTTTGCTCGGCCTTTTCACGGCTGGCATGACGGCGCAGCCAATCAATGGCCAGCCGGTGAGCGATGCGCAGCAGGTAGGCGCGTTCGTTTTCGAGACCGGCGGGCAGCGTGAGGCGGGAGAGCTTCACAAAGAACTCCTGCAGCAGGTCCTTCGCGTCCGCCTCCGACCGCAGGATGCCGTGCAGGTAGTGGAAGACCCCTGCGGCGTGGGTGTCGTAAAGGCGTTCGAGCTGGGAGTCAGGGCGCGACATCATGACAGAGACGGATGCGGCGGTAGGGTTTGTCTATTTTTTCCCGTGCATCCCGGCGGTTTGCGCCAAGTATCCCCCGCCAATTTCCTCTGCCATGACCTTTGCTGAGCTTCACCGCATCTACCACCAGCCGTTCTTCAATCTGCTCAAGCAGGCCCGCGCCGTGCACGATGAGCACTGGACGGACAACGCGGTACAGCTCTGCACGCTGCTCAGTATCAAGACCGGTGGTTGCAGTGAGGACTGCGGCTACTGCGCCCAGAGCGCTCGTTACAGCACCGGCGTACAGGCGGAAAAGCTGATGCCCAAGGAGCAAGTCATGGAGCGTGCCCTTGCCGCACGTGCGAACGGCTCCACTCGCTTCTGCATGGGGGCAGCCTGGAAAGGCGTGCGCAAAGGAAGCCAGAAGTTCGATCAGGTTCTCGATATCGTGCGCGATGTTTCAAAGCTCGGCATGGAGGTCTGTGTGACGCTCGGCGAGCTCGGCGCGGAAGAGGCCGCCGAACTTAAGGAAGCCGGTGTGACCGCCTACAACCATAATGTGGACACCTCCCCCGAGCACTATCCGAACATCGTCAGCACGCATAGCTTTGAAGACCGCCTCCGCACCATCCGCCATGCCCAAGATGCTGGCATGTCCGTGTGCTGCGGTGGCATCCTCGGCCTCGGCGAAACCATCGAGGACCGCTTGAAGATGCTGGAAGTCATTTCGAGCTTCAATCCGCAACCCGAAAGCGTGCCAATCAACGCGCTCATGCCGATCAAAGGCACCCCGCTCGGCGACAACGAGGTCGTCGATGCCTTCGCCTTCATCCGTATGATCGCCGTGACGCGCATCGCCATCCCGAAAGCCAAGGTGCGCCTCAGTGCCGGCCGCACCAACCTCAGCCGCGAGGCTCAGGCTCTGGCCTATTTCGCCGGTGCCAACTCCATCTTCTACGGCGATAAGCTCCTCACCGCCGCTAACCCGCGGGCGAACGAGGACATGAAGCTGCTCCGCGACCTCGGTCTCATGCCGCTGGAGCCCAATCCCGATCTCGAAGCCCCCGCTGCCATGAACGGCCTGCCACTTAGCCCGTGCTGCGATTCCTCGTGTCACAAAGAAGAGCAAGCAGCGGCTGGATGCTCGTGAAGCCATGCCGGTAAAATAAGAAACTCAGGGGCTAGAGCCACCTGCCGCTGATGCCCATACGATTGCCTTGGCATAGCTCTGTGCCTAGGCCATTTGCATCAAGCCCGCAGCAATGGCATCGCAAAGCCGAGCAAGAGGATGACGAGAAGCACGAGGCTTACCCAAAACCACAGGCCATGCGTCTGACCGCTGGCGTGGCCTTGCTTGCCGCCGAATTCGCGGGCGATGAACGCATCGTAGTCGAACTCGTCTTCCGGCAAATCAAGTCCATCATGGCTTGATGCGGCATCCGGGTTTTTCCAACCGGATTGATCGCAGGCACCGCACTCATCGCAGGCGGCTTGTCCCTTAGCGACCCATTCGCCGCAGACAGGGCATTGGCCAGGAGGTTTGAAGTGTGCCATTCTCACAGCATGGCTTCCAGACGCGCCTCCGCCATCTTTATCAGCCTCGTTCTTGTCGCCGCTGCGGCAAGCTTTTGGTGGTGGCTTGCTCGTGGCCCTGTGCTGGCGTTCACCGCACCCTTTGACCCAGCTTTCCACCGCCTCTCACCGGAGGAGGTGGTCACGCTGCCACTGGCGGTGCGTTTTGACCTGCCGTTGGGCTCACCGCATGGAGCGTTGACCTACAATGCACGCCCCTTTCGCATCGCACGTCACCTTGGGGATGATCTCAATGGCATCGGCGGCGAAAACTCGGATCTGGGAGATTCCATTTTCGCTGCCGGAATGGGACGGGTCGTTTACGCCGGGATGCCAGGATCCGGCTGGGGAAAGATGATCATCGTGGCACACCGTCTGCCACCCGGTGATGAGGCGGGCCCTGTGGTACAAACGGTGTATGCACACCTTGACCAGATCGTCGTGGCACACGGCCAAGTGGTGCAGCGTGGTCAAAAAATCGGCACCATCGGTACAGGCGAGGGCACCTATCTGGCTCATTTGCACTTTGAGGTGCGACAGGGCCCTTACATTAACCCCGCCGAGGGCTACGCGGACACGCCGCTGAACCGCCTCTCACCGGAGACCTTCATTCAGGCCCGCCGCGGTGCGGGCGCGGCAGAGCTGGGGCCTGCACCAAGGCTATGACTTCTTAGCGGCTGCGCTTCATCGCTGCCAGACGCAGGGTCACCTGCTGACGCACCGGCAACATCTTGCCGTTGACCTCCAGATTCACCATCCCAAGCAGGACAGACAGCGTAATGGTCTGGCGCTCCAGATCGAAAAAAACTTGGCCGGAGACCTTCGAGTTCGCGGCCACCTTCACCGAGCGCTTCGTGCCCATGTCCGGCTGTGTCTTCATACTGCCTTCGAAGGAAATCTGCGCATGCCTGCGGCCGCCGCGGTCCACTACGCCATCGAGCTTCGCGTGCAGCTCCACCTTCACATCACCCGCTTCTGCAAAGGGTATGACCTCGTCGCTGACCCATTTGTCACCGGACCGCACAGGAATCTTCGGCAGGCCCATTTCCATCGAGCGGCGGTAGAGCAGGGCCACCTGCTTCGCATCCGCGATGCTGTTGAGGTCCGGTGTGGGCCCACCCTGCACCATGGAGCTAATATCGCGCACATCCCGAAACGCTCCGCGCTCATCATAAACGAGGGTGAAAGCTCTCCCGGCGGTGCCACCAACGGCTTTTTGCAGCACCGGCAGCGCATCTTCCATTTTGGCGGAGTCGAAGGGATTTAGCAGGCCGTCCTGAAGCAGCTCGCCTTTGAGAGAGTCGATGCTTACACGGGCCAGTTGCTCGCCTGCATCGTTTTGCGTGACCTTGATAGAGGTCGTTTGCCGCATGCGCAGCTGCTGATCGTGCTTCTGACCCAGCGCGGTGAGCATCGTCGTCGTGTCCGTGTCCGTCTCCTGGAGGTAAAACTGCCCCGGTTGCCAGCGGAGCTTCAGCTCCATTGCCTCATCCTGAGCAAAGCCTGCCCTCGGGAGCGTGAACAAGCCGAGAAAAACAAAAAAGACACGGTAGAGCATGAGGGCAACCTCGTAGCCCGGCGGGCCTCGTTTGGCAACACAGCGCCCAAAGGCTCAATCCGCCTTCTTCGCCGCCTCTCGCTTGTGCTTGATCACCTCGATGACGATCGGCAGCACGGACACAGCAATAATCATGATGGAAACGAGCTTGAAGTTGCTCTTGATGATGGGGATGTTGCCAAGCGCATAGCCGAGTATCGAGATGCTCATCACCCAGAAGAGCCCGCCGCCGAGGCTGAACATGAGGAAGCGACGGTATTGCATCCGTCCAAAACCTGCGGTGAAGGGTGCGAAAGTGCGCACGATGGGCACAAAACGGGCGATCACGATGGCCCGGCCGCCATGCTTCACAAAAAAAGCCTCCGTCTTTGCGAGATAGTCCCGTTTGAACCAGCGCTGATCCACGATCCAGCCGCCACAGCGGCGACCGATCCAGTAGTTCGCGTTGTCTCCGAGGATGGCCGCGCACACGAGCAGTGGAATGATGATCTCAATGCGCATGAAACCCTGAGCCGCCAACGCCCCAACCGCGAACAACAGCGAATCCCCAGGAAGAAAGGGCGTGACGACCAGCCCGGTCTCACAAAACACGATGGCGAAGAGCAAGGCATAGATCAGCGGACCATGCTGCTCCGCGAACGTTTGAAGGTGCTTGTCGACGTGGGCAATAAAATCGAGAATTGGGGTCATGCGAAGCAGATGGGATAGTCTGGCGCATGCGGGATGCGTCCAATGAAAAGTGTGACCATGCCGGCATGAAAACCCTGCCGTCAGGCCATGACTGCGTGAATGACACGGAAGCAGACGTCAGCACAAAAAACCTATGCCGCATCACACCGGTCGCAGGACGCTTTTCACGACTTCACCTTTGTGCATCTTCTCGAAGGCCTCGTGCCATTCGGTGATGGGCCACACGCCGCCAATGATGGGCTTCACGTCAAACTGACTGCTGCTGAGTAGGGCGATCACACGCTCCCAGATAGGCCAGTTGTGGCTGAAGCTACCTTGCAGCGTGATGTTCTTCTGCACGAGCGGGTCGATGTTGAAGCCCAGCGGTTGCGGCCCCCAGCCGACTTTGGAAATCCAGCCAGCAGGGCGCACAAGATCAAGCGCGATCTTGAGTGTGATGCTCGCGCCGGCAGCGTCGATCACACCATCACAGCCAAGGCCGTCACGCTCCATCGCCCACGGTTTCGCATCACCGATGATGACTTCGCAGCCATAATGTTTGCGGGCCAGTTCCAAGCGATGCGCGTCCTGTGGCAGACCGACGATGGCAACTTGGGCACCGCATAGCTTCGCCATGGCGGCGCAGAGGATGCCGATAGTGCCGGGACCGAGGACGAGGACCCGATCACCGGGTTCGATGCGAGCGTTTTTAACGACGGCGTTGTAGGCCACGCAGCAGGGCTCCGTGAGACATGCCTCCTCCAAAGGGAGCGAATCCGGCACATGGTGAAGAATGCGGCTGGGCACGCGCACATACTTCGTCATCGCGCCATTCACGCCATAACCGAAACCCTTGCGGGTGCTGTCGAGATTGTACAGCCCGCGGCGTGTCATCGGGTTATTTTTGGAGATGATGGCGGCCGTCTCGGAGACAACACGATCGCCTTCCTTCCAGCCCTCCACGTCTTTGCCAACTTCGACGATGTGTCCGCCAAACTCATGTCCGAGCACGACAGGGTAATTCACCGGCCATGAGTGATCAGAGGTCCACTGATGCAAATCTGAACCGCAAACACCCACGTTCGCCACTTCGAGCAGCACATCCTCGGAACCGATGGTCGGCTTTTCGATGTCACGGATTTCGACAGAGCCTTTATCAGGCGCGTAATTGACAACAGCAGCATGTTTCATGGTGGGAAGCGTTGGGGGTTATTGAAAGGCGGGAACGTCTTGAGCATGCACAGCTTCGCAAATCATGCGCAGGGAGTCTTCGAGATTGCCATCCGCAGTCTTGAAAGCATCCGCATCGATGGTGAGCGGAGCGCCAAGCACGACGAGAGGTGCGCCATATTTCGGGCACTGGATGGCTTGTTCAAGGCTAAGGCCTCCAACAGCCTGCACAGGCACTTTCACGGCTTTTACGACTTCGCGGAGCTTATCGAGCGGACTAGGCATGCGGTGGCCGGCAGCGGCGATGCCTCGGCGCTCGTCATAGCCAATATGATGAATGATGTAGTCACAGCCGAGCTCCTCCAGCCATTTGGCTCCAGCGACCATGTCCTCGGAGATCATGTTATCGCCCATCACCTTACAGCCGAAGTCTTTGCCTGCCTTCACCACGCATTTTACAGTCTCCGCGTGTGCACGAGCCATCACGACAACATGCGTGGCTCCGGCTTTGGCCATCATCTCGGCTTCCAAGTAGCCGCCATCCATTGTTTTGAGGTCAGCGACAATCGGCGTATTCGGGAACGCCTTCCGTAAAGCCCGCACACCATGCAGACCCTCGGCGAGAATGAGCGGGGTGCCAGCCTCCAGCCAGTCCACACCAGCCCGGATGGCCAACTCCGCCGTTTCGAGGGCTTCGTCGATGTTCGTGAGGTCGAGGGAGATCTGAACGATGGGCTTCATGGTTGAATGGTTCAGCTTACACTTATGCCAAAGGCGGTGGTGGCGTCACGACAAAGATGGTGCGAAATGCGACATCGCGCTCATGTCTGCCTCACTCACCGCTGATCCCATTCCGGTCCTGACCCGCCGCATCGCCATCCCGGCGAGCGTGGGATTCTTCTTCAACACGATGTTCAACTTTGTGGACACGTATTGTGCCGGGCTGATCAGCACGGATGCGCTGGCCGCACTGTCACTCTCCTTCCCCGTGTTCTTCATCATCCTCTCCGCAGGCAGTGGCCTCAGCCAGGGGGCCACGGCGCTCATGGCGAATGCCATCGGTGCCAAAGATCCGCTCATGGCGCAGCGACTCTTCGCGCAGGCGGTGGTGTTTGCGGCCTTGGCGGGCGTGGTGCTTTCGTTTGCCGGATGGTTGGCGGCGCCCTCACTATTCCGCCTTCTCGGTGCTGAAGGCGCTTATCTCGATGTCGCTCTGAGTTACATCCATGTGATCCTGTGGGGCGGCGTATTTTTCATCCTGCAAATGACGATCAATGCCGCGCTCAATGCACAGGGTGAGACAAAGCTGTATCGCAATTTCTTGATCATGGGGTTTGTGGCAAACTGCTTACTCAACCCGGTGCTCATGTGGGGTTGGTGCGGACTTCCCGCCATGGGCGTGGCAGGCATTGCCTTGGCAACGGTTTTCGTTCAGATCGCAGGCTGTGTGCTTTTATGGACGGGAGTTCGCCGACGCGAGCTATGCCGGGAGATGCCGCGCGGCTTTTTCAAGCCGGATGCGGCCCTGCTGCGGAAAATCCTTAGCCAAGCGGTGCCTGCGGGGCTGAACATGCTCACCGTGGCACTCGGCATCTTTGTCATCACTTGGTTTGCAAAGCATTTCGGCAAGGAAGCGGTAGCTGCCTACGGCATCGCCACACGCATTGAGCAGGTCGTCCTGCTGCCTACGATCGGTTTGAACTTCGCCACGCTCAGCCTCGTGGGGCAAAATCACGGGGCGGGACTTCCACAGCGAGTGCGGGAGGCGTGGACGACGAATGTAAAATACGGCGTGCTGCTCATGCTCGCCGGTGGATGCCTGCTTTTCCCAATGCGGGAGACAGCGATGCGTTTCTTCACTGCCGATGCCGTGGTCATTGGCCACGGGCGAGATTACCTTGGCATCGCTGCGATCACACTCGCAGCCTATCCGATCCTGTTCGTTACCGTTTTCATGTTACAGGGCATGAAGCGCCCGGCCTACGGCCTGTGGATGGGGCTTTATCGGCAGATCGCGGCTCCGATGCTGCTCTTCCATCTACTGGCCTTCACCTTTGCCGGCGGCACCTGGGGCGTGTGGTGGGGCATTTCGCTGGTGAACTGGAGCGCAGCCGTCTTTGCCATGTGGTGGGGCGCCCGCATCCTGCGGCGGGAGTTGACCTCATCCCTGCATTGAGGGTTGCGGCCAAGTGAGCTGCGCGCATTGATCCAACACGACTCATGATGCGAAATGCGACACCGCTGAAGCCACGCGAACGAACTCGCCGTACCGCAGCGGAAATCAACCTCTGGAAACGCCGGCGTCAGCTCTGGGTGTCGGCCCTTGAGCCCGCCTCACTGTTTCACCGGTTGTTTGACCACCTGCCCGGCGTGCATTTCTTCGCCAAGGACAAGGATGGCAGACTGATGTTTGCCAGCCGTGGGTTGCTGGACCGCTACCAGATGCGGAACGACTCCGACTTCATCGGCCGCACGGACTTTGACCTGAATCCCGACACGATGGCGCAGGCCTATGTGGACGACGACCGACGCGTTCTCGCGGGCCAAACGCGGCTCATCGAGCGCATCGAACTCTGGTGGGACCGCCAAGGCATGCCGGACTGGTTTCTCGTGACAAAGCTTCCTCTGATCGACAAACGCGGCCGCATCCAAGGCGTGATGGGCACGCTACGCCGGCCGGACGAAGCAGAGCGCCGCCTGCCAGTCTTCCAAACCGTGGCGCAGGCGGTAGAGATCATCCGGCATGACTTCGCGCGTCCACTGCGGGTCGAGGAAGTCGCCTGCTCGTGTGGGCAATCCCTCCGCCAACTTCAGCGTCATTTTCAGAGCGCCTTTGGCATCAGTCCTCAGGAATTTCTCATCCGCACTCGAGTGTTGGCTGCCGCGCGTCTATTGGAGCAAACAGCTCTCTCTGCGGGCGAGATCGCCGCTCAATGCGGCTTTGTCGATCCAAGCAGCTTCGCTCAGCACTTCCGCAAGCGCATCGGCCTCTCCCCCGCCGCGTATCGACAGCGGGCATGATGGCTTATCAGCCTGCCTTCTTGGTTTTCTTCACCGCAGGCGCGGAGAGGTAGTTTTGAAGAGTATTGCTGGGGACGCCCAAGAGCTTGCTGGCACGGGCTTCGTCCTCATCGCAATGGCGGTAGGCGATGCGGGTGAGTTCGCGCTCGACCCACGGAAGCAGGTCGATATCCGGTGTCTTGTCAGCCATGTTCACGAGCATGGTCAACGCGTCACGCATCCGGGTGACGGTGCTGGCGGGGCCGTGGTGACGGGTGCCTTTACTGCCGAGCGGGATGTCAGAGGGCAGGAGCACATCGGAATTGCAGAGGGCGCATGCACGCTGGATGGTGTTTTCAAGCTCACGGACGTTTCCGGGCCAATCGTAAGCTTCAAGGATATCAAGCGCATCATCGGTGAACCGCATCGCGGGGCCGCGACGGCGGGCGGACTGGCGCTGGAGGAAAAATTCGGCAAGAAGGCGCACGTCTTCTCGTCGCTCGCGGAGCGGCGGAATGTGGATGCGCACAACGTTGAGGCGATAGAAAAGGTCCTCACGGAAATTGCCCTTGGCGACCTCTTCTTCGAGATTTTTATTGGTGGCGGCGAGCACCCGGACGTCTGTCTTCAGAGTTTGATTGCTGCCCACACGGCTGTACTGCCCCTCTTGAAGCACACGCAGAAGCTTGCTCTGCACAGGGAGGGGCATATCCCCGATTTCATCCAAAAAGAGTGTGCCGCCATCGCATTGCTCAAAGCGGCCAATACGCTGGTTGACTGCACCGGTGAAGCTGCCCTTCTCGTGGCCAAAGATCTCACTCTCAATGAGATTATCCGGAATGGCCGTGATGTTAATGGCGGCGAATTCCTTCTGTGCTCTCGGGCTGAACTTGTGGATGGCCCCTGCAACGAGTTCTTTACCGCAGCCGCTTTCGCCAGTGATCATGACGGGGGCGTCGGAGCGAGAGACACGACCGATGAGCTTGAAAACCTCCTGCATCGCGGGTGAGCGACCAATGATGGTCTCTTGAATGCTTTCAGCGGGCACTTCGGCAGCCTGCTCGCGCTTTTGGCGGCGGGCTTCGATGCCGTTGAGGGCGCTTTCAACCACGCTACGCAGCTCGTAAGGCAGTCGCTCCTTGGGCAGCACATCGTAAGCTCCGAGACGCATAGCCTCGATCACATGAGAGGTTGTAGCGGTGCCGCTAAACAGGATGACCATCGCATTGGGATCGGTCTGGCGGAGGCGCTTGAGCAATTCGATGCCACTGGCAGGGCCTGTTCCAGCACGGATCTCGGCAAGGATGAGATCGGCGCGTTTTTTCTGGTAGGCAGCAAGCCCCTCCTCAGGTTTTTCACACGTGACGATGCTCACGCCAGGTGCCTTCAAATGTCCGGAGGCCCAGACAAGAAAGTCGGGATCAGAGTCGATGATGAGGAGGTGAGTATCCGGAGCTTCGGCCATCGGCGCGTGAAAATTCGAAGCCCTATCGCAGGGAAATCAGGCGCGGTCAAAGTTTTCTCTGCTCACATCTGTGTAACGCGGCGTTCTCACACGCCGCCGAAGCGGCGCTGGCGGCAGTTGAAAATCCGAATAGCCTCGAGGAGCGCCTCCTCGTCAAAATCCGGCCACAGTTTTTCGGTGATCACAAATTCGGTGTAGCTGAGCTGCCAGAGGAGGAAGTTCGAAAGGCGCATCTCACCGCTGGTGCGAATCATCAAATCCGGGTCGGGGTAATAGCGGGTGTAGAGATGTTTGGAGAAGACCTCCGTGTCGATCATGGCTTTATCGAGGTGGCCACTCTCGACGGATTCGATGAGGCTCTTCACGCCATCGACAATTTCCTCTCGACCTCCGTAGCTGAGGGCTAAGATGAGCGTCAGTCCGGTGTTGTTCGAGGTGGCGGCGATGCAGTGGTGCAGTTCCTGCTGACAGATTTCAGGCAGGGCATGCAATCGACCGATGGCCTGAAGGCGAATGTTTTGCTTCTGCATCACGGGCAGCTCGTTCTTCAAAAAGAGCACCAGGAGCTTCATGAGGGCATTCACCTCCCGTTTGGGCCTTTTCCAGTTTTCCGATGAGAACGCATACAACGTCAAAAAATCGACGCCCAGCTTTCCGACGGCCTCGGTGACTTTTCGCACAACCTGTGCCCCAGCACGATGCCCCTCGGTGCGCGGAAGACCGCGCTGTTTTGCCCAGCGGCCATTGCCATCCATGATCATGGCAATGTGGCGGGGTATCTTGAGGTCTTCGGTGGCGACACGGCTCATGTGTTCGGAAAACGCAGTCTAGCGCGCTGGGGCGAATGTGCCAGTGGGTTTCGACGAACCATGTGACACGATGATCGGACACCGTCAGGAACGCGCAGCAAGCACCTCGGCAATGTGAAGCGTTTTCAGTGATTGCTTCTGCGCGGAAAGGAGGCTTTGAAGGTGCATAAGGCAGTTGCTGTCAGCACTAACAAGGTATTCGGCGGCCGTGTCGTGTGCAGAGGCGCATTTCACCTCGCCCATGGCTGCGGAAATCATGGGGAATTTGCTGGAGAAGGTGCCCCCAAAGCCACAGCAGGTCTCCGCCTCCTTCATCTCAACAAGCTGAAGACCACGAACCTTTTCGAGGAGTTGGCGTGCTGGCCTTTTTAGGTTCAGCTCGCGCAGGCCATGGCAACCGTCATGGTAGGTAACCTTATGCGGGAAGGAGGCACCGAGATCCGTGACGCCGAGTTTGTTGACGAGGAAGTCGGTGAACTCCCAACACTTTTCAGATAGCGCATGGGCCTCGCTTTCCTCGGGCTGGTCTCGGAAAATCTCCTTGTAGAAGACCTTGAGCATCGTTGCGCAGGAACCGGATGCGATGACGATGGCCTCGCTGTTGCGCATCCGTCTCAGGACAGGACGAGCAGCTTCTCGAGCCTCACCCCAACAACCGGCATTGAAGTTCGGCTGGCCACAGCAACCAAGCTCATCCGGGCAATCGATTTGATGGCCAAGCCCCTCCAAGAGGCTCACGATGCTGACACCGGCCTGCGGACTGATGAGATCGACGAAGCACGGGATGACAAGGGTGATAAGCATGAACTGCCATTTTGGGAAGAGCCCCAGTATTAGGGAAGTTTTTTCATCTAGGTCTGCTTGGCCTCGATGGTCAAAAAGCGCACATCCCATACGACGCAGTGGGTGGTTTTTGGTCGGAGAGCTTTTTGGGGTATGGCAGCAGGTGACGAAAGTTCTTTGCGCGGCTTGGATGCGTCGTTGCATGCGCATTTTTTGTTTTCTTTCCCTGTCCTCGCTTGTCGCCGCCGCTGATCCATTGCCGGAGGTTGTGGTCACAGCCACTCGTTCGGAGAATGCCACGAAAAAGATCCCCGCCATCGTGAAGACGCTCGATAAGAAGAAAATCGAGGAACGCCAGCCGCGAACCTTTCCGGAGGCCCTAAGGGAAACGGCAGGGGTCGCCATCCAGAAAACCGCGAACGGCCAAGGCTCACCTTTCATACGCGGCTTCACCGGTTTCCGCACGCTGATGATGGTGGATGGCATCCGCTACAACAACTCCACCTTCCGCGACGGACCGAACCAATACTGGGCACTGTTGGATCCACAAGCAATGGAGCGCATCGAGGTGATTCCCTCGCAAGGCAGCGTGCTATACGGCAGCGATGCCATCGGCGGCACGGTGAACGCGATCTCCAAGAGCTCCGGCTTTGGCAACGAGGCTGCCGGCAGCTTGTTCAGCCATGGGCAGGCCGGCTACCGCTGGAGCAGCGCAGA
This sequence comes from Prosthecobacter sp., assembly GCA_017853885.1. Lineage (GTDB taxonomy): Bacteria > Verrucomicrobiota > Verrucomicrobiia > Verrucomicrobiales > Verrucomicrobiaceae > Prosthecobacter. Next base: position 81,080 of record JAFMIR010000013.1, read on the forward strand.
GCACAGCCACATCGAGCATCTGGAGGCGAGTATTGGGGAGGGTCAAAAGTGGGGACTGCATGTGGGCGGCACCATGGGACAATTTGGTGACGTCAAACCTGGTCAAGGTCCACGCATGCGAAACACGGGTTACGACCAATGGGCTTTTGACCTACGCCTTGATGTGGCTCTTGATGATCAGTGGCAGCTGACTGCGGCTCATCAGCAGAGCCGACAGAATGACGTGTGGCGCACGCACTCAACCACCTCGGGCGTTTCATTCGAAGGCACTGCGATCGGAACCGATCGCGTGCGTTCTTTCGACCAAGCACGCAGCCTTTCTTATGTGCGGCTGAGCGGCAAAGACCTCGGCGGCTGGATCGAAAATGCCCGCCTGACCCTCTCGATACAGACACAGGGTGAGGAGCAGCTTCGTGTGACTGGGGCTGGCGTGAAATCGCTCAATGACGTCGATCTGAGCACGCTGGGGATTGATCTACAGCTTGAAAGCCTTACCTCGATCGGCCGGTTCGTTTATGGTGTCGACTACTACCACGACTGGGCTGAAACGGACGCCACAGACAATCCCATCCAAGGCTCTGTGGGTGATGATTCGAGCTACGATTTGCTCGGCATCTTCCTCCAAGATCACATCGATCTGGGCAATCGCTTTCATGTGACGCTGGGTGGCCGCTTCACGCATGCTCGGGCGGATGTGGGCAAGTATCGCAACCCAGTCACGCTCAGCCAAGAATCTTACTCGGACGAATGGCAGAACTTCAGCGGCAATCTACGCCTGATGCTGGACCTCGACGATCAGGACCGCTTCCAGCTCTTTGGCGGCCTCTCGCAGAGCTTCCGCTCACCAAACCTCTCCGACCTTTCCCGTTCGGACATCGCGCTCGCCGGCCAAGCCGAGGTCCCCTCTCCCGGCCTGCATGCTGAAAAGTATCTGACCTATGAAATAGGTCTCAAGGCGCAGGCGGGCGCCATCAGCGCGAGCATGGCTTATTTCTACACTCAAATCGAAGACCTGATCGTCCGTCGGCCGACGGGTGTTGCCAATCAGGTGGCGAAGGCGAACGGTGGCAATGGCTACATGCAGGGCGTCGAATTCTCCACCAACTGGCAGATCAACCCCAACTGGAGCATGTTTGGTCACGTGGCTTGGGTGGAGGGCGAGGCAGACCAATTCATCGGCCTCACTACCACCATGCGTCGAGAGCCGCTGGGCAAGATTTCACCGCTCGTGGGCTATGGCGGCGTGCGCTGGCAGACAACTTCGAAGAAGGTTTGGACCGAGTTCGTATGTCTAACCTACGGCGAGGCCGCCCGCATGAACACTTCCGACCAGCAGGATGTGCAACGTATTCCGCCTAACGGCACGCCGAGCTTCTGGCTGCTCACTCTGCGCGGTGGTTGGCAGGTGAACGAGCATCTCATGCTCAATGCAGGTATCGAAAACATGCTCAATCAAAACTATCGGTTCCATGGCGGCGGCAGCAACGAACCCGGCCTAGGCGTCAATCTCGGCGCGAGCGTGAGATTTTGATGTATCATCATGCCAAGATCTCTCGGATCACATGTCCATGCACGTCAGTCAGTCGGCGTTGGATGCCATTGTGGTAGTAACTAAGCTTTTCGTGGTCGAGGCCGAGTAGGTGAAGTGCGGTGGCATGAAGGTCGTAGCAGTAGGCGGGATTTTCCGCAGCTTGGAAGCCAAGTTCGTCAGTGCTACCATAGGCGGTGCCGCCACGGATGCCGCCGCCGGCCATCCACGCGGTGAAAGCCCCCGGATTGTGATCGCGGCCTTTGCCAGCACCTTGCGCGGCAGGTTGACGACCGAATTCGGTCGTGCAGATCACGAGCGTGCTATCCAACAGACCGCGTGACTTCAAATCCGTGAGCAAAGCGGCCGCTCCCGCGTCGAGAATGGCTCCCCAGTAGCCGTGATCACGCACGAGGTCCTCATGGCTGTCCCAGTTCGGACGAATTTTTTTCGCGGTGGTGTTTTCCGCACCGCAGAACAGCTGCACGAAGCGCACACCGCGCTCCACCATGCGCCGAGCAAGCAAACATTGGCGTCCAAAAGGCCCGATGTCCTCGTGATCGAGTTGATAGAGTTTTTGGGTCGCCTCGGTCTCGCTGCTGAGAGAGGTCGCCTCAGGTGCGCTGAGCTGCAAACGTGCCGCGAGCTCATAAGCGGCGATGCGCGCCTCCAGCTCGCTGTTTTCACGTCTGGCAACAGCGTGCGCTCGATTCAGCGTTTGGAGAAATTCACGGCTTTTTTGCTCTGAACCTTCGACGTAGCCCTTCGGTGGAAAGAGATCTGCAATGGGCGGTTTCCCGGCATCGCTGTCAAGAACGGTTCCCTGATGGACGGCCGGCAAAAAGCCCGCACCCCAATTCAGTACTCCTCCAGGTGGCAGCCCGCGCGGATCAGGCAGCACGACGAAGGCTGGAAGGTCTTGGCTGAGACTGCCCAAGCCATACGTGACCCACGCACCCATGGCCGGAAAACCGGGAAGAACGAACCCACTGTTTGCCATGAACATCGCGGGGCCATGCAGCGCCGTTTTGCTCTGCATCGAGTGAATAAAGGCCATGTCATCGACTTTTTGAGCCAGCTTGGGAAACAAATCACTCATCCAGAGACCGCACTGGCCATGCTGTCGAAACGGCCACCAACTCGGTTGACAGTTGCCGGGCTTCGATGCGAAGAACGTAAGCTTTCCTTCAGGGTCGAAAGGCTTGCCCCGGCGCTTTTCGAGCTCAGGTTTATAGTCCCAAGTGTCCACATGCGAAAGTCCGCCGGGGCAGAAGATCTGGATTACCGCTCGTGCCTTGGCCGCATGATGACCGCCTTTCGGCGAGAGCGGGCTAGCCGCAGAGGCGTCGTGATGCAGCAGTGAGGCCAAAGCGGTGCCGCTGAGATGGTGTAGGAATTGGCGACGTGTATCTGGCATGCAATTGGTCTGACCAATTTTATTACGTTTTCCGCCGCCAAATGCTTGCATGCCTTTTTCGTCAAAAGGCCACGTCAGGCGAGGCGGCTTCAACGCAACACAGGATTGGAATCCGCAGCAACCCGCATTATATGTCGACTGATTCTCTCCAACCAAACTTTTGATGATCTGGAACGACTGGCTGCGCGTGTTGCGTTGGCGTGCTCTTGAAGAAGGCGATGCCGAGGGGAGGCTTATAAGCATGCAGCGGCGGCGTGAAGCCACAGCGCACACGCGTGCCGGGCTGACGAGTGAAGCAGTCAAAGGCGATGTGCTGGAGGATCGCACGATGTGGTTCTTGGGAAAACGCGCGGCTTGGTTCGAAACAGAGGCGGTGGGCTGCCGCGGAGAACTGATCCGCCAACTGGAATCTCTGCGCGTGCCGCAAGGAAAGTGGAGCTGGGCCGTCGGCGGATGGGCGCTGGCTCTGTCAACGGGCTATTGGATGACGGACCTGGGCCAGGAGCGTGAGTTCAATTTGCTGGCGCTGCCTCTCGTAGGCCTGCTGGCTTGGAACACGGTGGTGATCGTGATCGGAGCGCTGTGCGAGCTGATGCCTTCACAGATGCTGGTGGGCCGCGGTGGCTGGCTGGCGGAGCTTCTGACACACGGAGTGGCTCGGACCCGACAGTCCAAGGAGACGGATGCGGTGCAAGAGCGTTTCATCGAGCTGACGTGGCCGCTGGCATGGCGGAAGCTGCAGGCACGAATGCGTGTGTGGCTGCATGTGAGCGCGGCCATGCTGGCACTGGGCAGCGTGGTGGCACTGTATGCGCGAGGCTGGTCGAAGGAGCATCGGGCGGTGTGGGAAAGCACACTTTTGACCAACGAAGGCGCGAAAACGTTTTTCCATGTGCTTTTCATGCCTGCGGCAGCCGCGTTGGGTGCGCCAGTGCCGCTCGACAAGGTGCCAGAGATGCGGCGCACGGCAGGAAAGCCGACCTTGCCCGCTCCGGCGCTGCCATGGATTCATTTATACGCCGGCACGCTGCTCGTGTTGGTGGTTGTGCCGCGGCTGGTGCTCGCGGGCATCAGTATGGGCAGGATGCATCGCGACATCACGAAATGGGCACAACGATTGTCGTGGGGGCCATATCTAAGGCGTTTGTTGCATGCTGTGGAAGGTGAAGAGGAGCGCGTGGAGGCGCTGCTGCATGGCATGGACCCGGCGTCATCACAGCAGGAGGTTTGGGCCCGTGGCATCTGTGAACGCTTCGGCAGCACGGCGCGGCCGCAATACACCCGCATCCCTGCTGGCGATGAAGATGATTTTGCCGCGCGATGGCAGCCAGCCGGACCGGTGGTGGTCATGCTTTTCAACATGGCAACCACTCCCGAGGCGGAGGTGCAGCGTCGTCTTGTGAATGACATCCGCCAGCGTCTGTTGACCAAGCATCCGGACCCCGATTTCATCATTTTGCTCGATGGCACAAGCCTCGGCGGCCGATGGCCGGAGGATAAGATTGCCGGACGCGAGCGGCTCTGGTCGCAAATGATGGAAGGCTTGGGCGCGGAAGTGATTGTGGCTCTTCGCAAAGATACCGGCATGCGAATGCTGCCAGAGAGCCTAAGATAAGTCCTGTTCGTCATGGGAACCTTCACCTCCAACACGTCACAAAATGCACCGGTCTCAGGCAAGGGTGCGGATGTGCGCAGCGAGACAGACCTTGTGACGCTGAGCCTCATCTCGCACACAAACACCGGGAAGACGACACTCGCGCGCACGTTGCTGCGCAGCGATGTCGGCGAGGTTCGTGACGCGCCACATGTCACGCTCTTCAACGAATCACACACGCTGCTGAACGATGGTGGCAGTGTGCTGCGCTTGTGGGACACACCCGGTTTTGGCGACAGCGCTCGCCTTTTGAAGCGTCTTAAACGCGAGCAAAATCCGCTGTTGTGGTTTGTGTCCCAAACCTGGGATCGCATCACAGACAAGCCCCTATGGTGCAGCCAGCAGGCACTGAAAAACGTGCGTGAGGAAGCCGATGTCATTCTTTACCTCGTCAATGCAGCTGAACCACCCGACGCAGCCACCTACATCGAACCAGAGATGGAAATCCTCTGTTGGGTCGGCAAGCCCGTGGTGGCGCTCCTCAATCAAATCGGCCAGTCGCGCGCGCCTGACGTGGAAACAGCAGAAGTCGAAGCTTGGCGCCATCATTTGTCCAAACACATGCTCGTGCGTGAGGTGCTCACGCTCGATGCCTTTGCCCGTTGCTGGGTGCAGGAGGACCGGCTTATGGACGTCTTGGCCACACTGATGGAGGGCTCCAAAATCGCCACCTTCCAGCACATTAAGAGAGCTTGGCATCAGCGGAACATCGACACGTTCCGCAGCTCGGCACGCCTCCTTTCGGAGCAGTTGACCGCCGCGCTGATGGATGGTGTCGTGGTACGTGCGGAAACTCTGCTAGAGCGCATCGGCTGGCAGCGCGAGGTATTGAACCGCGAATACAATGAGGCTCGTCAAAAGCTCGCCTCGCAGCTCGCAGACCGCATTGAGCAGACGACCAACAAGCTTATCGAGTTGCATGGTTTGAGCGGTGTGACCGAAAAAGAGCTGAGCGGTGTGGACCGCGACCACTTTCATCTGCCGCAAACTGTAAATGAGAGCATCTGGGGTGTCCTCGGCAGCTTCGCCGGTGGCGCAATGGGCGGTCTCATCGCCGATTTAAAACTCGGCGGAATGACCTTTGGCGGGGGAGCACTCATCGGAGGCCTCACCGCCGGTGTGGGGGCCTACGCGCTGATCCGCAGCTTCAATCTCGTCCGCGGCAACGACCACCGCCTGCGCTGGTCGCGCGAGCATTTCCGCGAGCAAATGAAGCTGGCGATGCTCGCGTACCTCGCCGTCAGCCATTACGGGCGCGGCCGTGGCGAGTGGCGGGAAAGCAAGCAGCCCGAACACTGGAATGCCACCGCTGAAAGTGTGCTTACCAGCCATTCCGAAGCGATCGACCTACTATGGAAAAATGGCGTGCAAAAAGACACTTCGCCTGAGCTACTCTTCCGCCAGTCTCGACACCTCATGACCGACTGCCTCACGATGCTACTACAACGGCTGTATCCGGAGCTGAGTGGGAAAGTGTTTTCGTGACCTTCACCTCTAGCCGATCGATGAAGCGCCACACGCTCTGCGTTCAGCGGGAGCGAAAGACGGCGGGAGAGATATCGATGGCTCGTCCGGCAGCTTCATCGTTTCATTAAGGCGGATGTTCGCTTGGTAGTGATTGATCCAGTAGGAAGTGTTCATGGTTTATTAGGCTGGGTTAGAAAGTTCTTAGGCGCTCGACGACGGCTTGGACGGTCTCATCAAGTGTGGACGTGCCAGCAGTGACCCCTACGTTTTGGGCGGTCGTGAACCACTTGGGCTCCAAATCGGCATCGCTCTCAATTTGCAATACCTTCACCCCGAGTGCTGCGGCTTTCTCGGCAAGCTGAAGTGTATTATTACTGTTCCGTCCGCCGATGACAACCACATGGTCGCAACGTCGGCAGAGTTCCTCGAGGGCTGTTTGACGCTTTTTGGTGGGATGGCAGATCGTGTCGATGAAGCGCACCTCGCTGGCTAGAAAACGTTGTTTGATCGCGGCAACAATTCGCAACGCCACTTCGACGGGTTGCGTAGTTTGCGAAACAACACCAAAACGGGAATGCTGGGTGATTTGATCCAAATCGGTCTCTGAAAGCACGACTATGGCCTGAGGATGATCGCCAATAAGTCCACGCACCTCCACATGGGTATGCTGGCCAATGACGACAGGCTGATAACCCTCGCGCACGAGCATGGCGAGGGCCTGATGGGCCTTGTGAACGAGCGGACAGGTCGTATCGATGATCTCGTGACCGCTCTGAAGCCACCGCTCGCGATGAGCATCCGAGGCACCGTGCGCGGTGATGACGACGTGATGCGTCTTGGCGCTGCTGAGTTCGTTGAGATCGCCTTTTTGAGCTGCCACAGCTCTGAGATGACGATCCACGAGCGGGTTGTGCACAAGTTGGCCGAGGATGGTGACCGGCTGGCGCTTGGCGGCGTCGTGAGTGGCGCGAAGGGCGTCGCGCACGCCGAAGCACATGCCGTGATGTTTGGCGAGGATGATGTTCATAGGGTGTATTAGTTTACTTTGTGATACAAAGTGAATAGGCAAAATGAGGTTAGGCGTGCTTTGCGGCCTTCACGATAGCCTCGAGTAGATCGATATGGGTTTTAAAGGCTCTCCGCCCAGCGGCGGTTAGGCGGTAGGTGGTGCGCGGACGGCTGCCTACGTCATGGCTCTCCTTGACGTAGGCAGCACCCACAAGGGTGCGCATGTGTGTGATGAGATTGCCATCGCTGAGGCCCAGCTCGGCTTTCAGTTCTTGAAATGACCAGCTGCTGCGAGTGGCCAGCAAACTCATGATGGCGAGACGGTTCTTTTCGTGGATGATCTTGTCGAGTTGGTCGAAGTCGATCATGCAGCGGCCTCCTCATTTTTTGACCGGCTGGAAAAAACCGCGATGGCGTAAACGAGATGCAGCAACCCAAACGTGAGGAACATCACAAGCGAGGCAGGGCCGAGGTCTGTTCGCAGGTTCCGCACCTCTTCATTCACCGCCCATAAGACGAACAAGATCAGCCCGGTGATCACAAAAGCCCAACCGAGCCGGATGAGTGACTTGGGCGCGAAGCCACTCGTGGCCAGCAATGCCAGCCCGTAACACAGCACCCAGACAAAGGCTGCCAGCGTGAGGTTGTGCAGCCAGAGGACCAAACCAAACGCCAGAACACCGCCAACGAACAAAGGAGGGAAGACAGCCTGTGCCGCCATTTTCATACCCTCGGAAAGCAGCGGCTGGCTGCGGCACTTTGCCTCTTGGGCCAGAAGCATTCCATTCAACACCGTGCATGCCGCCAGAACGCCATGCCAGAGCAACAAGAAACTTGAGTTTGAGAGTGCTAACTCCCCATGTGTTTGCGCCGCGTGCATCATCGGCCATGCCGAGAGCGCGATCGAAAGCACGCCACCCAACAACGCTGCAGGCGCTGAGACGGCGCGGTAGATATGTGCCTTCTCCATCAGGGAACGAATGACGCGAAGGTGCTCAAGGGCGGCTTGTGTCTGATTCATGTTTTAAACTTTGTGGAGCAAAGCTTAAGTCAGCAAGCGCGAGCTTAGCGCTACGAAACGAATTCACTCTTGCTTCACAAAGCTTTCACACAACGGGCTCATCCGGCTTCGCTCTGGAAGCGAATGAAAGCTTTGTTGAAGCGGGTCGTCTGATAAGAAGCACCTCTGAAAGACTTATTCAAGGTTGGGCGGTATAGCAGCCTCGCGACTGTCGGCAGATTTGTGCGACAGCAGCTATTAAGAAAAACAATCATCACGGCTCTTGTTCTTCTTTAACCGATCCGACGAAAAAAATTTCTTCGGCTTCAATCAAGGAACATGAACTCATTACTGATGAGCAGCACTTGGGCGAGCTGGCTGAGAGGGCTTTGGGGGCGGGCTCGGCCGAAGGGCCAGCGGCCGGAGTCGCAGAAGTCGACTTTGGCATCGGTGATGAGCTCGTTGGTGTCGGCACGGGTGATGCGGGGCTGCCACTCGAAGCTGTCACTGTCGGTGCTGGCTTCATTGTGGACGATGAAGCTGAGCACATCGCCCTTCTTCACATCGGTGGTGAGCTGGGTGGGGAGTTGTTTGTTTTGTGGTGTGCAAAAATACTCGCTGAGTACACCCGTGCGGCTGTTGTGGATCCAAGCACGAACCCCGTCGCCACGATCGGTTTTGCGGCTGAGAGTGGCGTTAATAGTCACTTTCAAATCGGTTGGCACATGCCAGCGGGCGGTGACAGTCAGGTCTTTCGGTGGTGGATGGCCGCCATAGTTGGCCCAGAAAGCGTGACCCCACTTCGCATCGGCGCTGGGGATTTTTTCACTGGGGCTCCAGAGGCGCTGACTGCCGCCGCCACGCTCGGTGAGGTGCTTGAAGGGCTCGAAGCCGCTGAACGATGGCTTGCCATCGGCGGCGCGGGTGAGCATGAGCGTGCCGTAGCTCCAACGGAAGGATTTTTCGGCATCGAGCACGGCAGCGTCGGCGATGAAACGCTGCGCAAGCTCGACCTCATCAGGCAACGGATTACGGAGAAGGAGACGCTGATAGATCGAGCGAAGCGCTTCGGAGTCGAGCGTGGAGCCTTGGGACTTTGTCGCTCGAGCGATGGCATCAGCACGAGCACGCATGAAGGGGCTGTTCATCAAAAAAAGTGCCTGTTGCGGCACCGTGGTGTTGAAGCGCTGTGGGCTGTGGCCGTCCGGATTCGCGAAGTCAAACATGGCAGGCACGGTGGCCTGATCGTAGCGATCCACTTTCAAATAGAGGGTGCGACGCGTGTCGGCGTCCTTCGTATCCCATTCGATGGCGCGTCCGCCTTGTTTCGAAGCGTCGAGTTCACCGGTGGCGGCAAGGAGGCAATCGCGCATCGTTTCGTAGTCAAGGCGCTGGCGGTTGAATCGGCTCAGGAGCTCGTTATCAGCATCTTTGAGGCGTTTTTCCGGCGAGACATGGCTACTCTGCTGCCACGTGCGGCTGCTCAAGATGAGCGTGTGGAGCTTTTTGAGGCTCCATTCGTTCTGCATCAGGTAATCAGCCAAAAAGTCGAGCAGGTCCGCCTGCACGGGCTTTGGCGTCTGCACGCCAAAATCGCTTGGCTGCGACACGAGCGGCTTGCCGAAGTGCTGCATCCACACCCGGTTTACGATGACACGGGCGGTAAGCGGGTTGTCCTTGCTGGCAATCTTCTGCGCGAGTTCGAAACGACCTGAACCATTCGTGAACTTCTCACCACCGAAAATCGTGAGCCACGCCCGCGGTGCGGGATCGCCTTGGCGTGCAGGATTGCCGCGCATGTAAATGCGCACATCGTTCGGCTTGGGCTTGTCGAGCATCACCATGGCACGCGGCGGAGCACCGGGATGGGTGGCATCGAGCTTGCTGCGCTCGTTTTTGATGCGCACAACGGATTCAAGGTCCTTGCGCGTGAAGAAGGCGTCAGCACCCTCAACCGTCACGGCCATGGGCGAGAGCTTGTCCTGCATGAGCTGGCGGACGGGCTCCAGTTTTCCATGAAGAATGATCTTCGCGTAGAGGGTGGCGACGTCCTTCATCGACTTCGGTGCGGCCTTGGCGAACTCTGCGGCGATCTCAGGTGTGCAACCGCTCTCCGATTTGGAGAGCTCCTGTGTGATGGCGGCGGACTTCGCGGCAAACTCGCCCTTCGACAGCTTTGCAAAGCGACTCCACGCCATGAGCGCAGGATGCGGTTTGGCGCTAAGCGCGTAGTGCTTCAGGAAGTCGCGCCATTTGTCGGCCACTTTGTCGCGCAGCCCAGCTTGGCCGACCTTGCCGTTGAAAACGGTGCGATCACTAACGTCGATGACCTCCTGAGCAAAGGCGAGATAGTCGGCTAGGCGCTCGGGTTTGCGAAGTTCCTCGTGGACCTGCTTTTTGTAGTCGAGTTCCTTGGTGTTGATTGCGGCGATCTTCGTATCGTAGTCCTTTGCATCGGCTTCGTTGGCCGCTTTGCCGATGATGGGCAGGGCGGTCTCCTCCGGTTCATCACTGCTGTTGAAGATGCTGTAGAAGGCGTAGTAGTCACGGCTCGGGATGGGGTCGAATTTGTGATCGTGGCAGCGTGCGCAGACGATGGTGAGCCCGAGCAGGCCGCGGCCGATGACATCAATGCGGTCGTCATTGATGAGCAGGCGGTCGTTGATGAAACGCTCGCCGACATTGTAGAGACCGAGCGCGGCAAGGTGCGGCGAATTCGACGTCGCGGCCGTCATGCGGTCCGCGGCGAGTTGGTAGCTCACGAACTGGTCATACGGCATGTCGTCGTTGAAGGCCTTCACCACCCAGTCGCGGTAAGTGTAGGCGTAAGGATAGAAATTGGAGCGCCCAGCCACTTGGTAGCCGTTCGTATCGGCGTAGCGCACGACATCCAGCCACATGCGCGCCCAACGTTCGCCGTAGCCTGGCTTCGAGAGAAGCTTGCGAATCAGGTCGGACATGTCGGACTGGTCGGCCTCGTCAGACTTCGGTGGAAGGCCGGTGAGCGTCAAAAACAGACGGCGTGTTAGCGTGCGGTTGTCGGCCTTCGGCGCAAAATCAAGCCCTGCGGCTTTCAATTTGGCTCCAACAAGATCATCGATGCTTTTGGAACGGTCCGCCTTCACCGGCTGGAAGGCCCAATGCTGCTTCGGATCGGCCTTTTCGCTGTGCGCGGCGGCCACGGCGGCCTCTTTGGGCCAAGGAAGGCTCAGCGTGATCCATTTCTCCAAGGCAGCGACCTCGGTGGCGCTGAGCTTGTCGCCCTTTTTGGGCATCGGTTCAACGCCCGCCGCATGGGTGACGGCCTTGATGAGCTTGCTGGCACTTGGGTTGCCCGGTTCGACGACCTTGCCGTAGTCGCTACCGCGGATCACCGCGTCCCGCGAATCTAGGCGGAGGCCGTTTTGGTGCTTGTGAGCACCGTGGCAGTCGTAGCAGCGATCGGCGAGCACAGGGCGCACGCTTTTCTCGAAGAACTCGATCTGATCCGGCGGAAACGCCGTGTCGGCTGCCGCCGCGAGCGACGTGGCGACAGCAAAGCTGCCCAAAACAAGCGAGGGAAACTGGAAACGTGGGGTCATGTGGGGGTTCGGAGGCCCGGCGAGGATCACCGTGCCTCTTGAAGTAGCAAACGCCACGCCATCGAGAGATTTTACACCAGCATCAGGGCCGGGTTTTCCAGCAGCTTGCGCATTTCCGCGAGGAAGGTAGCGGCGACAGCCCCATCGACAACCCGGTGGTCACCACTGAGGCCGATCCACATCCGCTGCCCGGCCACGATTTGACCTTTATCATTCACGACGGGCACGTTGCGGATGCTGCCGATCGCGACGATGGCGGCCTGCGGTGGATTGATGATGGCGGCAAACTGGTCAATTCCATAGGCACCGAGATTCGACACAGTGATGGTGCCACCGGCAAAGTCATCGGGGCTGAGCTTCTTGTTCTTGGCCTTGCCAGCGAGGTCTTTGACGCTCTGGCTGACTTCGAGCAGCGTTTTCTTTTCCGCCTGCTTGATGACCGGTGTGACAAGGCCGTCGTCAATCGCGATGGCGACGCTTAGACCGACAGATTTGAATTTCACGATGGCATCACCGTCCCAAGCGGCGTTGATCGCAGGCTGAGCCTGCGCGGCGCGGATGACAGACTTCAGAATGAAGTCGTTGACGGTGTATTTGTTCCCGCCCGTCTTCTCGCTGGTGGCGTTGAGATGCGCGCGGAACTCCATCAGCGGCGCGGCATCAATTTCCATTTGGAGGTAGAAGTGCGGGATCTGCGTCTTTGAGGCGAGGAGGCGCTCGGCGATGATATTCCGCATCGAGGACGTGGTGACGCGTTCGTCCTCGGGTCCAAAGGTCGGGCGGATGGTCGGCGTGACGGCCACGCGGGCGCCTACTCCACCTGCAGGAGCGTTTTCCACGTCAGCGCGCACCACACGTCCTCCAGGGCCGGAGCCGAGAAGCGAGTTCAAATCGATTCCGCGCTCGGCGGCAATCTTTTTGGCCAATGGAGAGGCTTTCACGCGCAGCGCGGCACCAGCAGCGGAGGCACGGGACTTGTGCTGCGGAGCCTGCGGGAGGCGAGGGCTGGCGGCGGAGGCCTTCGTGGTGCTGGAAGCGGTTTTTTTCTCGGCGGCCGGTGCCGGCGCGGCGGCGGCCTGCGCCTTGGCAATCAGTTCGTCGAGGTTCGCCGGCACGGCTTCGTCGTCTTCGAGCAAGACGGCGAGCGGGGCATTGAGTGGCACTTTTTGCCCGGCTTGGACGATGACCTTGTGCAGCACGCCTTCAAAAGGGCTGGCATATTCCATGGTGGCCTTGTCGGTCTCGATATCCGCGATGGCTTTGCCGACGGCGATCTTTTCCCCCTCTTTGACCGTCCATTTGGCGAGGGTTCCCTCGGTCATGGTGTCGCTGAGTTTGGGCATTTCGATAAATTTGGGCATGGGAAAGGGGGATTGGAAAGCGCCATCTATGGGCGCGTGAGGGCTGGAATCAATCACGAATGCCGCAGGAGGAATGCCGAACCGGAATTTAGTGCAGCTTAACCCGCGACGTTCGATTCCAGACGTGGCCAGACTCGCGGCCTCATGGTGGAATTTGTGAGCGAAAAGATGAACGTGTTGCGCTTGATGCGTCGCCTGCAAGACTGACCGGGTGCGTCTTCTCTTCTCATTCACGCTGTTTTGCTGTGCGACGCTGGCCACAGGAGCAGACTACGTCACGCCCCGTGCTGATCCGGCGGCACGGTTGGTGAACGCATGGTGGGCAGAGGGCACGGCAGCAGGCTTGGCAGCCATTACCTACGAAAACCGTGATGGCCAGCATTCGCAGCTCGATACCCTGCTCTACCCGCAGCTCCAAGTGCTGAAAGGGGACGTAAATGACAAAGGCCCAGCCCGTGCGGTGCGACCCATACCAGTGATTGGCAACTGCTCGATGGCATCCGCTCCAGAGCAAGTGGGTTGCCTGCCGCGGTTGTACATGAGCGATCCTGCCGGCAGCGACTTCCTCGCCAAGCAGTATTTCTCCAACAATCATTTCATCTATCCCGAGCACCTCGATCATGATAAGGGAGGCAGCGGTGTGGGAGGCTATGGCGATCTCCTGCCCCTGAACACGCCGATGATAACGATCTCTCAGGGATCCTCGTCGAGCGACCAGCCTTTCCTGCGGGCCTTCATGACCGCCGCTGCAGCCTTACGACCGGAGACACAAAAGGTGCTGATCGAGAAAAAACTGCTCGTGCCGACGTTGCAGGCCATCTTCCGCCGCTCCAATAGAATGGTTTCCAGCGATGCAGACTATTTTAGCGGGAAGGCGCATCCCGTGGTGTTTGAAGCCGACCAGATCAACGAAGAAAAAATGGTGCGCATGGCCCATGAAATCACGCCAGAGAGTATCCCCCCGGTGGCAGTGATCGAGGTGAAGGAGGAAACAAAGGCGGAGCGAGGTCGCCAGTGGTTCGAGCCTGAAGGGGTGGCGTATTTCACCGATACTGCGAACTCGCCGGTGAGCATCGGGCGCATCTTTCGTGAGAACACCTCGGAGCACGGCTTTCTTGTGAGTTTGGATAGGTCCTTTGCAGCACACCCAAAACAGAAACTCTCTGCAAGACTGGTGGTGCTGCAGGGTGATCCGCGTTTTGTGAGCATCGAGCAGCAGCCAGGGATCGCACAGGCGCGCGTTCGCGTGCGTTGGCAGCCACCGGTGCAGGGTGCGCGAGGCACAAGGAGCCATCGCATCGACATCGGTGCCTTCGCTACGGATGGACAGCAGATCAGTGCGCCAGCCATCCTCAGCATTTACATGCTGCCAAACGAGATGCGTTATTACGATGACAAAGGCCGTCTCGTGGAGATCCACTACCAAACAGCTAATCCGGAGCTTGGGCTGCCGCAGGATGATCGCGATCTACGCTGGGTGCGGTTGATGAGCGCCTTGGCGGAACCGGGCGAAGGAACTCTCATGGCACGTTTGGCGCAGCCTCTGCTCACCCCGGCGGAGCGCGAAGCCATTCGCAAGATACGGAAGGAGCTGCAAAAGAACCTCGATGCCGCCGCCACGGTGGCGCGGAACCCGAAACTGAAGGACCAGGCGGAAAAACAACGTTCAGCCGTGCTCGACGACCTTGCCAAAGCGCTCGATGGGAATCTGCCAGGCGAAAAACCGCGTCCTTTGCGCTTTGCCTTACTACTGGGACTGGAGTTGCTGGCCAGTGATCCGATGCTGTTCATCCAGAATCAAGCCGAGGTGCTCGATCTGGCCGCAAGGTCGCCAAAGGCAACCGCCGCCGCAGATGTGCGGGCGGAACTGCACCGTCTCACGCTCACGGGTATCTTGAAGCAAGAAAAGGATGGGGTGGTGCGCACAACGGTTTTCCCCAAGAAGCTGGGGCTTGGCGAGCGCCATGCGCTGCGTGGTTTGAACCTCACGATCCTCAGTCATGTTCTGCTGCCACAGGTCTTGGAACGTGCCGCCGGCACGGCATGGTTTCCGCCGCGCCTGACCAGCTTGAAGCCGTGGCGGGATGTGATGCATTACGAGGGTGAAACTGCTAGGCTAACCGGCTGGACTCGCCATCACGAGGGCCGCACGACGGCATTTGATGCGGAAGGCCGCCTTCTTCCTCCCACGCCGGGCTCCAAGCCCATGGCTGTGACCTATGTGCTCGATGGAGATGGCAAACTGACATGGAAGGCGAAGTGAGCAAATACCCTCCGGAATCACTCACTGCGGGGGATTGGGGCGTGCGACGGATTCGGCGGCGGCACGGGCAGCGGCCTCAGCCTGACGTTGCGCCTCTTCTTGAGCGCGGCGAGCGGCTTCCTCGGCCTGGCGCTGGGCTTCCATCTGGGCCTGACGTTGCGCCTCCATCTGGGCTTGGCGCTGCGCTT
>JAFMIR010000014.1 GCA_017853885.1 Prosthecobacter sp.
GACGTGTGCTCTTCCGATCTCTGCAAGACGCCTTGAATGAGGCTTTCGGCATACAGCCGAGTGGAGGTTTTGGCCGTATGAATCGTCCAGAACGTGTCGAGCTGACCTTCATCGGCTTTCTCGCCGTGCATGTCGCGTGCAAAAAGATATTGGACGGCGGCTTCCCGACCTTCGCGGCGTTTTCCCATGGTGTATTGAATCAGGCGAGTTCGGCTTCACCGGCAAATCCGGCACGCATTTTGGCAAAAAGATTGATCATTTGCACACACACACGCGCGGCCTCTGTGCCACGATTGATGGTGGCACCTAGGCAACGCTCCTCCGCCTGGTCCGCATCATCGACGAGCAGCACCTCGTGCACGACGGGCGTGCAATGCTTGACCGCCATGTCCTGCAGTGCCTGCGTAACACTGCTGCCCACCAAGTCCGCATGCTGTGTGCTGCCACGAATGATCACACCTAGAGCAATGACTGCATCTGGCTTCGCATTCCTCAGCACGAGTTCCGCAGTGACGGGGATCTCAAACGCACCCGGCACACGATACACATCCACCGTGGCCTGCGGCGCGAGGTCTTCCAATTCCGCCGCGACGGCATTCACGAGACCCTGCACGAACTGGTTGTTATACATGCTGGCGACGACAGCGATGGACACCGAGGCATCGAGCGGGCGGGGGCGGGCGGGGGCAAATTGAGACATGCTAGGAAGATACAATCATGGTTCATAGCCCCATTTTTGATGCTGGCAATACTAGCCTATCTATTCGAGCGCTAGGAGGATGGAAGGAACGACTTTTGCCGCTGCCAATCATGGCCCTCCAAATCGAATTCGCGATCTCTCTTGAACTGCTTTCGAATGTGACGAGCATTCACCCGCTGCAAGGCTGCTGTCATGTAATAACACAAAGTTTTGAGCAGACTGCCTGATTATCTGAAACTCGTTTCAATACTGCATAAGACACCTAAACCTGAGGCTTCGTGGCATGGGAGTGGTCATCATCTGGCAAACAAAAATGAAGACTAAGTGCCAGCTGCGCAGGTCACTTTTCTGAGAGATTACAGCTCTTGGGCTGAGAACATAGAGGATTCAGTGCTTCGCATGATGATGCTTTATCTGGCAGTCTCATTAGCTTTCTTAGTGTTATTCCTTGGAAGCAATCCATACGGCGCTGGAGTCTTTGCTAACCCTGATGTCTACTTAAAAGAGAGAGAAATCATTTTCGATCAGTCCATAAAAGGAATACACTTAGCTTCATTTAATTTGATGTAGTATTTTATCATAAGATGAACCTATCATTTATACTTTTCACATGAAAAGCCTGCTTTCTATCTCAGCCTCACTTATCGCAACCGCAGCCCTCGCTCAACAGGCAGCCCAGCCTGTCGGCGAAATCGAGACACAGCGCATCACGCGTAAAGAAAGCGCCATGAATCCCTTCTACTCACTGGCGAACCCAGATCCTTTTTATGTGAACTTGTCCACGTCCTACACGCACACAACGAATGCTTTTTCCGACTCACGCGAACAGAAGGACTGGCTGTTAGACACCCATCTTGCTGCTGGATGGCGTCATATTGTCGGCAGCAGCATGATAATGGATTGGGCATTTCTCACCAATCGCAGCGACTATGCGAATCAGGAACAACTCAGTCGCAACATGCTCGGCACGCGTTTTACGCTCGGTGGTTTGGCCTTCAGGAAGTTGCCTTATTATCTTTCCTACACCGGCAATTGGTACTATGACAGCGCCTACGATAGCCGCAGTCTCGACTTCCACACACTGAGCACGATGGTGCCTTTTTGGCGGCAATCCGTGGGTAAAGGAAAGCTCACCCTGTTATCTACGCTAAATTGGATCAAATCTCAGCCCAGTGACTTTGACCAAATCAATCCCGGCCTATCCGTGCGCTTCAACCTGCCTGTGACAGATAAAGACCGAATCGACATCTCTCTGCTACAGAGTTATGCATTCTATCAGCACTTTGTTCCCAGCCAATTTCCAAACGATCGTCAGGACTGGCGCAGTTCCGCCAGCGTACAGTTCGTGCATCAATTTACCAAGCAATTCCAGATCAGCCTCGGTGTCGCTTACCTGCGCAATGACAGCAATCTCTCCGCTTTGGATGCAGGCGGCTCGGCTGAAGGCATTTTCGACTACAAGACTTGGAATTTCATACCCACCATTAGCTTGAACTACAGCTTCTGATCGTTACGCGGCATGATCCCATATCTCGATCTGCCGCCGCTGCGTATCGGCCCTTATGAGTTAGGTTCCTTTGGGCTGCTTGTTTGGACTGGCATCATTGTTGGCTGGTTCGTCGCACGCTGGCGCGCTAGACAAGTTGGTCTAGACCCTGGTATTACCTCCAGCCTCGTCGCCGTATGCGCCTTCTTTGGGCTACTAGGTTCGCATTGGGTCTATCTTTTTGCCTATCACCCAGAAGTCTTCAGGCATGATCCTTGGAGTCTCATCCATATCTGGCAAGGCATGTCATCCTACGGCGGTATGTTTAGTGCAGGTATTGCTTATGCGGTCTTTGTTCGGCGCTGGGGCATTCCTTTTATGCCATATGCCGAGGTGCTCACCTTCGCTTTCACGCATGGCTGGTTCTTTGGCCGCCTCGGCTGCAGCACCGCGCACGACCATCCAGGCTGCCCATCGAAGTTCTGGCTAGCTGTCAAGTTTCCAGACGGGCCTAGGCATGATCTCGGTTTCTATGAATGGCTGCTATGCTTCCTGTGGATACCCCTTGTTCACTGGCTCGGACGGCAAAAGCGGATCGACAAATCGCCCCCCGGGACGCTGATCCACACCATGCTCATTGCCTACGGCGTGCCGCGTTTCTTCCTCGACTTCCTGCGTGCAGACGACCTTCCTAATTGTGATCTGCGCTACGCAGGCCTCACCCCTGCGCAATACGGATGCATTGCTTTTTGGCTCATCGCGCTGCGTTTTTTCATCCGGCAAAGGAAACGCGCTGCCGTCTGAGTTCCAATTCAACATTCCCTTCAAAATAGTAGCCCCTTTCTCCACAGCACCGCTAAGTCCATTCCCAGCGCCACTCCTGCATGCACAATCACTCCCGGCAATATCGAGCGACTTTTTAAACTAAAGAAACCTAAAGCCACGCCTGCAACAATCGATCCTAGCGTCTCCAACAACGGTTTGCCAAAGTGCACTTGGCAATACGGCATCATCGCCACAAACACTGCGGAGAAACCGAACCGTTGCTTGAGCCCGTGGATCAAAAAACCACGAAAGAAAAACTCTACCGCAATAAACGACAGCAAGTAAACCACCTCCCACAGCCAGAATTGCAGCCAAAAACCTTTTCCTGCTGAAGGCAGAAACAGCGGATACTTCGCCTGAAACGAAGGCAGCCCAGAGCACAGCCATACCAACCCCAACACAAAAACCAACAGTCCCAAATACATGGGCAATTCCGACATGGCTAAGCGGCAATTCAAACCATAGTCCCGCAATCGCTCACGCATAACGAACTTCACCACCAATATCGGGAACAACAGTTGCGTCAGCAAAATGGAACCGACCCAAAACAGCCTGCGCTCTATTAATGAACTACCCAATGGCTCAAAAATAGGCAAAACATTCATGCCGTAAAATCTTGCCGTCATACCAAGAGCAGCCGTCAAGCAAACCACCGCCACATTTCGCAAGCCTTGCCTTCTCCCCTCCGGCGTGGCACTACATGCTATCGCCTGATTCTCCGTCTCATGGAAAACACGTTCGATGTTACCACGAATATTTCTGAAAAGATTCATATATCGAACATAAAAATATTTTTATGTGTGTTACATCGGATCTATATAAAAGAGCCCCCTAAAGTCTTTTAACACAAGACAATGCCTCACGCATTGATCTAGCTCGGTTACTACATCAGGATTGACATTTGGCGTTGACATCAATGTGTCTTTTTAGGTAGCATTCCCTCGTGACTAATTCATCTCTTCACTCCAAACAAGGGCCAATCGTCTCATCAATCCTGCTTGGCCTCTTACTTGCGTGTTTTATGCTACCTGGTGCATTTAGCATCACCGGGTGTGCAGATGATCCAGATCCAATCACACCTCCTGATAATCCACTTAGTCCAAATCAGGACGTCAACAATGCAATTGACCCCCCCCCTCCTATTGCAGAACCTCACGAGCAAATGCATTGTTCACCTTAAATGTGTTAATGCGCTCGCCAATAGATTTGCCTGCTGAAGCACTATCGTAGGCATGACTCTCCGAAGGCGTCTTGTCCTAAGCCTGCTTTCGGGTTTGCTGGAACCTTTGGGCTATGCGGGATTTGGCTTTTTCCCTTTAAGTTGGATTGCCAAAGTGCCCATCCTGTTCGCGGTGCATGATTTGTCGCCGCGTAGGGCTTTCTTGATTGCCATGGTCTATGGCTCTGTCGCCTACTTCGGCGGTTACTACTGGCTGATTCACACTTTTTCGACTTTCGGCGGCTTTTCAGACTTTGCCGCATGTCTAGGGACGTTTTTCATCTGCACCTGCCTCGGACTGTCATTTGGCCTTTTGATGGCTTTAACGCAGTGCTTTCGTGCACGCGGCTTGGCCCCCGTCTGGAGCCTCACTTTCGTCACTCCAGCCATCGAGCTGCTTTTCCCAAACATCTTTCCCTACAACATCGGCGCTTCGCAGTATCGTTTCACCGCTATCACGCAGTTCATCGAAAACACCGGCATGCTCGGTCTCACCGCGCTCATCATGCTCGTCAATGGGGCTGTTTATGAACTGATCGAAAGCCGATACTTAGGCCGGCAATGCATCCATCGCCGCTGGCTTGTGCCCTTGGGCACTTTCGTTGTGGCCCTTGGTTACGGTTTGGTGCGCATTGATCAAATCGACTGCCAATACGCCACTGCACCTACTCTCCGCGTCGCGCTCATTCAGACCAATCTGAAGGTCCAGACCCAGAACAATGCTCTCGAATCCTTCCAAGCGTATCAAGACATGACACGCCCGCTCGCCACTGCCAAACCGGGGCCCGACCTGGTTGTATGGCCAGAAACCGCTCTTCGCTTTGCGATTCAACAAACGAATCTCACTTTTCCCGAATCTCTGCGCCAGTCACTGCCTCTCCTCACTGGTTCATTCAGTCTTAGCAGCGATAAACATCTGCACAACTCCCTGCTCGCCATTGAATCAGACGGACAGATTACATCCCGTTATGATAAGCGTAGCCTACTCGCCTTTGGCGAAATGATTCCCTTCGAGAAACAAGTGCCTTGGCTTCGCCAATGGCTACCACGTGCTGGAAAAATGACCGCAGGAAGCAGCCTCAATCACCTCACTTTAGCCGGGGCCACCTTCCTCCCCACCATCTGCTACGAGGCCATACAGCCCAAGCTTACTCGAGAAATTTGGCAACACTCTGGTCCTGCCGATGCCCTTATCAATGTCACCAATGATGCTTGGTTCGGTGACACCCATGAGCCGCGCACACATCTCGCGCTGGCCTCATTCCGTGCCATTGAGACACGTCGCTCTCTCATTCGCTCAACCACCACGGGTATCAGCGCCTTGGTAGATCCAGCCGGCCGCATCTCAGCTCAGACCGATCAGTATAGTCGCGAAGTGCTTCTTGGTAGCATTCCTCTCATCACCGATGGCTCAACCACCTTTTACCTCCGCTATGGAGAGTGGTTCGGCTGGCTGTGCATCGCAATCACGATCAGTTTAATGCTCGTTAAGAGCAGGTCGGAAAGTCTACATTGACCATTTGTTCTCACACCGCTTTTCTATACGTCAATGCCGGATCAAAACATGTCCACGTGTTCCAACCTCATCCTAGGTGTGGATGTCGGCTCCACCACAGTTAAGACCGTGCTGGTCGATCCGCAAACGCAGTGCATCTTGTGGTCTGACTATCAGCGGCATGAGACGAAACAAGCGGAGAAAGTCATGGAGCAACTTAAGGCGGTCTCTGCGGTGTTCCCGCGCATCAGTCGCATCTTCATGACAGGATCCGGCGCGGAACCGCTCACGCAGCCGCTCGGTGCGAAGTTTGTGCAGGAAGTCAACGCGGTCACCATGGCCGTCGATCAGCTTCATCCTGAAGCGGGTAGCGTCATCGAGCTCGGTGGACAGGATGCGAAAATCATCATCTACAAAGCCAGTGGCCCAAACGGGCCCAAACGCGCCATCGCTTCGATGAATGATAAATGCGCGTCCGGCACCGGGGCCACCATAGATAAATGCCTCGTCAAGCTTGGCCTCGATCCTCGTGAGATTTGCAGCATGGCTTGGGATGACTCCAAACTGCACCCTGTCGCCGCAAAGTGCGGTGTCTTTGCCGAAACCGATATCGTCAATCTCGTCAAATCCGGCATTCCCTCGCGCGAGATCCTCTGCTCGCTCGCCAATGCTATCGTGATGCAAAATCTCTCAGTGCTTACGCGCGGCAACACGCTCCTGCACAGTGTTGTCTTGCTAGGTGGGCCAAATACTCATCTGCATTTTTTGCAGGACTGCTGGCGACAACGTATCCTCGAAACTTGGAAAGAGCGAGGCCACAAGTTCCCGAATGACGACGTCTCCAAGCTCATCTTCGTCCCGCCCAATTCCGATCTCTACGCTGCCTTTGGCGCGGCGATCTATGGCATGCACGAGCCGGATCACATCGGCGCGTATCGCGGCACCGAAGATCTGGAAAAATTCATTCTACATGGCCGAGCCGCTCGTCTGGGTGCCTCTGCAGGACCGCCCCTTGTGCGTGATGCAGATGAACTGACCGCTTTTGCGAAAAAGTATCGTATACCTCCATTTAAGGCAGCCACGTTTGAGCCTGGTAAAATTGTGCGTGGCTATATCGGCCTCGATGGCGGATCCACCTCGTCCAAAGCCGTTCTTATCGACGAAAATGGCGATATTCTCTGCAAGCAGTACATGCTCTCCAAAGGGAATCCCATCGCCGACACGAAAGAACTGCTTTCGCTGCTCAAAAACGACTTTGCGCAGCAAGGCTGCACACTCGAAGTGCTCGGTTTTGGCGCCACAGGCTACGCAGCGGATGTTTTGGAGGAATCTCTCGCAGCAGATGCCAACATTGTCGAAACTGTCGCACATGGCATGGCTTCAACGCGATTTTTTAACAATGTGGATGTCATCTGCGACATCGGCGGACAAGACATCAAAGTGCTCTTCGTAACCCACGGCCAGATCTCAAGCTTCCGTCTTTCGAATCAATGCAGCGCAGGTAACGGCATGCTTCTGCAAGCGATGGCTGCACAATTCGGTGTGCCAGTCAAAGAATATGCCGATGTGGCATTCGCCGCGAAATTGAGTCCAAAGTTTAGCTACGGCTGCGCTGTATTCCTCGACACCGATCGCGTCACCTTCCAAAAAGAAGGTTTCTCACGCGAAGAACTACTCGCAGGCCTTGCGCTTGTGCTACCTAAGAATGTTTGGCAATATGTTGCGCAGGTGCCACGCATGTCTGCGCTCGGACGCACGTTTGTTTTGCAAGGTGGAACACAATACAACCTCGCCGCTGTCAAAGCTCAACACGACTACATCAAAGAACGCGTGCCGGATGCCGTCATTCATGTGCATCCACATCCCGGAGAGGCCGGAGCGCTCGGTGCAGCGCTCGAAGCTAGACGCATGGTGCTTCAACGTGGTAAAAGCACCTTCATTGGCCTCGATGCAGCTATCGATCTTTCTTTCACCTCCCGTAACGATACGGATACGATCTGCCACTTTTGCCCGAACCACTGCAAACGCACCTTCATCGACACTAAGGCCGCAAGCGGCCGCACCAGTCGCTACATTTCAGGCTTTTCTTGTGAAAACGGCACTGTCGAATCAAAGCAAAAGCTCAAAGAACTCGCTCAGCGCCGCAAACAGCTCAAGGCGAAGTATCCTAACCTAGTCGATTACGAATCGAAACTCGCCTTTCAGAGCTTTTACAAGCCCACGCCACTTCCTGAGGCAGGCGCTAAGCTCACGCGCGATGAAACGCGTCGTAACTGGCTAGGCACACCGAAAGCCGTCAGAGTTACGCGCCGCATGCAGCGCAGTAGCGATGATGATCTTGCGCATCGTCAAAACATTCGCATTGGCATCCCACGCGTGTTGAACCTGTATTCCACCGCGCCGCTCTGGCGCGTTTTTTTCGAAACACTCGGCATTCCATCCGCGAACATTGTTTTCTCGGATGCAACTACACCAGAAATGTGGGCTGAAGGCAGTAAATACGGCTCCATCGATCCCTGCCATCCCTCGAAAGTCACGCAGGCACACATTCATAGCTTGCTACATCACAAAAGCCGCGAGAGGCAACTCAACTACATCTTTTTTCCCTGCATTACACACTTACCGACTTTTGTCTCGGGTGTAATGGATTCGACATCTTGCCCCATCGTCGCCGGAGCACCCAAAGTCATACGCGCGGCCTTCACGAAGGAAGTGGATTTTTTTGAACGCGCTGGCGTTGAATACGTCGATGCGGCCGTGACGCTTACTGAGCCAAATTACTTGGTGAAACAGCTTTATGAGGCTTGGGGTAAAAAACTTCGTATCACGCACGACGAATGCGAATTCGCTGTGCAGCAAGGATTTGAGGCTTTGAAGCGCTTCGACGTTGAAATGCAGCGTAAGGGTTCCGAAGTGCTTGCTCAGCTTGAAGACGAGAATCGCGCGGGCTTGCTGCTGCTAGGCAGACCTTATCACAACGACCCTGGCCTCAATCATGGCGTGTTGGATGAATTTCAAGCACTGGGTTATCCTATACTTTCGATCCGCTCTATACCAAAGGAACCAGAATGGCTCGATCGCTTCTTCGATGACGATTTGCGCCGTGGCATGGTCGATTCACCGCTCTCCGTTGCTGACGTTTGGCCAGAAAATTACTCGGCCAACAGCGTGCAGAAAGTTTGGGCTGCCAAACTCGCCGCACGACATCCCAATCTTGTCGTGCTGGACCTTTCCAGCTTCAAATGCGGTCACGATGCGCCTACTTACGGCCTCATTGATCACATCCTCAGCGCGACCGCTACACCCGCAATGAATCTCCACGATATCGACGCGAACAAACCTGGCGGCAGCATTCTTATCCGTGTCAAAACTTATGCCCATACCCTAAAGCTACATGAAGAGAAACTCAAACAAGAGGCTGCAAATCGCAACGAACTCCAAAAACGCGTCGCAGAGAAACGGCACGAACTTTTGGCTCTCCAACGTGCGCAACTCGACCGCGACGCTGATCTCCAACTCATGAACGAAGCCTATCAGGCCTATCTCGACGCTGATGTCACTATCGAGCTACCAGACCGCGACTTCACCTTCGAAGCGATGGGTGATACGCAAGCACATAGCGGCCATCAAACGGCGTTGGCCCTCGTGAATGGTCACCGTTTTGTCATCGAAGAAAGGACTGATCTGCAGCCAATTCAGGCAGGCCAGCAGATTGCTCTGGATTCCACTCTGCTGTCTTCTTTGAATCAGCTAGATACCAACTCAAAAAAATCTCAACAAATCACCTGCTCTTCATGCACGCCGCACAGCTGCCCAACATGCGCTCAATGACACACGCTGAAATCGAGAAGGAGCTACGCCAGTTCGAGGCGGATCAGCGCGAGCGTCTCGGCCTCAATGAACCGCCAAAACGTCATTGGCGCGATGATAATCCTCAGGATTTTGACAAAGCACAGCGATCATCCACAACGTTGCTTTGCGGAGGTTTAACCCAAGCGCAGGATATGTTCATCGGAGCAGCGCTGCGTGGTGTGGGCTATCGTGTCACCCCCTTAGACGTGCCGGACAATGACGCGCTCCGCATTGGCAAAGAATTTGGCAATCGTGGCCAATGCAACCCCACTTATTATACGGTCGGCAATCTGGTGAAGCATCTGATTGATTTGCGTGACCAAAAAGGAATCAGCACAGAGCAGATCATCCGATCACATGTCTTTATTACTGCAGGTGCCTGTGGGCCCTGCCGCTTCGGCACTTACGCCACGGAGTATCGCAAAGCACTGCGTGATGCAGGCTTTGACGGATTTCGTGTTCTGCTTTTCCAACAAAAAGGCGGCCTCAAGCAGGCCACCGGCGGAAACAACGGTCTCGAATTCAATCCTACATTTTTCTTTGCCTTGTTGAAAGCTGTCATGTCTGGCGATGTGCTCAACGCCATCGGCTATCGCATTCGCCCTTATGAAGTTCAATCTGGCGACACCAATCGCGCACTTGATCAATGCAAACACATTCTCGCTAAAGCCTTAGAGCATCGCCAGAGCATTTTTGTCGCTCTTTGGAGGTGCCGCCAGATTTTAAAACGCATCTCTGTAAAGCGTTTGCAGGCAAAACCGAAGGTTAGTATCATAGGAGAGTTTTGGGCGATGACAACCGAGGGCGACGGGAACTACAGACTGCAGCAATTTCTCGAATCTGAGGGCGCTGAGGTCGATGTTCAATTAGTGACAGCTTGGCTTCTCTATATGCTTTGGCAGAGCATGTGGGATACAAAGCAACGCATGATTCTTCCTCAGACTGACAGTGCCAAAGGCGGTCTCAAAGGCCAGAATACACGCAAGAAGCTCATCACCCTGTGGTTGGCCGACAAATGTCTTCGTAGTGTCTTTGGTCTTTATGCCAAACTCATCGGACTACGTCATTACAAGCTGCCGGACATGGAGGAGGTCGCTACAATCTCCCATCAACACTATGATGTGCATCTACGCGGTGGCGAAGGTCATATGGAGATCGGCAAACTGATCCAGAGCGTCACCAAAAAAAAAGCGCACATGGTCATCAGCGTGAAACCCTTCGGTTGCATGCCCTCCAGCGGTGTAAGCGACGGCGTGCAGTCGCTCATCACCGCAAAGTATCCAGAAGCGATCTTCTCCATCATAGAAACCACCGGCGATGGTGCTGCCAATGTGAAAAGTCGGATCCAAATGGATCTTTTTAAAGCCAAACAAGCCGCCCAAGCAGAACTCGAAGCCGCCAAGGCTTCAACACATTTTGATGAGCAAATTTTTTCTCGAAAACACAATCATTCATTAGCTTATCCAGATACCGGTACTTTCATTGGCACAGCGGCGCGGCTGGCAGCACATTGAGTGCGTTATTAAAGTTTGTGCCCCATCTTCTTCTTCTTGGTTTCGAGGTAGCGGGTGTTCTCGGGTTTCGGAGGAGATTTGACCGGCACTTGCTCCACGATTTCAAGCCTGTGGCCGCCGAGGCCGATGACCTTGCGAGGGTTGTTGGTCATGAGGCGGATCTTCCGCACGCCGAGGTCGTAGATGATCTGCGCACCGATGCCGTAATCGCGCAGATCCATCGGGAAGCCGAGTTTGAGGTTCGCTTCGACGGTGTCGAGACCTTGCTCCTGGAGCTTGTAGGCCAAGATTTTGCCGTGCAGGCCGATGCCGCGCCCTTCGTGACCGCGCATGTAGATGATGACGCCTTTGCCGGCTTTTTCGATATGCTCCATCGCGGCGTGCAACTGGCTACCGCAATCGCAGCGGCGTGAGGCAAAAATGTCGCCGGTGAGGCATTCGCTATGCACGCGGACAAGCGTAGGCTCGCTACCTTTAATGTTACCTTTAACGAGTGCGACGTGGTGGATGCTATCGAGGTGGCTCTTGTAAAGGTGCAGCTTGAATTCGCCATAGTCGGTGGGCATTTCGACCACCTCGATGCGCTCAACGAGTTTTTCGCTCTTGCGACGATACGCGATGAGATCGGCGATGCTGCAAATCTTGAGCTTGTGTTTCTTGGCGAACTTTTTGAGCTCTGGCAGACGGGCCATGGTGCCGTCCGGATTCATGATCTCGATCAGGACACCCGCTTCGCGAAGTCCGGCGAGGCGTGCGAGATCGGTGGCCGCTTCGGTGTGGCCTGCGCGGCGCAACACTCCACCGGGTTTGGCCACCAGCGGGTTGATGTGGCCGGGTTGGACGAAGTCGTCCGCTTGGGCCTTTGGATCGGCGAGGAGGCGGATGGTGCGGGCGCGGTCGGCAGAGCTAATGCCGGTAGTGATGCCTTTGGCCGCATCCACGGTGACAGTGAACGCAGTGCTGAAGGCCTCGCGGTTCTGCGGCACCATGCTTTCG
The DNA here is from genome assembly GCA_017853885.1 of Prosthecobacter sp. Classification (GTDB taxonomy): domain Bacteria; phylum Verrucomicrobiota; class Verrucomicrobiia; order Verrucomicrobiales; family Verrucomicrobiaceae; genus Prosthecobacter. The sequence goes on from JAFMIR010000014.1 coordinate 12,088, forward strand.
AGACCGAGATTCTTGGCAATTTCGCGTGAAACGGACACACAAAGCATGCCAGCGCCCTCGCGGACCATGAAGGTGACCATCTCCGGCGTGATTTTCTCTGCCGCGCAGATGAGGTCACCTTCGTTTTCACGATCCTCATCGTCTGTCACGATCACCATGCGCCCGGCGCGGATGTCAGCGATAACGGCTTCCACGGGATCACAAACCATTTGGGGAGAACGGGGCATGGGGTAGATCAGAAAGAGCCGCTCTGGGGAAAGCGGGCACTTGCTTTAGCCGCTGAAAGTTGGATTTCCAGTGATAATAAGAGCGAGCACTGGCCTCTTGCCACTCCACGGCCTTTGCTCCAGAATCGCGACCCTCACCCAAAACCCAACTCCCATCTATCTTCTCCCTTTATGAGCCGGAAAATTCGTTATGGCATGATCGGCGGCGGACGCGGCGCCTTCATTGGCGGCGTTCATCGCATCGCGGCATCTATTGATCAGCAGATCGAGCTTGTCTGCGGCGCGTTCTCATCTAATCCAGAGAAGTCGAAGGCCAGCGGCGCGGACTTCTTCCTGCCGCCGGACCGTTGCTACGGCACCTTCGAGGAGATGATCAAGGCAGAGGCCGCCCTGCCTGCCGAGAAGCGCATGGATTTCGTCAGCATCGTGACTCCGAATCACATGCACTTCCCTGCTGCTAAGTTGGCGCTCGAAAGCGGCTTCCACGTGCTGTCTGACAAACCCGCCACCTTTGACCTCGCGCAAGCGAAGGAACTCGCACAGATCGTGAAGAAAACCGGCCGTCTCTACGGCGTGACCTACAACTACACTGGCTATCCGTTGATCCGCCACGCTCGCCAGATGATCGAGCAGGGCAAGCTGGGCAAGATCCGCAAAGTCGTCGCCGAATACCCGCAAGGTTGGCTGGCCACCATGCTGGAAAATACGGGGCAGAAGCAGGCCTCTTGGCGCGTCGATCCCGCCATCTGCGGCGCTGCCGGCTGCATGGGCGACATCGGAACGCACGCGATGAATCTCGCCGAATATGTCACCGGTTTGCATGTCAAAGAACTCGCCGCCGACCTCACGCACTTCCTCGGTGACCAGGGCCGCCGTCTGGAGGACGATGGCAACGTGCTCCTGCGCTTCACCAATGGCGCCAAGGGCGTGCTGCACTCCAGCCAGATTAGCGTCGGCTGCGAAAACAACCTCAGCCTCCGCGTTTATGGCGAGCTCGGCGGCATCGAATGGAGCCAGCTTGATCCAAACACGCTCATCGTCACCTGGCTAGACCAGCCCAAGCAGGTCCTACGCACCAGCACCGGCTTCCTCGGAAGTGCCGCCGCCGCAGCCACCCGCACGCCCGCCGGCCACCCCGAAGGCTACCTCGAAGGCTTCGCTAACCTCTACAAGAACTTCATCAACCACGTCCGTGCCTTCGAGGCCGACACGCCCGCCAACCCGCTCGACATGGACTACCCGACCATCGAAGACGGCGTCGCCGGCATGGCCTTCATCGAAGCCGTCGTGAAATCCTCCGCCAACAACGCCGCCTGGACCCCGCTCGACTTCACGCCTACCCCGCGTGCGAAGTATGGCGATGCCTCCTTGAACAGCGATCGAGGTGGTTTGAGCTGAATTCGATTCGGATCCAAAAACTGGGAGAACAGGCGCGATCCTGTTCTTCCTTTGTTTTGGAGTCGTGGTGCTTTAGATCGAAACCGGCTTCTTCGTCTTGGCGGAAGCGTAGATAGCGTCGATGACCTGCATCAGGCGGAGCGCTTGTTCGGGGGTGTTCAGCGGCGCAGCCTTGCCTTCAATGGCGTGGATGAAGTTCGCGGCGGAGCCGATGCGGCCCATGTCTTCACAAGCAGGCGTGACGATGCTGCGGTTCACGCTATTGCCGTTTTCCTGAACGTAGAGTTCGCAGGTGTCGATGGCGGTGTTGTCGAGACCATCGATGCCGAAGAGGCGCTCGACCTTGCCACCGGCTTTCGTGCCCTGGAAGACAACGGAGACTTCCTCACGCTTCACCATCTCCGCCCAAGAGACCTGAAGGCTGAGCACTTGGCCACCCTTGAAGGTGACGAAGCCGTGCGCGGCGTTTTCTACATCCGTGGTGCCATCGGCGCGGTCAGGGATGCCCCAGGGGCCTTTGAACTGCTTGTCGGTGATGAAATCGGAGAAGGTTTGGCCGAGCACGTGAGCGGGCTCGGGATAGCCCATGAAATACATGGCGAGGTCGATCATGTGCAGGAGGTCGATGAGCGGACCGCCGCCGGAGAGAGCCTTAGTGGTGAACCAGCCGCCGAAGCCGGGAATGCCGGTGCGGCGGATCCACTTGGCCTGCGCGGAGTTGATTTTGCCCACGGTGCCGTCGGTGATGTACTTCATCATGGCCTGCGATTCGGGGCGGGCGCGATTGTTAAAGTTGAAGAGCACTTTCTTCTTCGCAGCCTTGGCGGCGGCGATGATTTCTTTGACCTCAGCGGCATTCATCGCCGGGGGTTTTTCAGAGAAGACATGCTTGCCGGCCTTGAGGCACTGGATGGTGAGCGGCTTGTGAAACTTGTTCGGGACGATCACGCTGACAGCTTTGATCTCGGGGCTGCCTTTCAGCATGGCGGCGACGGACTCATAGGACTTGGCGATGCCCCATTTTTCAGCGGCACGCTTCGCGGCTCCTGGCGCGGCGTCCGCCACGGCCACAATTTCCGCGCCTGCTTGGCGAAAACCCGCTGCGTGATATTGCAACATGCCGCCTGCTCCGATGATTCCGACTTTAATGGCCATAAAAGAGAGATGTGTTTAGTTTGTAAGAAAGGGCACGAGGATGATGGTCCACCGGATTGGAGTCAAGATAACAAAACCCCGATCTCATGACCGGCGCGATTCCATATATAGCTGTCTAATACACCTCAGGGCTTCTTCGGAGCCTCGGGGGCTGGAGCAGCAGGTGGCAGTTTTGAAGGCGCTGCTGGAACTTGAACCGCAGGTGAGGGGGCGGACTTTGGCGCCTCGGCCTTGGGAGGCATCGGCTGCGCAGCAGCGGCTGGCGTCACAGGCTTGGAAGCGGTAGGCGGAGGTGTCAGGACTGCGGCGGGAGGCGGCACAGCTTTCTGCATCTGCGGCGCAGCATCACCGAGCTTGATCGTCGGGCTCAAGCCTGGCTGCACAGAGTTGAGCTTCAAACCGGGAATTGTCGGCGCGGAGGGTGCGGCTTTGGGGTCAGGTTTCGGAGCAGGGGGCGGATCGACTTCCTTGGTGGGAAGATTGGCAGCGATCCAGTCTAGGCGTGTTTTGGTGTCACCCTCGAATGCGTTGACACCGGGAAATTTTGAGCCCGCCTCTTCATAAGCTTTCTTCGCCTCTTCTTCTTTGCCATCAGCCCAGAGCATGTCCCCGAGGCGGATCTGGGAAAGTTGGGCAAGTTCCGAACCGGGCAACTCGCTGATGACACGCTCGTAAGCGGCCTTGGCCTCACTTTTTTCGCCCATGGCTTCCAAACGTGTGGCAAGAGTGAGGAGTGTTTCGTTGTGGAAAGCATGATCCTTGTGCTGGGCAAGATAGGCTTTCAGAGCCTCAATCGAGGAGCTTTTTTCATTCTTTTCCCAGTGTAGCGTGGCCTTCAAAAGCAACGCGTTCGCGGCGGCAGACGTGCCCGGATGCTTTTTCACAACGAGATCACAATCGTCAGCAGTCTTGGCACTGGCAAAGGCCTCGGCAGCCTCCTCTGCGGTGACACGTGCATTGTGCTGGATAAGGCCGTAAGCACACAGTCCGGCAATGACCATGCCGAAAAGCATGAGGATCTTTTTGACCTGACTGCTCAGTGCTTGATCCTCATCAGAGGGATCGAAAGCGGTGGGATTGTTGGAAGGTTCTTGGCTCACAAAATGTTCTCGGTTCTCAGTTCCCTGTTACGCACCGACCTTGGCACGAGCTTCATCCGCAAGGGCGGTGGAGAGGTAACGCTCACCCGTGGAGCAGGCGACGGTGACGATGAGCTTGCCCGCGTTTTCCGGACGGGAAGCCACTTGGATAGCGGCGCAAACATTCGCTCCTGTGCTGATGCCAACCAAGATGCCTTCTTCCTTCGCGAGGCGGCGAGCCATAGCGAAGGCGTCGTCATTGCTGACCTTGATGCACTCCGTGATCTGCGCGTTTCCAGCGCTATCCTTCAGGTGAAGATTCGCAGGGACAAATCCAGCCCCGGTGCCCTGGATTTTGTGCGGCCCCGGCTGCACGGGCTGACCCGCAAGCGTCTGGTTGATGACGGGAGAAGCCTCTGGCTCGACGGCGATCGCTCGGAAGCTCGGTTTGCGAGGCTTGAGCACTTCCGTGCAACCTGTGATGGTTCCACCGGTTCCCACGGCGGCCACAAGGATGTCGATCTTGCCATCCGTGTCGCTCCAGAGTTCCTCGGCGGTGGTGCGCATGTGCACGGCGGGATTCGCCGGATTTTCAAACTGCTGTGGCATCCATGCGTTGGGCGTGGATTTGACGATTTCCTCGGCCTTGGCAATCGCACCCTTCATACCCTTCGGGCCTTCGGTGAGCACGAGTTCGGCACCGAGCAGCGCAAGGAGCGTGCGGCGTTCCAATGACATCGTTTCCGGCATGGTGAGGATGAGCTTGTAGCCCTTCGCCGCAGCCACAAAGGCCAGCGCGATACCGGTATTGCCGCTGGTGGGTTCAACGATCACGGTATTTGGCTTGAGGATACCCTTCTTTTCCGCGTCCTCGATCATGGCCATGCCAATGCGATCTTTGACAGAGCCGAGCGGATTGAAGAACTCACACTTCAGCGCGATGGTGGCATTCAGGCCCGCAGTGACCTTGTTTAGCTTCACGAGCGGCGTGCGGCCAATGGTTTCGACGATGTTGTTATAGATCATAAGGCAATTCGCGGTTCTCAGTTCACGGAGGAATTAGTGCTGGGAGCAAAACTCTTCAAAGCGATCCATGCCCGCATTGATAATCTCTAGGCTGGTGGCGTAGCTGAATCGCACGGTGTACTCCGAGCCGAAGGCTACGCCAGGGACGGCGGCCACACGCTGCTTGCTGAGCAGTTTCTCGCAGAAGTTCACGCTTTTGATGCCAGTCTGCTCGATGTCCACAAGGAAGTAGAAGGCTCCTTTCGGCTCGACCACGCGCACGTTTTTGAAACCTGCGAGACGGCTGAGCATGTATTGGCGGCGCACGTCGAACTCATCACGCATGTCGGCGACGATCTGCTGATCACCCTGGAGGGCGGCGAGAGCGCCGTATTGGGCAAAAGTGGTCGGATTGCTCGTGGTGTGGCTTTGAATGGTATCGATGGCATCGGCGATGCGCTTCGGAGCAGCGGTGTAGCCAAGACGCCAGCCGGTCATCGCGTAGGCCTTGGAGAATCCGTTGATGGTAATGGTGTGGTCGTAGATCTCCTTGCTGATGCTGGCAATGGAGACGTGCTTCTCGCCGGCATAAACGAGCTTTTCGTAGATTTCATCGCTGAGGATGATGATGTCCTCTCCAGCAGCGATTTCGCCCAGCTTGGCCAGTTCGTCCTTCGAATAAACGCTGCCTGTGGGGTTACCGGGACTGTTGATGATGATCATCTTCGTCATCGGGGACATGGCATCCTCGAATTCTTCCGGCGTGATCTTCCAATCGTTCTCACGCTTCGTTTCGACAATCACTGGAATGCCGCCGACCATGCGCACCATTTCCGGATAGCTGGTCCAATAAGGAGCTGGGATGATGACCTCATCGCCTGGATTGACCACCGCGAGAATGGCATTGTAGCAAGAGTGCTTTGCTCCGCAATTCACACTGATCTGGGAGGGCTCATATTCCAAGCCATTGTCCGTGAGGAACTTGGCAGCGATAGCCTCGCGAAGTTCCAAGATGCCAGCGCTCTCCGTGTAGCGAGTTTTGCCGCTCTGAAGAGCCTCGACGGCGGCTGCGGTGATATGAGCCGGCGTATCAAAGTCCGGTTCACCGGCCCCGAAACTCAGGACGTCGACACCTTGTTTCTTGAGCGCCTTCGCCTGGGCAGTGATCGATAGGGTCATTGATGGGGCGACTTCGGCGATGTTTTTGGCGATGAAATCCATGGTATGGGCAGGAGTTGGAAGGTGGGTGGGATCGAGGGCCGCCTACAAAGGCGGGGAAGGCGGCATGGTCAAGGCTCGCTTCGCGGCTTTACGAAGCACTCCTTGTGCTCGGCCAAACTCAGCCTAAAGGCACCCGCCCATGCCGTCTCGTCCCCCGCAGCACCAAGGCCCGAAAAAAAAGCCCACCTCCCGTGTACGCGGGCTGGCCATTGATGTGCTGGGAGAATGGGCTCGCGGTGAGCGCTATGCTTCCGACATCCTTGACCAAGCGCAGCGCGAGGCCAATTTGATCGCCCCAGACGCAGCCTTTCTCCGCGAGATCGTGCTTACCACGCTGCGGAACCTCTCGCTGTTGGATCACTGGATCGCTACTTTAACAGAGGACAAACATCTGGATCACCGATGCCGCTGGGGCCTGCGCATCGGCCTGAGCCAGATCCTGCTCTCGAAGGTTTCCGAACATGCTGCAGTGAATGAAACTGTGGCCGCAACCGGCCGTGCCCGTGGCCTGATCAATGCCGTGCTGCGCCGTGCCTGCCGTGAGTCAACCGAATTGGCCGCGGCAGCCTCTGAGCTTCCTCTCGAAACACGCATCTCCCATCCCAAATGGCTTGTACAGCGTTGGCTGGACGCGTTCGGCGCCGACAAAACCAGGGCGCTGTGCGATTGGAACCAACAAGCCGCCCCAACGCTCGCCCGCGCCAACCGCCTACATGCTGAGATGACCTGCGCGCCAGACGACTTCACCAATTTCGAGCATCTGCCGAGAGCTGAACTGGCCGCGGGCATGGTTTACATTCAGGACCCAAGCACACTCATTGCACCAAAGCTCCTCGCTCCAGAAGCCGGCATGCGCGTGCTGGATGCCTGCGCCGCTCCAGGTGGCAAAACCGCCTTCATGGCCCAGCTGATGTCCAATAAAGGTGAAATCGTGGCCTGCGATATCTCCGAGGGCAGGCTGCGCCGCCTCTCCAATAATCTCAAACGCCTCGGTGTCAGTAATACCCACATCGAGCTGCATGATTGGACAGGCGAATCGCCCCCCTCCTTCACAGGGACAGGCTTTGATCGCATCCTTCTCGATGTGCCATGCAGCAATACCGGCGTGATGCGTCGGAGAGTCGATGTTCGCTGGCGTCTGGAGGAGAGCGATTTTGAACAGCAAACGGCTACACAGACACGTCTGCTGCAAAGCGCCCTGCGGGCTTTGAAACCTTCTGGGACACTCGTTTATTCCACCTGCAGCATCGACGCTGTGGAAAACGGACTGCTGGTGCGGCGTGTGCTCGAAAATCTGCCATTCTTCCGGCTTGATGCAGAGGAAAGCTCCTTTCCACCCGATTCGGGCATTGATGGAGCTTATGCCGCGAGAATCATCCGCGTGGGTTGAGGCTTGAGCAACGCCATCGTAAAAGGCGATGAAACCAAGCAAGGCCCTGAGGACGAAAATCCACTAGAGCTATTGCATTCCATTTCCAGCCCTTCTAACTTTACACTGAAAACAAACCTCCGGAATCCCTTCCGCATCCCATGATGAATAACTTCACTCCTCGTGCCCAGCAGGTTCTGGCACTCGCCCGCAAAGAGGCAGATCGTTTCAACCACAATTACGTGGGCACCGAACACCTTCTGCTTGGCTTGATCAAACTCGGCCAAGGTGTTGCTGTGAACGTGCTGACGAAACTTGGCCTAGATCTCGAAACCGTTCGCTTACAGGTCGAGCAGCAAGTCGGCTCCGGGCCAGAGACAAAAATGGTGGGCAATATTCCCTACACCCCAAGGGTGAAAAAAGTGCTCGCCCTAGCCTCCAAGGAAGCCAAGGCACTCAACCACAGCTATGTCGGCACCGAACACATCCTCCTTGGCCTGCTGCGTGAAGGTGAAGGTGTGGCCGCGCAAGTGTTGCGAAACTTGGAAGTAAACCTCGATAGGGCACGCAGTGAAATCCTTCGTGAACTCGACCCGAACTTCACCTCTCAAAATGAGAGTGAGGGGGAAGAAGAGGAAGAGAATGGCGGCAAGGAGTCTGCAGCAGCCGGCGGCAGCACACCGAATGAAAAAAAGGGCAAGGGAGAAAAGACCCCCGCCTTGAAGGCCTTTGGTCGCGATTTGACCGAAGTTGCCATCAAAGGTGAAATGGATCCGGTGATAGGCCGCAGTGAGGAAATTTCCCGTGTGATTCAGATTCTCTGCCGCCGTACAAAAAACAATCCTGTCCTAATTGGTGAAGCTGGCGTGGGCAAGACCGCCATCGTTGAAGGTCTTGCCCAAGAGATAGCTGCCGGCAACGTGCCTGAGATTCTCCGCGACAAACGCGTCATCACCCTCGATCTCGCCCTCATGGTCGCGGGCACCAAATACCGCGGTCAATTTGAGGAGCGTATCAAGGCCGTGATGGACGAAATCCGTCGGCACAAAAACGTCATTCTCTTCATCGACGAGATGCACACGATGGTCGGCGCGGGCGGCGCGGAAGGCGCTCTCGATGTCTCAAACATCATCAAACCCGCCCTTAGCAGAGGCGAGTTACAGTGCATCGGCGCCACCACCCTAAACGAGTTCCGCAAGCATATCGAGAAGGACGCCGCGCTAGAGCGTCGCTTCCAACAAGTGAAGGTCGAGGAACCCTCTGTCGAAGACGCCATCAAGATTCTCATGGGCCTGCGCGGCAAATACGAGATGCATCACAAGGCCAAATATAGCGACGATGCCATCAAGTCCTCCGTCACCCTTTCCTCCAGATACCTCACCTCTCGCTTCTTGCCGGACAAGGCTATCGACATCATGGACGAGGCAGGTGCCAAGGCCCGCATCGCTGCAATGACGCGACCACCAGAACTGAAGGAGATTGAAGCCGAGATCGAGGCCATCCGTGTCGAAAAAGAAGGCAGCATCAAGGAGCAGGACTTCGAACAGGCCGCACACCTACGCGACCGCGAAAAGAACGCCAAGAAGCGTTTCGAAGACGTGTTGGAAAGCTGGCGCAACACCAGCCAGGAGCGCATCGTCGATGTCTCTGAGGATGACATCATGGCCGTCGTCTCCAAATGGACTGGCGTGCCGCTCCAGCGCATGGAACAAGCCGAAGCCCAAAAGCTCCTTAAAATGGCTGACGAGCTCAAAGGCAAGGTCATCGGGCAAGATGAAGCTGTGGTGGCCATCTCCAAAGCCCTGCGCCGTTCACGTGCGGATCTCAAAGACCCGCGCCGACCGATTGGCAGCTTTCTCTTCCTCGGCCCGACTGGCGTCGGCAAGACCTTCCTCGCCAAGAACCTCGCCGAATTCATGTTTGGCACCGCCGAAGCTCTCATTCAGATCGACATGTCCGAATACATGGAGAAGCACACCGCTTCGCGGCTCATTGGAGCGCCTCCGGGGTATGTTGGATATGAGGAGGGTGGGCAACTCTCTGAGGCCGTGCGCCGCAAACCCTACTCCGTGGTGCTGTTTGATGAGGTGGAAAAGGCTCACCCCGATGTGATGCACCTCCTGCTTCAGATTCTCGAAGAGGGCCAAGTCACTGACAACTTTGGGCGCAAGATCGACTTCCGGAACACCATCATCATCCTCACCTCAAATGTTGGCGCGGAACAAATCAAACGCCAGACCAGCTTGGGCTTCATCGCCATGCAGCAGGACAGTGCCGACAACGACGGTATCAAGGGCAAGATCCACGAGGCGGCGAAGAAGTTCTTCAAGCCCGAGTTCCTCAACCGCCTCGATGAACTGGTTGTCTTCCGCATGCTTGAAAAGCCCGAACTCTCCAAGATCGTCGATCTCGAAGTATCCAAGGTCACCAAGCGCCTCCAAAGCAAGAACATCTTGCTCAACCTCGACGAGACGGCTCGCGATTTTCTGATCAAGGAAGGCTACGACCCACAATACGGCGCACGTCCAATGCGCCGCGCAGTGGAAAAGCACATCGAGGATCCACTCTCCGAGCACTTGCTTCGTGAAGACATCCGTGAGGGTGACAAAGTCCATATCACCTTCGATCCCGAATTGAAGCGCTTAAAATTCTCCGCAGTCGAACGTTCCTCAGATTCCGAAGAGGCGGCTGTTGACGCCTTGCTGGCGAAAGTCGGCAAAGATGCTCAGTAATGCGCTCTATCGCCCCTCATGCTCTCGGCTCTCGGCAGACCTTTTCTTCGGCTTCTGGGAGGCTTGGGACGCATGACATGCTTCACACTGCGATCCTTCGCTGCGGCTTCCAAAACGCGACGTCTGCCGCGCAGGTTGATGCGGGCCATTTTTGAGCAGGGCACACGTTGTTTGCCTGTGATTCTCATCGTGGGCATCTTTACCGGATTGGTGCTGGGACTTCAGGGACATTACGTTTTAAACCGTTTCGGCTCCGAAAGTCTGCTGGGAGCACTCGTCTCACTGAGTCTTGTGCGAGAGCTTGGCCCTGTGCTCGCCGCACTGATGCTTGTGGGTCAGGCTGGCAGCGCTCTTGCAGCTGAAATCGGCATCCAGCGCAACTCCGAGCAAATCGCCGCACTGGAAACGATGGGAGTGAGCAGTGAGGGCTACTTGGTAACTCCACGCTTGTTTGCCGCGTTGATTGTTTTTCCGATGCAAACGGCTCTGTTCGTCATCATCGGCTTGTATGGCGGCTATCTGTCTGGCTCCGCCATACTCGGCCTGGAACCGGGCGTTTATTGGTCCGCTGTCGAAAAAGCCGTCGAGGCGCGCGATTTAACCGAATGTTTCGCCAAAGCCGCCACCTTCGGGGTCATAACCGTGACGATGTGTGCCTACCAAGGCTTTCATGCTCATCTCGGACAGGGCACCGGTGCTCAAGCTGTGTCATCCGCTACCACGCGGGCTGTTGTGCTCTCCTGCGTTCTCGTTCTGGCTCTCGATGATGTTATCACCTCCTTCCTGCTGCATCGATGACTGAGCCCTCCGAGCCGCTGCTCCGCATCGAATCGCTGCACAAGCGGTTCGAGGAAAACATCGTGCTCTCCGGCGCCTCACTCCATGTAGCACGTGGGAGCCTTGTCACGGTACTCGGACGCAGCGGCACCGGCAAATCAGTCCTGCTCAAATGCCTCGCAGGCATCATCACGCCCGATGAAGGTCGCATCCAATTTGACGGTAAAGACCTCGATGACAGCACCCGTGCTGATTTCCGCCGCAGATGCAGTTTTCTGTTCCAAAATAACGCACTGTTTGACTCGCTCACCGCACTGGAAAACGTGGCCCTGCCGTTGGAGCAAACCACGGACTTGTCAGATGCTGAGATCCGTCGGCGTAGTCTTGACGCATTGCAGCAGCTGGAGCTCGATACGTATCACAATCGCCATCCCTCCCAGCTGTCCGGCGGCATGCAGAAACGCCTAGCTCTTGCTAGAGCAATCGTGACAAAACCCGAACTCGTGCTGTTCGATGAGCCCACAGCCGGCCTCGACCCGATCCGCCGAAATGCGGTCTTTACGATGATTCTCAAATATCAGCGCCAGTTTCACTTCACTGCTGTTGTTGTCACCCACGATCTTGATGAGGCGCTCATCGCGAGTGACCGCGTCGCGCTGCTGGACAGCGGCCAAATACCTTTCGAAGGCCCACCCTCTGCCTTCACGGCTTCGACCCATCCCATCGTCTGCTCCTTTCGCGATAGCACTCAGGCATTGAAGCAAAGCGTGACTTCCATCAGAAGTGAAATGTCAGCCATTACAAGACGCACGGAATCTTGAAGTCTGGTAAGATGAGTGACGATGGCAGGTGCGCGGATCAGCCATCAATCACAGACCTACTGCAGCACGGGCGATCTTTTCGCAGCTCTGCACATCGAGCTTGCCGGAAGCCAGAACGGGAATCTCGGCCACGCGGACCATCTTCTTTGGAATCCACAGCGGTGGCATTCCTTTCTCGAGGAGTCGGTAGCGCAATTCAAGGATCTCCTGCTGCTCCGGGCCACCGGACATGGCGGTGAGAAGGATGAGCGCCTCTCCCTTGTCTGCATCTGGCACTCCGACCAAGGCGATCTTGCGTGAGGATTCATTTTCAAGCCCTATGGCCTTTACGAGAGCCTCTTCGACTGTCTCATGCGGCACCATCTCTCCCGCAATTTTGGAGAATCGGCTCAGGCGGCCTTCAATGTAAAGGAAGCCATCGGCATCAACGTGGCCAATGTCACCCGTGCGGAACCAACCGTCTTGGATGACTTCCTCGGTACGCTTCGGATCATTCAGGTAGCCTTCGAACACATTCGGTCCCTTGAACCAGATCATGCCGCTCTGGTGCAGAGGCTGTGGCTTACCGGTCTCGGGATGTGTGATCTTGACAGCGAGACCATGCAGCACTTGGCCCACGCTGCCCTGACGATGACTGGGGAGCCAAACATAGCCTTTAGCCTCGTTTCCAAGCGGTGCGGGGTCAGGCAGATTCACATTGGAGACTGGCGAGGTTTCAGTGAGTCCATAGCCTTCAAGCACACGTTTACCAAATTTGGTCTCAAAGGCCTCCGCGACGGTAGCAGGCAACTTCTCAGCGCCAGTGACGAGGAGCTTAAGCGAGGCGAGTTGTTCGCGGTTCACCCCACGCAGGTAGCCGCGCAGGAAGGTTGGCGTGGCAATCATGAGGCTGACACGATGTTTCTCGACGAGCTCGGCGATTTTTTTCACTTCCAACGGCGAAGGATAAGTGACGAGGTTCAAGCCATAAATGATCGGATACCAGAGCGTGACGGTGCAGCCAAAGCTGTGGAAGAGCGGCAGAGAACCTAGAATGCTGTCTGTGTTGTCGAGCGCCAAGCGATTGCCGAACTGCGTGACATTTGCGATGAGATTGCGATGGGTGAGCGCAACCCCCTTGGGTTCGCCCGAGCTGCCACTGGTGAACAATAGCGTCGCCTCTGTGCTGCCCCCTTTCTGTGGAATGCCAAACATAACGGCGAGAAGCGCCGGTGGCAGCAACTTGCTGAGAGCGAAACAAATGCCGATGGAAATTTTCAGTTTGGGCATTAGGCGCTCGACAAGAATGAGTTGCTTCATTGGCGGCCAGGGAAAGGTCTGCATCTTTCGCACAAAGATGTCAGCCGTGAGGAATCGATCGATCTCTCCACGACGGATGGCACTCTCAATGGCAGCGCGCCCGGCAGTGAAATTGAGATTCACCGGTACTTTTCCTGCGAAAAGCACAGCGAGATTGCAGATGAGTCCACCCGTGCCGGGTGGCAGAATGATTGCTACACGGTGTTTCGAGGTCTCACGACGCACCACGCGGGAAAGCGCCAAGGCTGCCGCAAGCACTTTGTCAAAGCCCAGTATCTTCTCGTCCTTGCCGTCAATGACGCAATTGCTGGAGCCATGCTTCTTGAGCCCGCGAAGAACCGCGTAGGCTAAGTGCATGTCCAAGGCAGGAGAAGAGGAGAAAGCCTGCTCTGAGAGCCTTAACAAGCTTTCTTGGTAGGCGGCTACGCTGACATTCTCAACTTGCAGCATGGCCCCGAATGCGAAGATGCGCTCGTCATCACCAAAGCGCGGTCCCACAGGGGTAACTGCGTCCTCCTTGAGCATCACCTCAAGCGGTAGGACCGGCACACCTGCCCTGAGCAGGAATTCAAGCTTTGTCGCCGGCACAGTGGTGTAGGCCGCAGTGACCGCCGCAGCCTGTGCCGGAAGATAAATGATGACCGCACTATCTTTGAGAGCACCCCGCACGGCCGTGCGATAGGCGTCGGGGTCCGTTGCATGTGGCACAATGGCCAGTGCTTGGACATGATCCTTTTCCAAATGGACCCTCAGCTCTTCATCAAGGGCGGCACCCTGTTCCAGCAGATACACCACCGGCCTTCCACTCAACAATTCCTCAAGCCTACGTAGGTCGAGCGAATCCAGACGGCTAGGGACAATCATGAAGCCACCGCCTGAGGGCAGATGCTCTTGGCCCAAAACAGTGAGGTTTTTCAGCGAGACAGAAGATTCCTTGGCCATTGGCTTTAGCGGGTTGCGGTGAAATCGCATCTAAGCGGGCCCTGCCACGCATTGCAAGGAGCAGCCCCACCCCTTCATCGTGACGGCGGTTTGCAATTCGAGGTTGCGCAAACGCTCATGGGGATGCACAACGCGCCTTCATGTCCCCTGCCGACCTTCTTTCCGCCCTCGAATGGCGCTATGCCACCAAGTGCTTCGACGCCTCCCGCAAAATCTCCGCCGACATCTGGACCGCTTTGGAACAGAGTCTCGTTCTCACCCCTTCCAGCTTCGGCCTTCAACCTTGGAAATTCATCATCATCACCGATGGCTTGCTGCGTGAACAAATTGTCCCGCATGCTTGGAACCAGCGCCAAGTAGCAGACGCCTCCCACTTGGTTGTCATGGCGGTAAAGAAAAACCTTACCGTGTCTGATCTCGACGGATTCATCCACCGAATGATCGAGGTGCGCGGCGGCACTCCGGAAGCCCTCGCCGGCTACCGCAAAATGCTCGATGGCAGCCATGCACAGGGTTACATGACTGAAGAATGGGCCAAGAAGCAGGCATACATCGCTTTGGGGCAATTCATGGCTGCGTGCGCCATGCTGCGCATCGATACCTGCCCAATGGAAGGATTCGTTCCCTCGAAAGTGGATGAGCTCCTAGGTCTCAGCCAGCAAGGCCTAACCACCGCTGTGCTATGCCCGGCTGGCTATCGCAGCGTGGAGGACCGCTACGCATCACTTCCCAAGGTGCGCTATGCAGCCAGCCAAGTGATTGAGCATCGCTAATGCCAGTCGCGCCAGCTCATAGCAGCATCGAAGTCGAAATCTGGGCAATAAATGCCTTGCATCCAAAGCGATCCGGCTATCATCCTCGCCCCTGCAAAACGCAGCCCTGCTCGGGTGGCGGAATTGGTATACGCGCAAGACTAAGGATCTTGTGCCGAAAGGCTTAAGGGTTCGAGTCCCTTCCCGAGCACCACTCCTTGGTAATCAGGGGTTACGGCAGCATTCCACCTTGATGAAGCCCAATAGCCTCTTTGCAATCCACTCACGATCTGCATGCTGCAATGCGGGCTTGTGAAGACTGTCTAATTGTGAGGCATATTCTTCATCGTCTTCAACCTCGTCTGGCGATATGGGGGCATGGTTCATTAACCATTCTGCTGTCACTCTGCTCCATCGTGGTAGCAAACCGCCCTGATCTCTTTGGCTCCAAGGCTCTCCGTTGTCTGCGGATGTCGATCAATTTCCAACCCAGAAGCGCAGCAGTACGGAGGAGAGCCATGCGTGGATCAAGCATCGGTTCTTAGTGTCAGGATGGTCATTCTTTCACAAACTGCGCTCATCGGATTCGTCCAACAGCTTGTCGGTGATCTGTTTGAGGATGCGCTGCCGTGGTGTGAGATCATCGGGCCACTGAATGCCTGCAGCCTTGGTCGGCACTGCCAATTTTGGCTTGTCATCCAAGGCGTCTAGAGGCGGTTCGATGGCGTCGTCGGTTGGGCTCATGTGTGGAACTTGTTCGCTTTATCTGAGACTGCAACTGCTCCGCCAAATGGTGATCAAAACGGCGCGACACACGAAGTCACGGTGACGAGGCAAGGGCATGAGCACTCCTTTCCTCAAGTATCACGTCCATCTATTGATCAACGGCAAGCAGGTGGGCGGCAACGCCACCTTTGCCGAGTGGTATCCCAGCGATGCCGCCGCCGTTCGCGATGCCCGCGCCTTCTTCACCGCCGAGGGCTACCACGTCGAGTCGGTGAAAGCCGCGTTCCAAGCGGCTCGGGAGCATGGCGCGCTCTTGTTCTTCGATGAGGCCGACAGCCTGCTCTCCAAGCGCGTATCAACTGGCGAATCATGCTCCACCAGCATCAACCAGAACCGCAACTGCCTCATGCAGGAATTGGATCGGTTTGATGGCTTGGTGATCGTCACCACGAACCTCTTTGAGAACTACGACCCCGCGCTGCTGCGCCGCATCCAGCGTCACATCCAATTCCGCCTTCCAGACGCCTCCATGCGCCGGGAGTTGTTCGCCCTCCATCTTCCCAACCCTGATCGGGTGCGGGCGGATTTCGCGGTTCTCGCGGAGCAATCACGCGGTCTCAGTGGCGGGGACATCCTCAACATCTGCCTCAACTCAATCTACGCTGGCAGCACTGATGCGAACCCGGAGCGGTGGGAGGTAAGCCAGGCGATGATTGAGGCCGAGATCAAGAAGGCGCGGAAGGCGAAGACGGAGCACTCGGGGGATAAGAGCAAGAGCCGGAGGAGGATTGGGTTTTGTGTTGGGTGATGAAGCCTTCACTTGAGTGCCTTAAAGGCCAGCGATGCCTGCTCCCTCAGCGTCTGATTGAGAAAGTCCCAATAGGCCGGGTTTTCGAGTGTGCCACGCACGGTCGCGGCAGGCAGGAATCGCCGCATCTCTCCAATGAATTCACTCCGCATCTTGGGCTCTGTCGTCAATGCCTTCAGGCGCCCCTCAACAAGCTGCGTAAACTCATTGTTCCTCCGCTGATGATCTTGGATCTTCAACGGAATGAGTTGCGCGGGCAATGCAACTCCCTGCTGCACGAGCCAGACGATGTCCCAAAGGTCGCGGTTCTTGACCCGGTTCTCGCGAAACGCCAGTGCGATGATTTTATCAGCAAGAATTTCCTCGCGACTCTGCGCCTGTAGAATGAGCCCCGAGGTGCCGAGGTCGATGCCGTAAAGGTTGCGCAACATCATCGGGCGCGGGTCGTGACTGGCGATGGCGCAGATATCCACATGGATGCGTTGCGCGGGGAGGTGCTTTTTGTCTCCTCGCGTCTCGATGGTGAGTTTCCAGGTCGAAACCTTGCCGCCTGTTTTGACCGGAGCACTGACGTTGACGGGCAATCCGTACCGGGTCTGAAGCCTTTCAGTGAGCACTCCACCTAACTTCGCCAAGTCACTGCGCTTGAAGCCATGACCGCCTGTGAAATCCAGATCCTCGCTGAGACGAGCAGATCCGTAGCAGGCTCGCAGGCAGGTTCCGCCAATGAAGGTTAATCCGGTCAACAGCCGAGCCTCGCTCATCTCTCGCAGGATGTCATGATGCAGGAGTTCTTTTTCCACCACCGGCCTCAGGATGGTGAGGTCGCTGCGTGACTTCAGCGCTTCATCCACCAGTTGATCAAGCAAGCTCATGAGCCACCTCCTGATCCAGAAGTTCCATGCTTCGTCTCGTCACTTTCATATCGCGCAGGGCCTGCTTCACCGAGGCACGCCACAGATGTTTGTCAGCGTCAAAGGTTAGCTCGCCAGCTAGGTTCTCGGGGTGCTGCTCGGTATGCACAAACTCAATGTTGCCGTAGTCTCCGCAGTTCACGATGTGGCTTCGACCCGATGACATCAGTGTGACCCAGTTCATCGGCACTTGGGAAATGACACCCGCATCACTAAGGGCTGTTTCCAGGCTGATGTAGTTCAACTCGCCGGCCCGCAACCGCGCCGCGGTATGAAACAGCAGGTTGCCAGATGGGTAGTCAGGCACTTGGTAGAGGTAGATACCACGGCAGACCCTCTTCAGCAGACCTGCCTTCGTAGCCCGCGACAGGAGCACCGCCAACTGATTGCAGTCAGGCACGGCTGCGGCGAGGTCAGACGGCGCAAACACGCAGTGCTCGCGGTCAGCCAGCGAACCGAGAGCCTTTGTGAGATGCTTGATGGGTTGCATAACAAAGCTCTACAAAAGATTGCATATAATGCAAGTATATGCGCAGTTATTGGCGCCACATCAAATTTCGCAATTCCGACGCCGCCATGCGCAGGGAGCTCTTTGCCCTGGCCTGCTCCCTGAGAAGAGGACAGTTGTAAAATGTAGTTCTGGCTCCGAAACCAGGAGAACAGAACACCATGAAAAAGAGCAGACACAGTGAAGAGAAGATTGTGAGCATCCTGCGCGAAGCGCAGGGTGGGATGAAGGTCAAAGACGTGTGCGCACGTCACAACATCAGCGAGTAGACCTACTACGGGTGGAAGCGCAAGTATGGCGGGATGCAGGTCGATGAGTTGCGCCAGGCAAGGGCGTTGGCGGAGGAAAACGGGCGGCTCAAGCGCATTGTGGCGGACCTGACGGTGCAGATCGACATCTTGAAGGCCATCAACGCAAAAAAATGGTGAGCCCGGCCAGCAAGCGACGGGCGGCACGATACGCCATGCAAAGCGGTCTGAGCAGGATCGCACAGGTGTGTCGTGCCTTGGAGCTTGCACGGTCGGGCTACTACCGGGTGGCGAAAGTGAGCGCGGAGGCGAGGCATCGACGAGTTCGCATCGTGCGTTTGAGCCGTGAGCATCCGCGCTACGGTTACCGCCGGATCACGGCGTTGCTGCGACGTGAGGGAGATCGGATCAACGTGAAGTGCGTGGCGAGGGTGCGCCGGGAGGAAGGACTGCAAGTGCGCAAACGCCAGCGGCGGATGCGCAGAGTGAGGCTTGGGCAGCAAGGGCGGCAGGCTGCGGCGCATCGCAATCACGTGTGGAGCTGGGACTTTGTGAGCGACCAGGTGGAGGGCGGCAGCGCCTTTCGCATCCTCACCTTGATCGACGAGCACACGCGTGAGTGCCTTGCCACGCATGTGGCATGGTCAATCCGTGCCACGGACGTGCTTGGCGTGCTGGAATCCGCGATGCGCAGGCACGGCAGACCGGAGCACATCCGCAGTGACAACGGGCCTGAGTTTATCGCGTATGCGATCCAGGACTGGATGCAGCATCGAGCGATCAAGATGAGCTACATCAAGCCGGGATCGCCGTGGGAGAATGCTTACATCGAATCGTTCCACGACAAGCTGCGCGACGAATGCCTCAACCGCGAGGTGTTTGGCAATCTGGCCGAAGCGCGAGTCGTCATCGAGCAATGGCGGCGTGAATACAACGAATACCGACCGCACAGCTCGCTGGGATACGGCACCCCGGCAGAGACGGCGGCACGCTGTCAAACTCCGCTCCGGCCTCATCTCGCTACGCTCGATGAGATCTTCGCTGCGTTTGACAGCGTGAGAGAACCAACCAACATCAAGATCAACCCAAGGACGAAGGAACTACATTTATGACCTGTCCCACCTCAGGGGGCAGGCCAGGGCTGCAATTGACGGATACAGAAAACCATCGTGGGACAAATCTAGTTCTTCGGCATTTTACAAAAGTTTAGAACTAGCGTCCGAGTCGGCGGGAGAGACTGGGGACTCTCTTTTCGAGATTGACCGAGTCCTTGGGGCGGCCCCCCACCACGCAAATTCCATGCAAACGCGAATTTGTGCTTTCCACTTTTTTCACCGTGCGTGTCGGTGGAATGATTCAAAATCAATGCTTTGGAGTTTCCGCGTGGTGTAAAGTTGGCGCGTGTCCCGGACGAATCGCTTCGGCCACAAGCGCCGCCAAGGTTATCGGATCGGTCTCACCGGAAGCTGTAGTGCTGTGTTTACAATTATACTCAACTTGACACTATCTTGCGTGAGGATGTAAAGTGCCTCATGCTGAAAGAGAACCAAAAACGGGAGGTGATCAACCTTGCGGGAAAGCGTCTGGTCCGAACTAGGGAACTGGAGGCTCAAGGCGTGTCGAGAATGCAAATTCGAACGCTCGTGGATCAGGGCCTGCTGCGGAAAGCCCAGCGTGGCCTTTACACGGCAAGCGACGCTCGACTTGATGCCCATGTCTCACTCGCGGAAGTGGCTGTGCGATCTCCCAAAGCTGTGATCTGTCTTCTCTCGGCGCTGCGGTTTCACGGACTTACCACCGAAAACCCTTCAGATGTGTATGTCCTGCTGCCAGTAGGCATCCAACGCCCGCGGATCACGAATCCACGACTTGAGGTCTTTTGGTCGTCACCCGCAGCCTACGGTGCAGGGATTGACGAGCACATGATCTCTGGAGTGAAGGTCAAGATCACCAACCCGGCGAAGACCGTTGTCGATTGCTTTAAGTATCGCAGCAAAGTGGGTATCAATGTCGCAGTCGAAGCTCTGCGTGATGCCTGGCAAAAGAAGAAAGCGAACGCCACTGAACTCTGGAAGATCGCCAAACTCTGCCGCATGACTAACGTGATGCGTCCCTATCTGGAAAGCGTTGTCTCATGAAGAAAAAGGACGAACTGAAGAACGTGGCTGCATCGGTGCATGATCGTCTCAAAACGATCACGCACGCCAGCGGACAAGACTTCAATACGCTGCTCACCCGTTACGCCATTGAGCGCTTGCTGTTTCGACTGTCGGAATCCAAGCACAGGCAGCGGTTTGTGCTCAAGGGGGCGATTCTCTTTGCACTCTGGCAGGAGGTCCCCCATCGGGTGACGCGCGATCTCGATCTTCTCGGTTTCGGTGATTCATCCATCGAGGAATTGCAGAAGGTGTTCCGGGAAATCTGTGAGCACGAAGTGGCGAACGATGGGGTGGTTTTTGATCCGGCGTCCGTGAAAGCTGAACCGATTCGAGCCCAGGATCTCTATGTGGGGGTCCGAGTTGAGATTCAGGGGAAGATTGGCAACGCGCGAACACCACTGCAGATTGATGTGGGCTTTGGCGATGCCACGGCAGTCGATCCAGTGGAGGTGGAGTTTCCCAGCCTGTTGGGCATGCCCGCTCCCAAGCTGCGGGCTTACCGCATGGAGAGCGCGATGGCTGAAAAGTTCGAGGCTGCGGTCAACCTTGGCATCCTAAACTCACGCATGAAGGACTATTACGACTTCTGGTTCCTGGCGACCCACTACGCCTTCTCAGGACAGGAGCTGGCGGACTCGATTCGTGCCACATTCAACAGACGCGGCAGCACCCTGCCAATCGAAACCCCCATCGGCTTTGATGATGCCTTTTGGCTCGATCCCAGTCGTCAGGCTATATGGAAAGCGTTCTGGAGGAAATCGGTGAAAACAGATCCCGTCCTCTCACTGGAAGAGGTAGTCAGGCACGCGGCGTCATTTCTCCTGCCGCCTGCCTTTGCTGCGGCCAAGGGCGAAAGATTCTCATACATCTGGCAGGCGGGCGGACCGTGGAGGTCATGTTAGAGCACATCCGCGCGGATTAATCGCTGCGGCCACAAGCACCGCCAGTCGCTCCACGTTCTCAAGGGTGATCTGATCGGGGCCGAAGCGAAACACACGCCAGCCAGCCAGACTCGCCTCCAGATATTTTTCCAGATCGGCATTGAACCCAGCCGCTCTGTTGTGGCGGCCGTTGACCCAGATGCCGCCCTCGATCTCAATCAGCACGCGACCGGGTAGATAAGCGAAGTCTGCCCTCCACTTGCGTGTTTCGTGGAACCGGAACTCGCGTTGCAGCGGCGGCCCTTCGACGGTTTTCCAGAGCAGCAGGAAGTGTTCTTCGAGGCGGGAGGGAGAGCGGGCGGCACGGTATCGCAGGCGGGGCATGGCCTGCGTGGGGAGTCAACTGCAATGGATGGGCCGGTTCGAGTTTAGCCTAGACGCTGAGCGGGGACGGGGTCTGGTGGATTCTGGCTAAGCTCTGCGATGTTGGCACGGATCGTCTCGGGGTGCCGCTAGGCCGACGGATTGCTGAGCACAGCAGCCGACCGCCCGGAACAGGCCGTGCATCACGCGCTGCTCACTACTGTAGCGCTGCCCGCAGGGCTGGGTCGTCCAGCGCCTTGTCGACCGCTTCGCGCAGGGTCTGCTCTAGGGTCAGCCGCAGGTTGTCGACCGATCCGAACCATCCGGCATTGAGCGAAACCACTGAGCCATCCACCTGGCTGGCGCTGTAACTGCGCGCGAAGCGTTGCTTGCCGCCGGCATCGCGCACAACGAGCTCGATCTCAACGTTTCCTTCGCGGCGCACGTACTGGTTGCAGTCGAGCTTGCGAATCACGCCGCTGAGCTGCCACGGCGACGCGGACGATTCCACCCGCACGCCGCGCGCCTTCAGTGCATCGCTGAAGGCGGCTTTCACCACCTCGGCCGCCGGTCGGTCGGACTCGAGCGTTTTCAACGGCTGCCCAAAGCCGCCACGGATGGCGCCCAGATAGGTGGCCGGTTCACCGCGTGCGTCAATAAAGCTGTCCACGGCCACCTGCCGTGCCGGTGGCGGCGCCTTGGCTAGGCTGGCCGGCGTCGCATAGCGTAGGCCGACCGCTGTGGTTCCACACGCGCTCAACAACACCAGACTTCCGGCGGCCAGCAAAGTTACTGCTAGAAAATTGCTTTTGAGGGGTGCGCGTCGAGTTGGCCCTAGACGTGGAGCGGGGACGGGGTGTGAGGGGGGCTGACTTCGTTCGATGCTTGGTGTTCAACGCGCGAAAAGAATCAAAGTTTGTCGGCCACTTGCTGGGCCACCAGTTGGCAAAGCTTCCTCAGCCTCCCGTCGGATGGAAAATTCCCGGTTAGAAGCGCCCCGGTCGCGTCCTTGTAGGAACCGCTTACCTGGCACTCAAGGGTCTTGATCGTTTTCGCACCCTCCTTGATCTGCACGGTTCCGCCAAGGATATCGTTGCCCGCCATCCAGCCTACCCAGAACTGAGTTGCGCCGGACCGGAGCCGGAAATCCTTCACGATGAATTCAAGGCGAGGCCCCTTTCCGAGAAGCTTCCCCTTGGCCCGAAGCGCCTTCTCCAATTCGGTTTGAAGGACATCGTTGGCCTTCTTCTCAGCATACCATATAACGTTGTCGTGCGGCCACTGGTCGGCCATCGGCGCAACGGACACCTGCGAAATTGCTGGGACGGAAACGCCGGCCCCCTGGGTCTGGAAGGTCTTGGCCGACATACAGCCCGTGAGACAACCTGCGACAATCAAGGCGAGGCAAACGCAAGCTTTCATGGCGCGGGTATCCTGCAAGGACCGTCACCTTTTGTCAAGCTTGGCCCATTTGCTGTCCGTTCCCGCCGCGAATCTCCAGCATGAGGGCGAGTAGGGTATCGCCTTGGGCAGCGGTGCCCCCTGCGGGCGGGGCAAGACGAAGGCGGACTTCTTCAAGGCGGAGCAGGCGGCGTTGCTGCCGTTCCAGCCGGGGCTGTTTGATCATTTGATCGAGTAATGCTACGGAACACTACTTGATCTTAGCTGCCAACTGGTCGTCGGAGAAAATTTTTGATAATGCATCGCCAATAACACCATTAATATTCTCCGTGTTCCATTGTTTAGACTTTCCTCCCAACGCATGAGCAGCCGCTGCCTCACGGGTTGCAGTATAGCGACGTTCATAAACAGTTGTCCCAGCGTGAACAAGGCGAACATTGATCGCAGTAGTTAGGGCTACGCCGCCATACATCAGGCCTCTATATCCTTCGTACTTGATTGATCGAATTGTAATGCTGATCAGATTTGAACCAGATTGTGAGCTCATTACTTTTGCTCCAGTTTGTTCGAGTGCTGTAGCCATGGCGTTTTCGACAGCTGTGGGAACATCATTAGCTGGGGCTATTTTCCCTCCTGTTCCGTAGTCCCCAATTTTGTTTCCAAATGTATTGGATTCACGATCATCTGCCACCTCGAATGCAATTCTCTTTCCAGCAAAGCTTCGTGACATCGTGTTAACGGTCGGCTTTATCGTTAATATGTCCTGTGTGTATGATCTGAGAGCGCAATTGCTGGAGAACATTGTGCATACCAAGATCAACACACTGCGATATATTATTTGTTTCTTCATGATTATTCTGCTTTGCGAAGATTTACATTAACGGTTTCTGGTAGGACAAAAGTGTTATTTGCTACTGGTTCAAATAACAATCTGCTCAAAAGCGGCAGCACAGTGACACTGCTTACGATCCAAAGATCACCATCTTTCATATTAGAGCTAATCTGAATTTCTTTTGAATACCATCCTTTCAATGCGAAATTCGCGGTGTAAGTGGCAGGACTATAATTGCCCTTTTTGCGCTTAAGATTCGCAACGCAAGGCGTCGAGCCGGTAAAAACAATTGTTCCGCTGGAATCTGAAATAGTCACTTTTGCCCCTGTGGGTTTCGAAGCTAGTGATACAGGCATGGTCGACCTAATTGGATTGGTTCCGCACGAGCAGAGGGCAATCGCAAAAACCAATTTGAAGAATAGGCTTTGGAATGACATTTTTACGAATAAGCAACGGATACATTAGATGCAACTGCAAGAAAAAGGAGAGGGATCACTGACTCACCACCCAAGCTCGAATTGGTAAGAAGTAGGGCCAGAACGCGTTCGATTCGCGCTAGCAGCGCAAATGGCATTGGAACAGCACCGAGCGTTTGCCAACTGCGATCTATAACCGACTTCAAGAACCTCGAAACATCCAGACGCACGTTGGCTCCTAATAGCTGAGTGCAAATTTTTTGATAGTGGGCACGATTTTGAGGGCTTGGTCTTGGAGGGGGTGTCGGTGTCCATGATGGGGTGAGTTTGGTTTGGTGTTTGAGACTGGGAATGAGGGATGAAGGGATGCTCAGGCTTGCAGTTCCTTGATGATGCGGGTGACCAGGTTGAGGTCGCGCACGAGGATTTCCTTCTGCTCGCGGGTGGCGCGTTTGAGCCAGCCGTCCTCCTTCATCTGCCACCACCACGCGTTGAGGCGGTTGAGGAAGGGGATGTGGTTGAGGCGGCCACGGTCGGCCGGGTCGATCATCATTTCCTTGGGAGTAAGAAGGCGTCCGACGATGATGCTCTTGCGCAGGCAGCGGGTGGGCACGGGACCGATCACGGGGTCGGCATGATCCATCGCGATTTGCAGCCAGCGCTGCTGGCCGGTCTCATCCAGCTTGGCCACCGCCTTGTGGTGCTCCCAGATTTGTCCACCGGACGAGAGACATAACTTGGGCCTAGATCAATACCCGCGTGCAAACTGGATGTCGAGCGTCTGCAGGTAGGTATGTAGCCCAGCATCTTGCACAGGTAGCACGATGGCATCCTCGTCGCTCTCGTTGTGATGGGAATGCCACCAGCCGGGAGGGGTCACAAAAGCTCCGCCTGCCACCCAGTTGGCGCGGACGGGGTTGATGATGTTGCCATCGCCATCAAGATCGCGGCCGATCATGGTGTAAACGCCATCCGTGGCCTTCACAGCGAAATCGAGAGCGATGGAGTTGTGTCGGTGCGCTTTCTGTTTGCTCTTCGCAGGCAACAGATTGTAGAGCGACCACATGGAGTGTGTGAGCGTCTTCGTCTGCGGGCAGTCGGGATTTGCGAGCAGGATGCCGTTGCGATTCTTGTCCTTACCTTCGTTTTCTTTGCGCACCTTCTCGAGTTCGCTCCTGAGCAGTTCATGTGAGAAATAAAGCGGGCGAAATCTCGGGCTGGCGGGCTTGGCACCGAGGAAATCCATCAGCGGCTGGTCATTCACCCAATAGAAGGCGCTGTCCTCGCTCGCCTGATGCCGAATCTCACCAGTGACAGGCAACGCAAAGAGATCCCCCATCTTCCAGCTTAGCGTCTTGCCGTCGATCACACTGAAACCTGCGCCACGGATGGCATAAAAGACTTGGCTGCTGGCATGGCAACTGGTGCACAACTCATCACCTGCGGCGATGTGGATGAAATTCGCCAACAAGCTCGGACCGGTGACCGGATAGCTCGTTTCGAGCTGCTTCGACAGCTCCAGCGGAATGATCCGCGTCTCAGCGACATGATGCAGCATCGGAGGAAACAGATCAATCGCGATTCTGGGCATGCGCGGATTCGCGGCGCTGCCATACTCAAAGAACAAGCCGTGCTTTTCCCATTCCTCGTTGCAGGTTCGGGCAGTGTCTGGTGGTTGTTGATTCATGGGACTGTAGAAGTGTCTATGAAGAATAGGCATCGTTCAGACGACAAGGGAAGTTCTTTTGTGGCGAACGCTTTGACTGTTCGTATCTGCTTGAAGCGAATCTTAGGTTTCCCAGCGCGAGATGATGCAGCTTGGGGTATTACATCAAAGGGTTAGTTGACCGTTTGAATGCCAAAGGTGACGCATGACATTTGGGTCCAGCAAGCAGGTGAGCATGGCCATAATTGCGTTGCGACACGGAGCCTTTTAATTCTTCTTCTCGCGGATAAAAGCCTTCACAGCCTCGGTCGTCACATCCATCGGCCAGCGTTGCATCGCATGGTTCTTGAGAGCTTCGAGGGAGGGGTGGATTGGCTCGCTACCCGTGGCTTGCTTAACAATGTCGGGGAACTTGGCAGGGCTGGCGGTGCTGAGCACTACGCTGACGCAATCCTCGGCCATGTCGATGAAAGCGCAGGCCGTGTGGGGGTCGAGAACGTAGTGGCTGTCCTTCCACATCTGCGCTGTGGTCTTGACGATAGTCTTATCGTCCATGCGGGAGGCGCGGAAGGTGGTGGCTGGCAGGTCGATCTTCACGGGACTGCCAGATTTGATCTGTGCCATGACCTCGCGGATGCGCGCGGAGTCTTCACCGAGGACGAAGTAGAGGAAGCGTTCGAAGTTCGACGCGGCCTGGATGTCCATGCTGGGGGCATGGCTGGGATGCACATCGCCCTGACGGTATTCACCGGTGGTGAAGAAGCGATGCAGGATATCGTTCTGATTTGTGGCGACGCGGAAGGTGCCGCATGGCAGTCCCATGCGTTGCGCGAGCCAGCCTGCGAGAACGTTACCGAAATTACCGGTGGGCACGACAAACTCGCATGTCACACGATCCTTCTGCGGCAGGCGCAGCACGGCCCAGATGTAATAAACGCACTGGGCTAGAATGCGGGCAATGTTGATGGAGTTCACTGCGGAGAGATTCACCTCGTTGGCGAAGGTGGTGTCACCAAAGCAGTCTTTCACAATGCGTTGTGCATCGTCAAAGGTGCCGGGCACGGGGATGGCGAAGACATTGTCCGCGCCAGTGCAGGCCATCTGGCGCTCTTGCAGCGGCGACACGCGCCCATTGGGATAGAGAATGAAGATCTGGATGCCGTCCTGGCCCATGCAGCCGTGGATGGCAGCGCTGCCAGTATCGCCTGAAGTGGCACCAAACACGCAGAGCTTTTTGCCGCTGCGCTTCACTTGGCGTTTGTAAAGCAACCCAAGCAGTTGCAACGCGAAGTCTTTGAAGGCGAGCGTAGGGCCGTGGAAGAGCTCAAGAATGTAGGTCTTGTCGGAGATCTTTTTCAGCGGCGCCACATCGGGTGATTCAAAACGGCGATAGGCCTCAGCGGTGAGTTGGTGCCATTCGACCTTCGGGATTTCGGGGGCAAAAAGCGTGAAGAATTCTGCCGCGAGCTCGGGGTAGCTGAGCGTGGACCACTCCGTAAGTTTGCCTGTGATGCTGGGCAAGCTTTCCGGCAAAAACAGGCCACCATCCGGCGCGAGACCGGCTTCGACGGCTTCGGAGAAGGTGTGCAGCGGCGTCTGGCCGCGGGTAGAGAAGTAACGCATGGGCTGGGCTTGTAGAGAAAGCCGCGACCATGCGTGGAAATGAAGCGGGCTCAAGTGATCGCAGGACTCACTTCGACGGCAACACCGGGGCGTTCTGCTCTGGGGTGATACGGCCGGGGGGCAGCTCCAGCAGGCGAATGTTGCGGAAGTGGATCTCGCTACCCTCGGATTCGAGGCAGAGGTAGCCTTTGCGGACGCTGGACTGGCTCACGCCGTTCACAAACTTGCCATTGATGCTGAGTTTCACCACACCATCCACGGCTACCACGTCATAGGTATTCCACTCGCCCACACCTTTGCAGCGGAATTCGAAGGCCATGCTGCGCTTGCCACGCGGATTCTCGGGGATGATCTCCAGTCCGTTCGCACCAAAGAGCTCACCGCTGACATAGCCTGGATGGTTCGGCTGGCCATCCTTTGTGGGATGCAGCGCCGGCCATTGCAGCTCCAGCATCTGCACCTCGAGCCCTTTCGGCAGATCCTTCCCAGGCGCAGGCGTCGCATCGCTCCACAAAAACACGCCGCTATTGCCACCGGGCTTCATGTGCCGCCATTCAATGTGTAGAATGAAGTTCTCATACTGCTTTTCGCTGCGCATCACGCCGATCGGCAGCCCACTGCATACCAAAAGGCCATCCTGCACTTTCCAAGTGTCTTTGGACGTATTCACATCGACCCAGCCGGCTAGGTCTTTGCCGTTAAACAGCTCTTGGGGAGCCCAATCATTGCCCGCAAGAATGGTGGAGGCAAAGAACAAGCAGATCAGCGTAAGTTTCATGAAAAAAATCAAACGGCGAAACAAACTGACTTTTGTCACTCCTCGATGCATCCGTGCACACCAGCCAAGGCACTCAAAGAATCAACCATACATGTGCAATCAGAGAAGTAATGCCGTGAGGAGTGGCATGAGCCTGTCTGGGCTGCGCAAAGCAGCTAAACTGCCCATGCAGGCTTTGCAGCCTCAAATGTCATCATCTGGCCATCAAGAGGGTGCTTGAGCTTGAGCCTCCAAGCGTGCAGGCAAAGCGGCGATGCACCGACGGGCAAGGTCTGAACCTCTCCTGTGCCGCCTTCTGCAGGATAAGCCGCATCTCCAATGATCGGATACCCAAGGTGCCTGAGGTGCAGACGAATTTGATTCGTGCGGCCTGTAAGTGGCCACGCTTCAACCAACGACGTGCCATCCGCCTCACGGCGGAGCACTCGAAACTGCGTAACTGCCATTTGACCATCTTCCGTGATCTCACGCCCTCCCAACTTGCCGGCTTCAGCACTCACAGGCGCATCGCAGGCCAGAGCATCGAGATGAGGATGTCCACGCACCCGGGCGAGATACACTTTTTCGATCTCACCACGCTCAAACTGCGGCTGCACCAGACGCGCGAAGTGCCGCGTCTTGGCAAACACAACTACACCCGTTGTGTTCGCATCCAAGCGGTGGATGGAGCGAGGCATCCGTGGATGCAGGGCTGTATTCAGAATGTATTGCAGGCTGTTTCGACAAAAGCGTCCTCCTTCATGCATGGGCAACGGCGCAGGCTTATGCAAAACCAGCAGCACCTCGTCTTCAAACAACACCTTCACATCCGGGTTCACAGCAGGCTCCAGCTGTGCAGGCTTGAGATGCCGGAAATGCTCCCCTGCTCTGACGAGCTGAGTCGTGCCAATAGGCGTCCCGTCTTTGTTGGTGATGCGCCCTTCCTCAAAGGCCCTCTGCCATTCCGTACGGTCGGTGTGCGGCAAGATATGGCAGATGGCATCCAAGACCGTCATGCGGTCACAGGCTGCAGGAATATGAAACGGCCGCACATGATCATAAGGCACACAGCCTGGCTGAGAATCCGCCATGCGTCGAATGGCTGCTTCAGTTGTCGCACGACGTGTTTCATGCTGCTGCTCATTCGTTTGAAAACAGTAGGGGCAGGATACATGCGGAACATACCGAGCATCTGACTGCTCATCAGCAGTGAGGGGTGTCTGGCACACAAAGCATTGCGCGGAAGGCGTCTCCTCCAGCGCGGGATCCACGCCCACCCGCTGGTCAAACACAAAACACTCTCCTTCGTAATGGGCTGATCCGCATTCCTCAAAATACTTCAGGATGCCGCCATCGAGTTGCCAGACCTGCTCAAAGCCCTGCTGCTCCATGAATGGCGCCGCTTTCTCACAGCGGATGCCGCCAGTGCAAAAAGTCACGATGGGCTTTTTCTTCCATTCCTCAGGCAATTTCGCCACCGCATTTGGAAACTCGCGAAAGTGATCTACTTGGGCCGGCACCGCACCTTTGAAGGTGCCCATCTTCACCTCGTAATCATTGCGCGTGTCATAGAGCAGCACTTCTCGACCCTCATCGAGCCACCTCTTGAGCTCCTGAGGTGAAAGACGCGGAGAGGTGTATCTCGCTGGGTCGATCCCATCCACGCCAAAAGCAATGATCTCTTTTTTGATGCGCACCAGCATTCGACGGAAAGGCTGCTGCTCGCTCAGGCTCACCTTGGGCTTTAAGTCGGCCAAGCCCGGTATTGAACGCAGCTCCGTAACCAGCGTTTCTACAGCTTCACCTGACCCTGAAATGAATAGATTAACACCCTCTGAGCTTAGCAGAATCGTTCCTTTCAATCCCTGCTCTTTGCACAGTCTCAACAAGCGAATGCGCAGTTCCTTCAGCCCCGTCATCGGCGCAAATTGATAGGTCGAAATGTTCGTGATGGGCTTGGATGGCGTCACCGCCGCTCAAAAACACACCTTTTTCAATCATGCGAGTAAAAATCCGACGCCATCTTGGCGAAACTTGTCTCAGCCCAATTCCTTACACTGCTCAGCGCCTGTGCTTGAACTTGCTGTGCCATGCATCGGCCGAATGATCGCTGCCAGAAAAGTGTCTCGACTTGCGCATGGATAATCTAGGACTGCCAAGCATTTAGAATGCTTGCACCAGCGTCAATGGCCGGTGGCTTTGCCTCCCAAGGTCATTTCATGGAAAGCTCGGCAAGCGATTCGCGGATCAAAGCTGGCCCACGGAAGACCAGCCCAGTGTATATCTGAACGAGCTCGGCACCATGCTGAATCTTGTCGGACGCATCTCTTCCATCTAGGATACCGCCAACGCCAACGAGTGGAATACTCGGCTTCAAGAGCCTTCGGAAAGCTTGTAGAATGAGCGTGGATTTGTCACGCACGGGAGCGCCGCTCAGGCCACCAGCCTCATTCGCCAGAGGATGTCCCGCAACAACTTCGCGATCAATCGTGGTGTTGGTGGCGATGACTCCATCAAGGTTGATTTCGTTGATCACACGGGCCAGCGATTCGATTTGAAGATCGTTCAGGTCCGGGGCGATCTTGACGAGCAGTGGCACTCTTTTGCCATATTCTGCCTGGAGCAAAGCCTGCTGTGTCTTTAAAGTGGTTAGCAGATGCCTCACAGCATCTTCAGCTTGAAGATCCCGCAGGCCCTTAGTGTTTGGGCTGGAGATGTTCACAGTGATGTAATCCGCTGTGCGGTAGGCGGCCTTCAAGCAGAACGCATAGTCATTCACTGCACTCTCGTTCGGAGTGTCAAAGTTTTTTCCAATGTTTACACCGACGATTGCCTCGGAGCGCCTCTTTTCGAGGCGCTTCACAGCGCTGATGATGCCCGGGTTATTGAACCCCATGCGATTGATGAGAGCCTTGTGTTCCGGCAAACGGAAGAGACGCGGCTTGGCATTCCCAGGCTGCGGGCGCGGAGTGAGCGTGCCCACCTCGACATGACCCAAGCCAAGCGCAGCCCAAGCATCCACGGCGCTAGCAGATTTATCCATGCCTGCGGCGAGGCCGAGACGGTTTGGAAAGGTCAGCCCCATGCACGAGACAGGTGCAGCCGAGACTCCGACAGAGCGCAGGAGCCCAAGCTTGTGCGAAATGACCATCATCTTCACGGTCAGTGAGTGCGCCGTTTCTGCGTCGAGGCGAAAGAGCCAAGGCTTAAGGGCGGGGTAGATGAGTTCCAGCCAAGTCATGATTCAAAAGAGAGCTTTGATTTTCTCTGCAACGGCTTTGCCCAGCTTTTGATGTGCTGCCGCGTCGAGGTGGATGCCATCGACCGGGCTCGGCGTGATGATCTCCTGTGTGTTCAAGTAGGCACAGCCGAGGGTGGCTGCGACGGCTTCGTAGTGTTTCGGCAGTTGCTGGCTCCTTGCTTGAGCATCAGTGAGCTTTGCTTCGAGATCAGGAAGGTGCGAGAGCTGGCCTATGGTCGGTGGACACATAAGAAGCAAGCGTGGCGGTTTGGCCGCGAGACCGGCATCACTGCCCAATACGGTCTGCACAAGGATTTTTGCCCCGGCGGCGATTTCCGAGGGCGAGACGCCGAAAACATTTTTGAGGTCGTTCGTGCCCAGCATGAGCACCACGAGGTCGAGCGGCTTATGTGACTCCAAAAGAGCCGGGAGCACGGCTTTGGCGTTCCGGACTAGGGCAAAAGGATCGTCGTGCACCGTCGTGCGGCCGTTCTGGCCTTCTTCGATGATCCGGAAGCCTTCACCGAGCTCGCGGGCCAGCACGCCGGTCCACCGCACATCGTGAGGGTGCCGCCGCGGATAACTCTCTGTGATACTTTCCGGGATGAATCCCCAAGTGTTCGAATCTCCAAAGCAGAGGATATTTTTCATGAAATCCTCCTTATGAGCAAGACAGGCTCAAACGCACCGGAAAACTGTGAAAATCTGGCTTGCGCGAGATTTCTTCTGTGGTAGGCATCCTGCCCCCTTGCTCCGGCTAAGGGCTTTTGATTGTTTCTCCCATCAGCAATCTTCTTCCAATGCGAGTCCGCACTTCTGTCAAACCTCTCTGCGAACTTTGCCGCGTGATCCGTCGCGCGGGCATTGTTCGTGTCGTCTGCAAAAACCCGCGCCACAAGCAGCGCCAAGGTTGATTTTTCACCTCAATACACGTTCTTATGCCCCGCCTGCTCGGAGTCGAAATCCCCAACGACAAAAAGATCGAGTACTCGTTGCCCTACATTTACGGCATCGGTCTCCCCATCAGCCGCAAAGTTCTTGCCGCGACGAAGATTGATCCAAACACCCGCGCTGGTGAGCTCACCGATGAGCAGATCGCTCTGATCACACAGGTCATCCAAGGCATGAAGTTGCCGATCGAAGGTGACCTTCGCCGCGAGATTCAGATGCACATGAAACGCATATTGGGCATCAACTGCTACCGTGCTCACCGCCATCGCCGCGGTCTTCCTGTGCGCGGTCAGCGCACGCATACCAACGCTCGCACTCGCAAAGGACCGCGTAAGACCGT
The DNA here is from genome assembly GCA_017853885.1 of Prosthecobacter sp. GTDB lineage: Bacteria > Verrucomicrobiota > Verrucomicrobiia > Verrucomicrobiales > Verrucomicrobiaceae > Prosthecobacter. Next base: position 44,699 of record JAFMIR010000014.1, read on the forward strand.
TGGTGCCCAGAAGGCCTCTAAGTAATCCTCAACGCCAAGCACTTTATCCAACATGGCTGACGAAATCATACCGGCACCCCCCGCTGAAGCTACGGCTGCACCTACTCCGGCCCCCGCCATACCTGCGGCTGACAAACAACCCACCAGTGGCGATCGCCAAGTGTCTCAGAGCATATGGGCTGAGATCGGCGGTGAGGAAGAAGGCTCCAAAATTGTTAAGGCCAAGGGTTCCAAAAATGTTACCAGTGGCATTGTTCACGTCAAAGCCACCTTCAACAATACCATCGTCACGGTAACGGATAAAACAGGAGCGAAAATCGGCTCTTCCTCCGCTGGCAAGATGGGCTTCCGAGGTTCCCGCAAGGGCACAGCCTACGCCGCTCAAGTTGTTGCACAGGATGCCTGCCGCCAAGCCATGGGTCACGGTCTTCGCGAAGCTGAAGTGCGCCTCAACGGCCCTGGTTCAGGACGTGAATCCGCCGTGCGCGCCGTGCAAGCCCTCGGTGTCGAAGTGACGGCCATCAAAGATGTCACCCCCATTCCGCACAATGGCTGCCGCCCGCCCCAGTCCCGTCGCGTCTAATTTGAATTCTTTTCCCCTTATCTGACTCATGGCTCGCTACACAGGACCTCGTGAAAAAATCGCTCGCCGTTTCGGTGTTGCGCTTTTTGGCCCCTCCAAAGCTCTCGAATTGCGCAATTTCCCCCCCGGTCAGCACGGTGCCCGTAACACTCGCCGTAAGACCTCGGAATACGGCACCGCCCTAATTGAGAAGCAGAAACTCCGCTTCCAGTATGGAGTACTCGAAAAACAATTTCGTCGCTTCTTCGCAGAGGCCCAACGCCGCAAAGGCGTAACCGGTGAAATTCTTCTACAGATGCTCGAGCTCCGCCTCGACAACGTTTGCTATCGCATGGGTTTCGCAAACACGCGTTTTGCCGCTCGTCAGCTCGTCTCCCACCGTCATATTACTGTAAACGGCAAAGTCGTGAACATTGCCAGCTACCAATGCAAGGCAGGCGATGTTGTGTCGGTGAAGAATGCTCCGCGCTCGCAACAGCTTGTCAGCAAGTTCTTGGAAATGACCGCAGGCTCCCCCACCTCCGACTGGATGACGGTGGACCGAGATGCCGTGAAGGGCACTGTCAATCGAGCCCCTGTGCGTGAGGAGATCGCTCCTATTGCGAACGAACAGCTTGTCGTCGAATTGTATTCTCGCTGATTCTTCAACGGAGTGCATTTTCTTCTTCAAAAGGGACGCTTCCGAGCGTCCCTTTTGCATTCCCAACGTCGGAATGATTACTTTTACCCCTAGCAAGCACCTTTCATGTCCCCCAACCGCATCGAACTCATCGGAAACGAAGTCGCCATTCTCTGGAGTGATGGGCATGAGCAATTCATCGTCATGGAAAAGCTGCGCGCCGCTTCACCAAGCGCTGAAAACACCGGGGAACGAGACCTCTTAGGCCGCCAATATGGTGGTAGCACGCAAAAAAACTTCCCTTCTGTTACCGTGCGAGACTGGCGGATGATTGGTGGATATGCCATCCAGTTTGATTTCAGCGATGGTCACAACACCGGACTCTACACCTTCGACTATCTGCGAATGCTCGATGCTCCAGCCAGCTAAGCGTGTCAGAAACTCTCCAACTTCACAGTCCTAGCAATAGAGACGCCAAAAGTCTTGGAACACTTTTACATTCTCGTGAAACACACCACCCCTATGAAGCTCCAGACGGAGGCGCTGGATTTGTCGGGCCCGTGATGGCCTGCAATCGGGAACGGGTGATTTCCGCACGTGCGACATCACGTTCTTCAGGGGAAAGTTCTCGATCGGCACCGAGTTGAAGATGTGCGGGCTGAATTTCGAGCAGAAGCAAGTCTAGCAAACTGCGGTCGCAGTTGGTGATGATGTCGAGATCGGCTCCCAAGCGTAACATGGATAACAAATTCAACGCCTCTTTTGAAGTAAGCACATGAGCGTAGCGCAAGATGGCGTAGGCGCGGCCCACTTGGTCACTGAGCATGGTCTGATGGTCTTCGATCAGTTTTGCGCGAGCAGTCTGCTCACTACGAATCACTCCCTCGATGACTTTTTCAATTTGCGTGATGATCTCCGGCTCAGATTCGCCCAGTGTGTGCTGGTTGGAGATTTGGAACAGATTGCCCAGCGCCTCAGTGCCCTCGCCGTACAGACCGCGCACGGCAAGACCGATCTTACCGACGGCCTTGATGACCGGATTGATTTGATCCAGCAGAACGAGAGCCGGTAGGTGAACCATCACGGAAGCACGCATCCCGGTGCCAAGATTGGTCGGGCAGGCGGTGAGGAATCCGAGAGTGCCATCAAAAGCATATGGCAAAGCCGCATCCATCTCTGTATCAATACGATCGACGAGCTCGTACGCTCCGCGGAGATTCAATCCGGGACGGATACCTTGGAGACGGAAGTGATCCTCCTCATTGATCATGACTGAGATACTCTGCTTGCGATCAATCACCACGGCGCAACCCGTGGTGCGGGCCGCATGCTCACGACTGACTAGATGCCGCTCCACAAGCACTTGTTTACGGATTTTGCTCAGCTCTGTGTAATCGACACTGTATCCATCTCGCATCTCCGGCAATTCCTCAACTACAGGCCGAGCAGCTTTCAGCAGTTCGATGCGCTGATGCTCCTGCGAGAAGCCGGGAAAAGGAAATCCACGCAGATTACGAGCCAGCCTCACACGCGAGGTCATGACGATCTCAGAGTGTGGACCACTGCCCTTCATCCAATCGGCAGGGTTTTTAATCAGGGTGGAAAATCGCATCATGGCATGGCTAGTGAAGGCAGTGTCAGCTCATTTGGAGGCGCTGTCTTTTGTCTGCCGATCAATCTCCGCCTTGATGGTGGCAGCGTCCTCATAGCGCTCTTCTTTAACAGCAAGATCCAGTTCGGCCCGAAGCTTGTTTAGATCAGGTGGAGCAGAAGGTTTTTCCTTGGGATTGATAGGAGGCGCGGAGGTTGTCGATGTCACCACTGGCAGCACAGCGGCTGGAACGCTGCTGCGGCGTGGTTTAGTCGTTGGGGCGGCAGCAATGATAGCGCTGGGTCGCTTACCCACGTGTCGCGTGCCTTTATGCATGCCACGAAGCAGCCCATCCAGCCCTTCACGAAAACTGTCGTAGCATTCAGGACATCCCATACGACCAATCTTCTTCAACTGAGCCGCCGTGAAACCACATGTTGGGCAGGCGAGGTCGGGCGTTGCCTCCGCACTGCGGATTGTCGAGCTGACAAAAGCCTCAGCAAGCCCGAAGCCCGTCACCTCGGTCACGCCCTTGGCTTTTGAGCAGGACTCACATAGGTTCACCGTGGTCATTTGACCATTGATGATCTGGGTGAGGAATACCGTTGCCTCTGCTTCGCAAACATCGCATTTCATGGGTTTGATGAATCGTTAGGACGGAGATGGGGGTGCGTCAACCAATGCCCTGTTCCACTCGCCATTCCGCCAGCGCCTGCTCGAATTCCGAATGCTTGGCAAAGCTGTAATGAAAAGTCCGGAAGCCCAGCCGCGAGGCCGTTTCAATATTGGGCATGAGGTCATCCACATAGAAAGTCCGCAACGGATCAAGGCCGAACTTCTCGATCGTAAGCCGGAAGATCTCCTCGCCCGGCTTCGAACATCGCGCCTGGTGCGAATAGACGCCGTCCGCGAAACACTCAAAGATACCGTAGGTGCGCCAGAAGTAGTCTTTGTGCAGGCCGCTCGTATTCGAAAGCAAATACATCGGCACCTTGCCCGCAATGGCTGTCAGCGATTTCTTCATCAACAGGTTCTCGCTGAAAATCTCGCACCAGATGGTGATGAACTCCTCAGCCGTTCCAGCGAAACTCGTGAGCCGCATGCCCTCTCGCACAAATTCTTGGTCATCCATTTGACCATTCTCGTAAGGAACTTTGATGCCATCAAACAAAGCCAGCACTATCTCCTCCGGATGTGGACACTTCTCCGCCAGTCGCCGTGCAGCGGGCGCAAAATCAAAATCAATAAGTACTTTCCCAACGTCAGAAACAAAGGTCGGCGCGGACATGTGAAGGCGAGAGTGCTGACACAAGTTCATACGGCAAGCACAAATCCTTCATCCTACCGCAGCATAACCCGTGCCTGCATGAAGATTCATGAACACCGCAAGGCAGCGATGAGTGTCGTCGCAAATGTCGAACCATGCCATGCATGCCGTAGGAATCTTGCGGAATCGAATGCCAACTTTTTCCAGCCAATGTTTTGTCACCAAGCGTAATCTCGACACAGATGCACAGCTTTTCTATGCGTAAGTTCCATATGATACTCGATTACGCCCTGTGGCCGCTTCTGGTCATCGGGGCACTCATTCCCACCGCCATCGGCATCCATGCTGGACACGGAAAGCTGGCTTTTAATTTAACTTACTTCGGCTTTGCCATCGTGCTCTGCATCCTCGAACGGCTTCGCCCGCATGAGCGCGAATGGTTGAAGAACGATGGTCAAATGGCGCCGGATCTGGCGCACACCGTCTTCACGAAGACCTTCGTGCAACTCGTCATCATGATGCTTGGCTACTACGGCCTCGTCAGCACCGTCGGAGGAGCGTCTGGCACGGGACCATGGCCGAATCACTGGCCCATGTGGGCACAGGTGATTTTAGCGCTCGTCGTAGCCGAGTTCGGTCTCTATTGGGCCCACCGCATCGCACACACTTGGATGCCTCTCTGGCATTTCCATGCCGTCCACCACAGTGTCAAAAAGTTATGGTTTTTCAATACCGGACGCTTTCACATCATCGACACACTCAAGAGTGTCATTTTCAGCGGACCACTGCTCTGGCTTGCCGGGACACCAAATGATGTCGTGCAGTATTTTGGGGCCATCACCGCCTACATCGGATTCCTCACGCACTGCAACATCCGCATGAAGTTCGGCTGGCTGAACTACCTCTTTAACACGCCTGAACTGCATCGTTGGCATCACAGCACCGACCTACGCGAGGGAGACAAGAACTACGGCGAGAACCTCATGCTTTGGGACATCATCTTCCGCTCTTTCTACCTTGACCCCACGCGGCTTCGTCCAGACATGATCGGCATCAAGTCGGCCATGCCGAAGACCTTTCTAGCCCAGATCGCCATGCCCTTTCGTTGGCACTCCTACCAACACCGCTATAAAGCAGGAGAAATAGGCCAAGATAAGCTAATGTAATCATAGGTTAGAAGTGTCTGAAAAAGCATGATAGCTCAAACCATGGATCCAAGTGGCATCATGGTCATAGCCCCTTCGGCATCCACTCTGCCAACTGACTCACTTCAGCCTTTGCAGATGAGCTCACCGGGATGCCCCAGAAGTCGAAGAAGGGACCAAGGTTCTTGTTGATGATCTTGGAGTAGCGGATGAGGAACTGGTCGCGGGCCTCGTCGTCGCCTTTGGGTTCGGAGCCGTATTCGGCACTGTCAAAGCTGTGAAGGTATTTGCGCCAACTTTCCCAGCCAAACTCCTGAATGAGCTGTATGTAGGTGGTGAGGGCGAGGAAGGGATCGCTTTTCCACAGTTGCCATTTATTCTTGGAGGCTTTGATCTTTTTGATGTGGTCTTTACGTGATTCCTCGGTGATGCCGCCGTGACCGATAAGCCAGTCTTTTTTCAAGACAGCTTCGTAGCAGTACATTCCAATAACGTTGTTCGTGACCTCGCCGGTGCCGTCAAAGGTGAAGGTGCGACGCTGATGATTGTGGCCAATCTCGTGGTAAAACCCCCAGCCGGGGAATTTCAAGCGTGTCAGCGTGGTCATCTCCGACGCAGCACTCGTCGGGATCATGATGGGATAACCGCTATGCATGTAACCGGCGCTGATTTGCACGTCGGCGACGATGCGTTCTGGCCGTGTGCGTTCGGCGGTTTGGTTGGTGATCTCATCCTGAGCTTCGACGACGGCTTTCCAGAACTGCATGAGTTCGCTGGGGTTGTTGATAGCCTGCGCAACCTCGCGAGGGAAGCTAATGATCATCTTGTCGCATGCCATCTCAGCCCATGGCGCAGGGCGTTTACGGATTTCCTTCCATTTGGCATCGTCGTCCTTGCCGAGCACGAAGAGCGGCGCGGCGATGGCGTCTTTGATGGCGGCGGTGAAGGGTTCATCGTCCTTCGCGCGGCCGGGGACCTCGATGTAGATGAGGCCGCCGAATGCGGACGCCGTTTTCGTGATGGAGGTGGCTAGGGTGTCGCTGCGCGTGATGTCGGGAGCGCGTTCCCATTGATCGAGGTGGTAAAGTGTATCGCTATGGCACCCGATGCGTACAGCGTAGCCTTTGTCGGCGTATTTTTCGGGAATCGTCACCGTGATCGGCTCGCCTGCGACGGCGTAAAGACCAGTGCTGTGCCAGCCGGGGATGCTCGGCGTGATGGCGATCTCTGCACCGGTGCGCGGGGCATTCTCCGGCGCTTTGCCGGGGAATTCCACATGAGCGGGATGCGCCTTGATGCCTTCCGCGCTCATGAGGCGCAGCATGCGCGTCTCCATGCTAAGTCGCAGACGTGAGGTGGAGTGTTGCGTATCAATGAGCGGCGTTTTTGGCGAAGGAGTAGGCTCATTAGAGTTTTTTGCCGCCAACACAGAAGCGACAGCGTTTCGTAAATTGCTGCGGTTCGGCGGCTGCGCAGCCATGGCGATCTGAATGGCGTTCATGCCCTGTTTCATCTGCTCCGGCGTGAGCGCTGAACCGCCTTCACGCTGTTTTTTGATCGCGGCGATCGCATCGGAGGCATTCATCATTGCTGGAAGCTCCACGCGGGCCTCAAACGAGCTCACAGAGTCAAACGCACTCATGTCGGTGTTCGCTAAGCCCGCAGCCATCAGGGCTTGATTGACAGCGTGCGAGATAACGAGGTCCTTGCCACCACTCGTCTGGCCGTAAGCCCAGCCGGTCATGCCACCGATTATGCCGCCACCACCTTTGATGTAGTCAATCAAAACCTCCCCTTCCTCCGCGCTGACCACGCCCTGTGTGTTGATGATGACCACGTCGTAGTCACGGAGGCTCTTCTTCTCCACCGCACTGAATTCCTCCACCATCAGGCTGCGCTGCGCCAAAGCAGCACCCTTCACGCCTTTGAGGCCGATGCGCGGCTTGACTTTGTTGCCTGCCCACTTCGCGCAGTTCTCGATGAACTTAGCGTGATCACCACCGCCATCACCGCTGAGATACGCATTCTGGCCAAAAAGGATGAGTCGCCCCTTTCCATATGCCGCAGCCGCTCCAACCGCGATTTCAACCCCATCTTTGTCTGGTGCGGAAAGGATCGGAAATGCGAGCTGGCCCCAAATTCCGACTGGTCCTGGCGCACCGAGTTTCGGCACCGATTTAATCCCTTCGAGGATTTTTGCACGTTCGGCATTGACCAGGGCCGGAGGCATCTGGGCGTTCAAAAGAACGCAAAGGGCAAGAAAAGCGAGTGTGGCGACTGACTTCATGTGTGGGAACAGAGAAAATACGTTTTATCGGCGATGTCTGATAGGCTGTAAGGGAAAGCAAAATCCGAAAAGATAGACAAACAAGGCGGTGAAGATATTTCAGCGGTAAATCACGACGAGAAACACCACACTGGATCCTTTGGCGGTGTTGACGATGGCGTGAGGCACGTCGGCGCGGTAGGTACCGCTGTCGCCTTTGGTGAGGTCATCGTGGTCTTCGCCGGATTCGATGCGGACGCTACCTTCTTCGACGGTGAGGAACTCGCGTGTACCCTCAAAGTGTGGCTGGCTGCGTAACGCACCGCCGGGCTTCAGCGTGAGTTCGTAGAACTCGACATCCTTCTCCAGATTCAGCGGCGAAAGCGTGCGGATCTCGCACTGCTTGTCGCTGCGATAAACTTGGGCGCGGTCGCTGACACGGATGACCTGGATTTTCGACGCACTGGTCTCCGCGCTCTCGATCAGCTCCTGCAACGTGAGTCCAAAGGCCCGCGCGATGCGGAAGGTTACCGTGAGCGTGGGATTCGCCTTCTCACGTTCGATCTCGCTAAGCATGCTGCGGCTCACGCCGCTGGCGGTGGCAAGTTCTTCGAGAGACCAGCCGCGATCCGCGCGAAGCTTCTTCACGCGTTTGCCGAGGTTCTCATTGATGGCCTCGGGGCTGGATTCGGAAATACTAGTCTGCTTTTTAGCGGGCATAATTGCCATTATATCGAACATGTTTCTTGTAAATTAGAAACTTTTACATTGCCATTATGTAAGACACTCGTCCAATATAATGCCACACTATGAAAGCACTCATCAAAGCCAAAACGGAGCGCGGACTCTGGCTCCAAAATGTGCCGGAGCCGCAGGTCGGCATCAATGATGTCCTCATCAAGGTCCGCAAAACCGGCATCTGCGGCACCGACCTGCACATCTACAAATGGGACGCCTGGGCACAGAAGACGATTCCCGTGCCGATGGTCGTCGGGCATGAATTCGTTGGCGAGGTGATTACCGTCGGTAGCAACGTGAACGATTTCCATCCGGGCGAAATCGTGAGCGCCGAGGGCCATGTCGTTTGCGGTCGCTGCCGCAACTGCCTCGCCGGGCGCCGCCACCTTTGCAAAGACACTGTTGGCATCGGTGTGAACCGAACTGGAGCCTTCGCCGAATACATCAGCGTGCCGATGACCAATGTTTGGCACCACCGCGATGGCGTGGACGAGGAGGTGGCAAGCATTTTCGATCCCTTCGGCAATGCCGTGCATACTGCGCTCGCTTTTGAATGCCTTGGTGAGGACGTTTTGATCACCGGTGCAGGCCCCATCGGCATCATGGCCATTCCTGTTGTAAAACATGCGGGTGCGCGCCACGTCGTCATCACCGATGTGAACGAATACCGCCTTGATTTGGCCCGAAAAATGGGCGCCACCCATGCGGTAAACGTGAAACACGAAGCCATCGCCGACGTGCAAAAACTGCTCGGCATGAAGGAAGGCTTCGACGTAGGCTTGGAGATGAGTGGAAACGCTGTCGCCTTCCGCGATATGATCGACAACATGTGTCATGGCGGCAAAATCGCTATGCTCGGCATTCCTAGCGATCAAACTGCCATCGACTGGAACAAGATCATCTTCAACATGCTCACCATCCACGGCATCTACGGTCGCGAGATGTATGAAACCTGGTACCAAATGAGTGTCATGCTCGACTGCGGTGTAAATATCAAGCCCATCATTACCCACCGCTTCCACTACACCGAATTTGAACAAGGCTTTGCTGCGATGGAGAGCGGAAACTGCGGCAAAGTCGTGCTCGATTGGTCCAACTAACTCTCATCATGAAATACTGCCTCTTAATTCTTTCTCTCGTCGATTCATTCGCCCGCGCTGAAATCATTGTACCTGCCTTCACCGCTTACACCGAGCCCGACTTCCGCGGCGTTGAGATTTCAGAAGAAAAAGGTCTGCGCGGCTGGAAAGACGCGAAACAACGCGTGCTTTGGTTTGGCGAAATCAAAAAGCCCGGCAAACTGACTGCAAGGCTGCTCGTGCAAGGCGATGAAGGCCGCGTTTTAAGGCTCAAAATCGGCGAAACAAGCTACGAATCCACCGTGAAGAAAGGAGAGGCCTCGTTTGGTGAATTCGACATCACAAAGGCCGGTTATGTACAGTTTGAAATCAGCTCCAAAGCCAACGCCGATGGCAAGGGCCATATTGAGGCTCTCGTGCTAGATGGATCCGCGACGCAGGATGCACACTTCAACCTCGAACCGCGACGCAATGCCTCATCGGTGCATTTGATGTATCCGATCCCGAAGAACGAAAAGATCACGCATTTTTACAACGAAGTCACCAGCATCGAAGAGCCGCTTTATACCTTCTATATGGCCTGCGGCTTCTCGCGCGGATACTTCGGCATGCAGATCAATTCGGAGACCGAACGCCGCATCATTTTCTCCGTGTGGGACGCCGGCAAAGGCGCCAATGCTATCGATCGCTCCACCGTCTCGAAGGACGATCAAACACAACTCATCGCCAAAGGCGAAGGCGTCGAGGCCAGCGTCTTCGGCCACGAAGGCACCGGCGGACACTCGCATCTCGTTTATCCTTGGAGAACTGGCCAAGCGCAGAAATTCATTGTCGCCGTAAAACCAGAGGGAGATTACACGACTTACAGCGGCCTGTGGTTTCATCCGGAAAAACAACGCTGGATGCTCATCGCGAGCTTCCGTGCGTCCAAAGATGGCCAATATTTGCGCGGCCTGCATAGCTTCAGCGAGAACTTTGGCGGTCAAAACGGCCACCAGCAGCGAAAAGCTCTCTACGGCCCGCAATGGATCGCCACCGCTGATGGCAGGTGGATCGAACTCACAACCGCGAAGTTTAGCCACGACCCGACCGGCAGGTATCAGCGCCTCGACCGCTTCATGGGTGTGGAGTCTGGCCAATTCTTTCTCTCACATGGTGGCTTCATCGAGGGATTCAAAAAATATGGCGAGTCCTTCACACGACCAGCCGCGAATACGCCACCCGATTTTAAGCTGCCATGAATGCCGCTTTCCAATCTTATCTCACGTCTCAGCTCGACACTATTCGTGCATCAGGCACTTATAAGCGCGAGCGCATTCTCAGCACTCCGCAAGGCACCGTCGTTCGCGGCGACGGCGGATCGGCAGTGCTAAACATGTGCGCGAACAATTATCTCGGGCTCGCGCAGCACGCCAAGTTGCGGCAGGCCGCACACGAGGCGCTGGAGCAGTGGGGCTACGGTCTCGCCAGTGTGCGTTTCATCTGCGGCACGCAAAGCATACATAAAGAATTGGAGGCCAGTTTGACCGAATTCCTAGGCACCGAGGACACCATCCTTTACGGCTCTTGTTTCGATGCGAACGCTGGCCTTTTTGAAACCCTCTTCGGCTCCGAAGACGCCATCATCAGTGACGAACTCAACCATGCCTCGATCATCGATGGCATGCGCCTGTGTAAAGCGCAGCGCTATCGCTACAAGAATTGCCACATGGCCGATCTGGAAACCCAACTCATCGCGGCCGATGCCAAAGGCGCGCGTTTCAAACTCATCGCTACTGACGGCGTTTTTTCAATGGATGGATGCATCGCCCCGCTGAAGGCGATTTGCGATCTCGCTGACAAATATGGTGCGCTGGTGATGGTCGATGACTCTCACGCCGTCGGCTTCATGGGTAAAACCGGCCGCGGCACGCACGAACACAGCGATGTCATAGGCCGCATCGATCTTTTGACTGGCACGCTCGGCAAAGCCCTAGGTGGCGCAAGTGGCGGTTACACCAGCGGCCACAAAGAAATCATCGAACTCCTGCGCCAACGCTCAAGACCCTACTTGTTTAGCAACACGCTCTGCCCCAGCATAGTCGGAGCCTCACTTGAAGCGCTGCGTCTACTTAAAAACAGCACACAGCTCCGTGATACTCTCGAAGCCAACACTCTCTGGTTCCGCTCCGCAATGGCCGAGGCCGGCTTCCAAATCAGACCAGGTAAACATCCGATTGTTCCCGTCATCCTCGGCGATGCTGTGCTCTCGTCGAAATTCGCCGACGCCATGCTTGAGCGTGGCGTTTACGTTGTCAGCTTCAGTTACCCTGTCGTTCCGCAAGGCAAAGCACGCATCCGCACCCAAATCAGCGCCGCGCACACGCACGAGGACTTAGAAAGAGCCGTGAAGGCATTCGTGGAGGTGAAGCAACAACTCAATGTGTGATGTGATTGGTTTTTCAAGAAACAAGCCTCGCCTCTTCGGAAAATGTCGGTTGATGTTGTTCACGCGAGATTTCACCGCCTCCTGACGTTTCGTGACCTTGTTTGTGAAGAAACTTCTCCCGCCTGTTCTCACGCTTGCCTTCATTGAGCTTTACAGCACGTCGAAGGTTACGAGATCGGATAATTCGCAGATGAAGCGGATCTTGGGTTGGCCGCGATTGAATGGCAAAAAAGTTACTGCAAGAAAATGCTTGTGTGTTTACCATTTAGAAACTGCCCTCACTCACTCGAGTGCGACAGGTTGAAGGGCAGAAGCGAAAAATGTGTCGTGGAATTCGCTCTCATCCATCAAGAGTGATGGGACGAAGCATCTGGATAGGCTATACCTTCTAAGCATATGAAAAGCTTTCTGTATCTTGTTTTCTGCCTGAAAGCAGTCTCGGCAGAACCTTTTGCGGTTTATCGTGGCGATGTAGATTTGAAGTCACGGGCTGGTTTGGTGAGCTCGTGGGGAAATCTTACACGCATCCACGGAGAACCGCGAGTAAGGAAGGTGAAGACGCCAGAAGGCATGAAGGATATTGTGCGCTTCGACGGAAACTCAGCCGTATGGCAGGCAGTCAATGTGTGGGGTCGATTGGGGGGAGCGAGAACCGTTGTGATACTGGCTCGCATCGGCAGCGAGGGGGTCTTATGTGATGGATCGACGCGTTTGGGTGCGGATCCGATTCGTGTGAAGGGTGATGGATCGAAGTGGCAGATTTTGAAGTTCATTCGACCCACTGGCACGCTCGGCGGATTCATCGTGGGAGCAGATGTGGCGACGCAAAACGGTGTGAAAGCCGATGTGGCGGAGATTCGCGTGTTTCGTGGAGTTTTAAGTGAAAAAGAACTCTCTCTTGAAGAGGAGCGATTGCGGCAGAAGTGGGGCGAGCCGGTCGATTTGCCCGATTCAGAGCAGATTCAGCCTTGGAAGCCCTTCGAGGGTTTACAAACGAAGCTGCTGCGGAAAAACGGACAGGATGGCGTGAACACGTATCGCATTCCGGGATTAGCCACATCGAATAAAGGCACGCTATTGGCGGTGTTTGATCTGCGGCATGACAACGCAGGCGATCTTCCCGGCAACATCGACGTGGGACTGACACGTAGTGCGGACGATGGTGAGACGTGGAGTGCGACCCAACGTTTAATTGACTATGACCGCAGCGGCGTTGGCGATCCTAGCATCCTAGTTGATCAGAACACAGGGCGAATCTTCGTGACGGCATTATGGTCAAAAGGAAACCGGGCGTGGCATGGCAGTGGGCCGGGAATAACTCCGGAGGAAACGGGGCAGTTTGTGATTACACACAGTGATGACGATGGCAGGACGTGGTCGCATCCGATGAGCATAACCCCGCAGATCAAGCAGACGGAGTGGCGGCTCTGTTTCAACGGACCTGGCTGCGGGATACAGCTTCGGGATGGCACGCTGGTGATGCCGGCGCAGTTTCGCGATGCGAATGGCACACCGCACTCGTGTTTCATCGCGAGCAAGGATCATGGAGTATCGTGGACGATGTCGCCACCTTGCGCTGGACCTACAAGTGAGGCGCAGATTGCCGAAACAAAAGATGGCATGCTCATTTCGATGCGCGATGAATCACGCAGCGGACAACGTAAGTGGCAGCGCTGGAACGGGGAGACGTGGAGCAAACCATGGTGGCATCTTCCTGATCCGGTTTGCCAAGCGAGCTTGATCCGCCATCCGGATGGCACACTGCTCTTCAGCAATCCGGCGAATGCAATTAGCCGCATGGGAATGACGGTGCGTCAAAGTCGTGATGATGGTATAACATGGAGTGCGGGACGTGTGATTGATCCGCGCGGCAGTATGTATTCATGCATGAGCGTGATGCGGGATGGCCGCATCGCAATGGTTTACGAAGGCACGGCTGGATTGTGGTTCACAACTTTTACGATGGAGGGCCACTGATCATGCCAGTTTGGATTGAATACTTTGCTGTCGCTATATGCGCGATCACTGCAGTACTCGCAGCAGAGGGAAAGCATATTGATTTGTTTGGTGTGCTTGTGCTTGCGCTAGTGACAGCGGTGGGTGGCGGCACGATTCGCGATCTTTGCCTCGGTGTGCGGCCCGTGTTTTGGATTGAGCAGCCACAGGTCGTTTGGACAGCACTGGCAGCTGCAGCGATGACATTTGTGATGGTTCGATTCACACATCTGCCTTCGCGGTTACTTGATGTGGCAGATGCCTTCGGGTTGGCGTTGTTCGGGATCGCTGGCACGGAGAAGGCGCTGGCTCACGGCACGCCGGGAATCGTTGCCGTATTGCTGGGCATCGTCACAGGAGTGGCTGGAAGCATCTTGCGCGATGTGCTTCGCCGCGAGATTCCATGGGTATTTCAAGCTCACGTCGATTTGTACGCAACAGCCGTTTTTGCGGGTGCGATTGTGTTCGTTCTGCTGCGTGAGCATCTGGCAGCCTCAGAAGCCCACCGTTATATTGGTATGGTGGTCATTTTGGTGATTCGGCTGGCGGCGATGAAGTGGAAGCTGCGACTTCCGACATTTCAGACGCGACTCAACACAGCAGCAAGAATCAAGAACCTCAGCCATCACCCTCCATGTGATTAGTCTAGGGTGAGAACAGGATTTGCGTGAGGGTTGCTAACCCACAACGAATCAAGAATCGCATATGATCCACAGCCCTACACATGAATGACTGGTAAGGAGTGCTCTTTGAATCAGCTTGATTCAAAGAGCTTGGCCAATTTCAAGGCAGCTTGAGCAGTCTTTATGGCTGCATCAGGCACGCTGATCGGCGTCATGGCAGCTCGCATCCGGCGGCCAGCTGCACCGTCATGAGCGAGAATACTTGCTGCAGCACCCACTGTCTCTGCCGGTGAATGTGTGCGGATGCCACAGCCACGCGAGGTGAGCATTTCGGCATTTCCTTCCTCTTGGCCAGGCACCACGTAGTCAATCACTGCCGGGATTCGTGCGGCCAGCACCTCATGCAAAATAGCTCCCCCAGCCTTACAAATCACCACGTCATGCGTGCGTAGTAGTTCTGGAATGCGCTTGGTCCAGCCGATGATTTCGACACAACCAGAAGGCATTGTGTCGATGAAACGACGCAAAACTTGATAGAGTCGCGAGCCATGTTTTCCGACAGGCATGGTGAGTTTTACTCCAGAAAGCAAAAGCGGTCGCAGGGCCTCCAAAGTGGCCGCCACATGCCGTCCCGGTGTCGACGGAAGGTATAGGATGCGCTGCACCGGTTGGCGGGCTGGCGAAGATAGCTCCTCCAAAAAGGCCAAGCTCACAGGAAAACCGGTCACACGAATTCTCTCACGCGGCACGCCAAGTTTCTCGACCACCCTCAAAGTTTCATCATCGGCCACACAGAAGCGATCGCTAGGATGCGCCACCCAGATGGGATGAACACTGACCGAATCTGTAATCACGGTAACGAGGGGTGGCACGTCACGCCGGGCCCGTAAGGCAGCCAAAACACCAGAATAAATCGGATAAGTGCTTATTATCAGTCTGGGCCGCTCCTGATCGAGTTTCTGCTCCATGGCGCGGAGAAGCGGAAGCTGCCAAGAAGCATCTTGGTGGAACATTCTCGGGCTGCCGATGATCTTATAAGCCAGTCGCCACGCCGCAGGCCAATAGATAATGGCTGCTTGGTAGGCGGCTTTCAGCACCCAGGACAGACCCGGCATCACATCACTGACCAGATCCGTTACCTCCACCTTTTCCTCTGGCCGAAGGCGGACCAACGCATCCGACACGGAGCGTGCCGCCGTGTTGTGTCCATCGCCAAAACCGGCCGTGAGAATCCAGATCACCGGCACATGCCTGTCGAAGAAAAATCATTCTCACAAGTAAAAATCTCTGGAGCAAGCCGTAAAAGCTTATTATTTAGTTTTCTTAATTAATCTGGCAAAAAATGAAGAGTCGTCGTTCCACAAGCAAAAGCCAAATGCTCGCCGCGGGGATTACTCTTTTCGCGATCGTTATGATGCTGGCTCCGCTCCGTTCAGGACCGCAGCCGACAAGAACTCAAAATGCAGCCTTTATTCCGCTTCTGGATGCACAAGGCGTATCAGAATCGGCTGCCTTCCGACGCCTGTCGAACGTGCGGGCGATCGAAGCGCAGGCCGAGCCGCAGGTAAAGCTACCATCTCTAAACTGCAGGACGGTCACTTTGTCACCGCCTCGTCGAGATTGAGCAGAAGGTTAGCGATCATCGTCCAAGCAGCGAGTTCAACCGGGTTTAAGGCGCTGTCGGCTTTTGATTCGCCGTTAGCAATTACCTTTTTAGCCTCCTCCGGTTTGGCTGTGTAGGCGGCGAGATGCTTTTCGAAAGTCTGACGGACCACCTCTGCCTCTGAAGCGGAGGGAAAGCGGCTAGTGGCGGCGCGGAAGAGTCGGGTGATGCGAGCATCAGGGGTCGTAGCCGATTTCATCGCCTGTTGAGCAAAAGCACGAGCAGCTTCAAAGAACTGAACATCGTTCATGAGAGTGAGCGCTTGGAGAGGCGTGTTGCTGCGCTCGCGACGCAAGCAGTAACTCTCGCGATTAGGAGCATCAAAAGCTGTCATGTTCGGCGGTGGCGCAGTGCGCTTCCAAAAAGTGTAGAGGCTGCGGCGGTACAGTGACTCACCATGGTCTTGGATGTAGTTTCGCGTGTTGCTGCCACCAAAGCCGACTGGTTCCCAGATGTTCTCAGGCTGATAAGGTTTGACTCCTTTACCGCCGATTTTCGGATTCAGCAACCCGCTGACAAACAAGGCCGTGTCACGCACTGACTCCGCATCCAGACGAAAACGTGGCCCACGTGCCAGCAACCTGTTCTCCGGATCCAAATGAACGCTGCGAGCGGAAAACTGCGCACTTTGACGATAGGTGTGCGAGGTCACGATCATCTTTACCATTTCCTTAATGTTCCATCCATTCTCACGGAAAGTTATAGCCAACCAGTCGAGCAGCTCAGGATGGCTCGGCGGTTCCCCCTGAGAACCGAAATCATTGCTGGATTTGACCAAACCCGTGCCGAAGAACTGCTGCCAGAGTCGGTTTACCTGCACGCGCGCGGTGAGCGGATGCTGCGGACTTACGAGCCACTTGGCAAGATCGAGCCGGGAGTATTTGTCCTGCTTTGGAAGCGCGGGAAAAACGGCCGGGGTGCCATGGGAGACCTTCTCTTTTGGCTTATCATACTGGCCACGTTCCATGATGAAGCTATCACGCGGCTTGGGAAGGTCGGCCATGATGAATGTGGCAGGGATCAAGTTTTCGAGCGCTTTCTTTTTTGCTTCTAAAGCCAATTTCTCGGACCGCACGCCTTCGACAAGCTCGCGAGCGCTCTGGCACTCGTTTTCGAACCACCACTCTTTTAGGCGTTTCACATCCGCCTCGGGCCATTCATTGGATTTTTTACCACGCACGAGCGTTTGCAAGTCGTTCGGCAAACCTTCGACACGGCGGCCTTGGTTCTTTTCCACCCATACTTGCCAAGACCACTGCGGGTCTTTTGAAGGTTCCACGCGCGAACTCATGGCAAGACGGTCCCAATACACCGTGCCGCCAAACTGAGTGAAGGCAAAGCCGGTGATCTTGATACCTGGCTTGAGGCCTAGTTTGTCCGCGGCGACTTCAAGCTTAACCCACTTGCCAGCTTCTGGCAGCACGCCAACACGCACGCGCTCCGGTGTGCGAACCGTACCATACGGGATCGCACCTTCCTCACCCCACACCGCGCGATGATTCCAGCCCGCCGAGTGAAATTGCAGCATCACTGCCTTCGGCGGGTTTTTGGGGTCGAGATAGCATTGCACGCTTATTTTGCCGTTTGGCGGAATCGAGTAGTTGCCGCCTGCCGAGAAGAAATCTTGTGCCACACCATTGGCAGTGCGCTTCAGCGCCTTCACGCCGCTGAAGACGGGACCTTCTTCTTTCTCAACAAATTGGGTTGGATCTCCGGCCACGCTGACATTTGCACCAGTCGGAAAAGCATCCTCGAACCAGATGGTTTCACTTGTTTGAACGGGCGGCAGAGGCCTAACCGTTGCCGGATCAGTGTAATTGAGCTTTGCAATGGCCTCGCGCAGCTTCGCCTGCGTGATGGAGAGATTCTTGTCGTAATCCACGAGCTGCCTCGCCTGCTCCGGTGTGCTTAAGCGAAGCGTCGGTGGCGTGAGAAGGATGTTACCATCCATCGCCGGATCGGCGGTGCTGTTGAAGAAGGCATACAGCGAGTAAAACTCCTTCTGCGTAATGGGATCAAACTTGTGATCGTGGCAGACAGCGCAACCTGCTGTGAGGCCCATCCAAACGGCAACGGTGGTCTCCGTGCGATCCACGGCATAACGGAAGATGAATTCCTCGTTGATGCTCCCTCCCTCACTGGTTGTCACGTTGCAGCGATTGAAGCCCGAGGCGATTTTCTGGTCCATCGTGGCCTCCGGCAACAAATCACCGGCGAGCTGCCAGATGGTGAACTGATCGAATGGGATGTTTTGATTGAAGGCTCGCACCACCCAGTCACGATAAGGCCACATGCTGCGTTCGTTGTCGAGGTGCAGTCCATGCGTGTCCGCATATCGGGCCACATCCAGCCAGTAACGTCCCATGTGCTCACCATAGCGTTCCGACTTCAAGAGCCGGTCTATTAGCCGGTCGTAGGCATGTTCGGATGTGTCAGCCAAAAAAGCGTCGATCTCTTCGGGGCTCGGTGGCAGGCCAGTCAAATCGAGCGTGGCCCGGCGGATGAGCATCTCGCGTGAGGCTTCGGGGGCGGGTGAGATTTTTTCCTCCGCCAACCGGGCTTGGATGAAGGCGTCAATCATATTCCGCAGCGGACCATTAACCTTTGGAGGAACCGTTTTTACCGGTGTTTCAAAGCTCCAATGCTTTTTGTACTCCGCGCCTTCTCGGATCCAGCGGCTCAGGATTTCGACTTGGTTTGTTGTGATCTTTTTATTCGTCTCTGGCGGCGGCATCAACTCATCCTTGTCATGCGTAAGGATACGCTGAAGCACGCTGCTAGCCTCAGGATCGCCAGGCTTAATGGGGAAGACACCCTTGATGGCTTTGAAAGCGCCTTCAGGTGTATCGAGCCGAAGATCCGCCTTGCGCTTCTTCGAGTCAAAACCATGGCAGGCGAAGCAGTTGTCACTGAGGATGGGGCGAATATCGCGATTGAAGTCGAGCTTGCCCGCAGCGGAGGCCGTGGCAGTCACGACAAAGGCAAAAAAGAAGGCGCGTGGGGTCATGATCATGGCTGAGGTTCAGGCGAGTAAGGCTTGGACCGGATGATGCTCCTCAACCCCGGTTAGGCGCTGATCGAGGCCTTGGAATTTGAAGGTAAACTTTCGGTGATCGATGCCCATCAGGTGCAGAATGGTGGCGTTGAGATCGCTGATGTGCACTGGATCCTTCGTGATGTTGTAGCTGAAGTCGTCCGTCTCACCGTGCTCGACGCCGCCCTTTACCCCGCCTCCGGCCATCCACATAGTAAAGCAGCGCGGGTGGTGATCACGGCCGTAATTATCCTTCGCGAGCGTGCCCTGAGAGTAAACAGTGCGGCCAAACTCACCACCCCAGACAACCAGTGTGTCCTGCAACAGGCCACGTTGCTTGAGATCCATGATGAGCGCCGCGCAGGCACGCTCAGTATCCTCGACCTGACCGCGAAGAAGTTTGGGCAAATTATTATGCTGATCCCAGCCGCGATGCAGGATCTGAACGACCCGCGTGCCGCGCTCGATGAGCCGACGAGCCATGATGGCACTGTGTGTGAAGCTACCGCTGCGCTGCGCATCCGGGCCATACATTTCAAGCGTGGCCTTGCTCTCCTTGCTGAGATCCGTCAGTTCCGGCACACTCGTCTGCATACGGAAAGCCATTTCGTATTGGGCGATACGTGTCTGGATCTCAGGATCTCCAATCTGAGCATGGCTAATCGTGTTGAGTTTATTCAGCGCATCCAGCATTGCCCGGCGGTTGCTGGGATCGACTCCGGCAGGGTTTTTCACGTATAACACGGGGTCGCCCTGTCCGCGAAGCGCCACACCGGTGTATTTCGTGGGAAGAAATCCACTGCTCCACATGCGAGTAAAGAGCGCCTGGGCCTGGCTGGCGGCGGGAAAGCTAGGCGTAAAAACCACAAAGGCGGGCAGGTCATTGCTTTCGCTGCCCAGACCGTATGCCAACCACGAACCGATGCTCGCCTTGCCTGGCACCTCGCTACCAGTCATCACGAATGTGCAGGCCGGATCATGGTTGATGGCGCTGGTATGAACGCTTTTGATCACAGCCAACTCATCCACGATCTTTGCCGTGTGAGGCAACAGTTCGCTTACCCATCGGCCGCACTGCCCATGCGGCGCGAATCGAAACATGCTTGGTGCCACGGGCAGTCGCGCTTGGCCGCTGGTCATCGTGGTAATGCGCTGACCGTTGCGCACGCTCTCTGGCAGGTCCTTGTCGAAAAACCGCGCCAGCTCGGGCTTATGATCCCACAGGTCGAGCTGTGAAGGAGCGCCGTTCATGTGCAGGTAGATCAGGCGCTTAGCCTTAGGTGCAAAGTGCGGCAGTTCCGGCAGTGATGTGTGCACAGAAGAAGCCATCAGATCGCGGCCTAGCATGGACGCCAAGGCAATGTTTCCCGCACGCAGGCCGACTTTACCAAAAAATTGGCGGCGAGTCTGCTGTTGATGAAATTCAAAGAGGGGAGTCATGGCAACGAAACTGACTGATTACGACGTGGTTAGCTATTTTCTGCCGTCATTCAGCGCAAAAAACAGCAAGACCCTCATGCAGGAGATGACCAAGTCGTTCGCAAATATTGAATGACCCAAAGAAAACGCTTCGTAGCTCAAATGGCCACGAAGCGGTCTTCAATGCAAAAAGGTGAATCAGGCGAGCTTGGCTAAAGCGGCCTTAACCGCTTCAAAATTCGGCAAATCCTTCGGCGTGGCGGTCTGCTCGGCGTATTGGATGACACCTGCCTTGTCCACCACGAAAGCAGCGCGGGCAGAAGTGTCTCCGATGCCAGCGAGACCCTGGAAGAGCACATCGTAGGCCTTGGTCACCTCTTTGTTCAGGTCACTTACGAGCGTGATCCCAATTTTTTCCTTATGCGCCCAAGCTTCCTGCGCGAAAGGGCTATCCACGCTGATGCCGATCACGTCAGCATTCAGGTCACTGTAGGCGGAGAGACCTGCAGTGATGTCACAAAGTTCCTGCGTGCAGACGCCAGTGAAAGCGAGCGGGACAAACAGAAGCAACGTACTCTTGCCTGCCACAGGCAGTGTGATATCGGCAAGACCTGACGCGGATTTCGACTTGAGGGTGAAGACGGGGGCTTTAGAGCCAACTGCGAGTGCCATAAGTAGGGAGGTTGTGAGTTAAAATGGTTTGAAGAACCGCCGCTCAAGAAGGCGAGTTCTGCAGACGGGTCAAAAGCTTAGAAGCAGATCTTTAATGGTGCAAACAAAGCCAGCGAAAACTCGCCAAGATCACAACGTTTAAGCCCGGTTATGCGATTTTACGCCATACTGCTTTCCGGCCTTTTATACTGGGTTACCAGCCTGCCAGCGCAGGAAAAGTCAAAAAATGGAGCAGCTGGTTTTTCGCCAGCTCTGTTAAAAAAGGCTCTAGAAAGCATTGCACAAATCTCTGTGGAAGAGCGGCAAAAACTGCATGACATCGTGATCCGTGCCTTTGGAATGACAAATCTAGCTCAAGGCCGTGCACCAGCCAAAATCGAGCAAAAGATAGTCGCGTGGGCCATCCTCGATTCCCAGCCTGCCAGTGTGATGAGCGAGGATGGCATGCTCATAGGCGAGATGATCCCATTGGGTGATGATGGACTTCAAGTTCTGGCACGTGAAATGCCAAACTTCAGCGACATCCGATACCGCGTTGAAGCAGGAGGCAAGCCGCGCATGGCTGGCAGCGCGCGTATTGAGCATTATGATTACTCTGCGGATAGTCTGCCGCACGCTCATGTGGCGAAGGGACGGTTGGAAAAGTTTGAATGGAAGAACAGCGGGATTTTTCCCGACACCGTGCGCGATGTAACCGTCTATCTGCCAGCCAACCACCAGACTGGTGAAGAAACCTGCCTCATGGTTTGGCAGGATGGAAGCCGCCATGCGGAGCCTCACGGTTCCATGCGAGTCCCGGTAGTCTTTGACAATCTCATCCACCAAAAAGCCATGCCTCGTACTATCGGGATCTTCATCGATCCGGGCCGTAAGTTGAGGCAAAAGCCCGGAGAAAAGGCGGCCAACCGTGGATTCGAGTACGATTCGCTCGGCGATGCCTATGTGCGCTTTCTTCTCGCAGAGATCATCCCGGAGGTGGAGAAGCGTTACGGTGCGAATTTCCGCCGGACACCCGCTGCGCGAGCTATAGCGGGTGGCTCTTCCGGTGGCATTTGCGCCTTCACCGCTGCGTGGGAAAGGCCAGACCAATTTGGCAAGGTGCTTTCCTGGGTGGGATCATTTGTCGATCTGCGTGGTGGAAATGCCTACCCCTCACTAATCCGCATCACGGAGCGCAAACCGCTGCGCATTTACTTACTTGATGGTGAAAACGACCTCGACAACCCCTACGGAAACTGGCCGCTGGCGAACAAGCAGATGGCTGCTGCACTAAAGTACATGAATTACGATTTTCGCATGGACTGGAACCAATGCTTTCACGGCAGCAAGGGTATGGCACCCGTGCTGCCCGATGCGCTGCGCTGGCTGTGGCGCGATGTGCGCTAAACAGGCATTTCAGCGAAACACATATCGCCCATCCCTCAATAATACCTCTGGAGGCTTTCCGCTCTTCTCAAAGGCATCAAAGCCCTCACGTAAATTCAACCAAAAAGCTGACCAAGGCTCGCTTTGAGCCTGCTGCATGCGTTCTGTGGTGAATCGAAAGGGGAAGCAGTGCACAGACACCTCCCTCTGACCCTGCTCGATGGCAGAGGACACCAAGAGGTAAATCTCCTCAATCAGAACATCTGTCATCGCATAACAGCCGATGCTGACCTCATCCCCATGCAACATGATATGACTCCCCGTGCGCTGATGATGCAGATCGTAAGCGTTTGGATAACCGATGTTGAACGCAAGGTGATAGCGGCTGGCAGGATTGAGTTGACTCGGAGTTACTGTGTAAAATCCCTCCGGTGCCTGCATATCTCCTTCCCGCTGCTTGGGTCCGAGATTTCCGGACAAACAGGCGATGGAATAGCTGTTCAAAAACTTCCAATCCCCAGCGATATCTTGCAGCCAGATTTCAAGTTCACGGGTTTCTTTGAAAAGCCGAACAAAAACAGGGGATCCAAGTCGCATCCCGCGCACAGCCAGTTTTGTTTCCAAGAAAGGCCTCACTCGGCAGTTTATATCCGCTAGACGCTCAGTCACAGACAAGGTTTCCCAGCGCTCGCGGGCGGGAGGAACCGCATAAAACGATGCAACGGACGCCAAGGTGGGGAATTGCATCAGCAAACGAGTATGCGGTAAAAAGGTATTCAATGCCCAAATGCAGCCAAAAAATGCAACAGCTGCAACGATGAGCCATGTCAAACGCTGCATGGAAGCGTAAAATCTCAAGAGGTCACAGGGGCGGGCTTGGCACGCAAAATGTTTATCGCACCGTTGAGTTCGCCACCAGGTTCGATGGAGACAGAGCGGGCGGTGACATCACCATTCACTGCTCCGTTGGTGCGAATGACAACAGAGCCCGAGGAAAAAAGGGTGCCAATCATGCGAGCATGGATCTCGACTTCTTCAGCCCGGATGGAATTTTTGAAAACCAAATCCGATCCTTTTTCGACAATGAGTCGTCGGCAGCGAATCTCCCCCATGACGGTGCCGCTCGTGCGAAAAATAGCATCACCACCACATTCGAGATTTGCCTCTAAGATGCCAAAGCACTTCAGATTACGGCATTGGAGGCTACTGGTGACGAGGTGGCCACGCTTGCGGATGATAACATCTCCACGTGTTCTGACTGGCTGCGTGGCATTCATGTTGATTTCCACATCCTCAAAAGAAATGCAGGCACTGCATATCGGGCAGTTCACTGTGCGCACAGAGCGACTGGTCTTGAACTTGTGGCTACAGTCAAAGCACTCCGCTTCCTTGAAATAAGGATCACGATACGTGCCTAGATCCTTCATTTTTTGAATCGAACTGGCACTCAAAGGTGACCGGGCAAACGCAGGGGAACGCGGGCTCGGACAAGGTGATGAGCTAACAACAGACGGATCAGCAGATGGCGCTTTCAACCCTCCTGTATTCGACATGCCATCAGGGTCTGCATGGCAGAGTTTGCCGTGCGCCTCAGGCTGCATCGGTGCCTTCAAAAAAGCTCCCAAACCATCCGTCGTAGACACATCGGCCTTTTGATACTCCTGACTGAATGCTTCGCTAGGTTTTGAAGCCGGCCCGTCTGGCGATGGGGTGTCTTGCTCAAGCATTGAGCTTGGCGAGATATTTACTTCAGGAGAGTCACCTGCACTCAAGTCTTGACAGCCGAAACCCGAACGACTGACATGGAAAGCCGTGACGCGACGCTTTTGGATTGTCAGATGAGCCCCACATTTTTTGCAAAGGGTTGAAACAACAAGGCGCGGCTCATACTGAGCCGCGCCGCAAGCTGGACACACCACCTCAATTTGATTCTTCAGTGGGGTGGGGAGAATTCTGGACTTTGGTGTAAAAAACCGTCCGAACACTCGGATAGGGGCTGAAGGTTAGGGTTTAGGGCTAAGATTCAGGCTAGCCGAAACTTTGGCGTCTGCTTTCCTTCCTACTTGGGACTGCCCCATGAAAGTGGCTCCTTCTTCGATGGCGAGAGTGCCTGCAGCGATGTCACCAACGAGAATCGCATTGCTCTTGAGCTCACAACGTTCCGCGACGGTGATGTTACCTTCGACCTTGCCAAAAATAATGACGCTACGCGTTTTCACTTCACCTTTGATCAGAGCGTTTTCACCAACTGTGAGGCTACCATCGGAGATAACTTCTCCATCGATTTTACCGTCAATGATGAGGTCGTGGGAAAAGCGAATCGAACCTTTGATCTCGACGTCGTTAGAGAGGACGTTTTTGCTGGATGTCATGATGGATGCGGGTTGGACTCGTTGGGGTGGTGCAGCGGCGGCGGGAGCCGGGGATAGGATGGGAACGCGCTCGGGCACGGGAGCCTCAACACGTTTATCCTGCTTATTAGCTTCTGATTGTCCGATAATTTGCCTGAGCATGGGATTTAAAATATAGGCTTCTTGCCCATTGAGTGTCAATCCGTTGCCTCATTTATTTTCATGAATTTGCAAAAGTTGTCAGAGCTTGCTCTTTCATGCTTGGCACGAGCACCTAGGAAGGCAGAGTCCGCCCCCATGCCGACTCTACCTCTTTCTGTCTCGATTATCTCGCTCAACGAGGAGCAGAATCTACGCAGATGCCTCGCCAGCGTGGCTGGATTGGCGTCTGAAATTGTGATCATCGACTCGGGTTCCACAGACCGCACGGCGCAAATTGCTGCGGAGATGGGGGCTCGTTTCATTCACCAAGACTGGTTGGGCTTCACCGCGCAGAAAAACCACTGTCTATCCCATTGCACCCAACCTTGGGTGCTAAATCTGGATTGCGATGAGGAAGTCTCTGTCGAGCTCGCTGCCTCGATCCGCAGCTTTTTCGACTGCGGTGAAGCGGAAAAACACGCAGGAGCCTCCATGTCACGACGCACGTGGTTCCTTGGCCGCTGGATTGAGCATGGTGACTGGTATCCTGATCGCAAAACACGTCTCTTTCGCCGAGAGCAAGGCCACTGGGAGGCAGGGGGTGGGGGACAGGTGCACGAACGCCTCGTTGTGGCGGGCAGTACCGCCTTGCTCAAAGGAGACCTGTTGCACTACTCTTTCCAAAACATCCGTCATTATCTACTGAAACACGTGGATTACTCGGGGGTGTTCTCACGCGCCCAGCAGGCAAGGCAAAAAAAATGGTCTTTACTCCACACCATCTTGCGCCCGCTATGGCGTTTCACACGTGCTTACCTTCTTCGATGCGGCTTTCTCGATGGTTTCCCAGGCCTGTGGATCGCGGTGGCGACTGCTTTTTTTGCGTTCGATCGCCACGCTCGACTCTACGAAAATGAGGTGGTAGAGCGCCAAAACCGCATCGGCACATGACGCCACCAGGGGGCTGGGAAAAGGATTCCGTTCTGGGAGGAAGTCTAGAATGAAGCCCCCTGTAACACCCTTACCTCTTGGATATCCGGCCTAGTTCAACCCATCCTTATTGCAACCTCGGCAGCATCGGCGGGTAAACCCAAGTCTCCTGTTCGAGATGCTGTTCACTTGCACCTTCTTTCCAGTCGGCTGAAATTATCACCTGCCAGAGGCCTTCGACAGGCACTTGGTCCTTATTCAAGAGGTTTTTGAGTTCCTGCACTCGCACCCGATACAATACCCCTTCTTCCATCACTGGATCGGGCTGTTGCGGCCGCACACCGGATGCAGCCATTCCAATCAGTCGCGTTGTCTCCGAGGTAAGAGCCGCCAAGTGATCATGGATGCGGATATCTTGGCGGATGATGTTCGAGGTCTCACCGGTTCTTTGAATGGCTTCTGCCAACGCTACAATCGCCAAGCTGAAAATGGCCAGCGCCATCACCATCTCCAGCAAGCTAAAGCCCCTAGGGCTTTGTGGGGTATGATCAAAGTGGAGCCTCATGAGCTTACAGACTGAGATATCTTCGCTACGACATCAAGGCCTGCCTCATTCCACGTTTTGCGCCTGTTCACGAATCTTCTCAAGCTCCGTTTTGGCCATGACTACATGATGGGCGATCTCGGCATTGTTGCACTTTGATCCCATCGTGTTGAACTCGCGGAAAAACTCCTGCAGCAGGAAATCAAGACTGCGCCCCACCGGTTCGGCGGATGCCAGATAGGCGCGAAATTGCTTCACGTGGCTCGCCGCTCTCGAGAGCTCTTCTGAGATATCCGTGCGTTCTGCGAAAAGGACTATTTCCTTCACGAGACGCTCATCCTCGAGCGGCAAAGGCAGACCCGCCGCCTCGAGACGCTGCCGTAATAGCTTTCGCTGCATGTCGGGCACCAAAACGGCTTTTTCACGAACAGAGACCAGCAGTGTCTCGATGTGGCTCATACGTGCGTCCATATCATCTCGTAAATGGGTACCTTCGGCATCACGCATGTGGCCCATCTGCTTCAATGCTGTTCCGGTAGCCGTTTCGATAATTGGCCAGACGTCCTCAGCACACGTCTGCGCCTGCTGGATGCTCACCACGCCAGGCAACCGAATCAAATCATGCAATGAGACCTCCGCGGCGATTTCCAGCTTAACTGCCAAGGCATGCAGCTCATGATGATACTGCCGGGCCAACTCATGATCGACCTGCACGGCATTTAATGATGCGTTGGCGACCGACTCGGAGCGCACGGTGACATTGACCCGCCCCCGTGAGACCGATGCCGCCACCAAGTTGCGAACATTTGCCTCAAGATCAGCCAAATCGCGCGGCAGACTTACAGCCACTTCGAGCTGCTTGCGATTCACCGAGGCACACTCCACCACCCAAGTCACGCCATCACGCCGTGCCTCCCCGCGTCCAAATCCAGTCATGCTTTTCATATCGGCAAATAAAGCAGGTTCGCATGTGGTGCAAGGCAAGCGGCCGTATCAGGCCAGAAGCGCCTTGCGCCACGCTCTCTGCTTTTTAGTCTCGGCATCCTATGGCTAAACCTGCGCTTGGAAAAGGACTCGGAGCACTCATCTCGGCACCCACGGCAGTGGGCGGTGTGGCGCGTCCACCAGTGCTCTCACAGCCCGCGCCGGGGGATGTCGTGCAGCGCGTGGCTCTGGAGCTGATCATTCCCAGTCCGCTTCAGCCGCGCAAAGAATTTGTTAAAGAGCAGCTTGCCGAGCTCATGGACTCCATCCGTGAACATGGGATCATTCAGCCGCTCATCGTTCGCCGCGTGGCAGGCAAACTCGAGCTCATCGCTGGTGAGCGCCGCTTCCGCGCCTCCCGTGAACTGGGTCTGAAGGAAGTCCCTGTCATTGCCCGCGAGGCCAGTGACAAGGACGTGCTGGAGATGGCCCTCATCGAGAATCTCCAGCGCGAGGGCCTGAGTCCCATCGAAGAGGCCCAAGCCTACGCCCGGCTTTCAAAGGATTTCAGCATGAAGCAGGAGGACATTGCGCAACGAGTGGGCAAAAACCGTGCCACCATTGCCAATACCATCCGCCTGCTTGATCTGCCGTCTGCCGTTCAGGAACTGCTATCCTCCGGAGCTATCACCACCGGGCATGCTAAGGTCATTCTTGGCCTCAAAAAGGCCGACGACCAGCTCCAAGTTGCCAAGGAGATAGTTCACAAAAGCCTCACCGTCCGCGCCACTGAAAAAGCGGTGAATGCCATCCTTCATCCGCCGGCTCCAAAGCCGCCGAAATCTACCGAGGAGGCTTTTTCCAGCGCGATCAAAGCCGTCGAGGAAAAGCTGGTCTCTCAGCTCGCAACGAATGTTTCCATACATCATGGTGAGAAGAAAGGCCGCATTGAAATCGATTATTATGGGGCCGACGACTTGAACCGAATCATTGCCTTGCTCGGCGTTGAGGAAGAGAGTTTCCAATGATGAATTGACTCAGCATGAGAACGCCACCCATGGCTCATTCAGCTTACGGTATTTGGTCCGCACTCATCATCTTGATATCGTCTGCTTTTTCCTCCTGCTCCCCTGCACCACACCCGGCTGAAGCAACGGTCCGCAGCTTCCTAGAACGCTACTTCTCGACGTGGTCAAAAAAGGACATGGATGGCTATGCCGCCTGTTTTCATCCACAGGCCCGTGTGTCATACATTCAGAACGGTGCGCCCCAAACGCAGGGCGTGACTGACTTTCTCCACGGCCAGACGATGAGCCACGCCACCGCCCGTGAACCCATGATCGAAGTGCCATTGGAGATGCGCATCCTCATGGATGACCGTGCTGCGCAAGCTTATGTGCGTTGGAGGCTTACTCAAGGCTCACGCGTCGTGACCGGCACAGACTGTTTCACGCTTATCCAAAAACCGCAAGGCGGCTGGGCCATCATCAGCCTCGTCTTTTACAACGACTAAGCCTCACTCCTCACCCACACCCTCCTCGCCGTGACCTTCTTCGGCCATGCGTTGGATGGTACTACCAAGAAGATCAATGTAACCTTGGACGTCAAGGCTCTCCGGTTCCGGCTCGCCCCGGATGGCGTAAAGCCAGCCCTGCTCATAAGGGTCGCTGCGCACTATGCATGCATCTTGTTTCAGAAGCGGATTCCCACTGACGAAATTACCGTTCATGACGCAGTAAACATCTGAGGCCGCCTTAAATCCCTCCACCCAGCCAATATTGTCCCCGGAAGCCACCTGACCACCCGCAGCAGGTGTCCATTCGCAATCCACCAATTCACCCAGCATGCGGGTGGCAAACTTGGTGAAGCCCACACGCCAAAGGCCGGACTCTCCCTCCACAGGTGCCATCCAGTAATGCGACCGCGAGTAACGGAAGGAGTCCGGAAAACGGGCGGACAAACGGGCATGTTTGAAACGGATGAAGTTGAGCGGCATGGGCGTGGTGTTAGCCACTTACGCTGAAGGACGTGTGAAGCAATCGCTGGGTCAAACCTAAAAACACCTCGGCCCGGTGGAACCCAACCAAAATTCCACCGGACCTTTAGGTGACCAGTGAGTCTCCAACCATGAAGTGACACACTGGCTCGTTGTTTTGTCTTCCGGGCGAACCCGGAAAGTTTTGAAGCTCACGCCTCAACCAATTATCTTTTGAGCAGCCATCGGGCCAACCTGTGTGACGAATCGTAAATTTTTCAAAGGAGCAGCATATTTTTCACGGTCCGTACACCGCCGCCAGTTCACGCAGCAATTTTTCAAGTTGCTGATAGTAAGTTTCTTCACCAAGAGCCGCCTGCTGGCCGCGAAGCTTTTTGATCTGGCCTTCGAGGACATCGCGTTCGGCACGTTGTTTGTCATTGAGCTTTTTTTCCTCATCGCTGAGGACAAGCACGAGCTGTGCGGCACGTTCGCCATCGAGTTGGACTTCCGCTGCAGGCGCTTCGAGGGCCTCACGGCGAGTCGCCACACCATCGCCGTTGTCTTCGAGAAGCGCATGCTCCGTATCTAGGCGGCCTTCATTCTCATAAAACATCGCCACCGCCTTGCTGGCATGGCGGAAAGCTTCGAGAAGTGATACCTGCTTGTCTTGGTCGACATCTGCTTCTGGCAAGCCGCCGATGGCTTCAGCTATATGTTCTCCGAAACGGGCATAAAACACCTCGTCGGGGCTTTTCGTCGAAGTGATGACAACTCTCCTCTTGCCTGCCAAGGGGCGCAGGAAGCCACCGCTTGACGATGCCGTATGAATGATGACGACCTCCTGCTGCAGCGGCGCCAGCCATGCGGCGAGCTGTTTGGCATCAAAATCAGGCCCTTCAGCATTGAACATCGCCTCACGGCCATCAAACGTGCCGTGGCCAATCAACACCAACCACAGCGAGCGATCCGCCTTCAAGTTGGCGAGACGTTTTTCAAGCTTCGCTGTCGTTTCAACACCATCAATCACTTCGAAGGGCACCCCACCCTTCGCACAGGCCGCCCTCCAGACCTGCACTTGAGTCGTGAATTTTTTCCCGTACTCCATCTCACCATCCGCACCACGAACAATGATGACATCAAAGTTTCGGGCCGCCAGCGTGCCCACGAAAAGCAGCAGCAGCAGTATCAGGACAAGATGGCATTCCGGCTTAACTGAAAGTGGTCGGACGAAGTTCGGAGCAGCCAAGTGCTTTGGACGTAAAAAACCCAAAATATCAGCCGGAATAGCATCTCGCGCTCCAAAGGGATTCATCACGCCATCCCCCCTTTCCGTCGCAAAGCCCACTCGCAAAGCAGGAGAAACATGATGGCAGCAAAGAGCCATGGCGTGTGCCACAGCGGCGTGGCGAGCGTGACCTCGACGGGCACGCGGATGTTTTGGAGCATCTCTGGCAGTTTCTCGATGTCTGACAAAGCGATCATCTTCCCGCCGGTCTCCTTGGCGAGGCGTTTCATCAAGTCGCGATTCGGTTCCAGCTTCGCAAATTCGACCGCCAGCGGGTCGTGCGTCCAGCCGACGGCCTTCGTGCCGAGCAGCGTGCGTTTTTCGGCATCTTCGACATTCGTGCTGGCGCGGTAGTTGCCGGGCTTGCTGGCAAAAAACTCCGTCTCGAAGAGGCCCGGCTCCTTCAGGCTCGGTTCGGCAAAGAGCTGCGACTTGGTGCCGTCTGGCTGCGTGACCTCGATCTTCACGATGGCATCGCTGTTCGCCTTGAAGGCGCGATCTTTGACCCTCACGGCCAGCTTCACGCGTTCGCGATCCGCGGCATCGATCTCGGCGGTGAAGCCCACCGCATCCGCCACATCGACGACGAGCCAGCGCATGAGCTGCCGCCACAGCCGGTCCATGTCCTTGTGCGAGTCCTCATCGTGCAGACCCCAGCGCCAAAGATCGCCGATTAGCATGCCGCCCACGCGACCCTCACCAAAACGCTGCACCACGACGGCCGGGTGAGTGTTCTGCGCATCGAAGACGGTCGCCAGGATGCTTGCGCCCGGTTTGATCGAGAAGGCCGCGTTCACCGAATGAAACGCTGCCATGCTCGTGAGACGCTTCTCATCCTCCTCGCGATCCGCCCGCAAGCGCATCCACGACTCCAGCCAGCCTTCCCGCGTGAGATTGAACCTCGCATCGCCAATCGCCGGACCGCTCGCGGCTTGATCGAGATACACCGGCAG
This sequence comes from Prosthecobacter sp., assembly GCA_017853885.1. GTDB lineage: Bacteria > Verrucomicrobiota > Verrucomicrobiia > Verrucomicrobiales > Verrucomicrobiaceae > Prosthecobacter. The sequence continues at coordinate 76,292 of JAFMIR010000014.1, forward strand.
CATGCGACCGATCGGCGTGTTGTCATAGCCGCCCTCGCGAAAGCTTTCTTGGCCTCCGAGCATTAGCAAGGCGCCGCCACGCTCGCTCACAAAGCGCTCGATGAGGTTCATTTGTTCCTGTGTGAAGAATGCCGCCTCGATGTCGTCGATAATGATAGCGCGAAACTCCGCGAAGAAATCCTCCGCAGCCTTGGGGAAGCCATCGCTGAGCTCTTTGGCATCCTTCGTGCCCAAACGAATGATCACCGGTTGGTCGTAGCGTTGCGCTTCCTCGCCATCCTTGGCTCCGAAGCCGCGAAACAGCGGATTCACACTCTCACCAGCGCGACCGCGCCATTCAAACTTCGGCTCCCGCTTGGCGATGCGCACCAGTGCAGGCATTTGAATATCGTCATCACCCGCTATCGCGCGTCGCAGAAACTTGTATTCCCAGTTGGGCCTACCCGTCACATAAAGCACACGATACGGCCCAGAACCTCGGTCTGCAGCAAGCAGACGCGTATTGTTCGCCAACGTGGCTTCCTTCGCGCCTTCCCCCATGAGTTCAAGCCGGTAGAATGACACGCCCGGCTTTGCCACCGGCACGCGAAGGCGCAAAGTCTGCGTGGCATGACCGTCCAACATTACCTTTTCAGTCGCCACGGCTTTCTTGTCATCGCCAAACACTTGCAGCGTGGCCTTGCCATTCCCGCTGACACGCGCGGTGATGGTCACAGGCGCGTCTTCAAACGGACTCGTGGCCACCATGGCCTCCTCGATGCCCAAATCCGGTTTTGGAGCCTTTTCCCCAGCCAGCACGGCAAAGACCGGCGCCCCCTTCGCCTCCGCCTTCCACGCAGCGGCATCCGTTGCATTCCCATCACTCACCAAGATGACCGCAGCCAGATTCGATCCTCCAGAGCGCAGCGTCATGAGCGTGCGGGCAAAGTCCGAGCGAGTGCTGTCGAACTTCAATCCGCGAAAGTGGGGCACGCTCACGGTTTGTGATCCTGCCGTCATCAGCCGCAGACGGAAGTCTTCGCCCAGCGACCGAATCCACGCCGCGTCATCCTTTCCAGCCACCAGCATCCTCTGCATCTGCAAGGCACGCGTTTCGACACCGACGCTTTCCGCGAGATTGAGCGATGCGCTGACATCGACCAGCACCACGACTTCGTTTTCGCCCTTCTTCGGCATCGAACGGGTCCATAGCGGTTCGAGCAGGCACAACGACAATAAAGCGAGCGCCCCCGCTTTACAAAGCAAGGCCGCCAGCCGTCGCCAACCGCGAACCGGCGAGCGCCAATATCCCACCGCCAGCAGGCACAGCGCTAAAATCACCACGCCGGCGGCCAGCCAGGACAGATTGAGATTTTGCCAAACGATTCGGGGCATGCTTCAGGAAGAACTAAACGCTGAAATTCCACGAATGATGCGGATGAAAATCGGCTATGGCAATTCGTGGCGGACCTGCCAGCATCCGCGGCCATGAAATGGCTCAAGAGTTTGTATATTCAGGTCGTTGTCGGAATCGTCCTCGGCGTGCTGCTGGGGATCATGAAACCAAGCATCGGCGCATCGCTGGAGCCGCTGGGCACGGCATTTGTGAGTGCGGTGAAGATGCTCATCGCTCCGATCATTTTCTGCACGGTCGTCCATGGCATTGCGGGCATGGGGGACCTCAAAAAGCTGGGCAGCGTAGGCTGGAAGGCTATTCTATACTTTGAGGTGGTCACGACACTTGCACTGGTGATCGGCCTCTTAGTGGCAAAGGTGATCGAACCTGGCGCGGGCATGCATGTAAATGTGGCGCAGCTTGAGGTGAGCGAGGCGGATTCAGCAAAACTGGCCGGCTACCAAGCCGCCGCGGCGAAGCAAAGCATTGCGGCTCATCTTCTCCACATTATTCCGAAGACTTTTGTCAGCGCGTTCGCGGAGGGTGAGATTTTGCAGGTGCTTTTTTTGGCGATCCTTGCCGGCATCGCCCTAGCACGGATGGGCGAAAAGGCGCAGAAAATCACAGAGTTGCTTCATCTGGTTTCGAGCATGTTCTTCGGTATTGTCAGCCTTGTGACCAAAGCTGCACCCGTTGCCGCATTCGGAGCGATGGCTTTCACCATTGGCAGATACGGTGTGGGGGTAATCGGGAAACTCCTCTTGCTACTGGCCTGCGTTTATCTCACATGCCTGCTGTTTGTGTTCGTGGTGCTGGGTCTGATTGCTCGGTGGAACGGTTTCAGCCTGTGGAAGATGCTCAAGCACATCAAGGAGGAACTGTTGCTGACGCTCGGCACTTCGTCATCGGAGGCAGCGCTACCACAATTGATGACCAAAATGGAGAAGACAGGCTGCTCGAAGAGCGTGGTGGGCATCGTTCTTCCCGCGGGCTATTCTTTCAATCTCGACGGCACCAGTATCTACCTCACCATGGCGGCGCTGTTTGTCGCACAGGCCACCGACACGCATCTCACGCTCGGGCAGCAACTGGGCATCCTCGCCGTGCTGCTGCTGACCTCGAAAGGCGCGGCGGCGGTCACCGGCGGCGGTTTCATCACGCTCGCTGCCACACTGGCCTCCACTGGCACCATTCCTGTCGCAGGTCTCGCCGTCATTCTTGGTATTGACCGCTTCATGTCTGAAGCTCGTGCCATCACGAACCTGATCGGAAACTCCCTCGCCATGCTTATTATTGCCAAATGGGAGGGGGAGTTTGATACTCAGGCGAAGGAAGCGAGCAAGGTGTTGATGGAGTGAGGCCGGGCTAGCTAGCCGAGTCCTTTCAATAGACCCGCCATGAACTAGAGCAGCGTTATAGCTCGATCTTCATCTGCGGCGGAGGAGCAAGCTTCAGCATTGGAACGTCTGGTGGCTCCACAATCGGATCGACAGGGATGGCTTTCTTCACCGGGGAGCCATCATCATTCACAGGAGAGGCCTTCGGCACAGCAATGGCGGAATTGTAAGGGTCCATGCCAATGACGGTGACGCCACGCATGCGCACAGGCTCAACGTGAGCCCACTTAGAGGAATCGGGTATGAGCGAGGCATCGGGTGTGTTCAACGATGCGCTGTGCTGGAAGCTGGCAATCTCGGACGGCAGGCCTTCACCGGTGTGTAGAGTGCAATAGCCGTCAATAGGCGTGCCGGGGCGCACATACTCGATGTAGGTGGAGCGGATGGATTTCTCGACGCCATTGGAAACCTTGATTTTCTCGTAGCAGTAGTCGGTTGCCCGCAAGCCGCTTTTCCGGCAAAGCTCGATGCGCTCGGCCGTGTCAGGCGGGTGGATCTCAGTGGCGGGATAAATCGTGTTGGTGGCATTGAGTATCTCCACCCAAATAGGCAACACCACGCGGTTGGAGAAGGCCCCGGGGTAAATGGTCTTTTGCTTGTCAAAGCCAGCCCAAACGCCGCAGGTAACACTGGAAGTGTAGCCCATAAACCACAGGTCTTTGAAATCGTAATGCGTGCCGCTTTTGCCGGCACAGGGAAACCCGCCCAGCTTGTAATCGCTGGTGGCAAGACTGCCGGTGCCATGATGCAGCGCCTCCTCAAGGCAGGTATGGGTCTGATAGGCTGAGATGGGATCCATGCTCTGCACCACATCGATGTCATCTGCGGCCACCTGATGCACAACGTCATCGTTGCTGTCGGTGATGCGTTGGATAACATGAAGCTTTTTGGGACGACTGCCAAGCGTTGGGAAGTTCGAATAGGCTAGGCACATATCGCTGAGTCGCACCTCGCTGCTTCCAAGAAAGAGGTTTTGATACTCGCTCAACGGTGTGGAGATGCCGGCCTTGGACGCCACATCTCGCACAAACTGCATACCCGTTCGCTCACCAAGATACATCGTCGCAGCGTTACGCCCGCGGGCGAGCGATTCACGCAAGCTGATGGCAGTCATGGACCATTTCGGGTTGTCCATCTCCGTGCCCCACTCCCCCAAAATACCCTCCATCGCACCGATCTGTACACGTTTGTTGTCGAATGGCTTGTCGTCCACCTTCGTTCCGGGATACACGCCTGGGCTGCTAAAAGCGGCGGCATAGACAAACGGGGTGAAGGCTGTTCCAGCCGGGCGGAGGCTGTCGAGCGCGCGGTTGAACTGGCTGTCGCCAAAGTCACGGCCGCCAACTAAGGCGAGAACGCTACCGTCTTTGTTGTCCATGACAATGGCAGCCCCTTGGAGATACTCAGGCTTCGGCTTAGGCGTGGCAGGATCGATTTCACCGCGTTTCAAACGAGCTCGATAATCGCTGATGATGCCGCGGTATTGCTCAAAGGTCTGGTGCTCGTAACCCTCGCGCTGCTCCACGGCCTTGAGGTGTTTTTGTATCGACTCCTCGGTCTTGCGTTGGAGGTCCTGATCGATGCTGGTGTAGATTTTGAAGCCGCCAATAGCAGCACGTTCCTCACCCACGAGGTTCATGACCTCAGTGCGCACCGCATCAAAGATGTAGCTCAGACGCGGATCACTGTTCTGCGCCGCAATGACCATGGGCTTGGCCTTGAGCTTCCCAGCCTCGCCTGAGGCTAGCACACCCTCTTCCACCATCCGGTCGAGCACATGATTGCGCTCTTTGAGTGCCCGCTGCGGGTGACGGATGGGATTGATGTTGTTGGGGCTTTTGATCAGGCCGCAGATCGTGGCAGACTCTTCAACCGTAAGCTCACGGACATCCTTTCCAAAATAACCACGGGAGGCTGCCTGCACACCGTAAAAACTGAGGCCGAAAAAAATGCGGTTCAGATAGAGTTCGAGGATCTCTGATTTTGACAAGTGCCGCTCGATGCGCTGTGCCAGAAAGGCCTCGAGAATCTTGCGTTTGTAACTCTTTTCCATCAGACGGAAAGTCTGACGGGCGAGCTGCTGGGTGATCGTCGAAGCTCCCTGTGTGACCTCGCCGGCCTGAAAGTTCAGCCAGATAGCGCGGGTGAGCCCGATGTAGTCCACGCCGTTATGCTGGAAAAAGCGGCTATCTTCTTGAGACACGAGCGCATCAATGAAGTGCTGCGGCACTTCCTTGATACGAATGGGGGTGCGGTTCAGCACATAGAGCCGAGCCATTTCATCACCGTTGCGGTCAAAAATGATGCTGGCGGATTCGAGCTTGCGAAGCTCGGCGAGGTCGAACTTCTCCGCCTCTTGCCGCAGCGGCGTCACAATGATGCTGTAAGCGCCAAACGCCGCAACCATGGCGAGTAGCACCAGTGCAATGACAGCACTGAACCAAGACCGCTTGTAATACGGCACTCGAAGGCCGGCTTCGCCGCGCCAGTTGCTTTGGGGCTTGAGATCAGGGTCAATTCCCTTCATGGAAAGTGGGGTGGGTGAAAAAGGTAGGCTTCCTTCGTCCAATCCGCCAGTTCTTCTTTCCCGTGACCCTTCTTGAAACCCTTCTTCGTAAGCGAATCGCCGCCGCACCGAGCGGCATGATGCCTTTCGCATCGCTCATGGAGATGGCGCTCTACCATCCTGAGCATGGTTATTACGGCTCCGGCCCCCGCCGCATCGGGCGTGGCGGTGATTTCTTCACCAGCGTGAGCACCGGGCCACTGTTTGGCAAACTCCTCGCCATGCTCGCCCACCGTGAATGGCAACGCCTAGGACGACCTGCGGAGTTTGCACTCATCGAGCAAGGTGCCCACGACGGCCAGCTCGCCGAGGACATCCTCACCGCGCTCAACATCCCAGGCGCTCGTTACCTGCTCCTCGAGCCGAATCCCCGCTATCGTGAGGCCCAGCACCGGCGACTCGGTGATCGCGTGAATTGGATCGAAAGCCTCGCTGAGGCTCCTGCGCATGCTTTTTATCTCAGCAACGAGCTGCCTGATGCCTTCCCGGTCCATCTCGTGCGCTGGAATGGCCAAAACTGGCTCGAACTTCATGTCGATGCCGCTTTGACCCTAGTGCCCGCCGAACCCAGTAGCCCCGCTTTGACTACGGAGATCGAAAAACTGCCGAGCGACCTCGATCCCGGCCACACGATGGAAATCTCCCTCGCCATGCTGGAGTGGGTCAAAACGTTCTCGCAGGCTTCCTTTCGCGGCAGCGTCTTTATCGCCGACTACGGCTACGACGCGGAGGAATTCCTCACTCGACCCGCCGGCACTCTTCGCCGCTACCGCCAGCATCAGACGGACGATCAAATCCTCTCTGATCTCGGCGAAGCGGACCTCACGACCTCCATCAACTTCACCCGCCTCATCTCCGAGGCTGAATCACAAGGTCTACGCGTGCTCGATTACGACCACCAAGGGCGTTTCCTCACCCGACTCGCCACTCCATGGCTCGCCACCCTCGAAGGATGTGGCCTCGACGTCGCCACCTTACGCCAGTTTCACTCTCTGACGCATCCGGCGATCATGGGACGATCCTTCCGCTGTGTGCTTCTCGATAAATAAAAAACCGGCACGGCCTGCGCCGTCCCGGTTTTTCATGGATCCTTGCGGTCAAATCGCAAACACCTCACGCGCGTCCGCGATGCTTCCGCTGAGGGCAGCAGCAGCGACCATCACAGGACTCATCAGCACCGTGCGACCGGTAGGACTGCCTTGACGGCCTTTGAAGTTACGATTTGAGGAAGAGGCGCAAAGTTGGTCGCCGATGAGCTTGTCGGGATTCATCGCAAGGCACATCGAGCAGCCTGCGGCACGCCATTCGAAGCCGGCTTCGCTGAAGACCTTGTCGATGCCTTCCTGTTTGGCGAGTGCGTCCACAATCTGCGAGCCCGGAACGGCAATAGCCTTCACTCCGGCGGCCACTTTTCGGCCTTTGATAAACTTTGCTACCTCGCGGAAGTCACTCAGACGGCCATTCGTGCAGCTTCCGATGAAGGCGACGTCAATCTTCGTGCCTTTGATCGGCGTACCGCCTTCCAACTTCATGTAAGCGAGCGCTTCCTCGGTGGATTCACGCTGCGTGGCGGTTTTCGCATCAGCCAAGGACGGCACCTTTTCGGTCACCGCGATGGCCTGATCCGGGCTGACACCCCAGGTGACGGTCGGCGGAATATCTTCCGCTTGGATGTTCACCACATCGTCATACACGCAGTCCTTGTCGGAAGCCACGGCACGCCATTGCGCGACGGCCTTGTCCCATTCCGCGTCCTTAGGCGAGTAGGGGCGGCCTTTCAGGTATTCAAAAGTCTTCTCGTCCGGATTCACGTAACCGCAGCGGGCACCGCCTTCGATGGCCATGTTGCAGACGGTCATGCGCTCTTCCATGGTAAAGCTGTCGAACAGGCTGCCACCGTATTCATAGGCATAACCTTTGCCGCCGCCGGCACCGAGCAGGCGAATGATGTGAAGAGCAACGTCTTTTGCATACACGCCTGGCTTCAGGTGACCATCCACATTGATGCGGCGCACCTTCATGACGCTGAGCGCCATCGTCTGCGTGGCGAGCACATCACGCACCTGCGTTGTGCCGATGCCGAAAGCGATCGCGCCAAAGGCGCCGTGCGTGGCGGTGTGGCTATCACCGCAGGCGATAGTGGTGCCGGGCTGGGTGATGCCCTGCTCAGGTCCGACGACATGCACGATACCCTGCTTGCCGCTGGCGAGGTTGAAATAGGTGATGCCTGTCTCCTTCGCGTTCTTATTGAGCTCCTGAATCATCTGTTCTGCCAGAGGATCGGCAAACGGAGCAACCTGACTGTCAGTGGGCACGATGTGATCGACCGTCGCGAAGGTGCGATGCGGGTAGGCCACCTTCAGGCCTAGATCACGCAGCATGCCAAAGGCCTGCGGACTGGTCACTTCATGAACGAGATGGGTGTCGATGAGGAGCTGCGTCTGGCCGTTGTCGAGTGTGCCAACCGAATGCGATTCCCAGACTTTAGCGAAGAGAGTTTTGCCCATGATGTGCGTGCAGATGTAAGTTTTGAGGGAAGTGAGGCTAGCACGGGTCAAAACGCACGCAAGGGAGGGTTCATACGAGGGCTCACGGACTGTCAAAAGCAACCCAAAACCCTCTTCGACCGTTTGGGAGGCTCAATCGCGTTTCTGGCACAAGGCTTTGCGGTCTTCGTGCCTTCATCCTTGCGAAAAGGCTCCTCGCTCGCGAGTATCACCTTCCCTCCTTTGATACCTCTCACTTCCATCTTTCTGCTCGCTGCCACGCTGACCTTTGCTGCAGCGGTCGTCCAGGCTCTGCTAGCGCTGAGATCCGGTCGCTGGAAACAAGATAACACCCAGATCCTCCTGATGGCCATCGGCTTCGTCCTTCAGACAGCCTTTTTGTACCATCGCGGGCAAGAGGTGGGGCAGTGCCCGATGAAAAGCCTGCCAGACATCCTTGTCTTCATCGGCTGGAGTGTGGTGTTGCTCTATTTTCTTGTCGGCTCCGGCTTTCGTCTCTCGTTGCTCGGGGTCTTCACCGCACCGCTTGTTACGGTTGTTCAAGGCTTGGCACTCTTGCAGGGCTTCAATCCGTATGCGGTGAAAGGAAAAATCAATGCGCTGGTCGAGCTGCACGCCGCAATGGCGCTGATCGCCTACGCGGCTTTTGCGCTGGGCTGCATCACCGGCATCATGTATCTCGTTCAGGAGCGCCTGCTGAAGCAGCACCGCATCGGCGGGCTGTTTTACCAACTGCCGCCCATTCAAGGCCTCGCAAAAGCTATCCAACGGCTCGTGAGCCTTGGCCTCGTGCTGCTGAGCTTGGCACTGGCCATCTCCTTTGCCCTTCACACGCCGGTCTCAAACCCAAAGCTTGTGTTCTCTTGGATCGTATGGGGCCTTTACGCGGTGATCGCGTTTTTCATGTGGCGGCATGTCACTTCCCCACGCCGCACGGCTTGGCTGGCCGTGGTTGGTTTTGTGCTGCCTTTTATCTCGTTGTGGATCGTGACGCATGCCTGAAACAAATCCCAACGACAGCATCCGCGCCGCCGGTTCCTTGGTCTGCGTCGGTTTGAACTACAAAACAACGCCTGTCGACGTGCGTGAGCGCCTGGCTTTCCCGGAGGCTTTGGTGCCAGAGGCCGTGAAAAACATCCGTGCACTGCCAGGTTTTGCCGAAAGCGTTGTGCTGAGCACCTGCAACCGCGTCGAGCTCTATGCCTCGCACGAGTTGCCTGAGGCCGCACAAAGCCATGAGGCTCTGCGCAACTTCCTTGTGAGCCATTTTGAACTCCAACCGGAACACGCCGAAGCCATGGCACTTTACAAACTCGATGCCGCAGAGGCCGCTCGACACCTCTTCCGCGTCGTCAGTGGCCTTGATTCGATGGTTTTGGGCGAGACGGAGATCTTCGGACAGGTAAAGGCCGCCTACAAAACCGCGCTCGAAACCGGCAGCACCGGCAAGGCACTCAATAAGCTTTTCCAGCAGGCCTTTGCTGTCGGCAAACGCGTCCGCAACGATACCATGATCCAACGTGGTTCCACCAGCGTTGGAAGTGTCGCAGTCGATTTGGCGGAGAAGGTGCATGACCTCAAGGAATGCCGTGTCATGCTCGTGGGTGCTGGAGAAATGAGCCGCACTTGCGCCCAAAGCCTGCTCAGCCGCGGTGCGAAAAGCATCATTGTGAGCAACCGCAGCTATGATAAGGCGGTGGAACTCGCCACAGAGATGAAGGGCCAGGCGATGAAGTTCGACGAATGGGAGCATGCTTTGCATGAAGTCGATGTTATCATTTCCAGCACTAGCGCCCCGCATTTTGTCATCAGGAAAGAGCACGTTGAACAAGTCATGCGGCGCCGTCGCTGGGAGCCACTGCTCATTATCGACATCGCGGTTCCGCGCGATGTCGAGCCTGCTGTAAACAATATCGAGGGCGTTTATCTCTACGACATCGATGCTTTGCAAGCCATCGCAGATGAAGGCCGCCGCGAACGGGAAAGACAACTCGCGTTATGCGATAAAATCATTGAAGAACAACTCCTGAAGTTTGGATTTGTGGGATCTTGAGTGTTACAGCCCAACAAAAAAGACGACTTCCAGAGCAGCACGAAGACAGCCTAGCACATGCGCTAGAGGCTTACCGCATGGCCTCAAAGCGTTTCTTCAAAATGTCTTTTTGCGAAACAGCACCGAGCTTAGCCTGCGTGTCATCAATCCATTTTTGTTCCAACTCGTTCTTCGTGGGGCGGTTGACTTGGTAATAGACGCCAAACTTCCCAGGGGCCAAATTGTCGGCAAGCTTGAAAGCAGCAATATCGTCGGTGACATCATGCTGCGTTTCGTCAATCGTTTCCCAAGCGCCTCCTTTTTTTGGCCAACTGTCGTCAAAGGCACCTGGATAAAACATGACACACTCGCTGAGGCACTCGACGACGCTGAAGCCATCATGCTGGATGGCACGGGTGAAAATTTCCTCCATGTGTTTCACCTGCGCGGCATGCGTGCGTGCGATGAAAGTGGCGCCACTAGCTAGAAGTTGCTTCATCGGGTTGATGGGGCGGTCAACACTGCCGGTGGGATCGGTCTTCGATTTGCGACCGATGGGCGTGGTAGGGCTCGTCTGGTTCTTCGTGAGACCGTACACGAAATTGTCCATGATGATATAGGTGAGCTTGATGTTCTTGCGCGCAGCGTGGTTGAGGTGGTTGCCACCAATGGAGAAACCATCGCCGTCACCGCCAAACACAAAGACGTGCACGTCGGGGCGGCTGAGACTGACGCCGGTGGCAAGGGGCAAGGCACGGCCGTGGATGAAGTGTAGGCTGTGCGTATTCATAAAGTAGGGAAAGCGTGAGGAGCAACCGATGCCAGCGACCACAACAATCTTTTCCTGGGGTATCTGAAGCTTTTCGAGCACGCGATAAAACATAGCGAGCACAGCGAAATCACCGCAACCCGGGCACCAAGTTGGGTGGTCGGCCGTTAGAGCTTTCTTGGTGACTTTTTCGATGGCGGGAGCATCGGAGGCGACTGGGACTTCGGATGTGGCGACGGCGTTGGACATGACAGCGGATTGGGAAAAATTGAGGAAGGAAGATGACAAAGATCAGGCTTTGGTGGCGGCGAGATGCTTTTCTACGCCGGTGACGATCTCGCGCACACGGAAGGCGAGACCGTCCGTCTTGCAGACACTCTTGATCTTCGGGTCGGCATACTTGGCACGGAGGAGTGTGGCGAGTTGGCCGTAGCCGTAGGCGCCATAGTCGTTCATTTCGACGCACACGACATTCTTAAAGCCCGCAAGCATTCCGTCGAGCGCGTTTGGCAGCGGGTGAAGGTGCCGCAGGTTCGCGGCACTGACCTTATGACCTTCGCTGCGAAGTCGTTCACAAGCTTCCTTCGCAGGCCCCCAAGCACTGCCCCAAGCAATGATCAGGGCGTCGCCAGTGGTATCGCCGTGAATTTCAGGCACCGGGAATTCAGCGGCGGCATCGAGCAGTTTCTGACGACGCTTTTGGGTCATTTGCTGGTGCATTTTTGCATTGCCTGAAGGATGACCCCACTCGTCATGCTCGAGGCCGGAGATGTGAGGATACTTGCCAGCGGCCATCTTCGTGCCAGGAGGGGCATGCTGCGTAGTCTTGTCCAAAGGATAAGGCTTCCAGTCGACTGCACGCGGTGATAGATCGAGCGTAGGCTCGACCCAGTGTTTGTCGATATCGGGCTCCTCAAAGGCCTCGATGCGGCTGCTGAGCGCCTGATCACTGAGGATGATGACGGGGCTGGAGTATTTGCGAGCGATACGTCCGGCCTCAAGGGCGATGTAGAAGCAGTCTTCGACATCTTTGGGAGCCAAAACGAAACGCGGTGTGTCGCCATGGCTGCCGTAGATGGCCTGCATGAGGTCGCTTTGTTCGACACTGGTTGGCAGACCTGTGGAAGGTCCGCCGCGCTGCACATTGACGACGATGAGCGGCAGCTCGGCCATGCTGGCGTAGCCGAGGGCTTCCATCTTCAGCGACAAACCGGGGCCGGAGCTGCCGGTCATCGCGAGATGGCCAGCGAAGGCCTCACCGATGGCCATGCTGACGGCGGCGAGTTCGTCCTCGGCCTGAACAAAGATGCCGCCATACTTTGGCAGCTCACTACGAAGTGTTTCCATGATGGAGGACCATGGCGTGATCGGATAAGCGGCGCCATAGCGGACACCGGCGGCAAGAAGTCCCATGGAAAGCATCTGATTGCCATCTGTGGAGATTCGATGCCCGGAATCCGCCTCGCCTGGAGCGAGCACGAATTTTTCGATGTCGCCGATTTGGTATGCATAACCCGCATCAAAAGCCAGAAGAGCATTTCGGAGCACCGATTCGTCTTTTTTACCAAACTGTCGGCTGATGATACCAACGAGCTTCTCCTTGTCCAAGTTGAACACAGCCACAATGAGGCCAAGAACAAACATGTTCTTACCGCGATCCTTAGCACTGCCACCGATGGCCTCCACAGTGGCGGCGGTGAACGGAATGCCTATGTGGAAGACGCCACGCTCATGCTTGATCTCCTTCACCTCACCACTGTCATACAGGCAGATACCGCCTTGGCGCAGCGCGCCAAAGTGGCTGTCATAACTGTGCTGGTAAAACGCCACAAGCACGTCTGCCTCATCGCCTGCAGTCAGCACCTCTCCGCTGCCTAGATGCACCTGAAAGATCGAAGGCCCACCGCTGATGGTGGATGGAATGGTCATGTAGGTCATCACCTCCTGTGCTGTGCGGCCCGCCAGCCGTGCGAGAAAACCACCGATGGACTGGATACCGTCCTGTGAATTTCCAGCGAAACGGATAACAGCGTTGCGAAGGGTTTTCTTGGAATCAGACGACGACGGAGCGGAGGCTGTGGCAGTGGACATGCGAGATGGGTTGGGCGAGATTAAACAAGGAGTTTTTAGCGGGTCTAACGAGAGCCGTCCACCTTCCAATGCATGAAATGATGGGCTGAAAATGGCATGCAGCTTGCCCGACATTAAAATCAGTCCGTGCAAATGCCATGAAATGATGATTGATCCACCTCATGCGCATTGGCATCACAGGAGCGACCGGGTTTCTCGGCAAGCATTTCATTCGACAGGCCAGCGAAGGTGGTCATGCACTGGTGGCTTACACACGTAGCCAACTCGAACGGCCGGTGCCGCTGGCTGCGGAGACGCTGAAACAGCCCCGAACTGAACCACATCAACTGACGGAAACAAAACTCGATGCGCTGGTGCATCTCGCGGGCGAATCGCTGATGGGGCTGTGGACGGCGCAAAAGCGTGAACGCATCTGGAAAAGTCGTGTGGAGTTCACTCAAGGCCTCGTGAGGCATCTCAGCACTTGGAAAGCGGAGAACCGGCCGCAGGTGCTTGTGTGTGCCTCGGGCTCCGGTTTTTACGGTGATCGAGGTGATGACCTGCTCGATGAGAGCTCGCCCTCCGGTGCGGGTTTTCTAGCGGAGCTATGTATGGAATGGGAAAAGGCCGCGAAAGAGGCGGAGAAGCTCGGCATGCGGGTGGTGATGCTGCGCACGGGTATGGTGCTCGGGCCAGATGGCGGAGCGTTTCCGCTGTTGAAGCGTGTTTTTGGCCTCGGACTTGGCGGAAGGCTGGGAAGTGGTCGCCAGTGGATGCCGTGGATTCATGTGGAGGATACGGTGGGCCTCATGTTGAGAGCAGTGGAGCAAGACGGCATCCGCGGGCCCATCAATCTCACCGCGCCCGAAGCGGTGACGAATGCGATCTTCACTCAAAGCCTCGCTAAAGCCCTCCATCGGCCTGCTTTTTTCCATGCCCCAGCTTTTGCGATGCGGTTGCTGCTCCGTGGCATGGCCAATGAGATGCTGCTGGGGAGCCAGCGAGTGAGTCCTCGCGTTGCCATCGATTCAGGCTACACTTTCACTCACCCGTCCCTCGCCGGCGCTCTCGCCTCGCTGCTTGGAACCTGAAATCTGAAATCTGACACCCAGATGGCCTCGCAACAAACCACCATCGGCATTATCTACGATTACGACCAGACGCTGAGCCCTACGTATATGCAGGACGAGACGCTCTTTCCGCAGTTCGGCATCAATCCGACGCAGTTCTGGAAGCGCAGCCGCGAACTGGTGGACCAAGAAGGCTACGATGGCGAGCTGGCCTATCTCAAATGCATGCTCGACTACCTCGACATGGATCGCCCCACGAACGAGGAACTGCGAAATCTCGGTACCAAGCTGCGCTTTTACAAAGGTGTGCCGGAGATCTTCTCGGAGCTCGATAGCGTGCTGAATGACCAACACCGCCTTCTCGGTGTGAAGATCGAGCACTACATCGTCTCCAGCGGCCTGAAGGCCCTGCTCGATGGCTCGTCGCTCGCTCCTTACATCAAGCGCATCTTCGGCTGCGAATTCGGCGAGGATAAAAACGGCCGCATCACCTTCCCGAAGCGTGTCATCAGTCACACGACAAAGACGCAGTACATCTTCCGCATCAACAAAGGCATGCTCGAGCCCCACGAGGACGTGAATGACCACATGGCCCCCGAGCTGCGCCCGATTCCCTTCCAAAACATGATCTACGTTGGCGATGGGCCCACCGATGTCCCCTGCTTCACGCTCATGAAACGCTACGGCGGCAACGCCATCGCGGTTTACAATCCCGACGAAGCCAGCCGCACCAGTTTCCGCAAATGCTTCCAGCTCACCGGCCTCGCGGATCGCGTGAAACACATCGCCCCGGCTGATTATCGTCAAGGCAGCCACCTGCGCCTGCTCATCGAGGAGATGGTTCGGGAGATCGCCGATACCATCGTGCGGAAGAAGAAGCAGGAGATCGAAGACGGCACGGTGTCCGCGCCGCATTTTTAGCCGCAATCCGCAGTGATACTCATTTTGCGCGCATGACTCAACTTCTCCTCACCAGCAAGCTCTTGCCCGTCATCTCCGCAGGTTGCTTCACGCCGAGCATGTCGAGCAGCGTAGGCGCGATGTCGGCGAGGATGCCGTTGCGGACGGTGTAGTTCGCGGCGTCGGCAGCGACGTAGATGCCGTGGACAAGGTTCGTGGTGTGGGCGGTGTGCGGGGAGCCATCGGCGTTGCGCATCTGCTCGCAGTTGCCGTGGTCAGCGGTGATGAAGAGCTTGCCGCCGAGTTCGAGCACCTTCTCGACGATGAGCTTCACGCCGAGGTCGATGGTTTCGCAGGCGTGCACGCCGGCCTCGACGACGCCGGTGTGGCCGACCATGTCGGGGTTGGCGTAGTTCATGATAACGGCATCGTATTTCTCCAAGCGGCGCAGCACTTCGAAGGTGAGATCCGGAGCGCTCATCTGCGGCTTCTTGTCGTAGGTGGGCACTTCTTTAGGCGAAATGGCCAAGTAGCGATCCTCGCCGGGATTGGGCTCCTCGACGCCGCTGTTGAAGAAGAAGGTGACGTGCGGGTATTTCTCCGTTTCAGCCGCACGAAGCTGCGTGAGGCCTGCGGCGGAGATGGTTTGCCCTAGGTTGTTACTGAGGCTCTCAGTGCCAAAAATCACGCGAGCACCGAGATCGACGTAAGTCGCGTCATACTCGGTGAGCGTGTAGTAACCGGTCTTCGGCGTCACTTCGCGGTCAAAACCGGCGAA
Organism: Prosthecobacter sp.; assembly: GCA_017853885.1. Taxonomy (GTDB): domain Bacteria; phylum Verrucomicrobiota; class Verrucomicrobiia; order Verrucomicrobiales; family Verrucomicrobiaceae; genus Prosthecobacter. The sequence continues at coordinate 91,756 of JAFMIR010000014.1, forward strand.
ATCGGCCTTCAGGAAGGCCTCGCTGAGCTGGCGAGCGCGGTCGGCGCGGAAATTGAACCAGAGGATCACGTCGCCATCGCGGATGCGCTGCTCATTGGCATTGGAAAAAATCATCGGCTGCATGAATTCATCGCCACGCGGGTCTTTCGGATACGCGGCCTGCACGGCGGCGCTCGGCCGATCGGTGCGCACTTCACCGCGACCGAGCACGATGGCATCCCAGGCGAGCTTGTTGCGCTCCCAGCGCTTGTCGCGGTCCATGGCATAGTAGCGACCGATCACGGTGGCGATATTCGCGCCGCTCGGCTTCAAATCGGCCTCCAGCTTGGCCATGTAGGCCGCGCCGCCGGTCGGTGAGGTGTCGCGCCCGTCGGTGATGGCATGCACCATCAAATCGGTGACTCCGGCGGCCTTCGCCGCATTGCAGAGCGCGGCGAGGTGATCCTGATGCGAATGCACACCGCCATCGCTGATGAGGCCGAGCAAGTGCAAGCGCTTACCTTTCGCTTTCTCAAAGGCCTCGACGAGCACGGGCATCTTCGCGAGTTCGCCATCTCGAATGCTCTTATTGATGCGGGTGAGGTCCTGATAGACGATGCGGCCTGCGCCGAGGTTCAGGTGACCGACTTCGCTGTTGCCCATCTGACCTTCCGGAAGGCCCACATCCTCTCCGCTGGCGCTCACGGTGCCGCGTGGGTAGGTGGCGTAAAGGTGGTCATGGAACGGCGTCTTCGCGAGCAGCGTGGCATCGCCATTGGCTTGGGCTTGAGCTTTGCCGCCGGGGTTGATGCCCCAGCCGTCACGAATGATGAGAACAACAGGTTTTTTAGACATGAATGCGGCTCAATGGGGCAAGTTCGTGCCTTGGTCAAGATGGTCAAAGAACTAGCACGGCAGCTGGGCGGCAATCTTTGACTTCATTGCAGCCGATTGCCGCTGGCTGTGAAAAGCAGATGCCGCTTCGGGGATTGCCAAATCCCCCCGGCAGACTATAAAACCATGTAACTCGTGCCTCCACCATCCACACAAACATGACATTCGGTTCACCAGCCTCTTTTCGCCGAGTCGCAGCCGTGATCGTTGTGGCAGGGTTGGCCGTAGTGGTCATTCAGCCCGCTCGTGGCGAAGCGGAAAAGAAGGGGTTTTTGTCCAAAATCTTTGGTGGCACTGAACCCGAGGTAAAATCGATCGAAAAGCCCACGGTGCCGCAAACCAAGTCAGCGACCGAGTCGAAGCCCAAATCCACCTTGGGCAGTAAATCGAAGCCTAAGGCCTCAAAAGCCAAATCTGTGGCAGCGAAATCCTCGACGACGGTCCAAAAGACCACACCCAAACCCATTGAGGCTGAAAAGAAGGTCGAGCCCCCCAAGCAAACTCCAAAGTTAGAGCCACAAGCTCCCCTTCCTGCTCCGCAGCCAAAGCCGGCGGCAACCATCACGGCAAATGTCAAAAGAGAGGTAAAGCCTTCAGCAACGAATCCTTGGCACATCATTGACGTGGGTGGCCGCGATTACGTCACACTGGAGAGCATCCGGAACTTCTACAACCCACTCTTCGGCTTCACCGGTTTCCGGCAGCAGGGCAATCACATTTGGCTGATGTCGAGCAAGCTGGTCATCAAGGCTCAAATCGGCTCACAGGAACTGCTCATGAACAACATGAAGTTCATCCTGAGCTTCCCGGTCATTTCTCAAGGCGAGAGGACGCTCATCTCACGCTTGGACCTCGTGAAGCTCGTCGATCCCATCCTGAATCCTAGCCACATCCAAGGCGCGGAATACTTCGACACGGTGGTAGTCGATGCCGGCCACGGAGGCCACGATGCGGGTGCTCGAGGCGTCTATGGATATGAGAAAAATTACGCGCTCCAAATGGCGCAGCATCTCCGCACGGCGTTGATGGCTCGAGGCTTCAAGGTGGTGCTCACCCGCAGCACGGACACCTTCATCAGTCTGAGTGGCCGTGTATCCATCGCCAACCAAATTCCAAATAGCATTTTCATCAGCCTGCACCTGAACTCCGGCGGCAGCACTGCCAGCGGCATCGAGACTTGGGCTCTCACGCCGCAAAACGCAGCGGCCACCATCTCACGTGGCGGCGGTTACAACGTGAACGGCACCACCGGCAACAAGCAGGACTCCGCGAACATCGCCCTCGCCTCCGCCGTGCAGGCACGTGTACTCAGCACCGTGAAGGTGGTCGATCGCGGCATCAAGCGCGCTCAATGGAGCGTGCTCACCGGCATCAAGAAACCGGGAATTCTTTTCGAGGGGGGATTTGTGACGAACTCCAAGGAGTGCCTTTTGATCGCGTCAGGGAACTACCAGAAAACCGTCGCCGCTGCTATCGCCGAAGCGGTCGTGAATTATCGCAAAGCACTCGAGCCAGCGATGGTCAACCGCCGATGAACCATGGGCAACTGCTGTTCATGCTATCGAGCGGCAGTTGGCGATTAACTTCCCAGAATCTGCGAAAGTCGGTGACATGACTGCCACTTGTCCGTTTGCGGCGAGGAAGCACAGCTTGCTACCCCAATCAATGAGGCAAGGATAGACGACCTGTGATACCGAGCCTGCCTGTGACCCTTTTTCTCACCGATCCCGACTTCCATGATCCGCTTGCAGACGAACTGCCTGCAGCGCATTTGAGCGAACGCTCTGGCCTAGGCTGGTTAAGCGAACACCATCTCGGAAATAGGCCGTGCTTGGCTTTTGCACGTCAAACGCTGCCTCAAATCGTCGAAATACAGGCCATGTCTATCAATGTATGGGCAGAACGGCTTATTGATGCCATCGCGGGCGTTCTGCCAGATGATCAGCCATGGCATCTGCACCTTTGGCCAGAATATGGCGAAGGACGCGCCGGTCTGCACCGCTGTGAACTCATCCGCAACGCGGTAAAGGAACGATTGAAAAAGCGTCGTCGGCATCTGCTGCGTTCAATGAGCGATGACATCGTGCCTTTCACGCCGCAAAGCTCGCTTGTGCAGTGCTTTCTCAACTCGCCGGAGACTGGATGGCTCTCGGTGAGCATCGCGCCGCAGCCGTTTGAACTCCGCGGCATCATCTCGCCCTATGTGCGCGGCTTTATCCCATGGGCAGAGGATAAGTCAGCACCCTCACGTGCCTTTGCGAAGGTCATCGAGAGCGAACTGAGGCTTGGCCGACAGATCGAGGCGGGCCAGACCGTGGTCGATCTCGGTGCCTCGCCGGGTAGCTGGAGCTACGTCGCGGTGAAACGCGGTGCTCACGTCATCGCCATCGACCGCTCGGAGCTGCGCGAGGATCTGATGCGGAGCCCACGGCTGAGCTTTGAGACCGCGGATGCCTTCAAATACAAGCCGCCACAAACGGTGGACTGGCTCATCTGCGATGTCATCGCCGCACCGCAGCGCAGCATCGACCTGCTGCTCGAATGGCTGCGCGAGAGGCGCATGCGGCATTTCATCGTCACGATCAAATTCAAAGGCGCGGACGAGTATCCACTGCTCGAACAGCTCAAGCAGCATGCACCGCCGCTGTGCGCCGACTTCCGCCTCACACGGCTCTGCGCGAACAAAAATGAGGTCTGCGCCTTTGGCAGCATCCTTTGATAAGAGCGGCGCATGAGCCCGTTGAGAGGCCCGATGAAGCTCCTCGCCCTTTTTGCCCTCCTCACCCTCTACAACAGCGTTTTCGCTGCAAAACCCAATGTGATGGTCATCATCGCCGATGATCTGGGTTACCATGATGTAGGCTTTCAGGGCTCGAAAGAGATCCCCACGCCCCATCTCGACAAGCTGGCCGCACGCAGCCTCATCTGCACGAATGGCTATGTCTCACATCCGTTTTGCAGCCCCACGCGTGCCGGCATCATGACGGGTCGCTATCAGCACCGCTTCGGGCATGAGAACAACCCCGCATGGCTACCGGAGAGCACCTCTGCGGGCCTTTCGCTGAACGAGACGACCTTTCCGGCACTGATGAAAAACGCTGGCTACACCACCGGCGCGGTGGGCAAGTGGCACCTCGGAGCCCATCCGCAGTTTCATCCGAACAAGCGCGGCTTTGATGAATACTTCGGCGCTCTCGGCGGCGGTCACATGTATTTCCCCGGAACCAAGGGCGGTGCGGAATACACCATCCCTCTGAACCGCAACGGCACCGATGAACCCCACACGAAGTATCTCACGGAGCAGTTTGGCGATGAGGCATGCGCTTTCGTCGGTCGTCACGCGAGCGATGGCAAACCGTGGATGCTTTACCTGGCCTTCAATGCACCGCACACACCGCTGCAGGCTCCCAAAGAGTGGTTGGATAAGTTCGCCTCGATCCAGCCAGAGCAACGCCGCACCTACGCGGCCATGGTGGCGGCCATGGATGCCGCGATCGGCAGTGTGCTGGCAAAGCTCGATGAGACCAAGCAGGCTGAGAACACGCTAATCTTCTTCGTGAGCGACAACGGCGGTCCCAATCTGGCGAAGAAGAACGGCGTGAACTTCACGGACAACTCACCGCTCCGCGGTGCGAAGGGTGATGTGCATGAGGGCGGCATGCGAGTGCCTTTCCTCGTGAGCTGGCCGGCCAAAATCAAACCCGGCAAGTATGAGCAGCCTGTCATCGCGCTCGACTTTCTCCCCACCGCGCTCGC
>JAFMIR010000074.1 GCA_017853885.1 Prosthecobacter sp.
TGCGAAGAAGAAGGCGACAGCCAAGAAGAAGTAAGTTCACTTGCTAAAGATTCATATTATTCAAAAGAGGAGCCTTATCTGGCTCCTTTTTTTTAATCTTGAGATGTTGCGCGAGTGTCTGGGTTGCCAACATCTTGCCTGAATTTTTTATCATCGCTTCAGATGAGAAAAGGGACTAAAATCATCAATCAGACTATCCCACCGGAAGCAATCTGACAGATCTTGTGAAACCGTTCAAGCAGCGCAAACAGAGAGACTCACCTAAAACGTTCAATACGGCCAACATCGGCAGGCATCAGTGACATAATAATTCCTCGTTTAAGAAGGTGAATGATCTTGCCTTTTTCTACAGAAACGTTGTGGAGATGAATGGAAGGTCATTTTCTTCGCAAAAGTCGCACGCGATGTGACTCGCTGTCACCGATGAAAACACTTCCATCTGCATCGCAGAAGACTCCATGTGGGCGAGCCATTTTGCAGCCAAGAGGATCTCCATCGGGTCCATCACCCTTTTGATTGAGCCCAGCGATGAGCTCGAGTTGGCCGTTTTTGGCGTTTATCATGCGAATGGAATGACTCTCACAGTCGGCAAGCCAAATGTTGCCTTCCGAATCGATGGAAATGCCCTTGGGGCCGCTTAAGGTCGCTTCTTTGGCGGGGCCTCCGTTGCCAGTGAAGCCGCTTTTGCCAGTTCCGGCGATGTGGAAAATCTTTCCGGTCTTGAAGTCGAATTTCAAGACTTGATTGCCTTCCCTTGTGGCGAGCCATAGATTCCCTTGCTTATCGAAATCGAGTGAACGAGGGCCTTTGAGCGGTGTGCCTTGGATCGGCGACCCATCGGGTGTTGGTCCTGGCCTGCCCAACCCGGCAAAAGTGCTGATGGTACCTTTTTTCATGTCAATTTTGCGGATGACGTGGTTGCCGATGTCACAGACATACAGATCACCGTCTGGGCCAAACTGAATGCTGTGCGGCTGTTTGAATTGTGCGTTTTTAGCGGGTCCGCCATCGCCGCTATAGCCAGGTGTTCCATTCCCGGCGATGGTGGTTATGATGTGGGTTTTGAGATCAATCTTGCGCACCGCGTGATTGGTCATGTCGACAATGAAAAGATCTCCTTTCGCGTCGAAGCGAAGCTCATGGGGTAGATTAAATGTTGCTTGCAAAGCTGGACCACCATCGCCGCTGTAACCTTTGGCGCCGGTGCCGGCGATGGTGCCAATAGTGCCATCTGGTGCCACGCGGCGGATGCGTTGCCCGGTGTATTCGCAGAACCAGACGGCACCGTCTGGACCACGCACGACACCGAAGGGATTGTCGATGGCGGCTTTCGTGGCCGGACCTCCATCCCCATGCCCTCCTTGGACACCGGTGCCGGCATAGGTCGAGATGGTCCACTCAGCGGCGGCTAGAATACTACAGGGAGCTAGAAGTAGAGCGAAGATTGCAAAGCAAGAATTCATGACTCGAGAAAACGTCATGAAGTCATGGCTTGATCAAACAAAATCGCACTGTGATGACGTGTAAAGGGTGGTATCTGAAAAACACCTCTGGGTCGAATCTAACTTCTTTGAGGTCGATTGATTCCGTTTCCAGCCTCAGGCAACTTTGCTGAAGCAGGCGAGAAACTCGCGGTTTCCGTCCGTGCCTTGAATCGAAGACTCGGTGATTCCAATCCATTGCAAATCCTTGCGAGATCGAACGAAAGATTCGATTTTATCACATGCCTTTTGGTGGAGTGCAGATTCCCGCACGATGCCACCTTTGCCGACTTCATCGGGGGAAAGTTCGAATTGCGGTTTGACGAGCACCACAGCCACCCCGCCCAGTTTGAGCACTGTTAAGGCAGCAGGAAGGACCAGAGTCAGAGAAATGAATGACACATCTGCTACGATCAAATCCACCTCTTGACCGACGTCGGCAGGCTGCATGTGCCTTACGTTAAACTTTTCGCGGCAGATCACGCGTGGATCGCTGCGCAGCTTCCAGGCGAGTTGGTTGGTTCCCACATCGAAGGCGAAAACCTTGCACGCGCCACGTTGTAGAAGGCAATCTGTGAAGCCACCGGTGGAGGCACCGATATCCAGAGCGGTGAGATGTGTTGCATCAATTTGGAAATGATCCAAAGCGCCTTCGAGCTTGAAACCTCCCCGCCCCACAAACTTAGGAGGTTGTCGCACTGTCACCACGGAATCAGGATGTAATTTCCACCCCGCATGAGTCACTTGGCGGTCTCCGACAAAAACTTCACCAGCCATAATGAGCCGTTTGGCCTGTTCGCGTGAAGGCACCATACCCCGTCGAACGAGGAGAAGATCGAGGCGGTCCTGAGCCATTTGAGTTTACTTGGTGACGGGTAGAATAAGTTCATCTCCCACTTCAATTTGGGCTCCGGGAAGCGCCACGCTAGCGTCAATGTCCGCCACGGACTCCGCTTCTTCAATGACGTCAGAAATGGTCACACGTCCCACCACACCATCACTGCGCCTCACATCGAATTTTTGTCCCTTGATAAACCTCTTATTTTTGCCGGCATTCACCACGACGAAGCCTTGGTCACGTTCGACTTCTGTCACCACGGCCACAGTTGGCATTCCGAGGACCTGCTTTTGAAGTGCGGTCAATGCGGCAGCTGGCACTTTGGCTGGCATCACTGGGGATGCCACAGGCTCGGCGATGGGTGCTGGCGTGCTGGTGGCAGTTGTCGGTGAAATGACTGGTTCGGTGTTGATGGGTGCAAAGCTGCTGGCGGGCTTCACTGGCTTCGCTGCCTCACGGGCTTCCAGCTGCTTGCGCATGAATTCGAGCTCCTCTTTCTGACCGCGCGCAGCCTGTTGTCCTTCCCATGCCAAGTAACCGGTGATTCCTACAAGAGCCGCCATCAATACGAGCGCTAAATGAGTCAATTTCATGTCAGGAATGCTAGATCACGATTGGAAACTGGCAACGTCAGCTTGCGTGGGGGCGCATTTGCGGGCCAGATGGTAGCGAATGAGCTTGCCCACCCACATCTGGATCAACGGAAAAATCTTCCCGACCAAAGAAGCTCGGGTATCGCCCCTCGATCATGGTTTTCTGGTGGGCGATGGTGTCTTCGAAACGTTGGTGGCTCGAGATGGAAAACCCTTCACCGCCATCCGGCATTGGAAGCGGTTGTTGGCCTCGTGTGAGGCGATGGGCATTGCAGCGCCTGATTTTGAGCAATTTATCGCTGCCATTCGGGAGCTGATGGATGCCAATGGCATGTTCGATGCTCGCATCCGCGTGACGGTGACGAGTGGGGATGGGCCGCTCGGATCGGACCGCGGTCATGAAACTCCGACAATGACGGTGGTGGCTTCTGCGCTCAAATCTTGGCCTCCGACTGAAACAGCTGTCACGGTTGCGTGGACTCGGAACGAGCGAGGAGCTCTCACTGGGATCAAATCGACCTCCTACGGAGAAAATGTGCGCGCGCTCGCGGATGCCAAAGCGCGTGGTGCGGGTGAGGCAATTCTTGCCAACACGCGAGGGGAGCTTTGTGAGGGTACAGGCACGAACATCTTTGTCGTGCATGACAATATGGTTAAGACACCTCCTTTGGAAAGCGGATGCCTAGCCGGCGTGACCCGGGCTCTTGTCATCGAAGCCTGCCAACAGGCTGGGATCGTGGTTCGTGAAGAGACCATGCCACTATCCATTCTCGAAAACTGTCAGGAGGCTTTTTTGACCTCCAGCACTCGCGATGTGCATCCGCTAGCAGCAATCAATGGCCGTAAGCTACCAGGTGAGACCTCCGCGATGACCCGACGAGTCTCTCAGGCATTCCACGATTTTATTGCGGGTAAAGATGATCCATGAATCAAACCAGCTCTGGCATTGGCAGATGCGAATCGACAAGATACTGAGGTCGACCAGCATGATCGTTTAGCGTGACTTTTGTCACATCGATACCGAGTTGGCGATAGAGCGTCGCAAAGATCTCGCCAAAAGCCACTGGTCGATCTGTGGGCTCCGCGGCAATCTTGTCCGTGGCACCAATGACTTGTCCATGTCGCATGCCTCCGCAGGCGAGTAGGGCGCTGTTGACCCGCGGCCAGTGATCGCGACCTGCTTTGGGATTGATCGTGGGCGTGCGGCCAAACTCGCCCCAGCAAATGACGGACACGTCCTGATCCATGCCACGTTCATGAAGATCTGTGATGAGGGCCGAGAGACCCGCGTCGAGGAGCGGAAGATCTTCGCGGAGTTGGCCGAAATTGTTTGAGTGGTAGTCCCAGCGGCTGAAAGCCAGAGTGACAACTCTCGCACCTGCTTCAACAAGGCGACGTGCAGCGAGAAAGTGGCTGGTCAGCCGTGGGCCTCCATCGTCACGATTGCGATTCTCTCCATTCCCGTAACGCTGCACGATGCGTGGGTCTTCCCGGCTCAGATCGAGTGCATGGAGCAATTTGGGGCTGCTGAGCACGTTGAGTGCTTGCTGGTGAAACACATCCACCCCATTCATGAGGCCGCTAGAGTCCATATCACGGCGCATAGAATCAAAGCTGGCCAGTAGAGTCTTTCGATCTTGGAGACGGTCGAGCGACATGCCTTTCAATTCCATATCACCTGTGCCAGTCCCACGATTCGGCTGAAAGGGAGCATTCGCAATGCCTAGAAATCCCGGGACGCCATTGTCTGCCCAAGGCATATGGCCCATTTTCGGAGCGAGTCCTACAAAAGGCGGCATGGAAGGTGTCACAGCTCCTTGGAGGCGAGAAACACAGGAACCGAGCGAAGGCCAGCCACCTGTCGGCTGGCCTTTGGTGGGCCTACCCGTCAGGCATTGAAAGGCATCATGGCGCCCCTCAGAGTCGGCAATCGATCGGATGACGGTGCACTTGTCCATCATCTTTGCCAGCCGCGGCAGATGCTCGCAGAGCTGGATGCCATCGACGTTCGTCGAGATCGGTTTGAACTCGCCACGCACCTCGCTGGGCGCATCGGGTTTCATGTCCCACATGTCTTGATGTGGAGGACCGCCGGGGAGGAAGACCATGATGACAGCCTTGTGACGGTTCGTTGTTTTCTGTGAGGACTCAGCCCGCAACACATCATTCAGTGAGAGGCCGCCCATGGCGAGACCGCCGATGCGTAGGAAGTTTCTCCGGGACACACCATCGCAGAAGCTCCTTTGAGGTTGGGAGTAAATGGAAAGCATGGCAAAAATACGCCATGCGATATGACTTCTTACTTAATCGGCTTAATTGCTGAGCAAGCCGAGCAGCGCAGAGGTCATGGCCTTCACTCCTGTCTCAATACTTGGCTCCGGAATAGGCTTAAAATAAGGTGAATGCAGCGAAGGTAGCGTGATTCCCTTTTTCTTCGCCTCGGTCAGCACTTCTGGTGACTGCGTTCCGAGCCAGAACATGCACAGCGGCACTTTTTCCTTCGTGAGGCCATACTCGGCGAAATCCTCTGCGCCCATCACAGGTTCTCGAGTGACTACGTTGTCCTCTCCGAGGGCTGATTCGAGGTGGCGGCGCACTTCGGCGCAAAGAGCGGGCTGGTTGTAAAGAGCGGGCGTTTGATCATCAGAGACGATCACCTCGGGCATTTTGTCTGCCGACATGCCGACGGACTCTGCTTGGGCCTTCACGATACGTTTGATCGAGTCGATAAGATGCTGGCGAGTTTCTGTCTTGTAGCTGCGCAGCGTGAGCTGGAGGCGCACTTCGTCGGAGATGATGTTGCTCTTCGTGCCACCGTGAATGCTGCCGACGGTCACCACGGCCGGATCACCGGGGCGCACCTCGCGGCTGACGATGGTTTGGAGCGCCAGCACGATGTGCGAGGCAAGCACGATGGGATCTTTGCACAGGTGCGGCATCGAGCCGTGACCGCCCACGCCCTTCACCACGATCTCGACGCTATCGACATTCGCCAGCGCATAGCCTTCCACGATGCCCACCGAGCCATGTGGCATGTCCGAGGCGCAGTGCAGCGCGATCGCTTTGTCTGGTTTCGGAAATTTGGAGAACAAACCAGCCCGCAGCATCAGGCGTGCGCCCAGCACACGCTCCTCCGCTGGCTGGCCGATCATGACCACGGTGCCTTTCCATTGGTCGCGCAGCTTGCACAAGGCTCGTGCGGTGCCGATGAAGCTCGTCATGTGAATGTCGTGACCGCAGGCATGCATCACGTTCACTTCGCGACCGAGGTCGTCCTTTACCACCTTCGTGCTCGCGTAAGGGGCGTCGGTCTGCTCCTTCACCGGCAGAGCATCCAAATCCGTGCGCACGAGGATCACCGGACCTTCGCCATTCTTCAAAACACCCACCACACCATGGCCGCCCACCTTTTCCGTGACCTCCAGTCCGGCCTCGCGCAGCTCCTTGGCCACTCGTGCAGCCGTTTCGACCTCATGCATCGAGAGCTCGGGGTTCGTGTGCAGTTCCTTGTACAGGTTGATGAGCGATGGGAGCTCCTGCCGGATCAGCGCGGAGGGGTCGGCTGCATGGAGCGTTAGGTTGGCGGCGCAAAAAAAAGGTAGGAGCAGCTTCATGCCAAACCTTTTAGGCCGGTTTGCTGGCTGTGCAATCAGGACACAATTTCAAAACAGTTCTGCTTGAGCTCGTGGTGGAGGTGGGAGCCCAAGCTTTTTATAAGCAGCGGGCATGGCGACGCGACCTCGCGGGGTGCGCTTTAGGTAACCTTGCATGACGAGGTAGGGCTCGTGGACGTCTTCGAGCGTGCTGGCGTCTTCGCCGACAGCGACGGCGACGCTGCCCATGCCGACGGGGCCACCATCAAATTTGCCGATGATGGCTTCGAGGATGCGGGCGTCCATTTCATCGAGACCGCTTTCATCGATGTCACGCATGGTGAGCGCGGCGTGGGCCACTTCGCCGGTGATGACGTTCTGCGCCTTCACGAGCGCATAGTCGCGCACCCAGCGGAGGAGGTGATTTGTGATGCGCGGCGTGCCACGTGAGCGGCGGGCGATTTCGTGCGCGCCTTCAGGCTCGATGGAGATTCCGAGTAGCCGTGCCGAGCGGGTGAGGATGTGCTCGAGTTCCTCGGTAGTGTAGTAGTCGAGCCGGTTCGGGATGCCAAAGCGGCTGCGCATCGGCGCGGTGAGCTTTCCCGCACGCGTGGTGGCCCCCACGAGCGTGAAGGGCGGCAGATCGAGCCGGATAGTGCGTGCCTTGGGACCTTGGTCGATGATGATGTCGAGCCGGAAGTCCTCGATGGCGGGATAGAGGTACTCTTCGACGCTGGGATGCAGGCGGTGGATCTCATCGATGAAGAGCACGTCACGCTCTTGAAGATTCGTGAGGATGCCGGCAAGATCGCCCGCGCGTTCGATTTGCGGGCCGCTGGTGGTGTGAAGCTTCGAGCCGACGGCGCTGGCGATGAGATTGGCGAGCGTGGTCTTGCCAAGACCGGGTGGGCCGCAGAGCAGCACATGATCAAGGGATTCGCCGCGGAGCTTCGCAGCCTCCACCATGACGAGCAACTGCTCTTTGACCTTCGTCTGACCATGAAACTCGGAGAAATCGGCCGGGCGCAAGGCCAGATCGAATGGCGAGTCGGGTTCGTTGAGCGCAGGATTCACGCATCTGGATGTAGAGAGCGACAGAGAAGGCGCAAGGAGTGGTCAAAAGAGGCTGTGGAAGGCCGTAATAGCCTCATGCAGTCTCTCGCTCTTCTTTTTACCACCCTATTCGTCACCACGGTCTTTGCCGCCCCCCCCGGAGCCACGCCGCTCTCGCTGCCTGCACCTCCAAAATCGATCGCACCGCATGTCTCGGCGAATTGGAAGGCAGGAACGGCCGTCGTGAAGGTGACACCGCAAAAGCTGCTGTGGATGGCCGGGTATGCTGCGAGGAAAAAACCGGCCGAGGGCAAGGTGCAGGAGCTTTTCGCAAAGGCGCTGGCTTTGCAGGACGAGCAGGGAAACAAGCTCGTGTTTGTTACACTGGACCTCATTGGCGTGCCGCAAGGCATGCGGCATGCAGTGGCTGAGCGGGCGGAAAAGGAATTCAAGCTGCCTGCAGCGAATTTGGTCATGAATGCCTCGCATACGCATAGCGGTCCTTCTTTGCGCACAACGCCGCTGACGGAAAAAGACGATCCAAGAGCCCGCGATGCCTGGGACTACACGCAGAAGCTGCAAAAAGACATCGGCGATATCATTGGCAAGGCGCTGTCGGAAATGCAGCCGGCGCGGCTTACCTGGAATAAGGCACGCTGTGGCTTCGCGATGAACCGTCGCCGTGATTACACGCTCCCGCCGGATCACCCCAATGCGAACAAGGCTCCGAATCCAAACGGCGTGGTGGATCATGAGGTGCCTGCGCTGCGTGTGGAGGCTTCTGATGGCACGCTGAAGGCCACGTTGTTTGGTTACGCCTGCCACAACACGAGTCTTGGTTTCTACAGCTGGTGCGGCGACTATGCAGGCTTTGCGCAGGAATACCTGCAAGAGCATCGGCCGGGCTTCACCGCGTTGTTTTTGATGGGCTGTGGCGGGGATCAAAACCCGTATCCGAGGCGCAGTGATGTCGTTCCCGGCATTACGGACCTTGAGCTATCGATGCAGCATGGCCGCTCGCTTTCCAATGCGGTCGAAATGGCGCTCACGGTGAACCCGCGCCCGGTTTCGGGTCCCATCCGTGCGGCCTATGAAGAGATCAAGCTGAGCTACGCGAACAACAAACGCCCTGATCACAACTATCCAGTGCAGGTGATCACGTTGGGCAAAGACCTCACCTTTATCACGCTGGGCAGCGAGGTGGTGGTGGATTATTCCTTGCGCTTCAAACACGAGTTTGATGGAGAAGCTGGTGTATGGGTGGCGGGTTACTCAAACGACTACACAGGCTATGTGCCGAGCTTGCGTGTGCTGAAGGAAGGCGGTTACGAAGCTGCTGCCGGCTGGGCGGAAGACGTCGAGGACCGCATCGCGAAAAAAGTCCACGAATTGCACGCGAAGGTATCACGCTGACTTTGCTTCGTTCTCAATGAGACTGGCGATTTTTTCGGCGCAGTCCTCCACGGATTGTTTTTGCGCTGCACGCTTCATTTGGTCAGTCTTTTCAGAATCAAGCAGGATGGAGCGCACAGTATCACTCAACGTGTCGGCGTTTAGATCTGGCTCGGGCATCATGATGGCGGCGCCGGCCTTGTCGAAGATCTCCGCGTTGCGCGTCTGGTGGTCCTCGGCAGCATGCGGATAGGGCACAAGGATGCTAGGAACGCCGAAGTAGGCGAGCTCAGTCATACTCGATGCACCGCTGCGCGCGATGGCAAGGTTCGCCACTCGGTAGGCGAGGTCCATGCGGTGGCAGAAGGCGGCCACATGCTGTTTCAGCAGCGGATACTTGGCATACACATCACGCACCTCCTCATAGTCTGAGGGGCCGGCGATGTGCAGCACTTGAATGTTCATTTTTTCAAACTGCTCCAGCGCCATGCCAACGGCTCGGTTGATGCCGCGGGCTCCTTGGCTGCCCCCCATGATGAGCAGCGTACGCTTGTCTTTGTCGAGTTTGAAGAAGGCATGAGGATCATCTTTGTTATTCTCGCGCATGCTGCCTCGGATGGGCGTGCCGATGACACGCACATCCGGATGCTTAGGAAAGCATGGTTTGCAGGCCTCGAGGCCACAAAGGACAATGTCGGAGTACTGGGCGTTGAGCTTGTTGGCCTTGCCTGGGATGGCGTTGCTCTCGTGGATGAGCGTGCGGCAGTTTTCTTTTTTACCCGCATAGAGCGGAGCGAAAGAGGTGAAGCCGCCCATGCCGAGCACGACTCTGACGTCGTGCTCTCGGATGATTTGGCGGCAGCGCTTCGTGCCCTGCCATAGACCTTTAAGGAAGCCGATCATTTTCGGAGACCAAGGTCTCGGCATGGCGAGGAATGGCATCTTCTCGAAGCGCAGTTCTTTGTGACCGCTGGCGGCGAGGGTATCGATCTTTTTTTCGCTGATGAGCAGTGTGACATCATGGCCACGTTTGGAGAGCACTTCACCGACGGCGATGCCGGGAAACAAGTGCCCACCGGTGCCACCACAGGCAATGAGGACGTGAATGTTGGACGTTTTTGCTTTCAAGAAGGTTAGTCGAGGCTTTTACGAAGCCTGTGTGCCTAGTCGAGAAGCAAAATGCGGCATTTTCAAATCATT
>JAFMIR010000038.1 GCA_017853885.1 Prosthecobacter sp.
TCCGCGAGCACGTCCTGCCAGTAACCCATCCAGTGATCGGCCCAGCGTGGATCAGCGAGCACCTTGTCGATGACCACCTTGCGGTCGGGATTCTTCTGGAAGGACGCGATCTCCTCCAAACTCGGTGGCACGCCTACGACATCAAGATACACGCGGCGCAAAAAGCTCAGATCATCCGTCAATGAAGTCACCTCGGTCCTGTCAGCGCGGATTTCCGGCCACACGGCACCTTCCTTGATCCACGTCGTGAGTGCTTCGACCTCGGCGGCGGTAAGCTTGGCGCCTTTTGGCGGCATGACCTCGTCTTCGTCTTTGGAGACGACACGCTTCAAGATCGCGCTATGGCTCGGTTTGCCGGGTGTAATGGCTGCGCCTTCGTTTTCGCCGCCTTTGATGGCTGCGGCGAGCGTGTCGAGTTGCAGATCGCCCTTGGCCTTACCTCCGCGATGGCATTCGAGGCACTTCGTTTCGAGAATGGGCTGCACCTGCTTGAAGAAGTCCACGCTGCCCTGATGCGAGGTCTGCGACTTTACTTTGGCGATGGTGGCTCCGATGAAGTTGTCGATATCGTTGAGGCGCGGTAGCCCTGCGGGCAATTCGGGCACCTTCACGTCGCCTGCCTTTGCCAGATACTTTTTGGCGGCATCGCGGCGTGTTTTCCAATACGGATCAGACTTCGCGCGGAGTTCGGCGCGGCGCTTGTCATTCACGACTTCGTAATGTGCGGTGCGCTCTTTTTCATACGCGGCCCATCCGGCATCATTGTAGGGTGCGCTGCGTTTTCCAGCGGAGATGAGCTGCCAAGTTTGAGTGCCTTCTTTCGACCAAGCGACGACGGTTTCGCCTAGTTCAGGTCGACGCATGGATTTGCCAGCGTAACTGCCTACGAGCGTCTCTAGCACGATGAACTGCGGCTTGCCGGTGCCCTCGAACTCGCACCACGACTCCCGATTGCCCGGTGGCACGAAGCGGAAGTCAGGGCCGAGGTCGAGGTAGTTTTTTTGATCAGAGACGAGGTGATGTCCGTCGCTGTCCTTCGGCGGGAAAGGCGTCTTCAGCATGATTTTGCCATCGATGTAGAGGTTAGTGGCTCCACGAGCGCGCAGCAGCAGGCGATGCTTGCCTTTGGGGAAGGTCACGCTCGCTGCGGCACGCAAAAGGAACGGCACATGGCGGTCACCGCGCACCCCGGTCTCCACATACTTCTGCGGCACGTCGAAGAAGCCGAAAACGTCCTCGGTGTAGGTCTCGCCGACTTTCGGCGGCTCGCTGGGCCACGCGTTCGCGTCCGGCATGCCTTCCTCGGCAAGTTGCACGAGCACGCGACCGGCGGGCACGTCTTTTTTGGCCACCGGAGGAGGCGGTGGGATGAATTGATACTTCGCCTTCAGCGCCTCGGTGTCGATGGGGCCGCGGTAAATCGCCACATCATCGAGCCAGCCTTCAAACGCATGCGCTTCGGCCATCGTCGAGCCATTGCCGATCACTACCGCGTCGCCATCCGTCACGGGCGCACGATCCGTCGCGCCGCCCATGTCCCATGTGCCGTCGGTCTCGCGACCATCGATGAAGCCCTTGATGCTCTTTGGCTTCCCGTAGGTGTAAGTCACTGCCACATGATGCCAACCCGCCGTGGGGACGGTGTCCTTCGACCACCAGCGATGCCAGTCGCCCTTCTTGTCCGGCACATCGGCGCTGCGGAAGAGAAAGCCTATCTGCGAGCCCTCTTTGCCGTGCTGGAGGCGGAACGCGTAGTTTTGATTGTTCGCGCCGAACTTCTTCGTGCCGAGGCGGCCCTTCCCGATGATGTACGGCGTGCCCGAGCCATCCGCGACCTTCACCCAGGCCTCCAGCGTGATCGTTTCATTCAGCCCAAAACGCAGCTCGGGTCTGTCTATAATCTTGATCGGCGATTTCACGTCAAACTTCCGCGCCTTGTTCGTTTCCGAAAAGCCTGGATAGGTCGGCGAGCGTGGCCCCGGCTCCGCGCCATCATCAAAACGCCACTGTATCACCGGCGTGGAGGCGGTCTTGTCAGACGCGTCATTGCCAACGCTGTCGTTTTGCGCGGCGGCGGGCAGAATGCAAAGGATCGAAAGGGCAAGAGGGACTCTGAAGCAAGTCATGCCTTTATGAACGTGATCACGAGTCCACTTTCTGTATCGCCTGCATCCCACTTTCGTGAGGTGTGAAGGATAGCACATCTGCTTTCATGATGGTAAAATGGAGTAGCATATCAGCGACTCTTTGGGCTTTGAGCCAATGAGCGTCTGTTTTTATATGGTTGCTGATCAACTGCAAGCTTGTTGGTCTTCTTCAATAAGAACGGGTCAGGGGTGAGACAGTGGAGCTTGCAATCGGCTTTTTCTGTCGAGTATTTTCCTTTGTCGATAGGAGGGGAAAGTAGGGGTTAGAAGCTTTCCAGAAAAAAGTTCCAACAACTTGGCACGGGGGATGCTTTTGAACAATTGGAGCTAATTCCATTCTTGTCCTATGCTGAAATCCAACAACCACACTACTCCTTGGCGCAGCATCGCATCTGCTGCGGTCTTCGCCATTGCCACACTCGCTATCACCGCTGGTGATATGCGGGCTCAAGACGCTGCCGCCGCAGCAGCGCCTGCGACTGCGCCAGCCGCTGAAGCTCCGCCTGCTGGACCAACCCTCGAACAGCGAATCTTCGACTTGGAAAAGTATGTGCAAAATGTGCAGCCTGGTAAAGATGGCGACAAAACTTGGAAATCGAACATCGCTGGTCCTGGGCCGGGCCACAATTCATGGCAGATGATCAGCACAGCTCTAGTGATTTTCATGACGCTGCCCGGTCTCGCGCTATTCTACGGCGGTCTTGTCCGCAGCAAAAACGTGCTGAGCGTGCTCGCCCAGTGCATGGGCATTGCTGGTCTTGTCACCATCCTTTGGTGGGCCTGTGGTTACAGCCTTTCCTTTGGAGCTGGCAACGCCTTCATCGGTGATCTTCAATACAAGATGCTCGATGGCGTTTCTCCTTATGCTTCCGGCGCAGGTTATTGGTGGATCAGCGATGCCATGTGGGCAATGTTCCAGCTCAGCTTCGCTATCATCACCCCGGCACTTATCGTGGGTGCTATCGCTGAGCGTATGAAATTCATTTCTGTCCTTGTCTTTGTCGCTCTCTGGATGTTCGCCGTCTATTTCCCCTTTGCTCACATGGTCTGGAGCACCACGGGCTTCATGTGCGGACCGCTTAATCCGGATGCCACCATCAAGGCGCTCGACTTTGCCGGGGGCACTGTTGTGCACATGACTTCCGGCTGGAGCGCACTGATCCTTTGCCTGCTCGTGGGCAAACGTAGTGGCTATGGAAAGGAAAAGATGGCTCCTCATAGCATGGTTCTTTGCGCAGTTGGCACCGGAATGCTGTGGGTTGGCTGGTATGGCTTCAATGCGGGTTCTGCTCTTGGTGCTGATGGTATTGCAGCCAACGCGTTCATGACCACCACACTCGCTGCAGCAACAGCTGGTTTTGTCTGGGCTATCCTTGAGTGGTTCCTGCGTGGCAAGCCATCCGTCCTTGGTTTCTGTTCAGGAATTGTTGCAGGACTCGTTGTTATCACTCCTGGTGCCGGTTTTGTTACTGCGAATTCCTCGGTTATTATCGGGGTATTGGCTGGCGCTATTCCCTTCATCGCTGTGGCTTATCTGAAAAGTTTGCTGGGCTACGACGATGCACTAGACACTTTTGGCGTCCACGGTGTAGGTGGAACTCTGGGGGCCATTTTGACAGGTGTTTTTGCTGATGAAAAGGCTAATGCGGTCGTTGCTGGCCTTAAGGATGGCTTGCTGGGCAATCAGCTGAAGGCAGTAGCTTTGACTATTGTGTGGAGCGTAGTAGCAACGCTGGTGATTACTTTGATCGTGAAGGCCGTGATTGGTCTACGGCCAGATACAGAAGTTGAAAATACCGGGCTTGACCTTGCTGAGCACGGCGAAACTGGTTACGAGCATTGATTCGGTTGCCTAAATAAGTAGGCTTATGAAGAACGGGCTGGCTTACTGCCAGCCCGTTTTTTTGGACAACAGGTCTTGAAAAGGCTATTTGTCCCTCGTTCTTTTGAGAAAGGTTTGCGATTGGTTAGGAAAACAGGACTAAAAAGCCAGAAAAGAGCTCAAAAGGTATTTTGGAGGGGGTAAAGTCTCCCTTGACGCTCTTTCAGGCGCTTTTACCGTCTAGTCGCCTGAATTCTGTATACGACTTGGCTTTTCGTGATTCTTAAAAGCTGGAAAGAGCCGCCGTATGTCGTTTTTCAGTTCTGCGAACTGTTCTCATTTTCTTAATTACTTAAATCATTTTTTCAAATGTTCGGCAAACTTTTTGGATTCGTAGCCAATGACATCGGTATCGATCTCGGCACAGCAAACACTCTGGTTTATCTAAAAGATCATGGTATCGTACTTCGTGAGCCATCGGTGGTGGCGGTGAAGTCCGGCTCTAACGAGGTGGTGGCAGTGGGGGATGACGCCAAACGAATGCTGGGCCGAACGCCTGGTGGAATTACTGCTATCCGGCCACTGAAGGATGGAGTCATCGCGGATTTTCGCGTCACGGAGGCCATGCTGCGTCATTTTATTCGAAAAGTGCAGGGTGGGCGCCGTCCAATGCGTGGTCCTCGTGTCGTTGTAGCCGTGCCATCTGGTATAACCGAAGTGGAAAAACGTGCAGTTAAGGAAAGCGCAGAACAGGCAGGAGCTCGTGAAGTCTACCTTATTGAAGAACCTATGGCCGCGGCAATTGGTGTTGGGTTGCCTGTTCAGGAGGCTGCTGGCAATATGATCGTTGATATTGGCGGCGGCACGACTGAGGTGGCCATCATCTCGCTTTCAGGTATTGTCTACAGTCGCAGTGTGCGTGTGGCAGGTGATGAACTTGACGATTCAATCATCAATTACATGAAGCGTGCTTACAATCTCATGATTGGTGAAAGAACAGCGGAAGAAATCAAACTTCGCATTGGCTCAGCTTTCCCCCTTGGCAAGGAAACCACCATGGAAGTGAAGGGACGTGATATGGTCGCTGGCTTGCCAAAGACCATCACGATCACAAGCCAAGAAGTGCGTGAGGCGATGCTTGAGCCTCTTAATGCCATCATTGATGCGGTTCGTACCACGCTCGAACGCTGCCCACCTGAGCTCTCTGCTGACCTTGTGGACCGCGGTATTATGCTCGCTGGTGGTGGTGCGCTGCTGCGTGGGCTCGACAAGCTGCTGCAAGAAGAAACGGCACTGCCAGTTCATGTAGCTGAGGATCCTCTAAGTGCCGTTGGAGAAGGCGCGGGTCGCGTCCTCAACGAGCTTGAGTTTCTACGAAAAGTCAGCACGACTGAAGTTTGACACCAAGGGCCGCGTGTTGCGGTCGCCGCTGATGTCAAGCATCAGACAAGCGAGTGCGCCACGGCAACTGTAATCTGGCCATGAACAAGCTGAATCTCATCGCGCTCCTGATTTTTGTCGCAGGACTCGTGTGTATTTTCACGCTGGATACCCCGACGGCACGCAAGATCCAAGGCGCGACGCTCGGTTTTTTCTCGCCGTTCATTCACACGAGCGCCGCCATCGAGCGGACAACCGCGAATGTGATGGCTCCATCGCTCGATCCAAAGGCCTTAAAACGTGATTACGACAACATGTTGGTGCAACTGGAGCGCCTGCGTATCATTCAGCAAAAATACAATCAGGTGATCGAGGAGAACTCGAAGCTACGTCAGTTGATTGATTTTAAGCAATCTATCCCCTTCAAAATGACCTCCGCGAAGGTGATACGCCGCAATTCAAGCACCTGGTGGAACAGCCTGATCATTGATAAAGGTTCACTCGATGGCATCGGCACCGACAGCCCAGTGATAACATCGGGTGGCCTTGTCGGTAAAACATCCACTTTGGCCTCACATATGGCCGAGGTCATCTTGTTGACAGATGAGCTATGCCGAGTCTCCGCACGCATCGATGGCACGCTGGAGCAGGGAATCCTTTCCGGTGAGCGTGCGGCTCTTGATATCAAACCGGATCTTCGTCTGCGATTCCTCAGCATGAATGCTGTCATTCATGCAGGCGCGGATGTTTACTCGACTGGTGAGGGTGGCGTCTTTCCGAAGGATCTGCTTCTTGGTCGTGTGAAGCGTTTTGAAAACAAAGAGATCACTGGAGAAGCCATCATCGAGCCTGCGGTCGATTTTTCCACCATTGAGCATGTGTTTGTGATTGAAATGCAAAGCGTTGTCATGACGGAGCCTTCTTCTGAGATGCCTGCCACAATGCCTGTAAAGCCCTGAACTTGACTTGCCATGCACTTTCACCCGATTGTTTTCATGCTTTTGATCCTAAGCTTTTTCTTGCAGGAGTTTATTCCTGGCCTTGAGATTGCACAATTTGCAACGCTATTCCTACCCACAGTCTTTTTTTTCGCGGCCTCAGTCGCAGTTCCATTTCCGATGATGTTGCTTCTGGCTTTTAGCGCCGGTTTGCTCTGGGATGGACGGTACCTGCCAAGTGTGAGCGAAGCGATGGTGGAAGGTCTTGATTTGTTCGGTGAAGACAGCGGTGCGGAGTTTTCAGCGTCTATGTCGTTACCCTTTGGTTTTTCCATCGTCATTTTTGGTATCCTTGGCACGCTCATGCAGGGTATCCGTCCGTTGTTCAAGCGCGGCCGGATGGAATTGCCAGTGCTCATGGTTGGCGCAGCAACCTTTTCATGGCTGCTGCTGCAGTACGTTGCGATAACATTCCTGCGTGGCAGTGTGGACTTTCAGCCCATGGTTTGGGTAAAAATGGGCACTGACACCTTGCTGGCTATGCTGGCCGCACCGCTTATCTTCCTGCTGCTCTACACGCTTGCCAGCTTGATGAGTTATGAAATCAAATACGAGGGGCTGAGATTTCGCTTCGATGGTCGTTAAATACCATTTTCGCCTTTATGTTTTTGCGCTCGCCGTTCTCGGCGGGTTCGCGTTGCTGTCGTATCGGCTCTGGTCATTGCAGATCATGAAGAAGGAGGAGTTTGCCAAAATGATTCCAGGGGCCAAAGAGGAGCGGGCTCGCATCCCTGGTCCGCGTGGTGAGATCAAAGACCGTAATGGCATCATTCTAGCCGCAAACAAAGCTACCTTCGAGGTGCGGGTGAATCTCGCGGAGGTAGTAGATGAATACAAGCGTCTCAATGCGGGCAAGACACCCAAGCGTGTTTTCATGAAGCCAGACAGCAACAAAATAACACGAGAGGTCCAGGAGACCGATATCGTTAAGATTTTTGCAGAGATCGTTGAGCCGCATCTGCAGCGTCTCGGAGTCGAGCGAAAGTATGCCGCTGAGACTGACCGTGAGGCGGAGAGTGAAACCATGCGCGTTCACTACCGCACTTTTGGGGCCGCGGTGCCGTGGGTGTATCGTGATAACCTGACATTCGCCGAGTTCAGTCGGATTGCAGAGCATAATCTTGGTCTGCCTGGTGTTAGAGTCGATGAGCGTGCATCGCGCGTGTATCCCAAAGGGTCTCTTGCCTGCCACATTCTCGGCTATGTGAGTCTTCCTGATGACCAGCGGTCATCTGCTGAAGATCGCAAGGGTTGGAATTATTTTGTGCCTGATGAGTATGGGGTTGCTGGTGTGGAGAAGAGTTTTGATGAGCACCTGCGTGGCAAACCAGGTGTGCGCACCATGCAAAAAGACCGTCGCGGTCGAATGGTGGGTGAAAAAAGCTACGACCCTCCGCATAAAGGCAATGACGTATATCTTACATTGGACGCGAGAATGCAGGTAGTGGCTGAAAAAGCTCTTCGAGATGGCAAGGTGGGACGCGGAGCTGTAGTGCTGATTGAGGTGACCGGCGGTGAGGTGTTGGCGATGGCATCCGTTCCTTCTTATGACCCCAACAAGTTTATCCCTAGTATCAGCCAAGCGGATTGGGATGCGCTCACGGTAAACAAAACGAACCCGCTCATGAACCGTGCAGTGCGAGGCTTCACGCCCGGATCCACTTTCAAAATCCCAATTTCTTTTGCCGGATGTCTGGCAGGGATCCAGTTGAATGCTTACAATTGCGCAGGTGCGGTTACATACGGTTCAAATAGCATGCAATGCTGGATACAGCGCCAGAGCGGAGGATCGCACGGCACGCTGCGCCTTAGTGATGCCATCATGAAATCCTGCAACTGCTTCTTCTACCGTTATGGCAATGATGCGAAGATTAGCCGCATTACGGAAATCGGGCGCATGCTGGGTGTGGGTGAGAAAACCGGCATCGAACTCGACGATGAGAGTGGTGGAATTCTGCCAAATCCTGACTGGCTGCGTGCCAACAGCCCCAATGAGCGTTGGAGCGATGGCTACACTGCGAATGTTTCCATCGGCCAAGGTAGCGTGCTGGCCAGCCCCCTGCAGATGGCCTCCGTAACCGCTACAGTGGCGAATGGCGGCAAATCGTGGAAGCCGCATCTTTTGAAACGCGTTGTGGATGGTGGTAGGGTT
The DNA here is from genome assembly GCA_017853885.1 of Prosthecobacter sp. Classification (GTDB taxonomy): domain Bacteria; phylum Verrucomicrobiota; class Verrucomicrobiia; order Verrucomicrobiales; family Verrucomicrobiaceae; genus Prosthecobacter. The sequence goes on from JAFMIR010000038.1 coordinate 8,500, forward strand.
ATTCTCGAAAACAAGCCCAGCATCCGCTCAGATCTTTCCAGCAAGGTCAATCCCGTTGAGATTGAAGTGATTCGCAAAGGCATGTGGAAGGTCGTGAATGACCCCGGTGGCACTGGCAAATCCGCCCGCATTCCAGGTGTTGAAGTGGCAGGCAAAACAGGCACTGCCCAAAACTGGCGTCGTGACGATCGCAATGTGAAGGTTGACGATAATCACACTTGGTTCATTAGCTTTGCGCCATACCAGAATCCGCGTTTTGCTTGTGCGGTGCTAGTGCAGAATGGCAAATCAGGTGGTGCCGTCGCTGCACCTCTCGCGCGCCGGGTGTTGGAGCAGTGCCTTGCCATCGATAATAATACTTTCCAGTTGGCAGTCGATTCGATGCCGCCAGCTGAAGGTCATTTCCGTCACATTCCCTCTGTCGAATATGCTGATGCGGCGGTGCCTGTGGCACCGGGCACGGATGACGATGGTGACACTGGCGCGGGTGCGCCAGTGCTTGAGGCGACTGATGAACCGGCTCCGCGCAAAAGCGCCCGGCCAAACATCAATCGCCAGTCCGGCTCTTCAGCAGCCGGCAACGCCAGATCCAAGCAGAATGTTCCCAAAGCCGTCCCTGTAAGGCGGCTTGGAACCTTCAACCAGGGTGGCGAATCCCAACCTCAACCCGCCCCATCCGGTGGCGGCCTCTTGCGCAGACTCTTCAACCGTTGAAGATCAACTGCGGCCAAAGTCGAACAGTCTCCTACAACCCAATCATGGCCCTTACTTTCATCCAGCGCATCCGTGAGCTCCTTACGGGTAAAAAAGATATTAAAACCGGTGTCCGCCTCGTCATCAACTGTGAGAAGCTCGAGAACCGCGTCGCTCTTCTCGACAATGGTGTCGTCGAAGAGTACAACATCGAGCGTGTCGGAACTTCGAGCATCATCAACAGTGTGTTCAAAGGTCGCATCCGTAATATCGAACAGGGGCTCAAAGCCATGTTTATTGACATTGGACTCGATAAAAACGCCTTCCTGCATTTCTGGGATGCGATCCCCGCCGCCCTTGAAGGCATGGAAGAGGTGAACCGACGGGGTGCTAAGAAAAAGAAGCGCATTGATTCCAAGGATATTCCAACGCTTTATCCTGTGGGCTCTGAGATCATGGTGCAGGTAACCAAAGGGGCTGTTGGCAACAAAGGTCCACGGGTCACCACGAACATCTCCTTGGCCGGGCGCCTGCTTGTCTTGATGCCGCTCAATGACACTTGTGGTATCTCTCGCAAAATCGAGGATCCTAAGGAACGTGCCCGACTGCGCAAAATCCTCGAAGACATCGAGCTTCCGGAAGGCATGGGGGTCATCCTACGCACTGAAGCCATGGGTAAGCGAGCCCGTCATATCATCCGTGATTTAAATATTCTCATTGAACAGTGGAATGATACTGTCGCTGTGAGAGATAGTCAACCTGCCCCTGTGTGCTGTCTACAGGAACCCGATCTCATTGAGCGCACGGTGCGCGATTTTCTGACCGAGGATATCGACGAAGTCGCTTGTGACGATCAAGCCACTGTTGAGCGAATGCAAAAGCTGGCCACTCAAATCTCCAAGCGGGCAAAGCGTCGTATCAATTTCTACCAAGGTCAGTCCGCGCTTTTTGAGCACTACGGGATACAAAAGCAAATTGATAACGCGTTCTACCGTCAGGTTTGGTTGCCATGCGGTGGTTATATCGTCATTGACCAGACCGAGGCACTTGTTGCAATCGATGTGAACACCGGTCGCAACAAGGGAAACAAAGACCAAGACAAGTTGCTGGTTGAAACCAACCTCGAGGCTGCCACCGAGGTGGCACGTCAGCTTCGCCTGCGTAACATGGGTGGGCTAATTGTTGTCGATTTCATTGATATGAAGCATCGAAAGGACCAGCAGGCCGTTTACAAGGCTATGTTGCAGCATCTGAAGCGTGATAAGGCGAAGACACAAGTCACGCAGATCAGTCCTTTCGGGCTCATGGAAATGACCCGCCAGCGTCTCAATGAGTCTTTGGGGACCACGCTTTACGAGCCGTGCCCCTATTGCAAAGGCCACGGGCAGGTCAAAACCCCCATCACCATGTCCGTTGAACTCCAGAGACGACTCAGTGCCGTGCTTGGGCGCTTGGAAGAAAGTGATCGAAGTGTTCTTGTGGTCGTTCATCCGGACGTCATGCAGCGTCTCAAAACCGAGGATGGTGAGCATCTAGTCGCCCTCGAACGCAAATATGGCGCTCGACTTACCTTCCGCACAGATCCAACCTATCATCGAGAGCATTTCACACTCGCGAATGCCCAGAGCGGCGAGGAGATCAAGAACTGATCTTTCATACTATTGCAAAAGCTAGCATAGGATGACCTCTAGGCTTTTCCGGCTGAATGAAAGCATACTTGTGTGAAAATGAGGCTGAAGGACGAGTCATGCCTGATGATTGACTTTTCGCCGGATTACAACCTAAACAGATCAGATGGAGTTTATAAATCATGTTCCCAACGTGCCCACAGCTGTCGGTCCCTACTCACAAGCTATAAAACATGGCGGACTTCTATTCTGCTCAGGCCAGATACCGATCGTACCCTCTGCCGGCAAGATCGAAGCATCGGATATCGAAGGTCAAACCCGCCAAGTGCTTGCAAACTTGTCTGTTCTTCTGGCATCCCAAGGTCTTGCCATGACGAATGTGATCAAGGCAACAGTGTTTTTGGTAGATATGGCTGATTTCACGAAAGTAAACCCCATCTACGAAGAGGCTTTTCGAGGCCATAAACCGGTTCGCTCCACCGTAGCCGTATCTGGATTGCCGATGGGAGCTTTGATTGAGATTGAGGTGATCGCTGCACTACTGAATTGAGGGGCTGAGTGTGTTTTAGTCACATGCAGCCTTGGCAACACCGTGACTCCCCAGTAGCTTTTACAGATGAGTCTTTCGTTGCCGCTAGCTGATCGTTACCTACGTTTTCGTGACTCGGTTTTCAACGGCATGGAGGATCCATCGGATCTACCGGGAATTAACACGTGCTATTCAGAACTCGACTGGCAGAGTCTTTGGTTCGCCGGGGCGCTTGGAAAGACTTTCCAGTCCACTGACGGACAGGTAATCAAAGTGACAGATTTTGGTTTTTGGAATGCGGGCCCAGGTCCTGATTTCCGCAGTTGTGTGATTCAGTGCGCTGGGCAAACGCTTTGTGGTGATATTGAACTCGACACCGATGCTCGAGATTGGGAGCATCATGGTCATGGGGTAAATGCGGATTACGATCAAGTGATTCTCCACCTAGTGCTGCGGTCGCCACAGCAGTGCTTTTTCACTCGCAATCGCTTTCATCAAGCAATTCCTCAGGTGGTTCTTCGACCTGAGATGCTCGCCGAAAGTGCTGTTCCTTGTCGAGGCATGGCCGTGGCGCGTTTAGGGCGTTGTGCTCGGCCACTCAGCGAAATGGGCGAGGGTAAAGTGCAGTCTATCATCGAGTCCGCTGCGCAGTTACGGCTCGAAAACAAAAGCCGATTCTTACATCGTGCAGCCGTTGCTCATGGCAGGGAACAAGCTGTGTTTCAGGCATTAGCGCGCACACTTGGCTATCGGAACAATTCGCAGCCCTTCTTCATACTCAGTCAGCGCCTTCCCGTCAGGCGACTGCTGCAATGTGATGCCCTCGAACGCGAGGCTTTGCTTTTTGGTGCCTCGGGATTCCTGAAAAAAATTCGTATTGAAGATACTCATTCGCAGACACGTGGTTACCTCCGAGCTCTCTGGAGCGAGTGGTGGAGGCATCGTGACGCGTGCTCTCGGTGGTTTGAGCCAAGCCAAAATGTGAGATGGAATCTCGCTGCCACGCGGCCCGGCAATCATCCCCAGCGCCGTTTGGGTGCTGTCGTAGCTATGCTACAGAACTGGCGGTCTGTGTGTGGTCCGCTTGAGGACGCTACACGCTGGAGTCAGTCTGCATGGTGTGCTACCCTCGCTGGGCTCAGGCATCACCATTGGTCCACACATTACACGCTTACAGCGCCCCCTTCATCCAAACCTCTCGCTCTAGTTGGAGAGACACGCGTGCATGAGATGCTCGCGAATGTCGCCTACCCACTTCTGGTGCCAGAACGCACACGGCTTTGGGCGGAGTATCTGGATCTGCCTGCCCTTCTTGATAATCAAAAGATTCGACTCGCAACGCTGCGTCTCTTTGGTAGGGGAAATCCCCTCGCGGATAAGTTCCAAGCGAAGCTTTATCACCATCAGGGCCTGTTGCAGATTTACGAGGACTTTTGCCTCGAAGATGAAAGCGGCTGTGTTGCTTGCATGTTTCCCGAAAGGTTGAAGGAATGGTCGTGAAAGCCTAGTTTCGACATAACGGACACGCTTTTGTTGTCCTAGTTTTTGCCTGCTCAAAGCTTCTTGATGGCCTGCAGTCGCCCTTCGCCGAGCCGGGAAGCCCCCCTCATCAGGTAAAAGCCTTGCATTCCTCTGTGGCTCCGCTAAAACCATCGTGTTGCAACCAGTGACAATGCCGGTGTGGTGAAATTGGTAGACGCGCTAGACTCAAAATCTTGTGGGCATCCCCCGTGTCGGTTCGAGTCCGACCACCGGCACCACCTTGAGAATCAAAGGATTCCGAGGTGGCACCCTTGGTGTGGTTGACACCCCCCGGGGGGGTATGCATGACAAAAGCATGACAAAAGTGAGGAGCATCACCCGAAAAGGGCGGGCTTTTCATCGGGTCAAACACGGTTCGGCGGTGGTGCCTATTTATTGCGGGACAGTGCAATCCCGCACCCGCTACCCCATGGCTTTATGGCTCAACGGTCTTTTTTTCAGTCGGCAGGCCAAGTGCGTTTGTTCCAAGCACAAGAACTTATTTTATTCCAACGGTGTTCGTGAACTCTGCCCCGATAGTTTCGTGGTTGGAAGGCTGGTACTAGCGGTTGGTTTTGCCAGAGTCTCTCGATAAGTGCGGACAGCATTTGCATCGCTAAACTTGTTTGCCTTGGCTAGCTCCATCTCCATTTTCTCCAAGTCTTTTTGGAATTCATTTATCAACTGCTTGAGATTGGTGGCACGAATGGCAGCCCATCCCGCGAATGCCTCACGGTATTTGTCGCGCAAAATCTTTAGGATCTCAGGAGTCTGATCATCTATTTCGGGGACGGTTGAAACATAGGACACGCTTTGTGAGCCAAAATTTTTGGCAGCCATTTTATCGGACACAGTTTTCTTCTCTGCCTTCAGCACCCGTATGATGTCCAAGCTCCAGGGGTTTTTCTTTGTGATCTCTCTGTCAATCGCACGGAGGTATTGTTCGTTTAAAAGATTCAAACTTTGCTCAAAGGGCTTTGTGACTCTCTCATGCCGCTGTTGCCTGAACTGCTCATCTTTTTTCGCGAGTATTGCTTGGAGAGTAGGAGAGGCAGATGATGAGGCTGGTTGATAGCCAGATGACGTGCCGGGGACTGGTCTTATACTTGCAGGAGCAGGCTTGCCTGATGAGGATGGATTCGCTACCTTGCCAGTAGTCGTTGCGGAGGGTTGCACGTTGGGTGCTGAATTTTCCGATTGGGTTGCCGAAGGGGGCACAACGGCCTTGTCATTTTTCGTGTTAACACGCGGTGGTTTGGGCGGTGTCCAGAGTGTCGAGGAAATAGCTGCAGCATTTTCGTCAGCCCACTCATGGTTTTTGAGTTTCACAAAGACGCCGACTCCTGCAGCAATAACCAAAGCAGTGGGTACAAACCCCCATCCTGATCGAGATCGACGCTCAGGCTGATAGGCCCTTTCGCGCGCTGACAAGCTGTTGTCTGTCTGGCGCGGATCTTCCGGACGTCGGGGACGTGCCTCGGTGTCGAGAGCAGCAGGCGCGTCTTTGGATGAAGCTTCGACTTTAAGCACAGGTTGTGTCAGGATGTTATCCAGCTCAAGGCGCAGATCCTCGGCGGACGAGTAGCGCAACTCCCGGTCATCTCGCAGAGCTGTGGCGACGATCATATCGTAGCGAGGATCGAGTCCTTTGATCTGCTGGCTCGGCATCTCAAACAACCCCTGCGGAAGCCTGCCAGTCAGCATCTGGTAGAGCATCACACCCACCGAGTAGATATCCACACGCCGATCCACATCTGTTCCAAGAATGAGCGATTCCGGTGCCATGTAGGGAAGGGTGCCCATAATGACTCCGCTGCGCGTCATCGCATTCTCTCCCCCATTGATTAATTTGGCCAAACCGAAGTCGGCTACTTTGACCCGTCCATCATACCCTACCATAATGTTCGCCGGTTTGATATCGCGGTGCAGGATACCCAGACTATGGGCGTAGCCCAGCGCATCACACACGTGCGCCGTGATAGCCATCGCATGCTCAGAGTGCAGCCGCCCTTGTTCGGCGATCATTCTGGCGACATCGGTGCCTTCAACGAACTCCATCACAAAGTACAGAAGCCCACTGGAAGTCTCTCCGAAGTCATGAACCGCTACGATGCCGGGATGATTCAGCTTTGCCATGGCTTTAGCCTCATTCTTGAAGCGCTGCGCATACGTGGTGTCATGCCCACCAATCTCCAGCGGCAGAATTTTAATGGCCACAGGCCGATCTAGGCTGGTCTGCCTCCCCTTATAAACAGCGCCCATGCCGCCGCAGCCCAGCAGGGCTTCAATTTCGTAATGGTGCAATTGCGCGGACAGCTCCTCAACAGACGGGGGCTCCCAAGCTTTGGCAGATGCGGCAGGGTGACTCATGTATTAACAATGATTCCCAATGATTAGAAAAAGGTGAGTATTCCAGCAGCAGGCGTGGGTTACTACGTTTCAGCTTTATCAAATCCTTCATTACGCTGCCCCAAGTAGCAAAGTGGAAATAGCCACTAAGGAAATGGAGGTTCATCGGGCGCTAAAAGAAGGTTGTTACAGTATGGCATCACCTTTCGGCATTGTGCTGTGCAACATTGCCGGCGGTGTGCGTATCATTCGCTTCTGGCCTCTTGGAAATCCTACGAGCTTAAATGGGTTTGACCGCCTAACGCTTTGCCAATCCGCTCAAGACTGGGCTGCCCTGATCAGCTCACTAACGGCAGCAGTTTTCCAAGCAAATCGCTGATCTTGACGCGTTCCTGCTCGCCGCTGTCGCGCTGGCGGAGGGTGACGGTGTCTGCAAGTTCGGGGCCTTTTTCCCCGCAGGTTTCGAAGTCGATGGTGACGCCAAAGGGCGTGCCAACCTCGTCTTGTCGGGCATAACGGCGGCCGATGGAGGCTGTTTCGTCGTAGAAACAGTTCATATGCTTCTTCAGCAGCGCATAGACCTCGCGGGCCTTGGCGACGAGCTCGGGCTTGTTTTTCAGCAGCGGGAAGACGCCGACTTTGATCGGGGCGACACGCGGATGGAGTCGCAGAACAGTGATGACCTCCTTCTTGCCTTTTTCATCGACCTTTTCGGTCTCGCTGAAGGCTTTCGCGATCACGGCGAGCGCCATGCGGTCGAGTCCCGCCGAGGGTTCGATGACGTGCGGGACGTAGCTGCCTTTGAAAAGACGTTCGAACCAGGCGCGGACATCCGTTTCGGACATCGGTTCGCCTTTGGTCTTCGCTTTCTCGGCGCCGAGACGTTTCTGGATGAGTGTTTCTTTTTGCTCGTCGGTGAGCTTGGCAGCGGCGTTTTTGAGCTCCTCGTCGAAGATCTCCTGCGACTTTGTGCTGTGCTTCTGGTGCTGCGACAAATCGAAGTCGCCACGCGCGGCGATGCCTTCGAGCTCCTCGGTGCCGAACGGAAATTCGCACAGGATGTCCACGCAGGCGCGGGCGTAGTGGGCGAGGTCTGCAGGCGTCTGCCAGTAGTATTCGAGTACATCGCCGAGGCCGATGCTCTCGTAGAATTTCGTACGCTGATCGACCCAGTAGCGGTGCCACATTTCCCAGCCCCAATTTGGCTGTGGTTCGCTCAAATCGGCATCTTCATGCCACGAGGCGACCGCGCCGCTGATGATTTCGACAGCTTCGTCGGGCTTGATGAAGAATTCGAGCTCCATCTGTTCAAATTCGCGGCTGCGGAAGGTGAAATTCTTCGGCGTGACCTCGTTGCGGAAGGCCTTGCCGATCTGGCCGATGCCAAAGGGCACTTTCACGCGGCTGGAGTCGAAGACGTTCTTGAACTGCGCAAAGATGGCCTGCGCGGTTTCCGGGCGCAGGTAGGTCACGTCGTCCTCGGTCGCGGTAGGGCCGAGGTAGGTCTTCAGCATGAGATTGAAGGGACGGGCCTCGCCGAGCGCGCCCCCGGTTTCCGGATGGAAATCGATGCTGCGATTCACGGTGTCGATTTTCTGCTCGCAGAGCAATTCGATCTCCTCGGGCTTGCCAGCGGGTTCACCGGCGTTTTGCGCGATGAGGGCACGGATGCGTTTGCGAAAGCTCTCGATGTGTTCGCCGTTTTTTAGCAAGGCGGAGATGGCGCGGTCCCAGCGCCAGCCTTTTGGGGCCTTGGCACCGCTGTATTTCATGACGACGCCGTCCTGTGGTTCGACGTGGTCGGCGCGGACGCGTTTGTTTGTCAGCGAGCACTCTCGCATGAGGTCTGCGAAAGTATCGACGTGGCCGCTGGCTTTCCAAATGGCGGCATTCATGAGGATGCTGGCGTCGAGGCCGAGCACATCCTCGCGTTCACGGGTCATGGTGTTCCACCAAGCGGTGCGCAGGTTACGCTTCAGCTCCGCGCCGAGCGGGCCGTAGTCCCAGACGCCGCCGCAGCCGCCGTAGATTTCGCTGCTTTGATAGATGAAGCCGCGGCGCTTGCAGAGGGAGACGATTTTCTCCATTTCAGCGAGGGAGTTTTTGGCGTCGGATGACATGATGTATGTAGGGTGGGTTGAGCCGCATGGCTGGACTGCCACCGGCGGGAGGGGCGCGAAGGGAGCACCTAGGGAGCAGGGGAGCAAGCGAGGAATCCATTGAAGACCGCGTGGTCTGAGGGCGCGGAGTCACTCATGAGTTTGCCTCATTCGGCGTCGGGCTCGCGATTCGGTGTTCTTCCGTTTTTTGCGATACATTTTCACAGCATAAGGCCAAAGCGGGCGGCAATGGCCTTTAACATGGCGAAAAGGGCCATGGTAAGCAGGGCGGAGCCGCCCACGGCCCCATGAAAACCCCACCAGCGTTGCATGGCCGGGAAAAACAGGAACATCGGCATCGTGGGCAGCACATACCAAAAAATAAACCACATATGATCGCTGGTCTTTTGCTCACGCAAAGCTGGATCGCTTTCGTAATAGACCCAGAACAAGGTGATGATCGACACGAAAGGCAGGGCGGCGAGGAGCGCTCCCAGCTTGTCATTGCGTTTCACGGCCTCGCTTACCAGAACAATGATGAGAGCGCTCAGCAAATATTTGAGAATTAGCTTCTGAGTCATTGGGCAGTGGTGGGTTGCGCTGCTAGAATCGACGTCTTTTCTTAACTCAAGATATTTTAAAAGAGCAAACTGAATGCTATCGGGAGGTGCTTTCTGACTATTTACGAGTCATTCATGAGCTGAGCGCAAAGAATTTTAAAATGTTTCAATCGGTAATTAAAATAATTTCAAATTTTTCGGCAGGAAATGGTTGTTTCGGACAGCGGTTTCGACATACAAAGCGCCCCGTTGAAAAAACTTTTTCATATGTGCCGACAACACAGAAGAGCAAGTTTCCTCGTTTCTTTCCCCTTATTACTCACTGACACCTTCCTCCCTCCGGAGCACCCAACAACAACATGGAGATCCCGAATGAAAGTTACCCTCAAGTCCAGCAGCCTGATACCTCCTTCACACCTGAGTTGTTTACACTGACCCCCACGCTTTGGGATCGTGTTTGCGAATCGTTGCTGCTAAAACTGGGAAGTGACAATTTCCAGCGTTGCTTCAGTGGCACCAGTGGTCGCATGGCGGATGGCGGTCGCTTTGTGGTGACTGTGCCGAATCCTATTCATCAGCTTTGGATTGAGAGCAATTACCTCGGTGGAGTTTCAGATGTGGTGGCGCAGATCACTGGTAAACCTGCCACGATTGAGTTTGCGATTGCTTCAGAGCCTTCCGTGCCTAGCACGCAGGCTGCAGTGCCTCACATTAAGGCTGCGCGTGTTGCCGCTCCAGAACCCGCTCCGATTCGGAGCTTTTCTGAGGCGGGGTTGAATGCGAAGTTTAATTTTGACAGTTATGTGAGCGGCACCAATACAAGCTACTCAGTAGCCGTGGCCCGTGCGGTGGCGGAGAAGCCTGGTCGCATCTACAATCCTTTATTTTTTCATGGTGCTACCGGTCTTGGAAAGACGCATCTGCTTCAGGCCATTGGCCAAGAGGTGCTGGCGCGGAAGCGCAACGCCATTGTTCGCTATGTAACGAGCGAACAGTTCACGAACGAGTTTGTCGATTCCATCAAGAAGCAGACCTTCACGCAGTTCCGCCAGAAGTATCGCAAGGTCGATGTGCTACTGATCGACGATGTTCATTTTTTTGAAGGCAAGGACAGCACGCAAGAAGAGTTCTTCCACACTTTCAACGAGCTCTTCAACAATGCCCGGCAGATTGTTCTGGCCAGCGATCGTCCGCCCAGCGAGATCAAGAATCTCGAAAGTCGTCTGGTCTCCCGCTTCGAATGGGGGCTCACGACACAAATCCAAGTGCCGGATTTTGAGACACGCATGGCCATTTTGCGACGCAAGCAGAGTGACTTCAACGTCTCGCTCGACTCTTGGCTGCTGGAGTTCATGGCTCAGCGCATTCGCTCCAATGTCCGCAAACTCGAGGGCGCTCTTATGCGGGTTGCCGCGCATGTTTCGCTCGAAGGTCCAGTGCAGACCGAGACCGCCTTGGCGGCATTGCTTCATGATGTGATTGAGGATGATGCAGCCAAGCAGATTACCGTCGATCGCGTCCAACGTGTCGTGGCGACACACTATGATCTGCGTGTAAGCGACCTTACAGGACCTCGGCGGCCTAAAAACATCGCTGAAGGTCGCCAAGTAGCCATGTATTTGGTCCGCACGCTCACCAAGCTACCTTTGATCCAGATCGGCGAGGAATTTGGTGGGCGTGACCACGGCACGGTCATCCATGCGTGCAAGGTGGTGACAAACCAGATTCATAATTCGCAGGAATTTCGCCGCATGGTGGACAATCTCGCTGGCAAAATCCGCGAAAGCTGATCTGCGGTGTTCAGACGCTTGCCACGGGCTGCATTCCGTTCATAGAAGGCGGCTCGCCATGTCCATCTGGAACTACGCCAATTCCCAGCTCAAAGATCTCGTCGCCTACGAACCCGGAAAACCCATTGAGGATGTCGCACGCGAGCGCGGCCTCAAGCCGGAGGAAATCATCAAGCTGGCTTCGAATGAGAATCCCCTTGGACCGTCTCCAAAGGCGGTCGAGGCCATGAAAAAAGCAGTCGAAGAGGTCCACATTTACCCGGACGGTGCCTCGTGGAAGCTCCGCCATGCTCTTGCGGAGAAGTTTGGTCTTGAAATGGGCCATTTCATCATGGGGAGCGGATCGAACGAGGTGATTGAGTTCATCGGCCACGCCTTCTTGAGACCGGGTGATAACATCATCACGGCTGAACACGCTTTCCTCGTCTATAAACTGATGGCGAAGGTCTTTGGTGCTACCACCATTGAAGTGCCTGACCCCGGTTATGTGCATGATCTGGATGCGATGGCCGCTGCGATTACCCCTAAGACAAAAGAAATCTTCATCGCCAATCCGAACAATCCTACCGGAACGCTCGTCACGCAGGAACAGATCGATCGTTTCATGACTCAAGTGCCGGAGCATGTCGTCGTGGTGTTCGACGAGGCCTACCATGAGTTCCTCGACCAACCGCCTGACACGCTCAAATATGTCCGTCAAGGCCGCAACGTGGTTGTACTGCGGACCTTTTCAAAGATTCAGGGTCTCGCTGGCACGCGTGTCGGCTATGGTGTGGCCAACAAGGAACTCATCGACGTGCTGCAGCGCACGCGGCAGCCGTTCAATCTCAACTCCATCGCCCAAGCGGGCGCTCTTGCCGGTCTGCTCGATGAGGAGCATCAGGCTAAAACCAAGCAAATCACCGATGAAGGGCGCACCTACTTGCAAAAGCAGTTTGGTGAGCTGGGCCTCGAATACGTGCCCAGCCATGCGAATTTCGTGCTTGTGAAGGTCGGTGATGGCAACGCAGTCTTTAAAGCCATGATGGACATGGGCGTCATTGTCCGCGCGATGGCTGCTTACAAGCTGCCAGAATGGGTGCGCATCTCCATCGGCACCATGCCGCAAAATGAGCGCTGTATCGAGGTTCTGAGGCAAGTGCTCGTCAAGTAGGCTGCAACGCCCGCTTGTGCTCTAGGAGTTTGCGTCTTGTATGAGTGCATGGTCGCGAAAATTCCCACTGTCCTCCGGCTTGGCCTCCTGTTGCTGGTCGCCACTGTGCAAGCTCAGGATGTGGTGGTTCCACCGCCGCCTCCTGCCACCGTTGAGGCGGGGTTGGAACAGGCGGTGAAATGGAAGTGGCAGATGGAGCCTGGAAGTCTAGGGCCGTGGGCCACCCTTGCGACGACACTTCTGCCGTCTGAGCCCGGCTCCAGCGCGGCAGTTCCCAAGCCTGCGCCACGAACCGCGCCGGAGAAGTCGCTCGATCACACGGTGATGCGTGGTGAAAACCTGACCAATATCGCGAGACGCTACATCGTCACTGTCGATCACATCAAGACTTTTAACTCACTGACAAATGATGTCATTCGCGTCGGGCAGGTTCTGCGCATTCCGGGTGTTGAGGACATCAAGTCCATGATCCCGCCTCCACCTAAAGATGAGAAAGACAAGAGCATTCCCTCTAAGGGTTCTCAATCATCCGCCACCGTTCAACCTCCTGTTTTGATCGCCAAGAAGCCCAAGCGTGCTATGCCACCAGCCGCTTGGGGCGCAGCTGCACTGGTCCAAACACAGGTGTTTTTGGACCGCCAAGGTTTCACACTTGGCCCGATTGATGGAACGACTGGCCCTGTCTATGACGCGGCGTTTCAAGGTCATGAAAAAGCACACCCCGGTCAGCTTTTTAGCAGTGACGGACAGCCTTCGGCAGCGATGAAATCGATCGGTGGAGCTTACACGGAGTATGAGTTAAGACAGGATGACCTTCGTTGGATCAACCCTGTGTCTGAGGAGACGAATCGAAAAAAAGGAGAGGCGTCGCCCGTTCTCACGCTGACCGATCTCACTTCCCAGAGCTTCCTTGGTTACCGTAGCGGCTGGGAATTTGTCGCCGAGAGATTTCATGCCTCGGAATCCTTCCTGCGACGAATCAACCCTTATATCAAATCACCCAATACACCGGGGACCACCTTTCTCGTGCCGAATGTAGAGCCCTTTGAGATCGAAAACGCCCTCAGGAAACCGATTCAGCCAGAGGCTGATCCAGCGAAGCCGGTTAAAGCCACGATTGTTGAATTGAAACGTCTGATCATTCGCCGCGCAGACGAGGTCATTGCGAGCATGCCTATCTCGGTTGCTCGGCCTGGATTGCGAGGGCGTGGTTCGTGGAAGGTACTGGATGTCATCGCTCATCCGCGTTTGACTAGCACTGGCGATCCTGCGGCACCCTCAGCGACTCCGATAGCGCTGGCACCAGGCCCCAACAATCCGGCAGGTTTTGCTTGGATCAATCTTGCCAAGGCGTCTGATCTCAAGCCGCTTCCCTACGGACTGCATGGCACCAGCATCCCGGGTTACATGATGAAGCAGGAGAGCATCGGCGGCTTTCGTCTGACCAACTGGGATTTAGCCCGCGTCATTCGCCTGCTGCCTTCAGGCACGGAACTGACGTGGGAATGATCATCACACCAACATGTTGCGAAACTCGTCCTCGCTTAGCACTTTCACGCCGAGTTTTGCTGCCTTTTCGAGTTTGCTGCCGGCATCTTCTCCGGCAAGCAGGTAAGTCGTTTTGCTGCTCACGCTGCCGCTGATCTTGCCGCCGTGGCTGCGGATGGTATCAGCAATGGTTTCGCGTTCCTCGCTGAGAGTGCCGGTGATGACCCAAGTGGTGCCGGCAAGCTTATTGCTGGCGGCTTCGACGACTTTTTGTACAAAATTGATTCCTGAGGCACGCAGGCGTTCGAGCAGCTGAATATTCGCCTCTTCGCGAAACCACGCGTGAATGCTCAATGCAACAATTTCACCGATGTCGGGGCATTGCATGAGTTCTGCGACACTGGCCTTCGCCACGCCGTCGATGCTAGCGAAGTGCTCAAGCAGTTTGCGGGCACCGCCTGCGCCCACATGCAGGATGCCGAGACCAAAGACGAGACGCCATGGGTCCTGCTGTTTGCTGGCATGAATGGCTTTGAGGTAGTTGTCAATGCTCTTGGTTCCGACACGCTCCAATCGGGCTAGCAGCAGCTCATTGAGCGCATAGAGGTCTGCCACATCGCCAACGAGTCGTAGGTCAACCAACTGGGCTACCACGCTCTCGCCGAGACCACTGATGTCCATGGCAGCACGGCTTACGAAATGCTCGATGCGGCGTTTCACGACCTCCGGGCAGTTCGGATTAGGACAGCGAATGACGACCTGTTCCTCATCGCGATGGACGCCAGTGCCGCAGATGGGGCAGTGCGTGGGCGGAACGATGCGTTGCTCGTTGCCGTCACGTTTCTCAGTTTTCACGCTGATCACCGCTGGGATGATTTCGCCAGCTTTCTCAATGATGACACGGTCGCCCACTCGGATGTCCTTGCGCTCGATTTCCTCAAAATTGTGCAGTGTGGCATTGCTTACCGTGCTGCCACTTACAAAGACGGGCTCAAGACGTGCCACCGGCGTCAAGGCGCCTGTGCGGCCAAGCTGGATGTCCACGGCGAGGATTCGGGTTTCCGCCTGCTCTGGCTGATATTTGTAGGCGATAGCCCACCTAGGCGCCTTGCTCGTCACGCCGAGCTCGCGTTGATCGACGAAGGCGTTCACCTTGATCACTGCGCCGTCGGTTTCATACGGTAGGGCTTTGCGCTGCTCGTCGAGTTCGCGGATGGCCTTCAACAAACCTTCCGCGCTGTCGGCATGCCACAACAGGTTCGATTTCGGCAAACCCGCGACTTCGAGGAGCTTTCGCACGTCGCTTTGTGACTCGATTGGTAGGCCGCTGGCATCGGCGAGGCCGTAAAAAACGATGTCGAGCGGGCGCTTTGCTACGATTTTTGGATCGAGTAGCTTCAGCGTGCCCGCGGTGGAGTTGCGGGGGTTGGCAAAGAGCGATTCACCAGCTTCTTCACGCTCCTGGTTGAGCTTCGCAAAACCTGCCTTCGGCATGAAGACTTCCCCACGAACCTCGAAGGTCTGTGGGCCGTCTTTGGGAAGACGCAGAGGCAGCGTTTGGATCGTCTTGAGGTTGTTTGTGACATCATCGCCCGTGGTGCCATCACCGCGCGTGATGCCATGTTTGAGAGTGCCATGCTCGTAACGCACGCTGATGGCCACACCGTCCACTTTTGGCTCAATGACGCACTCGACGAGCTGGCGGCCTAGGCTCTTCTGAACACGTGCAAAGAAGGAAGTGAGCTCCTCCTCGGAGTAAGTGTTGTCGAGGCTCATCATCGGCACGGCGTGGCGGATCTGCGTGAAGCCTTCGAGCGCAGCACCGCCCACTCGCTGAGTGGGGGAATCCGGCATGAGCAAATCGGGGAACTGACTCTCAATCCCCTGAAGTTCGCGCAGCAGCAGGTCGAAATCCTTGTCGGTGATCACGGGCCTCGCCTCCACATAGTAGAGGCGGTTATGGCGATGCAGTTCGGCACTCAAAAAGGCAGCGCGGGAGGCGGCTTCGGCGTGGGTCATGAGAGAGGCGTCAAGAGGTCAACAGGAGGTTAGAATGGTCAAGCGACACGTTTTTGGCTTCGGGTGGATGAAAGCCTCTCTTGCGCCTGTGGGCTGGCTCCCCATCTTCGGCGCTCTCTTTCCCCAACCTCATTCTTAAGCACCTCATGGAAAACGTCATCATCATCGGCACCGGCTGCGCGGGTTTCACGGCGGCCATCTACACCGGACGCGCCAATTTGAAGCCTCTCATTCTCTCTGGTAGCCTGCCTGGTGGCCAGCTTACCACCACGACAGAGGTGGAAAACTTCCCTGGCTTCCCGAATGGCATCATGGGTCCTGAATTGATGATGAACATGCAGTCCCAAGCCGAGAGGTTCGGTGCCCGCATCGAGTATGCGAGCGTTAGCAGTGTGAAAAAGACCGCTGCCGGCCATTTTGAGATCACGACTGAGGACGGCGTGGTGCGACACGCGCACACGGTGATCGTGGCCACGGGCGCTTCTCCCCGCCACTTAGGCCTGCCGAATGAAAAAAGTCTGATCGGGCATGGCCTCACCAGTTGTGCCACCTGTGACGGTGCGTTCTACCGGAACGTGCCGGTATGTGTGATTGGCGGTGGCGACTCTGCTTGTGAAGAGGCTTCCTTCCTGACGAAGTTTGCCTCTAAGGTCTATCTGATTCATCGCCGCGATGTGTTGCGTGCCTCCAAGATCATGGCTGAGCGTGCGCTTGCCAATCCAAAGATCGAGCCCATTTGGAACTCGACTGTGAGCGATTACCTCACTGATGAGAAAGGTGAGATGCGTGCAGTGACTCTCGAAAATCTGGAGACTGGCGTGAAGAAGGAATTGGAGGTGAAGTGCGTTTTTGTGGCCATCGGTCACATTCCGAATGCGCGTTTTCTTGGCGACTTGGTGGATACTGATGAGAATGGTTACATCCTACAGATGCAGGGCACTCGGACGAAGACTGATGGGCTCTTTGCTGCTGGTGACGTGGCCGATCATGTGTATCGCCAAGCCATCACAGCTGCAGGGCAAGGGTGTGCTGCTGGTCTTGAGGCCGAGCGTTATCTCGCAGACAGAGGTGTCCATTGATCGTCCTTCGAAAAAGCAGCACAAACTGGTTGCCCATTTTCTGCGAGGCGGTATAAAAAAATTGTTCAAATGACTTCGCGCGGTTAGCTCAGTGGTAGAGCATTACCTTGACATGGTAGGGGTCACAGGTTCGAACCCTGTACCGCGCACCATTTCCCTTTAAGGGAGATGTAGATTGGCCGTGAGAGGAATCATGATTCCGAAACGTTTTGCCATCAAACGCATGTTAATACGTTTACTTCTCCTTCTTACAGCTGCTTCGCTGATGGTTGCGATAGCACAGCAGCCTTCGGAGGGTGGTAAACCTCGCCATTTTGGTGTGCAGGACGGTTCGCTGCCAGATGATCCGCGGGAGTTTCGCCGTGGAGGACGTGGCAATGAGTATCCCACTTGGCCCGTCAACAAGCAGTTGCCGAATGACGTTTTCACCTTTGCACGCGTGCGCTACAACTCGTATGGCGGCCGTAGTGGCTTGGGGCGAGGAGGTCGCCAGTGGTCCACTGACTACCCGGATTCGGATATGAACATGTCTTACCGCCTCCAGCAGCTCACTTCGCTGCAGGTTAATCCCAATGGCGCGGTGGTGGATATCGATCCTGAACAGATCAGGCACTATCCCTTCCTCTACATGATTGAGGTGGGAAATATTAGCCTCACTGACGAGGAAGCCAAGACGATGCGTGACTACATGCTGAACGGTGGCTTTGTCATGGTAGACGACTTCTGGGGCACGGAGGCATGGGAGAACTTTGAGGTGGCGCTGAAACAGATCTGGCCGGACCGCAAAATCGAAGAGATCCCGCTTGACCATGAGATCTTTCACATGGTCTTCCCACTGAAGGTTAAACCGCAGATTCCGCACATTCGTTTTGCCGAATATGTTATCCAGCAAGGCATCACCTACGAGTTCGATAAGCCCGGCTCCGAGCACGTCCACTACCGCGGTGTCTTCGACGACAAGCGACGCTTGATGATGATCATCTGTTGGAACACCGACACTGGTGAGGGCTGGGAGCAGGAGGGGACGGATCCTTGGTACTTCCGTGAGTTCAGCGAGAAATATGCCTATCCGTTGGGCATCAACATCATCTTCTACGCGCTCACACATTGATTTGAACCGTCTTCTGACAAAGAACAGCTTTTCGACACGTTGAACGTTCTTGTTAGATCATTTCCATTCCTCATGAAAGTTTCCACTCGAATCCAAGGCCTTGCTGCTGTCTTCTCGCTGATCGTTTCAACCGCTCTCCATGCCCATGAAGCGGGGGCGCAAATGGCGGACATCGCTAGTGTCTTTCTTGCCTCTCTTACGCCGGAGCAGAAAGCGAAGGCTACCTTCGATTTTGGCAGTGAGGAGCGTGAGAATTGGCATTTCATCCCTCGCGAACGCAAAGGCCTTGCGATGAAGGAAATGTCACCGCAGCAGCGCCTGCTGGCTCATGCCTTGCTGAACACCGGTCTGAGCTTTCGTGGTTCCGCCAAGGCTGTCACCATCATGAGCCTTGAAGAGGTGTTATATCAAATCGAAGGCGCTGACGAATCCAAGCGAGCCGCTACCCGTGAGAAACGTGATCCTGAAAAATACTACGTCTCTATTTTTGGCGCACCGACAAACCAAGGCTACTGGGGCTGGCGCGTGGAAGGACATCACCTTGCGCTGAATTTTACACTCAAGGACGGCCAACTCATCCGTAGTTCGCCCGCTTTCATGGGTACCAACCCAGGTGAAATTCGCGATGGCGCTCTCAAGGGGCTCCGTGTTCTCGGCAAGGAAGAAGAGCTCGGACGCGAGCTGGTGAAGTCGCTCGACGAAGCGCAGATCAAAAAAGCCATCGTGGCCGATGCAGCGCCCAAAGAGATGCTCACCGCCGCTGAGCGAAAAGTGAACCCATTAAAGCCTAGTGGTCTGCAAGAGAGTGAGATGAACAAGGCGCAAAAAGCGCTGCTTCACCGCATCATCCTCGAATACACCGAGCGCTTGCGCCCCGAGTTGGCCGCTGAAACGCTCGCCGAGATCGAAAAGAGCGGTGGCATTCACTTTGGCTGGGCCGGCGGCAAGGAGCGCGGTGAACCGCACTACTACCGCGTTCAGGGAAAGAGCTTCCTTATCGAATACGATAACACTCAAAACGACGCCAACCATGTCCACAGTGTTTTCCGCAGCTTCGACGGTGACTTTGGTCGCGATATCCTTGGCGAGCACCTGAAGCAGTCGCATTAATCCACTCTAAGGTGGAAGTCTGCGAGTCTTGTGAGACTGACGGCGTATGGATAACCATGCGCCGTCTTCTTTTAGCCCTTTTTCTGCCTTGTGTCGCTTCCACGGGGGAAGTTCCACCACTGCGCGGTCTCAGCCGGAATCAACTATTGAAAATGGATGCCACGGGCAAGGAAGCCCAAAATGTCAATGAGTGGCAACAACGTCGTGTCGCAGCTCTGAAAGGCTTTCAGGCCGTCGCAGGGGATTTGCCGGGTAAGGAGATGCGGTGCGAACTGAATGCCCAAGTGATTCGTGAGACCGACTGCGGTTCTTACGTGCGTCGTTTCATCGAATACAGTTCGCAGCCTAGCGGACGCGTTCCGGCTTGGCTCTGCATCCCGAAGAAGGCTCTCGCGGGTGAGAGGGCAGCAGCGGTGCTCTGCCTACATCCCACAGAGAATAAAATTGGCCACGATGTTGTAGTCGGTCTGGGCGGAAAACCGCATCGTCAATATGCCTCCGAGTTAGCGGAGCGCGGTTTCGTCACGCTAGCGCCCAGCTACCCTCTGCTGGCGAGGTATCAACCGGATCTCAAGGCGCTGAAAATGCCCAGCGGCACCATGAAGGCCATATGGGACAACATACGCGGACTCGACTACCTCGAATCGCTGCCTTTTGTCGATGCCAGTGTCGGATTTGCCACAATCGGTCACTCGCTCGGCGGTCACAATTCGATCTACACAGCGAGCTTTGAGCCGCGCATCAAAGTCGTCGTGACCAGTTGTGGCTTTGATTCGTTGCTCGACTATTACGGTGGAAATATCAAAGGCTATGTGCAGGAGCGCTACATGTTGAAAATGGAGAGCTTTCTGGGGCATCCCCAAGATGTACCCTGGGATTATTACGAACTTATCGCCGCACTGGCTCCCCGCCACATCTTCATCAATGCTCCGTTGCGTGATGCGAATTTCCGCCATGACAGCGTAGACCGCATCGCCGCAGCTGCCGAACCGGTCTATCGCCTGCATGACGCGGTAGGTCGAATCCTCGTGAGGCATCCCGATTCAGACCACGACTTCCCGGATAAGGAGCGCTATGAGGCCTATGCACTCATCGAAAAGGTGCTGCGCGGAAAATGAATCGCTGCTTGGAACATGAGCGGGGCAGGGTATGGAGGAGGCGTGACCCCCGCCAACACTTTTGACCTCGTGCTTGCTGCCGGACTGCATCCGGACGATGCAGTCATGGTGGCTCCGGTGTTGATCAAACTCGGAGCTCCAATTGTAGCGGAGGCCACAGCCAATCTTCACCTGTTCCAAGCGCTGCATCCCCTGCTCATTGAAGGGGGGGAGAAGGCTCTGAAGATGTGCGCTGCCACCCGTATTCTGCGCATCGGCGCCGTGCCGAGTTGGCGTTTCTGGCGTGATCTTGAAGACAGGCCAGAAGTGATGGTCACCAACTTTTCTCGTGCGCCATTCCGTGGACTCGCGAGGGAGGTAAACGTGAGCACGCATCCGCTGGAGTCACTCTTGGACTTGCCTGCTTCTTCTACGGTTCCTTGGGAATTGAAGGGAGTGTCACCCGATTTGGATGCCTTCCCGCTTTCTGAGCCAGCTTGGATGGGGCACCTGCTGCGAGCTTTACCTGCCGGCTCGCGGGTGTTTCTCGGCAACAGCCTGCCAATCCGCGAATGGAATCTCGCTATGAAAGTTCCTGCCGAAGGTGTGCATTTCTATGCGAACCGTGGTGCGAATGGCATTGATGGACTCATTTCGACCTTTCTTGGTGTGGCGGCCTCAAATGCGGGTGAGTCGTGGCTCATTCTTGGAGATCTCAGCGCCCTTTATGACCTCGCCGCGCCTTGGATCATCCAGCAACTCGACAATCCCAAAATTCGCATTGTCATCGTCAATAATGGCGGTGGCAAGATTTTCTCCCAAGTCTCCTCCCTGCGTGATTTGCCGGATAAGGCTCGTGAGGTGATCGAAAACCGGCATGACATGAGCTTTGAGCCTTTCGCGAAGCTTTGGCGTATGGATTATCTCCAAGTGCAGAATCCGATGGACCTTGACGGTATTTCGGATGGACCATTGATTATCGAAATACGCCCCGACCCAAGCCAAACAGAGGCCTTCTGGGCTGCCTGGCAGAGCCAATGATCAATGATGGGCGACCTAATGTCGGCGCCCTACATGGCCATTCGCATCACCAGTGGTGCTGCCGATAAGGTCGCCGCATAGAGGGACGAAGCAATGATTGCTGCCACGAGCGCGATGAGGATGATTTCCAGTGCCTTGACTTTGATGACAGAAAGACGAGAAACGCCAATATCCTCCAGCGTGCTGAACTCCTGCTTTCTCAAACGAAAGGAAAGTGCAAACACTAGCGCAGAGATGAAGAGCGCCGCGCTGGCAGTGGCGAGCAGCATGGTCGAGGCAAAACCTTCCAAACGCACTAGCTGCTTGAGCAGAGCTTCCATGTCATCGCGCGGACGAATGAGTTGCGTCGTTTTGGAGCGTGCGTAGTCGCCTGCCATCAGCGCTTCCGTTTTCGCATCCGGCGGCACCATGATTGCAGCGCTCACAGGATAATCGCTGGTATCACCATGGAAGTGGAAGGAGTTCAGATTCGCTTCGGTGACCTCCTGAAACATGCGTACAGCGGCGTTGGCCACCGTGTTCTGCTCTTCTTTTTTCAATACGTCGCTGCCTTTCACATCGCTGTGACCATGCGCACGGCCCTCGATGAGCCATGCGGTCTTCAGATCGCAAAACACTGCATCATCATCGGGTGTGTTATTCGGTTTTAAAATACCTCTCACGCGCATCTTCAGCGGGTAGGTCCCCGCCATGTCAAAAGTTTGTTCTGGCGTTGAAAACACCGCATCGCCCGGCCTCAAGCCGCGTTCACGCGCTAGCCGCGCTCCGACCACGCAATCACCTAGCCGCGTGATCTGTTCACCCATTTCCACATGTAGCCTACGAAAACCAAAATACTCCAGCGTCGTTCCCACGATGGGCGCACCTTGTGCCTCAAAGCGCACATGCAGCGGAATGCCTCCTTCTGCCACATTCTTGAGCTTCATTGAGGCCAACTTCTCCTTTTTGAAATAGAGTGCTGTTATCATCAGATCAAGGGCGCTGCCGCGCGTGCCAATGATTTGTGGCGTTGAGGCAGCCCGTGATCTGAGCTCAGTCTGTGCATGCCTAACCAAGACTCGGAGGCATAACGGCAGCGCGACCACAAGGCCAAGAGCTGCAGCCAGCAGCAGGCTCTGGAGACGATGCCGCAGCACATAGCGGAGGGCGAGGTGTAGAGCAGCGAGCATGCAAAACGAGACAGTGCTAAGCAAAAAGAGTCTTGCCAACTTTGGATTACGCTCGTAATCCCGATGGATTGCATTTGTAATCCAAAACCATGCCCGCCCAACCTGACAATCAAGGTCATCCTGCCATGCCGCGCATTTCTGACGCCGAATGGACTGTCATGAAAGTTCTTTGGGAGCGTGGCACTAGCACGCTAAGCGATGTTGTGCGTGAACTGGAAGGTCGGCTGCACTGGAAGCCCCGCACGGTTCAGTCTCTCATTCGCCGACTCTCGGAGAAAGGCGCGCTCGCCGTCGAGGTTGCGGGGCGCGAGTTCCGTTACACTCCTGCCGTCGATCAAAGCCATTGCCAGCTGGAAGAGAGTCGCAGTTTTCTTGAACGAGTCTTCAACGGTCGTCTTACGCCCTTCGTTACGGGTCTTATGGAGCGTGAGGAAGTTTCGAAAGACGATCTTGCCGCCCTTCGTGAGCTGCTTGCCCAAGCCGAGCACAGAACAAAAAAGTAGCCTGATTGACTCAAACCGCACCCGCCCAAGCCCACCCATTCGATGACTGCCGACACGCTTCTCCACTGGCTCCAGCGCACCTCGATTGAGGCTAGCCTCCTGATTCTCGCCGTACTCGGTTTGCGCTTGATGCTCGGAACGCGCCTCAATCCCGCGTGGCGCATCGGGCTTTGGATGCTCGTCGGTGCCAAATTGATGCTGCCTGCATTCATCCCAGTCGGATTTGGCCTTGGCTTGCTCTTGGAGAACACGAATCACAGTAGCGCCACCCCGATGACGAGTAGCGTTTCTCCTATTTCTTCCGTCCTTTCCGCACGTTTAGTCTATGCAAAAGCCTCAACGCCCGCTGCACTTCCTCATTCATCATTCGACATTCGTCACGCCGTTGTAGCGGCTTGGTTGCTAGGTGCTATCGCCGTCATCTCCACCGCTTTTCTCCGCCAGCTCCGCTTCAATAAGCATCTCACCAAGCGGATCTTCGCCAAGGATCCGTATCTTACATCCTTCATCGCTCATCTTTCGTCTTGGGTTCGCGTGCCCGTTCCACAAATCATCCTCATGCCATCAGGAACAACACCGGCCATGGTCGGTATCCACCAGCCGAAACTGCTGCTGCCGGAGGATTGGCAAATGCGTTTTGATGAGTCCAGTCTAAAACACGTAGCACTGCATGAGCTGCTGCATGTGAAACAGCGCGACCTCCTCTGGAACTGGGGCGCTACTGCCATTCAGGCACTGCATTGGTTCAATCCGCTCGTCTGGTTCGCCGTGTCACGCTTCCAAGCGGATCGTGAACTGCGCTGCGATGCCGGCGCGCTCGCCATCCTCGCACCTTCCGAACGACTCGATTACGGCCACACACTGCTGCGCATTCAGGAAACCTTCTTCGCACCACCGGCCATTGTAGGGTTGGCTCCATGTGTGCGCAACCATCCCACCCTGCGTCAACGCATCCTCATGATCGCCACCCCGACTACCCGCCAACCCGTCATTCAGGTCCTGCTCGTCTTCACGCTGAGCGTGCTGATCGGCTACTCCTTCACCACCGCTCGCGCCGCCGAAAGAGAAGTTCCTCCGAAGGTCCGTGAAGGCTCCACCACTGCAAAACCGTCAACCGAGTCATCACGGCCAACAGAGTCTCACAAACCCGCCATGAAGGACGGCGAACGCGAAGGTGGAAAACCCTCCGCAGAGCGTGAAGGCGGAAAACCCAGTGCCGAACGCGACGGCACCCGCAAACCCGGCGCCCGCGATGGAGAAGCCGAAAAAAAACCCGGCATGCGCGATGGCGATCGCCCTCGCACCGGCGAACGCGATAGCGACAAACCACGCACAGGCTCCCGAGACGGTGAAGGCTCGAAAAAAGGCGGTGAACGTGATGGCGACGGCCGCAAGCCCTCCACCGAATCCGGCCAAAAGTCCCGCAAAGGCGACGGTTACCGCGAAACAGCGTCCTCCGGGGAAAGCATCACCCTCCAAGTCATCGATGGTGGCGATACCATCCTCATCGGCGACGAAAAAGTCCCCATGAATCGCCTCCGCGGCTTCCTTAGCACCTTCCTCCCCAACCATCCCAGTTCCCGAGTCGAAGTCACCGGCAATGATGACATCCCACTCAAAGCCCTTCACAACGTCGTCGATGCCGTCCGCGACAACGGAAACAAGAATGTGGGAATCAAGGCGGAGTAGGTTTGGCAAAATGGATGATTTCACGCTCGGCGTATGCCCAAGCTTAGCCTTCTAGCTGCATAATGACTCATTCATTTCCTATGAAAAAGTAATGCGGCTGTTCGAGGGAGTCATTCACCTAACGCGATGAGGCCCATTTATTGAGCTGAAGTTTTTCATGCATCATTCGGATGTTGCTTTTTGTTATCCCGTTGCTCGTGATAGCTGGTGCGCTGGCTGAATGCATCGCTGCTGTTGCGAAGCTCATCAGTTACCTGCAATTCGCGCTGCTGCTTCGCAACGAGCACAGCCACTTCCACAAATCGAATCGGAAACATTTTCTCGAACTACGGCGGGGTGCGGGACGACGTGCTCGTCGATCTGCGAAGCCAACCGCATTATACCACTCATCAGGCAGTGTGCATCTTGACCAGCTCGCGGATCGTCTCCTGCACACGCTCGTCATACCAGCCCATGCCACTGCCATCCGTGGCCAAACCGTCGAGGATGTCGTAGACAAACGCCTTCGACGCAAAGTCGATGCCCTCCTTGCTTCCGATCGGGAACATGCTCAACCCGGTCAAAGCCTTGAACTTCGAGTCGATATATAGTCCCAGCTGACGGATGTTGTCGAACACCCTGCCACGCAGACCGAGCTCGATGGAGTGCGCCGAGACACGCGGCCGCGCCATCTTCTTCAACTGCTCCTTGGCACGCTCCGAGATCCGGCGCGCCGCCTCATAGCGCTCTACGCGCCGCTCTGCCCGGGATACAACTTCACGGAGGGCTGCTCCGCGTTCGGCCCCAAGTCTGTCCGCACGGCTCCCAGCCTGCTGCAGAATTCGTCGATAGTCAGGATCCTCTGGGAGCCGCGCCGTTCCCGGGCGCGCTTCATAGACTCCGCCATTGCTAATGTTACCTGCTGCAGTTCGGTTTTGGAGATAGCGTTGGACATCACTTTGAACTTCCTCCGAAACCGCGATAATGACAAGCGAAAACTTGCGCGTCTGCGGGTCATACGAAAACCCCTTTACGCCTGCCTCATTTAAGCCTTTGGCAATGGTCATCGCCTGGTCGGCACCCTTGGCACGAAACTGCATCTTGATGTCCGCGCCGGCCGGATCATCACGCCACACCAGCGCACCGTTCTGCAATTCCGGCGCTGACGCCGCGATCACCACGGCCATCTCCTCTGCCACATCCAGGTCGGTGGTGTCAAACTCGACCAACTCG
The DNA here is from genome assembly GCA_017853885.1 of Prosthecobacter sp. GTDB lineage: Bacteria > Verrucomicrobiota > Verrucomicrobiia > Verrucomicrobiales > Verrucomicrobiaceae > Prosthecobacter. Next base: position 34,340 of record JAFMIR010000038.1, read on the forward strand.
GGCACCTCCAGACTCGGCACTTCGTTCTCAGTCCACCCACCAATCAGCGGCTGTCTGGACGTTACCTTGACACCATACGCACCGGCCACGTCATTTGTGATCTGCTGAAGGTGCAAGAATTTAGCGCTGCTGGCACGCTTCGACACTTCCTTCATGTTCATCTCGTCGATGCTATCTCGACGCAGTGGAGCCACCGTGAGCATGACATTGCCACCACGCGCCACACCACCTTCGATCTCTGGGCCACGGTCGAACATCTTTACCGCGCCGGTGCGCTGCATGTAGTTCATCAGCGCATCAGCGGCCATGGGCTTGATCTGCTGCCAGATGCCCGCCAAAAACTCGCGGATGGCCGCGCCAAAGCGCTGCACCATCGCTTGGCTCCAGTTTGCAAATGTTGTAAACCCATCCGCGATGAGCTGCCTCGCCTCCGCTAAGATCTCCGTGTTCAGGAAGCCCGCCGTGCGACCGGAGGTGTCGAGGTTGCGGAAGCCAGGCGCACCTTGTGGCACATCGGGGTTCGTGCTGGGTGTGGTGCTTGTAGGCGTGATGACAAACACGTTGGTGTCATTGCCAGTAGCCAATGCCTTGCTCCCACCTGGCACTTCAAATGATTGGGGGTTTTGTTGGACCTGATACCCCTGACGGCGCAGTGATTCATAAACCCGCACTGTATCTTCATTCACGGTGCTG
>JAFMIR010000039.1 GCA_017853885.1 Prosthecobacter sp.
TGCCAGTCGCTGACGCTACCCCTCCTCCTGAGGAAGAAGGCACCATCAGCATGGAAACCATTCTCATGGTGGCTGGTGGCGCAGTGGTTCTGGTCCTGCTACTGACGATTCTTTTGGGAAAAAAGAAGAAATAAGGATCTTCCAACAGAAAGCTTCTTGTGAAAAGGCTGGCACAGATGTGCCAGCCTTTTTTGTGGTTCGGTTCATCCATTTTTACGCAGCGCAAGATGACAAAATCTGCTTAAAGTGTTTTATTGTCTCTAAAAATAAATATAAAAGACCTCTCTAGCGGGATCATCAATGCGGGCGCAGTTCAAATGGAGGTTTGACACTTCTGGCCAACTAGGCACGATCTTAACCCCTTCGCCTAGCGACCTTCCAGCCGCCCGGCGAGGTGTGATCTCAACCACCCACCTCACGTTTTGTTCGTCTCCGCTCCTCTATGCATCGTGTTTGTATGCGCTAGCGCGTTCGTGGGAAAGCTCCAGCTTCCTGCCCGGACTCAGCAAGCTCAAACTCTGTTGCGCACTTCCGGACAGGTCATCCCAGGTGTCAGGACCACGGCCTACACGCACTCGGAGGCTGACCACATTCAATATGGTGCCCGCACTGCTGCAGGCACACCTTTGAAGTCGGGCTCCATCCGTAGCGCTGCAGCCGACTGGTCGATCTACCCCCTCGGCACCGTTTTTCAGATCCAAGGAGATTCAAGCGTCTATGTTGTTGATGATTACGGGCGTGCCCTTGTCGGCACCCGGACGATTGATATTTACCAGCCTACCATCAGCCTCATGAACCTCTGGGGCACCCGCAAGGTAAACATTCGTGTGCTGCGTTGGGGGTCGCCTGCTAGGAGCTTGGCTGTGCTCAAACCACGTGCCTACAAGGCTCCCCACGTGCGCGAAATGATTTTCCGAATTCAGGGTCAGACACGCCCGGGCTGAGCCAGCCAACCCATCATGGTTTGGAAGGTGAGGATTGTCCAAAACGTTCCCTCGGCAGTTATGAAGAGATGTCTCATCCTCCTTTTCTCCGCCTCACTTCAAGCTGCCCCTGATTTCCACGGATGGAGCGCCGATAGCCCACGGGATGAGATTCGTCCACAGTTCAGTAGCGGCGGCAAAGACACGCTCATCATCACGCACGATTCGCGAGAAGGTCTCGACGGCTGGTTTCAAAAGAGCTTTGAGGTCAAGGGCGGCTCCTTTTATCGCTTCGAGGCAAGGCGAAAGACCGTTGGCGTCACCCATCTCCGGCAGAGTTGCCTTGTGCGAATCGTTTGGCAGGATGCGGATGGCGCAGGCGTGAAACTCGATACCGCACCGGAGTATCTCACTCCCGGCCTACCCATCCCTAGCGCTGAGCCCGAGTACCCTGTCGATGGCCCCAAGGATGCCGAGGGCTGGACCCTTGTTAGCGGCGTGTACCGTGTGCCATCTAAGGCCGCGAGGGCCATCGTGGAATTGCATCTGCAATGGGCGCCCGGAGGCCGCGTCGAATGGTGTGGAGCCTCCCTCACCCCAACTGAGGCTCCCGCACCGCGCAAGGTGCGTCTCGCCACCATCCATCACCGTCCCTCGGGCAAATCGCCGCGCGAAAATTGCGTTGAGTTCGCTCCGCTGATCGCCGAGGCGGCACAGAAACACGCCGACCTCGTCGTGCTCGGCGAGACGGTGCCCAGTGCGAATGTAAAGGCGAAACCCGAAGATCTTGCCGAGTCCATCCCAGGCTCCTCGACGACTTACTTCGCTGATCTCGCAAGGCAGCACCACCTTCATCTCGTGCTCAGCCTTTACGAGCGCGAGGCGCATCTGATCTATAACACCGCCGTGCTGCTTGGCCCCGATGGCTCTCTCATCGGCAAGTATCGCAAAGTTTCCCTTCCGCCCGGTGAGGCCGCGAAAGGCATCGCACCCGGCAGGGAATATCCCGTTTTTGAAACGGCATTTGGCAAAGTGGGCCTCATGGTTTGCTACGATGGCTTCTTCCCTGAGGTTGCCCGCGAACTGACGAAGAACGGTGCGGAAGTTATCGCGTGGCCGGTTTGGGGCTGCAATCCGTTGCTCGCACAAGCCCGCGCCTGCGAGAACCATGTGTTCCTCGTCAGCAGCACCTTCATGAAGCCCGAAGACGGCTGGATGCATTCTGCCATCTACGATCAGGGCGGTCGACCCATCGCCAAAGCTGACACATGGGGCACCGTGGTCGTCACCGAAGTCGATCTCAGCCAGCCCTACCACGGTCCCTACAACCTCGGCGATTTTCGTTCCATGATTGAACGTCATCGGCCTAGGGTCACGAATCAGTAGGTTGGTCTTTCACCTTTGTGATTGCTTAACTGGCAGAACTGAGTCCGGGGTTGATGGAAAGCCGGTTTTCCTCATTCGAGAAGCGATTTGAGGTATCGCCTGAGCGGCTCGTTTGCGGCCCTGATGTTGGCATCGGTATTTCAGCGGAGTGTGGCCTGTAAACCGCTTGAATCGCTTCACAAAGGAGCTCGCATCGTAGAAGCCACAGTCGATGGCGATTTCGACTACGCTGGCAGCGGTGCGGCGCAGGGCATCGATAGCGTGAAACATACGCACCTGCTCCACGAAGGCGTAGGGTGTCATGCGCATGCGTTGTTTGAAGATGCGCATGAAGTGGCTTTCGGAGAAGGAGCACCGCCGCGCCAGTTCGCCGATGGTGATGCGCCTGCTGTAGGAGGCGTGGATGTGGTCGATGGCGGGCAGCAGGCGGGCCAGTTCCAGGTCGTGTCCAGCGCTCTCGCTGTATTTCTCATTGATGGTGATGAGTCCGATGACCCTGCCACGCTTGTCATGCAGCGGGTATTTGCTGGACCAGGCCCACTCGGACGGATGATCAAAGAAACTGGTGGCATGAACTTCTTTGATGAGTGGCTGGTTGTGTTGAAAAACCAACAGGTCGTTTTGGCGGTAATTCTCGGCAATGATGCGCGGGAAGAGGTCAAAGTCGGATTTTCCCACAATGTCGAAATCAGGTGGTAGATGGATAGCCTCTTTCAGCGCACGACTCATGAACACGTAACGGGAGTCGCAGTCCTTGATCATGAACATGGCTCCGGGGATTTGATCCAGCGCGTGGAGCAGTTCATGGCCGTCTGCGAGGTGGTGGTAAAAAATCTGAGACGGTGGCTCGGAAGTCATTATGATAAGATATTACCATAATTTGGTAACCCTGTCACATAGAGCTCACAAGGGTTCACGTAAATAGTGGGTGATGCGCTTCCCCCAACTCATTTTCGTCATCACGCTAGTTTGCACCATAGCCTCGGCGCTGGCTCAAGTGAGCCCCGGATCCCTCCTGATCGCCTCGGGTGAAGGCATCAGCGTCTTCAATCGCCATGGCGAGATGTCCTTCGGAAAGTTCTTTGTGCCGGTGGTGAATGGCAAGGGGGAAGCCACTCCGTGGAGCGATATCGGCTACGATGGCTGCCGTCTGCCATCAGGTCATTTCCTCTGCTCCTCGCATGAATGGGTGCGGGAGATCGCTCCCGACGGGAAGATCGTGTGGGAGTATCGGGCGCAAAAGCCGGTCGAACTCAAGACCTGTGTGCCGATGCTGAATGGCGAAGTGGTCACGACCGATGCAAGCAAGCAGGAACTCGTGTGGCTGAAGAAGGGTCAAGAGGTGAAACGCGTGCCGGTTCCGAGCAAAATGCAAGCCTCACCACACATGCGCTACAACCTGCTACGCCGCACGCCCGCGGGCACCTTCCTGCTGGCCATGCGGGCGGAGAAAGCCTTCATCGAGATCGACGAAACCGGCAAAGAGCTGTGGCGGCATTCGGTGCCGGATCTGCCCGTGGTGGCGGAGCGTCTGGCGAATGGAAACACGCTCATGTCCTGGCGCGGTGGACTGCTGGAGGTGACGCCGAAGCATGAAGTGGCGTGGGAACTCAAGGCGGCGGACGTCAAGGACTTCACCGTGCTCATCTTTGGCGGATTTCATCGCTTCGAGAATGGCAACACGCTCATCGCCAACTCGGACTGGCATTATCGCGATGCGAAGGAGACGGCGGTGCAGTTCTTCGAGGTCACCCGCGACAAGAAAGTCGTTTGGAAACTCGGCGTCGAAGCCTTTGCAGGCAGGAAGCCCGGCTCCCTGGAGCCCAAGACCGGCAATATCGAACACCGCATCATCGGCATCCAATGGCTGGGGGAGGATCGGAAATGAAGCGTTGGATCGTCCTCGGCTGTTTTCTCGTCGTCCGTTTCGCCAGCGGTGCGGATCTGTTTTCATCCAAGGTCGAGCCGCTGCTGAAGCAGCGCTGCTACGAGTGCCATTCGCATGAGAAGAAGATCAAAGGCGGACTCGCTCTCGATTCGAAAAGCGGCTGGGAAAAGGGTGGAGAGAGCGGTCCGGCGATTCTGCCGGGCAAGCCGGAGGCCAGTCTGCTGATCCAGGCGGTGAGCCATGTCGAAAAGGATCTTCAAATGCCGCCCAAAAAGAGGCTTGCCACCTCCGAGATTGCCCTTCTCACCGAGTGGGTGCGCCAAGGTGCGCCCGATCCACGTGTGGCGGCGGCCCATGCTCCTCATCCATCCTTGAGCACGGCCGATGTTTGGGAGGAAGAGTTTCAGAAGCGCATGGACTGGTGGAGCCTGAAGCCAATGCGCAAGACATCCGGCGGCAGCGTGGATGCCTTTATCCAGGCCGGGCAAAAGAAAGCCGGCCTCGAAATGGCACCTCCAGCCGATGAAGCAACCCTTCGTCGCCGATTGAGTTTTGTTCTTACTGGGCTGCCTCCTGCCGTTCATTCAGACCAGCCGCATTTTGAGTCCCTGGTTGAGGCGCTACTGGCCTCGCCGCATTTCGGCGAGCGGCTTGCCCGTCACTGGATGGATGTGGTGCGCTACACGGACACTTACGGCTACGAATGGGACAACCCCGCCAAGGGCTCCCATGAATACCGCGACTATCTTATCCGTGCCTTCAATGACGACATCGGCTTTGACCAGATTCTGCGTGAGCACCTCGCTGGCGACCTCCTGCCAAAGCCACGCATCCATCCGAAGGCGCAAACCAACGAAAGCCTCATCGGCCCCATGTTTTACCACATGGGCGAGCATCGCCACGGCAGCAGCTTGATGTTCAACGGCATCCATCAGGAGATGGTGAACAACAAAATCGATGCCTTCTCCAAAGCCTTCCTCGCCACCACCGTCGCCTGCGCGCGTTGCCACGACCACAAGCTCGAAGCCGTCTCTCAGCGCGACTACTATTCGCTCGCCGCCATGTTCACCACGCCGCGCTGGACCTCGCGCATCGTCGATGCACAGGGCAAAAACGCCGCCGCCATCGCAGAGCTCCAAAAACTCCGGCAAAGCATCCGTGAGCACCTCGCGCAGCTTTGGAGCACGCCCTTCACCGCTGCTTCGCTAAAAAAATGGGCTGCTGAGCACAAAGACGCCTTGAAAGGCATCGGCGCGCCGCTCGCCACGCAGGCCGATTTGCCGAAAAAGGCCGCTGAATGGCAGAAAGCCCGCGAAACGGCTCAAAAGGCCAACACAGCCTTCGAACCAGCCTCGCTCGAAAAATGGGTCTTTGAAGGCGAAGCCTTCGAAAACGGCTCAATTGCCGACGGAACGCCTCTCATCGCCCTCGAAGGCGAAAACATCGTCTCGCGACTTCTTCCACGCGGATGGCATTCGCACGCCTTGAGCTCCAAACTGCCCGCCAGCCTGCGCATGCCGCCTCAGCATGTTGTCCCAGGCAAGTTCGTGAGCCTCAAACTCGCTGGAGGCGAGTTCGGCGGCCATCTCGTCGTCGATGACCATGCTTTCCAAAACGAAACGGTTGCGTTCTACACCAACACCGATCCGCAGTGGAAATCCTTCGCCGACGCCGCGCTCAAAAACGGCGCGCAGCAGGTCACCATCGAGTTTTGCACCTCCTCGCTGAATCCCAACTTCCCGCCACGCACCGGTTTGGCGAAGGGCCTCAAGACCAACGACTTCGGCTACGACAAACGAAGCTGGATCAGCATCACCGACATCGTCACGCACGACACCACCGGCACTCCACAGGACGAACTCGACGCCTTTACCGCGCTCTATCAAAACAACACTGCCACCGACCCGTGGGAACGCATCGCCGCTTGGTTCAACACCGTGGTGCAACGCTGGCGCGCTCAACAAAGCCAGCCCGGTGACTGCGACGTGCTCAACTGGCTCCTCGCGAATGATTTGCTGCCGAACCAATCACCCGAAGGCAGCCAACTCGTCGCCGATTACCGCCGCATCGAGTCTAGCATCGCCTTTCCATGCACCGTCAACAGCATGGACGAACGCAAGGTGCTGCCAGTGAAGTATCCGCTCAATGTGCGTGGCAATGTAGACACCACTGGCGAGCTGATCGAGCCCGCTTCGCTCAAGATGCTGCACGGCGACCGCATCACCAATCGCCTCGCGCTCGCCGAGTCGCTGCTGCATCCCGAGCATCCCCTCACGGCACGGGTGTATGTGAACCGTGTGTGGCAGTGGATCTTTGGCGCCGGCCTCGTCGCCACGCCCGACGATTTCGGCCGCCTCGGTGATAAACCTTCGCATACTGAGCTGCTCGACTGGCTCGCCCTCGAGTTCATCCGCGAAGGCTGGTCCACGAAGAAACTCATTCGAAAGCTCGTGCTCAGCAAAACCTTCAGGCAGGATTCGCGAAGGGCCTCGGACGTGGATCCCTACAATCGGCTGCTCTCCTTTTATCCCACGCGACGACTCGAGGCTGAGGCCATCCGCGATGCCCTTCTGGCTGTGTCCGGTCGCCTGGATCCGCAGCTCTATGGACGGCCTATTCTGCCATTCCGGACGGCTCAGGATGGGGCAAAACGCCTCTTCACCGGCCCGCTCGATGGTAATGGCCGCCGCTCCATCTACCTGCAAATGTCCATCATGGATCCACCCAAGTTTTTGACCGGTTTCAACCTGCCCGATCTCAAATTGCCCACCGGTCGACGGGATGCGACCAACGTGCCCTCGCAGGCGCTCATGCTCCTCAATGACCCTTTTGTGAGCGCCATGGCAAAGCATTGGGCTCAGCAGTTGGGCCAGAAGCAACAAGTAAACACCGATGAACGCATTGGAGGCATGTTAAGCCGCGCTTTTAGCCGCCCGCCGAACAAAGCTGAACAGCAGCGCTGGGCTACCGCCCTGCAGGATCTGGGCGGTGACACACCTGCTGCATGGGAGCAGCTCGCCCATGCATTTTTCAATGCCAAAGAATTCATTTATTATCGCTGACATGACAACACGCGACCATCGCTTTTGTTCCCGCCGACAAGTCTTGTCATCTGCTTCTGCGGGCTTTGGCATGCTGGCACTGCGTGCGATGGGCGGTATGCCGTTGCACAATCGCGCACGCGCCAAAAACATCATCTTCTGCTTCATGGACGGTGGTCCCAGTCATGTAGACACCTTTGATCCGAAGCCGATGCTCAAAAAGCACGAGGGCAAACCCATCGGCGAGGGAGCGGTGACGAAACGTTCTCAGTCGAATGCGAATCGAATGTGGTTCGGCAGTCCATGGGATTTCAAGCAGCGTGGACAGAGTGGTTTGTGGGTGAGCGATTTGTTCCCGCACCTCGCGCAGGTGGCGGACAAACTTTGCGTGGTGCGATCGATGGTGGGCGAGCTGCCGCTGCATGGTCAGCAGAACCTGTTGCTGCACACCGGTCGCATCCTCGGGCAGGCGCCGAGTTTCGGAGCCTGGATCTCCTACGGCCTCGGCACCGAAAACGCGAACCTGCCCGGCTATGTCGTGCTTAACAACGACTGGGTGCCGAATGGGGGTCTGGAAAATTTTGGGAGCTCTTTTCTGCCCGCCAGCCACCAGGCCACTATGCTGCGTTCCAAAGGCGTGCCTGTGGACAACATCGCACCCTCCGACAGCGCCACCGTTCAGCGCCGCAAACTCGCGCTCCTCGCCGAACAGGACGTCGGCTTTGCGGCCAGCACCTCCGAACCCTCTGTCATCGAGGCGGCGATCGCCAACTACGAAACTGCCTTCCTCATGCAGAGCGCCGTGCCAGCCATCGCCGACATCAGCGCGGAGCCGGAGCAGATCCGGAAACTTTACGGCCTCGATTCCACTGACGAGCACCAGCGCTTCTATGCCACGCAGGCCCTGCGCGCGCGCCGACTGGTCGAGGCTGGCGTGCGCTTTGTCGAGATCACCTGCCCCAGCTTTGATGGCAACAACTCCCCTTGGGACCAGCACGGCCTGCTCAAGAAAAATCACGAAAAAAACGCCCGTATCACGGAGCAAAGCGTCGCCGCGCTGATCACCGACCTCGACCAGCGTGGTCTGCTGGATGAAACCATCGTCGTTTGGGCCGGGGAGATGGGCCGCACGCCGCACACACCCAAAATCAGCGACACCGCGGGTCGTGACCACCATGTGAATGGCTATTCGATTTTCATGGCCGGCGGCGGCTTCAAGGGTGGCATGGCCTTTGGCGAGACAGATGAGTTTGGCAATGGCGTCGCCAAGGACCCGGTGAGCATTCACGACATCCATGCCACCCTGCTGCACCAGATGGGCCTCGATCACGAAAAGCTCACCTACCGACATGGGGGACGCGATTGGCGGCTCACCGATGTCCATGGGTATGTGATTCATGAGCTTTTGGGTTGACCTGATTTCACCGGGGGATTGCCGCTGAAAAGCCCGATTCAGCGTTGAGAGAGTCGACAGAAGACGTCTGGGGAAGTTGCCGTGGCGGTTGAGCACGCCAAAGTGAGCGGTCTTATCCTCCAACTATCAATTTGATGCCCAAGCCACTCATTGCCGTCACCATGGGAGATCCTGCCGGGGTCGGACCTGAAATTTGCCTGCAACTGCTCGCGAATGAGGAAGTGAACACCATCGCTACGCCAGTGATTTTTGGTGATGCCCGCCTGCTGGCTCGTTGTGCGCGCCAGACCGGCCTGCCTGCGCCAAAGCGCATCGTTAGTGAGATCGAATGGACGGAAAAGTGTGGAGAGATCGACGAACCGGCCGTTTTGGACCTGTTCGGCTTTGACGCGAATGGATTTGAGCCAGGCAGGGTGAATGCCAAAACCGGCGCGGCAGGTTATCGCTATGTGGAGAAGAGCATTGAAGCTGCGTTGGCGAAACAAGTAGCCGCTGTGGCCACGGCACCACTGAACAAAGAAGCACTGCATGCAGCTGGCATCACTTATCCGGGCCACACGGAGATGTTTGCGGAGAAGATGGCCGCAGATCGTTCCTGCATGACTTTTTTCTCACCGGAGATGGTCTGTAGTCTCGTCACGGTGCACATCGGATACCAAGATGTGGTACCTGCTTTGACTCAGGAGCGCATTTTGGATGTGATTGAGCTTACAGCGGACGCTGTGCAGCACGTGAAGGCCAAGCGACCCAGCCTCGCAGTTTGCGGGCTAAATCCCCATGCGGGCGAGCACGGCCTGTTTGGCCGTGGTGAGGAAGAACAAATCATCCTGCCTGCTATCGAAGCCGCGAAGGCCAAAGGCATTATGGTTGAAGGTCCGCTGCCGCCGGACACGGCCTTCATCGCATCGCGTCGTCGCAGTGTAGATGCCTATGTCTGCATGTATCATGATCAGGCGCTCATCCCACTGAAGGCGCTGGCTTTCGACACCGCGGTGAACACGACTCTCGGATTGCCTGTTCCGCGCACCAGTGTTGACCACGGCACCGCATGCGACATCGCCTGGCAGGGTAAAGCGAATGGCAGCAGCCTCGCCGAGGCAGTCAAACTCGCGGCAAAGATGGCGTCATAGTTATTCGACGGCTACCTTGACAACGACTTTGAAGACGGTCTCCGAATTGCCCCACTCGACGCAAGGTGCATGGGCATCCTCCGGCCAAAGGATGGCAAAGTGTCCGGCGCTGACGTGCAAAGGTGTGGTGTCTTCCGTTAGCTTCCACAGCGCGGCATCCTTCTCGTCGGAGTAGGCCATCGTCTCTTCTTTCATCGTGGCCAAAGGCGCCCAAAGAATGGTCTCACGGCCGTTTTGGATGAACTGGATGTCGATGTACTTCCGATGTGCCTCAAATTTGGCCTTCTCAACAGGCTTCGTTTCATACGTCTGCACCAACGCGTAGCATTGGTCACCATCTAGATCGTGTCGTCCGAGTTGCTGCGTGCCATCCACGGTGCGCAGGTAGGCGAAAGCCTTCGCAAAGCGTGAGTTGAGCCTTTCGTAGCGAGTAGCGTTGGCGAGGGTGTCAAGGACCATGAACTGTCTTTGGAGTAAGTGAGAATCTTCTTCAAGCCAGGATGTCCGTTACGACCTTGCCAAACACATCGGTGAGCCGGAAATCGCGGCCGGCGTAGCGGTAGGTGAGCTTTTCGTGATCGAGGCCAAGCTGGTGCAGAATGGTGGCGTGCAGATCGTGGACGTGGACAGGGTTGTCCTCGGCGTTCATGCCGAGCTCGTCGGAGGTGCCGTAGGCCAGGCCGCCGCGGATGCCGCCGCCGGCCAACAGCGTGCTGAAGGCAGTGTGATGATGGTCGCGACCGCGCTTCATGAGATCGGTCTTCTTGTTCTTGTCCTGATTTTCCTGCGCGTAGGGCGTGCGGCCAAACTCGCCGGTCCACACGACGAGCGTGTCATCCAGCAGGCCGCGCTGCTTCAGATCGCTGATGAGCGCGGCGGAGGCCTGGTCGCTGTCGGCGCAGAGATCCGGGTGGCGCTTGTAGTGATCGCTGTGTGTGTCCCAGGGCTGGTTGTTGCTGCTGGTGTAATAGACGCTGATGAAGCGCACGCCGGACTCCGCGAGGCGGCGGGCGAGCAGGCAAGAGCGGCCAAAGGGCGTGTCGCCATACATCTCGCGCATCTTGGGCGGCTCCTTGCTGATGTCGAAGGCCTCACTGGCGGCGGTTTGCATGCGGTAGGCCGTTTCCATGGCCTTGATCTGCGATTCGAGCGCGGAATCGTGCTCGCGGCGCGCGGCGTGGATGCCATTGAGCCGCTGGACGAGATCGAGTTGGCGGCGCTGAACGGGCAGGGATAGCTCGGAATTGCGCACATTGGCCACGAGCTTGTCCACGGCCATGTCAGAGGTGATGACGCCGGTGGCCTGATACTCGGCGGGGAGGAACGAATTGCTCCAAAGCGCCGGTCCCACGACGATGTTCGGCGTGGGCCGCAGCACGACAAAGCCGGGCAAGTTCTCATTTTCGCTGCCGAGGCCGTAAAGCACCCACGAACCGAGCGACGGGCGGATCGGCTGGATGTTGCCGGTGTTCATCATGAGCAGCGCGGGCTCATGATTGGGCACGTTCGTGTGCATCGAGCGGATGACGCAGCAGTCGTCGATCACGCTGCCGAGGCGCGGCAGGCTCTCGCTGACCTCGATGCCGCTCTGGCCGCGCTTTTCGAAACGCAGCGGCGAAGACATGAAGCCGCTGGTCTTGGGTGCCTTGTAGAGCTTTCCGGAAGGCTGCTGGCCTTCATGTTTCTTCAGAGCGGGCTTCGGATCGAAGGTGTCGATGTGCGACGGCCCGCCGTTCATGAAAAGGAAGATCACACGCTTCGCCCGCGGCGTGATCTGCTGCCGTGGTGCCGCGCCGAGCATGCCTGAAAACCCGATCGCGCCAAAGCCGGCTGAGAGACGCTGCAAGGCATCCCGGCGTGACATGCTGGAGGTCAGTTCAGTCCACATAGCTCATCTCATTGGTGGCGAGCAGCGCCTGCGCGAACTGCTCCCAGGTGCTCAGGCCGGCTTCAGCGTGTTGTTGCAGGAAACTCCGCGACAGCTCGAACTCCTCCGGCAGCGGCTCGCGGGTAAACAGCAGTTCATAGGCAAAACGGATGCGCTCCGCCTCATCACCGGCGTGCTGCTGGAGGCGCTGCGCGAGTTTCTTTGCCTGCGCGATGATGAAGGGGCTGTTCATCACAAAGAGCTTCTGCGTGGGCGTGGTGCTCTCCGAGCGGCGTGCGGCATGTACATTCGCATCCGGATAGTCAAAGAGCATGAGTGTCTTGTTCAACTCCTTGCGGCTGACCTGGCTGTAAAGCGTGCGCTTGTGATGCTCCGCCGCGTTGAGGTCGAGCGAACGGCCGCCCTCGAGGTTCAAAGCGCCGCTGGTAGCCAGGATCGCATCACGCAGCGGCTCAATGGGCAGGCGCTTGCGGTTCATGCGCCACAGGTGCTCGTTCGCCTCATCAATCTGCGCATTTGCTGCGCTGCCCATGCTGCCTTGGCGGTAGGTCGAAGAAAGCACGAGCTCGCGAATGAGTCGCTTCACCAACCAGCCGTCCTTCATGAAGCGCAGGGCGAGATCATCCAGCAGCGCTGGATGCGTGGGCTTGTCTCCCATCGCGCCGAAGTTGCTCGTCGTGCGTGCCAGGGGGTGGCCGAAAAGCATGTCCCACACGCGATTGACCATCACACGGGCAGTGAGAGGGTTCTCGGCGCTGGCGATGAGTTTCGCCAGCTCGGCGCGACCGCTGCCTTGGTGAAACTTCACAGGCTCGTTCTTGCTCAGCACTTGCAACCAGCCGCGTGGAGCAATCTCCGCTGGAGCCTCCACATCTCCGCGGAGGTAGATCGGAAGGTCATGTGGGCTCTCATCACGTACGATGTGCAGCGTGCCGGGGTCCATTTTCTCCGCGTTGGTCTTTTCGTCCTCATCTTTGCCATCCGGCCGCAGGCTCACTTTCTTCACGGAGGCAAACACGCCGGCCATCGCGTAGTAATCACGCGTCGAGACAGGGTCGAACTTGTGATCGTGACAGCGTGCGCAGGCCACGGTGAGGCCGAGGAAGGTCTGTGACACCGTGTCCACCTGCTCCGCCCACTCCTCGGCCTGCACATCGAGCCGGCTGCGGGCATACAACTTGTGACCGAGACCGAGAAAGCCGAGCGCGGGTAGGTCCGCCTTGTTCTGCGGCTCGATCAGATCCACGGCGAGTTGCTTTTCGATGAACGCGTCGTAGCGCAGATCGGCATTGAACGCGGCGACAACCCAGTCGCGATAGCGCCACGCATTGGGGAGATTGAGCGAGGTGTTGTTTCCCACCTGATGCGCCTGATCCTCAGCATAGCGGGCCAGATTCAGCCACATCGAGGCCATCCGCTCGCCAAAGGCGCGACGGCCGATCAGATCATCCACAAGTCGCTCATAGGCTCCGGGCCTCACATCGGCCAAAAAAGCCCGCGTCTCCTCCGCCGTCGGCGGCAGGCCGGTGAGATCGAAAAACACCCGGCGCAGCAGCACACGCGCCTCGGCCTCGCGAGTGGGCGCGAGGTTATGTTTCTCCATTTGCGCCAGAATGAAGTAATCCACACGACTACGCGGCCAGGAGTGGTCCTTCACCTTTGGCAGTGCCTGCACCTTCGGTGGCACGAACGACCAGTGCTGGCGTGCCTTCACCCAATCAATGCCTGCTGGCTCCGCCGCGAGGGCGGAGGTAGCGAGAGCAGACAGAAGCAGGGGTTTCCAAAACACGGAAAACAAACGGCCCGCTGAAGCCTGCTTTTTCCTCCATCTTATGCCAGCACGCCCTTCACGATCTCGCCATGAATATCCGTGAGGCGATAGTCTCGGCCTTGGAAGCGGTAAGTGAGGCGGGTGTGGTCGAGACCGAGGAGGTGCAGCGCGGTGGCGTTGAGGTCGTGGATGTGCACGGGGTCTTTGACGATGTTGTAGCTGAAGTCATCGGTCTCGCCGTGGATGTGGCCGCTTTTGACACCGGCTCCGGCCATCCAGACGCTGTAGCAACGCGGGTGGTGATCGCGGCCGTGATTGTCGCGGGTGAGTACGCCTTGCGAATACACCGTGCGCCCAAACTCGCCGCCCCAGATGACGAGCGTGTCATCGAGCATGCCACGCTCTTTCAGTTCGGCCAAAAGCGCCGCAGTGGGCTGGTCGGTGTCGTGGCACTGGCTCTTGATGCCGCTGGGCAGGTTATTGTGCTGATCCCAGCCGCGATGGTAGAGCTGGATGAAGCGCACACCGCGCTCGGCGAGCCGACGGGCGAGGATGCAGTTGGCGGCATACGTTCCCGGCTTCTTCGACTCAGGGCCATAGCGCTCGTAGATGTCGGTGGGCTCTTTGGAAAGGTCCGCGAGATCAGGCACGGCGGCCTGCATCCGGAAGGCCATCTCGTATTGATCGATACGAGCCTGTGTTTCGGGATCATGGTAATCGGCGAACTTGAGGCGGTTCAGGGCGGCCACATCGTCCAGCATGGCACGACGGCGATCGGGAGTGATGCCGGGAGGATTGGAAAGGAAGAGCACGGGATCCTTACCGGAGCTCATGCGCACGCCCTGATACTTGGACGGTAGGAAACCGCTGCCCCACATGCGTTCATGCAGCGGTTGAGCGTTCGTGGGGCCGCTGGGACGCGAGATGAGCGCCACAAAGGCAGGCAGGTCCGCATTGTCGGAGCCGAGCCCATACGACACCCATGCACCAAACGCGGGTCGACCACCGATTTGATGCCCGGTTTGCAGCAGCGTCATCGCCGGATCATGGTTGATGGCTTCCGTGTGCACTGAGCGAATGAGGCAGATCTCATCGGCAAACTTCGAGGTGTGCGGCAGCAGCTCGCTCAGCCACATCCCACTCTGGCCGCGTTGTGCAAACTTGAACACCGACGGTGCGATAGGGAAGCGCTTTTGTCCTGCCGTCATGCCCGTGAGCCGCTGCTCGCCACGCACGGAGTTCGGCAAATCCTTGTCGAACTGCGAGACAAGCCCCGGCTTGTAATCAAACAGATCGAGCTGCGACGGCGCACCTGCCTGCGTGAGCCAGATGACACGCTTTGCTCTCGGCGCAAAGTGGGCTGCCGGTGAGGCGAAGAGTTTCGGATTCGCGAGCGATGCCAGCGCTAGGCTCTTGAGCCAGTTGCGACGCGAAAAGGGTGCGAGGGAGGATTCGGTGCTCATGAACGGAGAAATGAGGAATTGAAAGGTGTGATGATGTCGGTCATGATGTCGGACATGAAGACCGCATCCAAGAAAGCCGCCAAAAAAGCCCGTGTGCGCAGCCAGAAGCCGCTGCGGCGTGAATTCACCGTGCGTGACATGAACCGCAGCGGCGCAGAGCTTCTGGAGGCGGCGCGGAAGCTGGGCCGGGTAACCGTCAAAAGCCGCAGTGGGGAGGTCTTTGAAATTTCAGTCGCCCGCCCGACTCCTGAGCTGGTGGTGCCGAGCATGGTAGAGAGAATGCGTGCGCACAGACAACGCATGGCGGCGCTGGGCAACACCTGCGGCTCGGAGGTGGATGTCGAACGCCTGAACAAGGTCATCGCTGGTGAGCTATGAAGGCGTATGCCGACACAAACTTCTTTACCAACCTGCTGCTGAATCTGCCTTTCACGGCGGAGGCAGATCGGTTGCTGAATGAGTGGTCGAAGAGAAGCAACGAGCCCCTTCCCGTCACGCGACTGCTTCACCATGAGTTGGTGAACGCCTTTCAGCGCCTCGTTTATGAATCGAAGAATGGCAGTCCGGGTTACACCGTGACCGCGGGGACGGCCCGCGCTGCGGAGGCAAGTTTCGAACTGGAAATTCAGCAGGGGCAGCAGTTGTCCATCCGGGAGCCGGATTCGCGTCTTTTGGATGATCTGTATTATGACCTGGTTCACCGGCATACGGCGAAGCATGGCTTTCGCACCAACGATGTGCTGCACGTTGCCTCCGCGCTCATCTTGGGCTGTGATACCTTTTGGAGCTTTGACGCCAAGGCTCGGAAGCTGGCGGAGCTGCAAGGGTTGAAGGTGAACTAAAGGCATCCAAATCACTCCTTGGTGAGGGTTTCGTCGAGATTGATCAGTGTGCTGGCGACCGTGGTGTAGGCGGCAAGTTCAGCAGCGCTCAGTTTGTCGTCCGTCTTGGCTTCGCCGAAGCTGAGAAGCTGTTTGGCGGCTTCCGCGTCTTTCGTGAAGTCTTTGATCGATCGTTCCAGCGCAGCGGCAAGGACTTGGAGTTCTTGTTGGCTCGGTTTTCGTCCGAGAAGCAGGAGAAAGCCATGCGTGAGTCGTGACTCGATGCTCGTGCCGCCTTCTTTGATCATGCGTTGCGCCAGAAACCGAGCCGCTTCGACATACGTCGGGTCGTTCATCAAATTGAGCGCCTGCAGCGGCGTATTCGAGCGCGAGCGACGGAGGGCGCAGGTCTCGCGGAAAGGCGCGTCAAAGAGCAGCATGCCCGGATGCGGCACGCTGCGCTTCCAGTAGGTGTAAAGGCTGCGGCGGTGCAGATCGTCGCCACTGCCTTGCTGGTAGGTGGCCTTGGGATTGTCGCGCTGCGCCACGACCTGCTCATAAAGGCCGGGCGGGTGATACGGCTTCACACTCGGACCGCCGATCTTACCCACCAGCAGCCCACTGGCGGCCAAGGCTTGATCGCGAATCACTTCCGCACTCAAACGATGCCGCGGCCCCCGCGAGAGCCAAGTGTTCATCGGGTCTAATTGAGCACTTTGAAGCGAGAACTTGGAGCTCTGCTGATACGCGTCACTCGTCACAATGAGCTTCACGAGCTTCTTCAAATCCCAGCCGCTTTCTTGAAATGTCGTCGCCAGCCAGTCGAGTAGTTCAGGATGGCTTGGTGGCTCACCCTGAGATCCAAAATCCTCACTGGTGCGCACGAGGCCAGCGCCGAAGAAGTGCTGCCAGAAACGGTTGACGATCACACGTGCCGTGAGCGGGTTCTCGCGGCTCACGAGCCACTTGGCGAGACCGAGGCGGTTGCGCGGCAGATCAGCGGCGAGCGCAGGCAAAACGGCTGGCGTGGCCGCTATGACTTTCTCACCCGGCTTGTCATAAGCACCGCGCATCAGGATGAAGGTCGGACGCATCTCTTTCTGCTCCTCCATGACCAGCGTGGTCGGAATCTCCGCCTCCGCCGTGGCGATCTGCTTCTTCAAAGTAGCTTCCTCTTCACTCAAGCGACGGTGCTCAGGCATCTGCGCTAGGCGAAAGCTTGCGAGCTGCTTGCGCTCGACCGCGGTGCGTTTGGCGGCCTCTTTTTGTGCGATCGTCACGATGCTCGCGGGCGCGATGAGCTCCGTCGCATTCGTCGTGGCAAACAAACGCCACTGAGAAGACCCGCCGGCATTCTCGACACCGATTGTGATCTGCACCTCGGAGCCTTCGAGAGGCTTTTCGAGCTCAAACAGGGCCTGCACCGGCTTGTCGGGTGCCACCGAGAGCACAGATTTGGTTTTGCGGTCGTTGTCGAGGACATTGACATGTGTGGCGTCGATGGCGTGCAGCTTTGCTTGGCCAATCTTGAGCTCGCTCCATTGAAAGCTGGCCGCTGGAGCCGTGGTGGAACATTCGAGACGCATCGCACTGATTTTGCCTGCTGGTAGCTTCGCCTGAATCACGATATTGTTGGCCCGCGTTTCCTGTGGGCCGACTAAAACGGCTTTGTCCGTGATTTGAGGAGGATTGTCACCTCCGGTGGCTTTTTGCGGCTCCAGCAGCTTCCAGTCGATCTTCGTTGCAGCGAGCTTTTTCGCCCAAGGCTCGATATCACCCGCCGCGAGACCTTTGAGCTGATCTTCGACCGGTTTGAGCTTCGCATTCAGCGCGACGATTTTAGCTTCCAGCTCAGGCGCGGGCAGTTTCACGAAAGGAGGCGCGTTTGTTCGCACTGGATTGCTGTAAATACCCACGCCGCGTTCCGGCACATTGTGGAAGAAAGCTTTCATCGCGTAAAAGTCGTGCTGCGTGATGGGATCGAACTTGTGATCGTGGCAGCGGGCGCAGTTGAAGGTCTGGCCCAGCCACACCGCAGCGGTTGTCTCCACACGATCGGCCGTGTATTCGGCAAGAAATTCCTCCGCGATGATGCCGCCCTCCTCGTTGAGCATGTGATTGCGATGAAACCCCGTGGCGATCTTTTGCTCTAGCGTGGCCCCGGGCAGCAAATCCCCTGCGATCTGCTCGATGGTGAACTGGTCGAAGGGCATGTTCGCATTGAAGGCCTTGATGACCCAGTCCCGCCACGGCCACAGCTCGCGATCACGATCCACTTGGTAGCCGTTCGTGTCCGCAAACCTCGCCGCATCCAGCCAACCGACCGCCATGTGCTCGCCGTAGTGCGGTGATTGCAGCAGCCGGTCAATGAAGTCATTCAGGTCAGCCTCGTCGGATGGCTTCGGCGGAAGTCCGGTGAGATCCAAAGCCAGCCTTCTCATCAAAGTTTCCCTCGAAGCCTTCGGCGCAGGCTGAAGCCCTTGCTTCTTCAACTCTGCTCGGACAAAATCATCAATCGAGTTGCCGGACTTCGGCTTCACCGGTGGCACAAAAGCCCAATGCGGCTCATACTTTGCTCCTTCGGCGATCCATTGCTTTAGCGTGTCTTTTTGCCTAGCTGAGAGCTTCTTGTGCGACTCCGCCGGTGGCATCAGATCATCCGCATCGGTGGTGGTGATGCGCTCGATCAGCGTCTGCGGCCCGAGTTTGATCAGTTCCTCGCGGACATCGAGCCGCAGGTCTCCCTTGCGGTTGTTTTTGTCCGGTCCGTGACAGTAAAAGCAGTTGTCACTCAGGATCGGGCGGATGTCGCGATTGAACGACAGCTCCGCCCCGCCTGCCAGCGTGGTGAGTGAGAGCAAACAAAGACGGAAAAGCATCGTCACTCATACGTCGCCCGGCAGCCGACTCATGCCACCAAATCCCGGATGACATGCCCGTGCACATCCGTGAGCCGACGATCGATGCCATTGTGCCGCACGGTGAGCTTCTCGTGATCAATGCCGAGGAGGTGCATCATCGTGGCGTGAATGTCGTAGCAAGTCGTCGGGTTGGCGCGGTCGAGAGGCTTGTAGCCCCATGGGTCGCTTTCACCGGCCGTGACACCGCCCTTGATGCCGCCACCGCAGAGCCAGTTGGTGAAGACATATGGATTATGGTCGCGCCCCTTGCCACCCTGTGTGCTGGGCATGCGTCCGAACTCCGTGGTCCACAAAATGATCGTCTCGTCGAGTAGCCCACGCTGCTTCAGATCGAGAATCAGTGCCGAAACCGCCTTCGCCATGCCCCAAGCGAGCGGACCGTGGTCACGCTCGACATCTTCGTGACTATCCCAATTGCGGCGTGGGAAGCCATTGTCGTTGCCGCTCCAGATCTGCACAAAACGAACTCCACGTTCGAGCAAGCGCCGCGCCGTGAGGCACTTGCGGCCCATATAGTCGGCTTCTTCCTCGGCGTTAATCTCCGTGGGCCACACTTTGCGGTGATTCTGGATGCCGTACATGGTTTGGATGTGCTCTGGCTCTTTGGAGAGATCGAGAGCTTCTGGCGCTGCGAGCTGCATCTTCGCGGCAAGCTCATAGCTCTGAATGCGGCTTTCGAGCCGTGAATCCTCTTCACGTATCTGAGCGTGTTTGCGGTTCAACCGCTCCAATAAGTCGAAACCTCCCCGATCCGATCTCGTGCTGATGTAGCTGCCATTTTTGTGCGGAAATAAATCGGTAATAGGCACCTCCGCGCCGGGATAAATGATCGTCCCGGCATGCTGCGAAGGCAAAAACGCCGAATCCCAGTTCTTTGGCCCATTCGAGGCAAATCCGCGATGATCCGGTAGCACCACAAAGGTCGGCAGATTGTCGCTAAGTGAACCCAGCGCGTAACTGACCCAGCAGCCCATGCCTGGAAAGCCTGGCAAATTGAAGCCCGTGGCCTGCAACAGCGTGCCCTGCGAGTGCACGCCCGTTTTGCCGACCATGTTGTGCACGAATGCGAGGTCATCCGCGCAGGCTCCGAGCGGCGCAACGGCGTCGCTGAGCATCTTCCCGCACTGGCCATAGGGTTTAAAGTCCCACACCGGCTTCTTCCATGGCCCGAGCCCGTTTTGGAAGGCCTCCACGGCCTCGCCGAAGTTCGACTCCTCGCCGTGATGCTTCACCAGCGCCGGTTTGAAGTCGAAGAGATCAATGTGGCTCGCCGCTCCGCCCATGAACAGCTGCACCACGCGTTTCGCCTTTGGCGCAATGACTTGCGAGCGATGCTGTGACTCAGCCGCCTGCATCGAGGCGAAAGCAATCGATCCGAATCCTTGTCCGGTGGTTTGAAGAATCTGGCGACGGGTAAGCATGGCTAGTCGATGAAACTGAATTCGTTGAGGTTCAAAATCACGCGGCAGGCGTTTTCGAGGCCTTCGCGCCTCGCGTAATCTTCCAGCGCGGCGAGTTCTTCCGCCATGGGTTCACGAGCGAGAGCTAGCTGGAAGGCACGCTTCACGTTGCCGGCATGCGCGGCGAAGTGCTTGGCCATCGTCACCGTGAGGCCGTTGTTCATCATCGCGAGTGCCTGCAACGGGCTGAGCGACTCATTGCGCTTATCCACACGCATCGATGGGTCCGCGCAGTCGAGCACGGTCATGAACGGCTGCTGCTGGCTTCGCACAATGAAGCGATAGATGCTACGCCGATGGCTCTTTGGATCTTCGGGATCGTGCAGATGGTATTCGTAGTGCGGCGAGTGCTGTGGCTTGTCGATGACGAAGTCCTGAAAGCTCGGACCACCCATCGTTAGGTCGAGTTTGCCACTCACGGCGAGGATGGAATCACGAATGGCCTCCGCGTCGAGTTTGCGGCGGGTTTGGCGTGAGAGGAACACGTTGTTGGCGTCTTCTGTTTGCAGTTCGGGCTTTAGCCCTCCCGCTGAATCTAAAGGATGGCCTGAAGGCCGAACTACGAACTCAGAACTCTGCTGATAGGTCTTCGACATCACGATGAGCTTGTGCAGCTGCTTCAAACTGCCGCCGAGGTCATCGCGAAAGGTTACCGCCAGCCAGTCGAGTAGTTCCGGATGACTCGGTTTGGCGCCCATGCGGCCGAAGTCGTTCGCCGTTTCCACAAGGCCGCGTCCAAAATGATGCTGCCAAACGCGGTTCACCATGCTGCGCCAGGTGAGTGCGTTGTTCGGATGCGTGATCCACTTGGCCAAAGCAGACCGTCTGGCGGCTTCATCCTGAGCATGAAGTTCAAAAGGAACGCCGAACAGGCTGATGAATGCCTCAATAGTGTTCGGACTCACTTTTTGGGCTGGTTGTTTCATATCACCACGCTTGAGCACTTGGATGGTGCGCGGTGTGCCATGCGTGCCTTTGAAGGCGCCGGTGCCGTAGTGAACAGCTCCGGCATACACTTTCTGCGGCGCGGGCAGTGCAGGAAGGGAATCGCGTTCTTTGCGCAGCAGGATGAGTTGCCTCTTCGTGGCTTCATCCGCTTGAGCGAGCATCAGCGCATCACGCTGACGGATGAGCTGCTTTTTGTCCTCCTCGCTGCGGCTTTCCGGCGCGATACCGTCGGTGAGATTCATTTTGCGCCAGCGTGGCGGAGCCTCGATGCTGTCGAGCGAGGTCACGGGCTTGCCTGCGGCCAGATTCGGGCCGGTTTTGCTCTCATAGACCTCCATTTCGGCGAGCGCGAAAATATAGTCGCCCTTGCGCGGCGCGAGCTTCACGGCGGTGATGCGCACAAATCGGCCTGTAACGCCATCATCGCCCGCGGTGCCGGTTTCGAAGGGTTTGAGACCGGGATTCGGGAAATCGTGCATGAAGGTGGCGTCGTGCTTCCGCCACACAAGCGAGACACCGGTTTTGAACTCCGGATCGTCGCTGACTTCGATCTTGAATCGCACGGGGAAGCCGAAACCGCCGCCGATCTTGCCGTAGTCGTCGTAGCAGGGCTTCAGCACGATACGCTCGACCTGCACGCTCTTGCCGAGATCGACCTGCACCCACTTCGTGGCGTCTTGAGTCGGCGAAATGGCGCTGTGCCAGCCGAAGTCGGGTTTCGCATTGGGATTTGCGCTTTTTTCAGCCGCGCCGTCGATCCGCTGGCTGAGTGCGGCATAGGCTTTCCCGGCTTTTTGCTTCAATGGAGCTTCCAAGGCAGCGATTTGATCCGCTAGTCGCTTCTTCTGCTTCTGCAGCACTGCGAACTTTCGCATCGACGCGTCATCCGGATAGTATTCGACCTCGGTGCGGTCGATGCCGGCGAAAACGGCGTGCAGTGAATAGTAGTCCTCCTGCGAGATGGGATCGAATTTATGGTTGTGGCACTGGGCGCACTGCACCGTAAGGCTGCACACGGTGCCAATGGCGTTTTGCACCATGTCATCTCGGTCGAGGTGACGGGCAATCTTGCCATCGAGCTTGGTTTCCGGTACCTCTGCATGACCGATGTAGTCCCACGGTCCCGCCGCGATGAAACCCAGCGCCGTGATGCCATCCACCGTTCCCGGATACAACGCATCGCCGGCGATCTGCTCCTCGATGAATCGGGCGTAGGGTTTGTCGTTGTTCAGCGCTCGGATGACATAATCCCGATACGGCCAAGCATTTGGGCGTGGCTTATCCTTGTCGTAGCCATGCGTTTCGCCGTAATGCACGGCATCCAGCCAATGCCTCGCCCAGCGCTCACCATGACGCGGTGAAGTGAGGAGGTAATCGACGAGTCTTTCATAGCGTTCATCTGACAGGTCTGACCATTTCGCCAAATCCTCCGGTGTGGGTGGAAGTCCGGTCAGATCAAAAAACAGCCGCCGGATGAGGGTGCGGGCATCGGCGCGCGGAGCGGGTGTGAGGCCTTTCTCCTTTAGCTTTGCTTGAATGAAGGCATCCACGCTGTGTCCCGGCGATTTTGAGAGCGGTTTGAAGGCCCACCAGTCCGTTTTGTCCTCCAGCCTCGCGACATCAACACCGTCCGGCCAATTCGCACCTTCATCAATCCAGCGTTTCAAGGTTTCGAGCTCCGCTGAACTCAGTTTCGACTTCGGTGGCATGGGAGTGTCTTTCTCCAAGCCGCTCACAAAGCGAAACAACGTGCTTTCGGCACTTAGGCCCGGTTTGATGTGCTTCAGCGCCACCGACTTGATGTCGAGCCGGTAGTCGTTCTTCTGCTTTTCGGCCCCATGGCACTCATAGCAGTGCTTTTCAAAGATCGGCCGCACTTCACGCACAAAATCCACCGCGAGAATGGGTGTGCTGGTGAGAATGAAAAACAAAGACGGACGCATGTCTATACATACGGGGGCAAGCCGCCTCTTTCATGCCACGCGAACGCGGGACAGGTTCATACCAAACCTTCCTTCAGCGCCTTGGCCACCGCGCCTGTGCGGGTATTCACTTCCAGCTTCTCGTAGATGCGGCGGAGGTAGGTATCGACGGTGTGGATGCTCAGTGTGAGGCGGTCGGCGATTTCCTTTTTGATGAGGCCGGTCACCATGAGCTGGAGGATTTCTTTTTCGCGATCACTAAGGCCGTAGTCACTTTGCTTTGGCGCGAGCTTCGAAAACATGTCGAGCACGCGGCGGGCGATGCGGGAGGTCATCGGCGAGCCGCCAGCAAGTGCATCGCGCACGGCCTGCGTGATCTCCGCCGCGCTGCTGGTCTTCAAAAGGTAGCCAGCGGCTCCGGCGCAGATCGCGGAGAAGACTTTGTCGTCATCCTCGAAAACGGTGAGGATGACGACGAGGGCCTTCGGTGAGCGTTCTTTGATGAGGCGGATGCCTTCGAGCCCGCTCATGCCAGGCAATCCCACATCCAGAAGGATGAGGTCCGGAGCCTCATCCTGCGCGAGTGCAGCGAGAGTTTTCTCACAGGAGTCAAAATCGCGCGTGCATTGCAGGTCACCCTCTGCATTCAACACGCGAATAAGTGTGCGACGAAAAGCTGCGTGGTCTTCGATGATCCAGATGGTTTTCATGCAAAAGGAGCCTGTAGCGTGATGCGCGTGCCTTTTCCGCGTTCGCTGTCGACTTGCAGAGTCCCACCAATCACGCCCGCGCGATGGCGTAGATTGGCGAGTCCTTGACCGGTCTTTACGGTGGCGGCATCAAAGCCGCAGCCATGGTCCTCGATGCGCAGATGAAAGCATTCTGCCTTCCAACTGACCTCGACATGCACCTGCGTAGCCGATGCGTGGCGTTGGATGTTGTGCAACGCTTCGCGAAAAAAGAGAAAGACCTGCCGGTGAAAATCCAGCGAGGCAGTGGGTGTGTCTTGCATGTCCTCGTCGCACTCGAAGCTCCAACGGGTGCCTTTCAATAAAGTCTCTGCGCTTTGACGCATGGCGTCCATCAGGCTGGAAAGCGTGGGCGCATCGCCCTCGCGCACGAGCCAGATGATGCCCTGCATCGAATCGGCGGCCTCTCCAGCGAGGCGATGAATCTCATCCAAGGATTCCGAAGCCTTGCCTTCCCGTAGTGCCAGCTCCGACATCAGGCGGATGCTGCCCAGATGACTGCCGATCTCGTCATGCAGATCCCGCGAGATACGCTGGCGTAGTGTCTCCATCTCGCGTTCGCGCACACGTCGCGAATGCAAAAAAGCGACCACAGCCAAGGAAGCCGCCGCCAGAAAAATGAGGCCCACGAGCCACACGGCACGGGATTGCGCCACACCGAACGCGATGGCTTGAGCACTGGTGA
This sequence comes from Prosthecobacter sp., assembly GCA_017853885.1. Lineage (GTDB taxonomy): Bacteria > Verrucomicrobiota > Verrucomicrobiia > Verrucomicrobiales > Verrucomicrobiaceae > Prosthecobacter. Next base: position 24,411 of record JAFMIR010000039.1, read on the forward strand.
GTGTGCCAAGTGCCGCTGTGAGTTCACGACGTTTCGAGAGTCCTTCCAGCCATTCGGATTCGTCGACCAGAACGCCCGAACTGCTGAGGCCGTCCACGAGGTGCTCGCCCTTCCAGGCGATCGTAGTCGTTTCATCCGAACTTGTGACCGCACTGTCGAGCGCGAGGTTTTTTCCTCCAGCGAAAGCTTGAAGCTCAGCGAGAGCGAAGACGTAATCACCGCTGCGTTCCCACAGCCGCGTGGCCGTGATGCGGATGGTCTGAGTCTGCAAGCCAGGAGTCGGTAGGGTCACAGGTGTATCACCTGGATTCGGGAAATCCGCGCTGGCGCAATCGAAGACAACCTGATCATCGGCCTCGACCTTGAAGCGCCGAGGAAACCCGAAACCAAAGCGGTCCGGGTAATCGGCAGGATGTGCGGGAATGAGACGGATCTCTTCCACCACTTGTTTGCCTCCCAGATCGACCTGCACCCACTTCAATGCATCCGGCACGAGCGATATCGCGCTGTGCCAGCCATTTGTGTGCCTCTCCGCCGTCTTCACGGGCAATCCTAGGGCATGTGTGCCATCCACTAGGTGGCGTGGTGACCAAGTCGGTAGTGTTTCCACCGCTTTCACTGCTTCGACGCGACAGCCAAGCGCCACATTCCGCCCGCCGCTGAAGACCAGCAACTCGCCCAGTGCGAATATGAAACGTGACCTCATGCCAGGCTGTGGCGTGAGCTTGGTGGCTGTGAATCGAACGAAACGTGCCTTCAAGCCCCGCGTCTGCATGGACCAAGGAGCGAGAGTGGATGGAACATCTTCGTGCGTCTGATCCAGCAAGGTCGTGGATTCCGCAAACAGTTCATCATTGGAGGCATCCACACGAAAGCGTTTCGGGAAACCATAGGCTTCCGCGCCTCCGAGCAACGCCGGGATGATCACTACCTTCTCCAGCATCACTTCCGTGCCCAAATCCACCTGCACCCAGCGCACTGACTCCGCCGAGCCGGCGAATCCGCTGTGGAAGCCCGCCCGCTCGTGCCCTTGCGGTCGTGGTGAATGAGGCAGGTTGTCCAAGGTCTCCACCAGTGCTTCCTGCCGTTTTTCCATCTCGCGAATGGAAGGATCCAGCCAAGACAGTGCATCTCCCGCCCAGAGCATGGAAGGAAGCAGCCACAGCAAAAAGCCAATGCGACGAATCACTTGAGCCAATAACGCTCAAAAAGCCTCGAACTCAATTCACGTCATGACGTGACACATGGTCCAAACATCTGCCGGACAGAGTGGGTAGGCTCATTTCAGGTCCTGCTTCTGCCTGCATGAGCCATAAATCCAACGTGAGCACCCGTTGCATGATATTCAGGCGCCGCGCTTCTTTGCAGAATTACCAAATCCTCGCTGCGGGGCACAAGGAGGAAAGCCACGTTCGAAAGAATTCGTGCTGTGTCTTTTGCAAATTCCAGCTTTGCCATTTGTCTGGCGGTCGCTACTCTCGCCGACCTGTGACACCCACACGCATGTATCTTAGTCTTTGGTTCGGCATCCTTTTGAGCACGCAAGTCGGCTGCTCGTCCTCAAAAGACACCGGTGCTTACTCCAATGAAACTCGTCGTGTTCTGCCTTTGATCGAAAACAATGGTATCTCCAAGAATGCGCCGAATTCGATCACGAAGCAGTTTAACCAGCCGTCATCGTTGCCTCCCACGCCTCCGGCCGGAGTTCGCGTGTCATACTCCTCGGTCAAGACCGACCAAAAGATCCTGGCGATGACCTTCGATGACGGTCCTCACCCTTCGCTGACCCCGAAACTGCTCGACTTGTTGAAGGAGCGGAACATCAAATGCACCTTCTTCCTCATCGGCAAGCAGGTGAAGATGTATCCGGATATCGTCCGCCGAATGATTGCCGAAGGCCACGAGATCGGAAACCACACCTGGACGCATTGCAGCCTCACTAGCCGCTCCGATAATCAGATCCGCAAGGAACTCCAGCAGTCCGCTGATGCCGTCAAAGAAATCGCCGGCGTCATGCCGCAGCTTATTCGTCCGCCGTATGGTGCCATCAATCAGCGAATCAAGGATATGATGTTCACTGAGTTCGGCTACTCCACGATCATGTGGTCGGTCGATCCACAGGACTGGCGTCGGCCTGGCGTGGCCGCGGTCACCAGCCGTCTCGTGAATGGTGCCCATCCCGGTGCCATCATGCTCGCCCATGACATTCATCCGCCCACGCTCACCGCCATGCCTGCAATGTTCGACCAACTGATCGCGAAGGGCTACCAGTTCGTCACCGTGAGCCAACTTCTCCATTTGGAGAAAGCCAATATGCCTGTCGGCGTTGTGGTGGAACCGAGTTCCACCAACCACAAAGACACCAAGGCTTTCGCGAAGTAATCGGAATGGCTATTTTTTCTTCGCCTTCGGCTCGGCGGGAGCTTTCGGGTATCGCGTGACCTTGATGTCATTCTTTTGGGACACACCTGGAGTGCTGCGACCGGCGCGGATGAGTTTCTCAAACGCTGACTGCATGGCTTTGACACGCTCGGGGTGCAGTGGGGCCACGTTCATCGATTCAGCGAGGTCTTCGTCCAAGTTGTAGAGCTCAGGCTCGGCATGGGCGATGTATTTCCAAGGGCCATCGCGGAAGCTGGGTGTGCCGCTGCAAGCCGTGTTGACGGCATGGGTGCGGACGGGGCGGTCTTCGCCTTTCAGAAGGGGCATGAGGCTGAAGCTGTCTTCGCCTGCGTTGTCAGGCAGCTTGACACCCCAGATGTCGGCCATGGTGGCGAGGGTGTCGGATTGCAGCACGAGATGCTTGCATACGCTGCCTGCTTTAACGACTCCCGGCCACTTCACGACGAAAGGCACACGATGCCCGCCTTCATAGACGGACGTTTTATAGTCACGCAACGGGCCGCTGGGATAGTGGCCTTGCTTTTCCATATCCTTCACGCCGATGTAAGACGCGCATCCGTTGTCGCTGCTGAAAAGTACGAAGGTGTCATTTTCGACGCCACCGGCTTTGAGCGCCTCCAGCACGCGACCGAGCACGTGATCTGTTTCCATCACGAGATCGGCGTAATCGCTGTTCAAGCCGCTTTTACCCTTCCACTCGGCATTCACAGATAGCGGTGTATGAGGCGAGGTCAGTGGTAAATACAGCAAGAAGGGTTTCTTGGCTGTTGATTGTGTTTGGATGAACTTTTCGGCGCGAGTCGCCAATGCAGGTAAAATGTCTTCCAACTGCCAGTCTGGCAATGCGGGGCCTTGAAGGCTTGCCTGATTCTTCACCAGCTTTGACGCAGGTAGCAGTTCGCTCGGAATGCCCACGGTGCGATCGCCATCAATGAAGCAATATGGCGGCCAGTTTGGCACGTCAGTGCCAAAAGACTCGTCAAAGCCGCGCTCCGTTGGCCCGCCCGGGATGCGCTGCGAAAAGACGACCTTCCACGTCTCGCGATACGCATCGGTGATCGTCACCGAAACTTGCCCGCCGCCACCCGCTTTGCCACCGAAACCACCAAAGTGCGCTTTTTGCTCCGGCATGATCGGCCAGTCGCGTCCGAGATGCCATTTACCGATACAGGCTGTCACGTAGCCCTGTTCCTTGGCGAGTGAGGCGATGGTGACGCGCTCCTTCGCGATCAATGGTTTCCCCCACACGCCGACGATGCCGGATTGCAGCGTCGTGCGCCAATGGTAGCGACCAGTCAGTAGCGTGTAGCGTGACGGCGAGCAGCAACCCGAACTCGAGTGCCCGTCCGTGAAGCGCATGCCCTCCGCCGTGAGCCGGTTCATGTTCGGTGTTGGAATCTTGCCGCGTTCCGGGTTGTTCGTTTGCATGTCGCCATAGCCGAGGTCGTCCGCGAGGATGATGACGAAATTCGGCTTTGCCGCGAAGAGCAGGGAAGGCAAAACAAGGTAAAGAAGCAGGGTTCTCATGGATTGGCTGAACGAACCTCATGCGACGAACTAGCAAATTTAGCGCATCTCAAAATCGCAGCATCTCACCCACAGGCAGCGGTTTCTTCTGGCGGATCGATTCTTCGGCGACGAGGCACAGTCCGGCGCTCCAGAGTCCGTCGAGGCCGGTGGCGATGGGCCTTTTGCCGCAGCGCACCATGTCGATGCATTGCGCGATCTCTTCGCGCAGTTCGAAGACCTCACCGCTTTGCTTGGTGAGCTTGAGATCCTCGACTTTTTCACCATCGAAGACTTTGAGAAACGCGGTGGGATCCAATGTGCGATCGAGCGCGCCGCTCCAGCCGGCCCAGAGCGCTCCCTTGGTGCCGCTAACCTTCACGGTTTGATGATGCTCAAAGGCGGCGAGTGTTTGCGAAACGACGGCGTAGCTGCCGTTGGCGTATTTGAACATGGCGCTGAAGTTGTCGTAGAGCGTCGGGCGCTGCGGGTCGCGTGAGTTCCCGTAGGCGTAGAGCTCGACGGGATCGCCGCTGCATTCGAGATACCAGCGGGCGAGGTCGAAGAAGTGAATTGGCTCCTCTAACACCCACGAGCCGACGCGGTTCTGATCGTAGCGCCATCCGCTCGCGCCGGTGCGGTAGGGTTTGCGTGACAACTCCACGAGTACGTATTGCGGATCGCCGATGGCACCCGCCGCGATGATGTCCTTGATGCGGCCCCACTGCGAGGAAAGGCGCAATTCATGCCCCACGGCCAGATGCACACCGTGATCGCGTGCGCCGGCCACGATGGCTTTGCAATCCTCGAGTGTGATGGCCATCGGCTTCTCCAAAAGCACATGTTTGCCCTTCTGCATCGCCGTGAGCGCGATTTCACGATGCGTGTGGCTCGGCGTGGCGATGTCGATGATGTCAAAATTGGCCTTTGCGATCATTTCGAGGCTGTCGGCGAAGATCTGAGCCTCGGGATACAGTTTGCGAGCCTCCTCCCGTGAAGCCTCCGAAGGCGCGGAGATGGCGACCAAAGTCGCCTCCGGGTTTCCAGCGATGGATTGAGCATGAAATTTGCCCCAGGCGCCGAATCCGGCGAGAGCGAAGCGAACGAGTGGCATAAGGTGTAGAATGAACGATTTGTATCAGAGACGCTCTGCGGTGGTCAATGGCGTGACGGGATCAGGCACGCGGCGGTTTTGTAGCTCGTTGATGCGGCAAGTGGGCAGCTTGGGCAGGACGTATTTCGCGAAGAGGTCGCACTCTTCGAGGTGCGGGTAGCCGCTGAGGACGAAGGCACGCATGCCCATGTCCATGTAGCGGTTCAGTTTGGCGAGCACTTGATCTGGATCACCGACGATGGCGCTGGCGCAGCCGCTGCGGGCGAGGCCGACACCGCTCCAGAGATGGTCTTCGATGTAGAGGTCTTTGCTTTGAGCACGAAGCTCGTCCTGGCGCTTCACGCCGGCGCTTTGGCTGTCCTGTGAACGTGCTTTGATCTCCGCGCCTTTGGCGGCGTCGAGCTTCGAGATGAGGCGGTCGGCGGCGGCGCGCGCTTCGGCTTCGGTTTCACGCACGATGACATGGCTGCGGAAGCCGAAGTCGATCTTGCGGCCATACGCAGCGGCTTTTTCGGACATCACACGTATCGTTTCGGCGATGCGGTCCTCCGTTTCCGGCCACATGAGGAAGACGTCGCAATGCTTCGCGCACAAATCCTGCGCCGCAGGCGAGATGCCGCCGAAATACATCAGCGGGCCGCCATTCTGCTGGTAGGTCTTCGCGGGCTCGGTGCTGGGCAGCGAGATGTTGTAGTGTTTTCCTTTGAACTGATAAGGACCGTTCGTGCGCCACAATCCTTGCAGGATCTGGATGATCTCACCGGACCGATCATAGCGCGTTTGATTGTCCTCTTGGATGCCAGGCATATCGGAGGAGATGATGTTGATGGTCAGTCGGCCTTTCAGGATGTGATCGAGTGTGGCGAGGGCCCTCGCGAGCATGGGTGGCCAGACTTCGCCCATGCGCACAGCCACGAGGAGGTTGATCTGCTGGGTTTGCGGGGCCAAAGCCGAGGCAAAAGCCATCGCGTCCTGCCCGGCGATCCAGCCGGAGGGGAGCAGGATGTTTTGATAACCGAGCGCATCCGCCCTGCGCACGATCTCGCCGCAATGCTCGTAGCTGCTGCGGATGCTGCCATCCGGTATGCCGAGAAACTCATAGTCATCGGAGCAAATGGCGGAAAACCAGGCGACTTCGCACTGGCGGCCTTCGGTGCGGATTGGGATGGGGGGCATGGTGGTGGTGAGGTGATGGAAGAAACGCTGGCTTGAGCCTGATATTGATGCCTTGTTCGAGGCGGAGTTTGCGAGAAAAAAGCTACTTCTTGCCAACTGGGCGCGGATGCCTTCGGACGAATTACTCTGGCAGTTCCTCGCCTCTCGTTTCGGGAAGGAACAGCAGCACGATCAATCCGATCACGAACAGGCCGGAGAGCATCGTGATGGCGAACGGCAGATCATCCGGATAGGCAGCTTTGATTTTGCCAGAGGTGAAAAGAATCGGCGCGGCCAGCAGGCGGCCAGTGTTGAAGCAAAAACTCGAACCCGTGGCCCTCAGGTGATCAGGGAACAGCTCAGGGAAATACACCGCAAAGCCCGCGTGGATACTCAGCGTGCAAAAGCCCATTAGCGGCAGCGCGAGCAGCATCTGCCACTGCGTCTGCGGCAGATAGCACACGGCAGGCACCACAAGCAGTGAGAGCCCTTGCATCAGGAAAAACGTGCGCCGTCGCCCGATGCGCTCGCAGATCGGCCCGAAGGCCAGCATGCCGAGACCGCCACCGGTCGCCTGCACGATGCCGTAAGCGAACCTTGACTCGCTATCGATCATGTCCTTGGCCATGCCAAGCTTCGTGAGCAGATGCGACATGAGATCCTGACCTGCCACTGTCACGCCCCAAAAAGTGCCGAGGCCCACCGCAGCGAGCGTCATCCCGCACAGTGCTCGCAGACGCCACTTGGGATTGCCGAACAACTCACGAAAACTGCCGACTCGCCCGGCCATCGTCTTCTGCGCCGTTTGCAGACGTTCGGGTTCTTTGATCGAAGCCCGCACCCACAGCGTGAGCACTGCCGGGATCACACCGATCAGATAAGCCATGCGCCAGTTCGCGCCGACCCACATGCCGGTGACGCCCGCCAGCCAGGTGGCCAGCACGCTCGTCGCATGAAAAATGCCGCTGGCACGCGCCCTCGCTTCTTTGGGAAAAACTTCTGCCACGAGCGCGGCCGCCACTGCCCACTCGCCACCCACGCCCATCGCCACCAGAAACCGCAGCGCACACACCTCCCAAAGGCTCGATGCAAAATACGTCAGGCCGGAGAACACCGAATAGAACAAGATCGTCAGGATCATCGTCGGGTTTCGCCCCCAACGATCCGCCAGCATGCCAAACAGCCAGCCACCGAGCGTGCCACCCACCAAAAACACGCCGAGCACGATGTCGCCCCATGCCTTCACATCCGGCGAATCGCCCGGCATGCCGAGGATCTCCGACAGCATCGACTTCCGCGTGAGATTGAAAATCTGCCCCTCAAACGCATCGAATACCCAACCCAACGACGCGACCACGAGCACCAGCCACTGATAGCGGGTGACGGAGGAATACCATGGGTTTGGAGTGGAGGTCATGGCGGCGTGATGCAGGCTAGTGTAACAATAAACCTGATATCTCAATGCTGAATAGGTGATCCAGTCTTTCACTTCACCAGTTGGATGCGCACATCATTAAAAAGCGCGCCTAGGTTGCTTCTTAAAAAGAATGTTTGAAATGACCGGCGACCCTGCTGCCGAGAATCAGACAGAAACGGTGAGAACCGGTCTGAACTGTATAAGGTGAAAAGAAAGCCCTGTTTCGTATCGTGGGCGGCGCTGTTTTTTCAGTTTTCTTGCAGGCAAATCGTCACTGAACTCCACTGAAAGTGTTATCGTGAAGGCTCACCTTCCACTCATCTTTTGCAGGCTGGGGATCGTCTTCGAGCTCGGGATGACCTTGAAGGCCGACGAGGCGGATGGCGCGGCCGTAGGGTTTGAATTTGTCGGTCGAAACTGTTTTTGCGTGCATGAGGAAACGGTTGTGATGGATATCCACGGTCGTGGTGACACCGGGGCAGGCTCCAACGTAGATGTCGTGCTTGGGGTACAGGCCGCTGGTGGTGAGAAGGTCGCTGCCATCGCCGACTCTCACGTCTGGATGGGCTCGGAAGACGTTGTCGTGCACAATGAGCAGGCGAGTGGCGGGGCGTGGCGGCTTGGTGGCTGCACCGCTGTTTTCATGTACATCGAGGCACCAGTTGGGTGGTGAGGTGCCGCTGGTATCAAAAGCTTTTGGCCTGGGCATGCGGATGAACTCATTGTGGTGTGCGGTGTAACCGCTGCCGCGTGAGCCGTTGCTGGCGATGGCATGCCAGGCCCACTCGATGCGATTGTGCTCGATGAGGTGGCCGTCTCCGCTGCCATTGCCGATGAGAACCGGATACGCGGCGATATCATGCAAGTGATTGTGATGGATGTGCCCCTTCACGCTATCGCGAAACATCGCGATGCCGCCTCGCTGGAACTGCATGATTTCGCAGTGATCCACCTCTGCATCTGCGCAAGTCACTGCATAGCCGCTAGGCTGGAAAGGCTGCGAGTCGATGTCTTTGAACAGAGGGTTTGGACCCACGATGCGCAAACCGGTGAGCCGGGATCCGGGGCGCAGCGAAATGGCCGCCCGATCTCCTGTGGGCTCGGCGGTAATGGCCGCACCTTCGCCATTGAGAGTGATTTTTTCAGGCACGCTCAGCTGCGTGTCCTTCAGCGCGATATCCGAGCCTTTCGTGAGGCGCACGACATCACCGGCGTGTGCGTTTGCGAGGGCTTGTTGGAGTTCCGTGAGGGTGGAGGCGGAAATCTCAACCGCAGATGCCGAAGTAGCCAAGGTGACCGCGAGACTCGTGAGAAGACGAATGGGCTTCATGTCGATTCTGCCGATTTATTCACCGACACACCACAGGAACTCCTGCCGAATGGGCTGGGTCTTGGCAGAGCGCAGGTAAATCCGATTGCCACAAATGGCGGGGGTGCTGAAGGATTCGTCACCCAATGGATTTTGGCCGAGAAGCGCGAATGTTTCAGGGGTGGCTTCAAAGACGGAGGTGACACCACTTTTGCTGGTGACGTAGATGCGTGAGTCGGCCATGACGGGCGAGCCGTAAAACTCACGATCGACTTTTTCGCTCCAACGCTCTTCTCCAGTCGAGGCGTTCCAGCATGCGGCGCGCCCAGCATCACCGACGGCAAAGACATGGCCATTTTTGACGATCATCGAAGGCACGTAGGTGCGTGTGACGTTTTCCCACGCGATTCTGCCGCTGCCATCGGCTTCGACGGCCATCGTGTGATTCTTCGGATACCCCCCTCCGAGGAAGACGCGGCTGCCGTCCGTGACGGCGGTGACGACAGTCTCTTCGGTGCTGCCGTCAATGCTCCAGAGTTTTTTTCCGGTGAGCGGATCGAAGCTCTCGACCTTGTTGCATCCGGCGAGCACGGCCTGGACCTTGCCTGCGGCCATCACGACAGCGGGTGAGGCGTAGTTGGCCACTGGCGGCCGATCCTGCTGCCAAACGATCTCGCCGGTGAGTTTGTTGAGGCCGGTCATCTTTCCGCCGCCGCGATGATCGGCGGAAACGAGCACAATGTTTTGATAAATCACCGGCGAGGAGCCAAAACCCTGATGCACTTGGAAATCACACACGCGGCGCTGCCAGAGCTGCTTGCCGCTCAAATCGAGAGCGGTGGTGAAAATGGCGCCGTTGTTCAAAAAGTTCACAAATAGCCGCTCTCCATCGCTCACGACATCCGATGAGGCCTGCGACGAGATCTTGTGGCCCTTGGTGTTGAGATTGCCGCGATGCACCACGGTCTCCCAGCGCGATTTGCCCGTCGGCCGATCAAAACTGAGCACGAGTTGCTCCTCCGTCTCCACATCCGCCGTTGCCAGCAGGACCTGATTTCCTACGACCACTGGCGAGCCATGTCCGCGGCCTCGCACCGCAGCCTTCCAGACGAGATTTTCGCTCTCGCTCCACTTCAACGGGAGTTTTTGTCCTGCTGCGGCATGTCCATCGCCCGTGGGACCACGCCAAGCCGGCCAGTCGGTGGCAAACAGACAAGAGGTGGCGATGAGGAGGCCAAAGGCTGTGATTTTCATGCCCGGCAACCAACGTCAATGCATGGATGATCCTTCAGACCTTACCTAGTCTTCTTCAATTCAGCGTAGCGATGACAGATGGTCGATGGTTCCACAGGTCAAGAAACTAT
>JAFMIR010000075.1 GCA_017853885.1 Prosthecobacter sp.
AAAAATCGCTCCTACGAGCGGCTCAGCTCGAGCATGCGCAAGATAGGCCTTTCGGCCCGGGAGCGAAGGTCTTCCGGCATTTCGACGACGGGCGAGAGGTTGCGTAGAGCGTCATGCAGCTTCTGAAGCGTATTGAGTTTCATGTAGCGGCAGTCGGCACAGGCGCAGTGTCCAGTGGGCCCGGGGATGAATTTCTTCCCGGGGACCTCACGCTCCAAACGATGCAGCATGCCGCTCTCTGTTACGATGATAAAGGTGTTCGAGGAGCTTTCGCGACAGTAGCCGACCATTTTTTCCGTGCTGCAGACCTCATCGGCTAGCATACGCACGGCATAGGTGCACTCCGGATGAGCGACAACTTTCGCGTCCGGGTATTGGTCTTTGATCGCCTGAATCGAATCGCGAGTGAATTCAATATGCACATAGCAGGCGCCTTTCCAGAGATCCATCTTGCGGCCCGTCTGCTCCATGACCCAAGAACCGAGGTTTTGATCTGGCACAAAAAGGATCGGGCGATCCTTGGGGGCGGCCTCGACGATCTTTATCGCATTTCCGCTAGTGCAGATGCAATCGCTCAGGGCCTTCACATGCCCGCTGCAGTTAATGTAGGCAATCACGTAGTAGTTCTTGGAAGCGTTGGCCTTCAGGAAGGCTTCGAGTTGAGGGCCAGGGCAACTTTGCTCCAGTGAGCAACCCGCATCGCGATCAGGCAAAATCACCGTCTTTGATGGGTTCACGATCTTTGCCGTTTCTGCCATGAAATGAACACCGCAGAAAGCGATCACGTCCGCATCGGTCTCTTTGGCTTTGTAGCTAAGCCCGAGGGAATCCCCTACAAAGTCCGCGATTTCCTGAATGGCCTTGTCTTGGTAATTGTGCGCCAAGATGACGGCGTTGCGTTCTTGTTTGAGGCGGAGGATTTCGGAAACGAGGTCAGGGGCGGACATGGAAGGTGTAAAAGACAAAGCTGAAGGATAAAATCAATCCCTCAGCGCCACGGCTGGATCAACACGGGCGGCAAAAAAAGAAGGAATGATGGCTGCCAAAAGGCAGAGGCATACCGCGGTGGAGCAGATGAGGCTCAAATCAGCCCAGTCGGTGTGGGCTGGAATCTCGGATAGGAAGTAAATATCCTGAGGAAAGAGGTCGAGCTGGAAGGTCGACGCCACCCATTGGCGAAAAGTGTTGCGCACGGAAAGAACAGCAAAACCGCCAAGAATACCACCGATGACGCCGAGCACGGCGACAAAGCCCGCTTGGGTGACAAAAATGGCGATGATCTGCCAAGCTCGTGTGCCTAATGCAGTTAGGATACCGATCTCACGCCGCTTCTTCACGGTGACGGTGATGGTGGTGTTCATGACGCAGATCGCAGCTACGATCATGATGAAGAGCAGCAGAAAGTACATCATCACGCGCTGATTTTCGACTGACTGGAGTATGTCTGCGTGCTCCTGATCCCAAGTGCGCCAACCCCAATTCGATGGTAGGGTGCCATCCTTGTATACAGTCTCCATCAGATCCGCAGCTTGATCAGGATCTGAAACCTCAAGTTCGATGGCAGTGACTGCGCCATCGAGATCGAAAAACTCCTGAGCGATGTTCAGCGGCACGTAACCTCTAGTGCCAGCGGTGTCACCACGAAGGATACCGACAATTTTCAGGTCCTTGGAGAGGATGCTGACGTTATCGAGCTTTTCAGCACGTAGTTCACCCGCACCATCCTCTGGTATCTCCCGCACTTCGGCGATGAATTGCCGCACGCTTGCAGAGGCATGTACCACGATCGTATCTCCAAGCTTTGCACCGATTTCACGGGCCTGATGGTCAGTGAGAATGATATGGTCGTCCTTCAGATTGAAAATCCCTTCCTTCATGTGTTTCGACAGTTTGCGGGCGAGGGCATTATCACCTTCTGGCGACAAGCCGAGCACCGGGATGCCTTGCAGGCTGCCATTCTTTTCGACCACCACATGTCCCTCGGCCACGGGCGTGGCGGAGAGGAATTTTTTGTCTTTCGATAACTTTTCGCGCAGTTCACGCCAGTTGGGAGACGCAGCTGAGTCAGGACTTGCATGATTGCCTTCAGAGAGACTCATGACTACCACATGCGGCTCAAAACCTAGCAGCATCTTACGAAACTCGATCTGCCAGCCTTTGAAGACGCTCATCACGGTGACAAGCACGCCAACCCCAAGCATCACTCCGAGCATCGAAATCACGGTGATGACAGAGATGAAACTGCGGGTTGGACGCAGGTAGCGGAAGGCGAGGAAGAGAGGGGCGAGCACAGGGAATGACGAAAGTGGAATGACGAGTGGATCAATCACGCAGTGCTACGGCGGGATCGACACGGGAAGCGAGCCAAGCGGGTGGCAGAGCGGCCACAAGGCAAAGAAGGATGGAGCCAACGGCAGTGAAGGCTATGAAGGCGGGATCAATCTGCGCCGGTATGGTGGAGAGGAAGAGATCAGTCTCACTGGCGCTTCCGCCGGAGAACTCTGCAATGAAACCACGGATGTCGTTTCGATAATGCAAGACGAGGGCACTGAGGCCGAGGCCGCTCAGCGTGCCGACGACACCGACGACAGCAGCTTGTGAGACGAAGATTTGCACAATCTGAGCCTGCCTTGCGCCTAGCGCGGCGAGCACGCCGATCTCACGTCGCTTTTGCGTGGTGACAGTGATGGTCGTGTTCATGACTGCGAAGGCAGCCACGAGGCCGATAATACCGATGATGAAAAACATCACGAAGCGTTCATTGCTCATCGCGGCTAGGCGTGCATCGCCTGAGTCGGTCCAAAGCACGGCATTCCAGCCGGAGGGGATGATGTGTTGCTCTTCGAGTCGCTTTTTGATGGCTTTAATGTCGTTGGGGTTCGTCGTCTCTGTCATGATGCCAGTGAATTTTTCTCCGATACCGAAGATCTGCCGCGCGGTGCCCAGCGTGGTGTAGGCGTAATGACCGGCGGACTCCGAGCGGGTATAGCCAAGCAGGGTCGCTTCGATGGGATTCAGTTTTATGCCATTGTAGGCTTCATGACGTTTTTTGTCATCGGAGATGTCGGAAGCCTCGCGGAAGCGGTTGACGGCGGTGGTTACGTTTGATGAAGCATAAACCACGAGACGATCTCCGGGCCTTCCACCGATCTCAGCGGCAGTATAATCCCCCATGACAATACCACCATCGGAAAGCTCGATTGTTCCTTCGAGGCGATGTTTTTCCATTTTGACCATGTAGTTGGCTGCGGAGTCTTGCGGCAGGCCGTAGAGCTCGGTGGCGGATTGATTGCCCTTGTGCTCGAGGAAAAACATGCCACCCGCATAGCCCATCGCCTGGTGAATGCCGGGCTGCAGACGCAGTTTCGCGAGAGTCGTCTCGACCACCAAAGGCTCGGCGGGTTTTCCATCGCTCGGTTTGAGGATGAGATGCGGCTGATAGCCGATGAGTGCTTGGCGAAAGTCCCGTTCAAAACCTTGCATCACTGCATTGACCACGACCATCATGAGCACACCCACCGCCACACCCAAGATGGAAATCACGGTAATCACGGAAACAAAGGACCGCTTCGCGCGAAGATAACGGCGGGCGAGAAAAGAAACGGCAGACATGACCAGTGAATGAGGCGCGGGGCATGGCTGGGCGCAAATAACGAGTAAAAAAAGAGCACCCCATGGACTGGGTAAAGTCGATGCCCTCAACAACTTACCCGCTGGGGACATATTGGCTAAAGCCATTCGTCGGGCGGGTTGCATTCCATCGACAGCGGAGCCATGAGGAAAGATCATGTCTTCATTGATTGTCCAACCGCGCGCCCGACTCTTCCATGGTCATGTATGGGTCTATGCCATCGAAATCCAAAAACGCTTAGGTGATCCACAGCCGGGTGATGTCGTCAGATTGCAGGACGTGCGTGGAAAACCGCTGGGCACTGCAATCTACAATCCAAAGTCTCAAATCTCCGCACGTCTCTTCTCGTATCGACGTCAAGATCTCGATCTGGACTTTTTCACGCGACGCATCGAGCGAGCGGTGAAAACGAGGCAGGAGGCGGGTGTGGATTTGAACCTTTGCCGCCTCGTCTGGAGCGAGAGCGATGGGCTTCCCGGCGTCGTGGTGGATCGTTACGAGGACTTTTTGGTGCTGCAGACGCTCACGCTAGGTATGGCGCAGCGGCAGGAAATCATCGTGCAGGCTTTGAACGATGTGTTGAAGCCGAGGGGTATTGTCCAGCGTAATGAAGGCGCGGTGCGCCTTGCTGAAGGCCTGGAGCAAGTGAAGGGTGTGGTGAGCGGTGAGACACCGGAGCCTTTTATTGTACGACACGGAGGCAGCGCCTTCCATGCAGACCTGCTCGAAGGCCAGAAAACAGGGCTCTACTTGGACCAACTCGACAATTACCAGCAGGTGGCCAAGCTAGCCCGCGGACGTCGGGTGCTGGACTGCTTCTGCAATCAAGGTGGCTTTGCGCAGGCAGCAGCCCTCGCCGGTGCCGCTGAAGTGACCGCGGTGGACATCAGCGAGAGCGCGGTGGCACTCGCGGCGAAGAACGCGATAGTTTCTGGCACGAAGATCAATTTTGTGGCCGAGAACTGCTTCGATTTCCTCAAGCGCCAAGAGTCCGCGGATGCCCGCTACGACCTTATCATCCTCGATCCACCCTCATTCACGAAATCGAAGAGCACGGTGAAGGATGCTCTGCGTGGCTACAAGGAGATCCATCTGCGTGCAATGAAGATGCTGGAACCCGGCGGGGTCTTTGCCACTTTCACCTGTTCGCATCATGTGAGCGCCGGTGAATTCCACAGCAGCATCCTCGAGGCCGCGGTGGATGCGAAGAAAGTCCTCCGGCGCGTCTGCACCTTCACGCAACGCAGCGATCACCCGATCCTGGCGACGATCCCTGAGACGGAATACCTCCGCGGCTATGCCTACGAGGTCGTGGCATCCTGGTGACCATGAAAAAAAAGCGGAGCCGTGAGGCTCCGCTTTCGTCAAATCGAGATTTGAGGTGAGGTAGGGGTATTATTCGACACCTTTCCAAGCACCGAAGTTCGCTCCTTCACTGATCCACTTTTTGATCAGCTCAATGTTTGCGGCGCTGACGCGGTCGCCTTTGCCCTCAGGGGGCATGGCAAGATCATCGGACTCGGGCAGAGTCATCGTCTTCACCAGCCAACTGGCATCTGGCTTGCCTGCAACCACGTTTTCATTCGGATACTCCTTGCCACCCTTCATAATGACCGCAGCCCCATCCAAGCGAAGGCCGCCCTTGGGTTTCTTCACTTTGCCATTCTCTTCGTGCTCCTTCTCATGGCATTTGAAGCAGGTTTCCTTCAGAACGGGAAGAACCTGCTTTTCGAAATCCACCTTGCCAGCGTCTTGAGCGCTGCTGATGGGGCTGATGGCGGCGGCAAAAACCGCTGCGAGGGAGAGAACGATGGTTTTCTTCATAAGGATGGGGTTGTGATAGGCGATAAGGATGATGGGCGAGCCCAGAAACGCGTCAAGTGGCAAGCCCAAGGCTGAACATGGCGACTTTTGAGAGTTAAATGAAGCAAGCCAGAAGAAGCGTGGCAACCTGAATATTTTGGTAGCCTTAAATAATTTTCGCTGCCAAACTGGTTGTTATGAATCGCGCTGCCGCCGTTTCCCGCCCAACACGTTCCCGGTCCACCGACGATAAGGTGAGTCCTTGGAACGATGTGATAGGCATTTTGCTGCTCATGGCAGCCTCTATGTTGCTGCTGGCTCTGGTTTCGTACGATTCCTACGACCATGGACCGGATTCTCGCATGGGCCATGGTGATGATCACAACCCAGTCACCCAGAATTTCATGGGCTGGCTAGGAGCGGAGCTGGCGGGGGTTTTGTTTTATCTACTGGGACTATCATCCTATGCGCTTCCGACCTGCATGATTTGGTTTGGCGTGTGCAAGCTCCATACCAAAACACCTGTCACGCGTCTGGCGATGCTAGGCACGGTCGTTCTCACGGTTTCGGCAGCCATCCTGCTGCAAGCCTTGAGGATCTTTGAACCGGATAACAACTTTCTGCCACAGGGCGGGGGAGGTTTCATCGGACTCATTTTAGGCGATCTGAGTCTTGCCATGGTGGGTAAAGGGGGCTGCATCCTTCTTTTTGGCAGCGTTTATACCACATCGCTCTTCATGGTGACAGGTATTCATCCGATCACAGCGATCCGAAGCATCCGTCATGAGTTCGCCAAGTGGCAGGAGGAGTGTGAGCAGCGTCGTTTGATTGCCGAAAAACTGGCGGAAGAGGCTGCAAACACCATTCCAGGCACCTTCACGCCGATTCCTGAGGAGCTGCGCAAAAAGAAGCGTGGGGCGAAGGATCCTGCGAGTGCAGCCGCCATTGCCGACATGGCGCAGTTAGCCGCTTCCACCGGATTGGTCACGCCGGAGCTGGGATTGAAGTTCGACCCAAACCCTGCGCCAAAGATCATTGATGCCTCTGCACCGCGTGTGCATGAGGACCATTCCGACAAACCCAAGCTGACCGAAGTTTGGGAAAAAAAGAGGGCGCAGAAAATCGAGCAGGCACCCCATGGATCACTCGGAAATCTCACGGTGCGATTCAAGGATTACAAGCTGCCGCCGATTGAGCTGCTGAACTGGCCGGAGGAACAGCATGCTCCCACCGACAAAGGCGAACTCATCGCCACCCAGGCCACCATCGTCAAGGCGCTGTCCAGTTTCGGCATCAGCGTGGAGCCAGGCGATATCACCCGCGGCCCGGCGATCACTCGTTACGAGGTGCGGCCCGTGGATGGTCTCCGCGTCAGCCGCATCGCCAATCTCGATGCTGACATCGCCCGTGCCACACGTGCCGAGCGCATTAACATCTTGGCACCGATCCCGGGCAAGGACACGGTCGGCATCGAACTGGCAAACAAGGAGAAAATCATCGTCCCGCTCCGGGAACTCCTAGAGGATGACGCCTTTATCAATGGCAAAGCCAAGCTTCCCGTCGCCCTCGGTAAGGATGTGTATGGCAAGACCATCATTGGGGATCTGGCCGCCATGCCGCATCTGCTCGTCGCCGGTGCCACGGGCTCAGGGAAGTCGGTTTGCATCAACAGCATCGTCACGAGCCTCATCTGCCGCTTTGCGCCGGATGAACTGCGTTTCATCATGATCGACCCGAAGGTTGTCGAAATGCAAAACTACGAGGAACTGCCTCATCTGGCTCTTCCGGTCGTCACCGATCCGAAAAAGGCCCTGCTCGCTCTGCGCTGGGTGGTGAAGGAGATGGAAAATCGTTATCAGATCTTCGCCCAAGAAGGGTGCAGAAACTTTGAAACCTTCAACAACCGCAACCGCAAGCGCAAGGCAGATCAGGATGCCAAGCGTGCCGCGGCAGCGGCCATTCCAAACGCCGCCAAGACGGGCAAGAGCCAGCCCAAGGTTGTCGAACCCGACATGGCCACATCAGACAACTCGGCACTGACATCCGACGAGCCAACTTTTGTTCATGCGGTAGCGATTTCCTCGAAGTCCGATCAGGGTGATGAAAGATTGGATCTCGACGTGGAGATGGCGGACGTCGAAAACGAAGATGCCAGCGACCTCCGCGATGCCAGCGGGATTTGGATGGGGGATTCCCAGCCGCCGCCCTCACCCAGCACCACAGAGCGTGACTACCGCCCACCTGTGCCGGACACGCTGCCCTATGTGGTCGTGATCGTCGATGAATTGGCCGATCTAATGCAGACAGCACCTGCAGACATTGAGGTTTGCATTGCTCGCATCACGCAGATGGCACGCGCAGCCGGAATTCATCTTATTGTAGCCACGCAGACACCACGTGCCGACGTCATCACCGGCGTGATCAAAGCGAACATCCCCACCCGCATCGCCTTCCAGGTTTCCTCCGCCCTCGACAGCCGCGTCATCCTTGATCGCAAAGGTGCCGAAAATCTCGTTGGCAAAGGGGACATGCTCTATGTGCCGCCCGGCGGTGCCCAGCCCATCCGCAGCCAAGGTGCTCTAGTTACAGATGATGAGATTCACGCCATCGTCGAGCATTGCGTGGCCCAGGGGAAACCGGTCTTCGATGTCAAAGTCGATGCCAACAGCGGCGACTTCCTCGCCGAGGGTGAGGAGGATGGCGAAGGCGGCGGTATGAGCGCCGAGGAATCTCAGACACTGGAGCAATGCATCGAGGTGATCCGTCAGGAAAAGAAAGCCTCCACCAGCCTCTTCCAGCGGCGCCTACGTCTCGGCTATGGCCGTGCCGCCCGCATGATGGACCTCCTCGAAGCCCGTGGCATCATCGGTCCCGGCGATGGGGCCAAGCCCCGCGAGATCCTCGTGCAGATCGACTGAGGTCAGAGATCAAAAGGGAGCGCGGGCAGAAGTGCCCGCAGTGCTTCGTTTCTTGTTCGTCTTTCGGGCTTTAGCCCGTGCCTTGGAGCTATCGTCTAGGCTACGACGATCCCAGTCTTCCGCGCACGCCGCCCCTACGGTTGGAAACCCATAGCCAGTTTCACCGCGGAGTATTCGGGATGATAGCCGCCGGCCTTGGTCCGCACGATCAATGGCGGCTCCTCCCAGGTCTGGCCTCGAAACCACTCCGGCAGATCGTTCGCGCGCATCATGGCAAACACGGCAATCAAGGGTTCATCGCCTTCGCGGAAAATGACCGGGCGCTGGCGCACGATGACCAGTCCCGCCTCACGCGCCCCTTGCTGCACCCGCTCCAGTTGATGCGGCGCATGGGGGAACACACAGGCAAACAGGCCTCCCGTGGCCAGATGTTTTGCCGCCGTTCGGCAGTAATCCACCACACTCCCCCGCACCTCAAACCGGCAGGCCCGTTTCTGCGGATGCTCACTCACGATGCCATCCGTCTCCGGCCAGTACGGCGGACTCCCCGTCACGAGGTCAAACCGCTCGTCCTCCCGGATCACCCCCGGCTCCCGAAAGTCGCCCTCACGGATCTCATAGCGATCCGCCAAGCCATTCGCCAGGGCCGAGCGACGGGCCAGGGCCACGCTCTCCGCCTGGGCCTCCACCGTCACAAACCGGGCGCCCGGACAACGCCACGCACAGATCATGCCCACCGTCCCGATGCCGCTCCCCAGATCCAGGCCCGTATTCACGGTCGGCGCCCACGAGGTCCCATACCACGCCGTCAGCGCATCATCCGTGGAGAAGCGGTGGCCGTTCTCCAACTGCAAGACCCAAAAATGGCCGCAAAGCGCCACGCACGATTCACCCTCGCCCGCCACCGGCACTGCCGGAGGCATCGGCCCCGGCTTCGCCCATCCTTTGAAAACAGTTTGAACCTGATTCGTCATGTTTCCTGAGGTGGACCACCCTTGCTGGAAGGGCAACTAGCAAGACTGGGAGAAGAGGAGAGCGGGCACTTCTGCCCGCCGTTCTTGGTTCCTGGTTCGTCGTTCGGGATTCGCTTCGCGACTTCGCAGCAGCCCGTCATTCGTCATTCGCCATTCCTGCCAAAGGCAGGTCCACCGGAAGAGCCCAGCAGGCAGAAGTCAGGATGAAGTACACCGCGACTCCGCTCGCGGTCCGCGGCAGGGCAGCCACGGAAGGCAGAGGGGTCCTCGAAGCGGAACCGGTCGCGTAGTCGCTTCCGAAGCGGGAAGACTTTGAAGTGCGGCGGAGCCGCAAGCTTCGCCTCATTGACCCCAATCCGCGAGAAGCACGAAAGGTGCGGCCTGATATGATGAGATCGTTTTCAGCCTTTCCTCGCAACCCGCGAAGCGACAATGAACCATCCACAAACCAAACAGAAAGACATCATCATGAAAACATTCAAGAAAACACTGCTCCTTGTTGCCTCCCTCGGCATGGCCG
>JAFMIR010000076.1 GCA_017853885.1 Prosthecobacter sp.
GCGCCAAAGCGCAGGGCCTTGCGCTCATTCTCATTCGCTACGCCGCTGAGAGCTCGAATGTGCTCGTGCGTGGCAAAAGTGGGGATCAATTCGCTGCGCACACCCGTGAGCAGGTTCACTACGCCACCTGGCAGGTCGCTCGTGGCGAGCATTTCGCCCAAAAGAATACTCGGATAAGGCTGAGTGGTGCTGGCGAGCGCCACGACGCTGTTCCCGCTCGTAATCGCAGGCAAAATCAGCGACAGCAAGCCCAAAACGGGTGCGTCATCCGGCGCGAGGATACCGACGATGCCCATCGGCTCCGTCACCGTGAAATTGAAGTGCGCCGAGGCCACCGGATTCACATTGCCAAGCACCTGCTCATATTTGTCCGTCCACCCGGCGTAATGCACCACGCGCTCAATCGCCGCCGCGACTTCGCGCAAGGCCTCCGCCTTCGAAACACCGCTCAACGTGATGCTGTCCCCCAGTTCCACGCCACGCGCCTCGATCATTTCCGCCAATCGATACAAGATCTGACCGCGGTTGAACGCCGATCTCTTCGCCCAACCCTGTGCCGCTTTCGCCGCAGCCTCAACGGCATTGCGTAGGTCCTTCCGAGTGCATTGCGGGACGTTCGCAAAAAATGCCCCCTTAGCATCCAGCAACTCCACCACACGCCCGCTCTCACTGCGAATGAAAGCGCCGCCGACGTAGCACTTGGGGGTTTTGGTAATGTGAAGACGCTGGGACATGTTCTTTGAAGGCAATCAGTGTTGTATCTCAAGTTTTCGGAACTGGTTTTTCTCGCTTAGTCGCTGCCACCAGAACTCATAACCAGTAAGCGCTCGATCAACCCCGGGAATCAAATGAAGGACCACAATAGGAACGTAGACGCGCTTTAGCACGCTTATCACAGTCGGCGGCACTCTGTCCATCAGGTAGATTACAGGACCCCAGCCTAGAACATAAGAGAGAAAGACTGCGCGCCATATCAAGGTGCGCGGCTTGTTGCTTCTTTGTGGTTCGCGGCTGCTCATTCTTTGTAATCCTTCGTTATCCAACCTTGAGATAATCCAACAATCCCTGTTTCCCACCCTCACGGCCAAAGCCGCTTTCCTTAAAGCCTCCAAACGGGCTCGCTGGGTCAAATTTGTTGTAGGTATTCGCCCAAACAACACCCGCTTTCAACAGCGTGCTCATTTTGAGAATGCGGCTACCTTTGTCGGTCCAGACGCCAGCGCTGAGGCCGTAGACGGTGTTGTTGGCTTTTTCGACAGCTTCTTCGAGCGTTCGGAAGGTGAGAATGCTAAGCACGGGGCCGAAAATCTCCTCGCGTGCGATACGGTGACTCATGCTGACATTCGCAAAGATTGTGGGACGAAAGAAGAAGCCTTTGGAGGGCAGGCGGCAGCCGTTGTCGTGCTTTTCCGCGCCTTCCTCGACGCCGCTTTTGACGAGGTCGGTGATCTTGGCGAGTTGCACGGCGCTGTTGATGGCACCGAGGTCGGTGTTCTTGTCGAGCGGATCGCCCACACGCAGCGTGGCGATGCGGCGCTTCAGCTTGGCGAGCACTTCATCGGCGATGCTTTCCTGCACGAGCAGGCGCGAGCCCGCGCAGCAGACGTGTCCTTGATTGAAGAATATGCCGTTCACAATGCCCTCGACAGCCTGATCGAGCGGCGCGTCGTCAAAGACGATGTTCGCGGCCTTGCCGCCGAGTTCGAGCGTGAGCTTCTTGTCCGTGCCCGCGAGGCTACGAAGGATGTTCTTCCCGACCTCGGTGCTGCCTGTGAAAGCCACTTTCGACGTGAGCGGATGATTGATGATTGCCGCGCCGGTTTCGCCTGCTCCGCTGACGATGTTCACGACGCCATTCGGTAGTCCGGCCTCTTGGCAAATCTCGCCAAACTTCAGCGCGGTGATGCTGGTGGTTTCCGCGGGCTTCAATACGACGCAATTTCCTGTCGCGAGCGCTGGGGCGATTTTCCAAGCGAGCATGAGTAGCGGAAAATTCCAGGGAATGACCTGCCCCACAACGCCGTGAGGCGCGAACTGACGTCCGGGTGCGAGGAACTCGAGTTTGTCCGCCCAGCCCGCATGATAAAAAAAATGCGCCGCGGCCATTGGAACGTCAAAGTCACGCGATTCCTTGATGGGCTTCCCACCATCCATCGTCTCGGCAACGGCGAATTCACGCGCATGGTCCTGCAGCAGCCTCGCGATGCGATAGAGATACTTCCCGCGTTCCTTGCCCGGCAAGCGGCCCCAAGTAGTGAAAGCCCGCTGTGCCGCCGAGCAGGCCGCATCGACATCCAAAGAGTCAGCGAGCGCGATATCGGCGATTTTGTTCTCCGTGGCCGGATTGATCGTCGCGAAGTATTTGCCGCTCTGCGAGGGAATAAAGCGGCCATTGATAAAGAGGTCGTATTTCTTCTTTAGCTTCGGATCCGCCGTCTCAGGCGCTGGATCAAACTCCCAAAGATCGCCAAACACGAGTTCACGTGCGGGATTTGAGCGTGCGTGGACTTTTTGGACAGCTATAGGCATGATGGGCGGAGTGTGAGAGATAGCCTAGGTTTTGCCAAGAAGGGAGTTTGGCACGTTATTTCACGTCAGATAGGAGTAT
The DNA here is from genome assembly GCA_017853885.1 of Prosthecobacter sp. Classification (GTDB taxonomy): domain Bacteria; phylum Verrucomicrobiota; class Verrucomicrobiia; order Verrucomicrobiales; family Verrucomicrobiaceae; genus Prosthecobacter. The sequence goes on from JAFMIR010000076.1 coordinate 2,609, forward strand.
GGTATCAAGCAGCGTATGGAATTCAGTCATGAAGCCCGCTTTCGCCACTCGCCGCCACCTTCTCGCCATCGGCTCAACTTTCTTCGCCACAAACTTTCTTCGAGCGGCATCTACATCTGTGAGAAAAGCTGCTATCATTGGCCACACCGGGGCAGGGGACTATGGTCATGGCATCGAGAAGATCTTCCAAGGTATGCCAGATGTGTCCGTCGTCGCCGTGGCTGATCCTATAGAGGCAGGGCGGGCTAAAGCGATGGTCTCCAGTGGAGCTAGGAAAGGCTACGCGGAATACCGCGAGATGCTCGCGAGGGAAAAACCAGACCTCGTCGCGATCGCGCCTCGCTGGGCGACGGAGCATCATGACATGGCAATCGCGGCGTTGGAGGCTGGAGCGCACCTTTATCTTGAAAAGCCCTTCGCTATCACACTGGCAGAAGGCGATACTATACTGAGCCTCGCGAAGCAAAAAGGTCTCCGCATAGCTGTGGCTCATGTTGCCCGCATGGCTCCCGTCGTGCATCGATTGGAAAAAGCCCTCCGTGAGGGCCTCATCGGCGATTTGCTTGAAATCCATACCATCGGTAAAATGGACTCACGAGCTGGCGGGCAGGACATGATGGTGCTCGGGTTACATGTTTTCGATCTCGCGCGACTGTTTGCTGGAGATGTCGAATGGTGTCAGGCAAGCATTCGACATCAAAAACGCCCTGCTGTGCTTGCGGAAGCCGCGGAATCAGCTTCCGACAAAGTGGGGCCTGTAGTGGGTGATGACATCTTTGCCCATTTTGCGATGAAGTCGGGTGTGAACGTCACATTCCGCAGCCGTGTCGGTCTTGAGAGAGTCGCGGGGCCCTTCGGTATGGAGATCATCGGCACCCAAGGTATCGTGCGGCTGAAATCCGGTTTTGCTCCAAGTCTTTCGCTCCTTCTCAATCCCGATCGTGTGGCCACGTCGCGTGTCGAAAACTGGCAAACATGGAATGGCGGTGTTGATTCGACCACAGAGACCACCTTTGAAGGACTCGCTGGATACGATGCGTCTCATCGGCGTGTAGTGAGAGACTGGCTCGATGCCATTCGTGAGCAGCGAGAACCTCTTGCCTCTGGAGAACGTGCCCTCAAAGCCATCGAAATGGCCCACGGTGTTTTCGCGGCGGGCATCAGCGGAGAGCGAGTGCCTTTCCCGTTGATGAAAAGGACGCATCCTTTGATGTGATTAATAGCCCTCGGACGCCTCGCTGAAGCTCCAAGGGGCCTGATAAGCACCAGTGCGTTCTTTTTCGAGTTGGCGCAGGAGGTCGTTCAACAAGCTGGAGGCACCAAAGCGATAGTGTTTATTGTTCAGCCAGTCGTCACCGAGGGTCTCTTTGACGGCGACGAGGAAATGCAGCGCCTGTTTGGCGGTGCGGATGCCGCCGGCGGGCTTCATCGCGATCGGCACACCGGTGGCTAAGAAGTGATCGCGGATGGCCTCGATCATCACTTGGTTGTTGCCGAGCGTGGCGTTGGAAGACGTTTTGCCGGTGCTGGTCTTAATGAAATCATTTGGACGTATCACGCGCATGGCGAGGAAGCTGGCCGCGCGGATGTTGTCATAGCTTTCGAGCTCGCCGACTTCGAGAATCACCTTCAGCGTGGCCTTACCACAGGCATCGACCACAGCGGAGATCTCGTCCTGCATGCGACGAAACTCACCCGCAAGAAAAGCGCCGCGATTGATGACCATGTCGATCTCGTCCGCGCCTTCGTTCACGGCAGCGGTGACCTCGGCGAGACGTGTTTTGAGCGGAGCCTGTCCGCTCGGGAAGGCCGTGGCTACGCTTGCCACCTTCACGCTCGTGCCCGCGACGTGCTTTTTGGCATGCTTTACCATCGTTGGATAAACACACACGGCCGCGGTCGGTGGAATATCGCCCTCATCATGCGGGGTGAGAGCCTTCTGGCAAAGGGATGCCACTTTGCCGGGCGTGTCCTTGCCCTCCAGTGTGGTCAAATCGACCATCGAAACGGCCAGGTGCAGGCCGAAGACTTTCGAATTCTTCTTGAGGCTGCGTGTGGTGAACTTCGCCACACGTTCCTCAATGCCGACGTGGTCGACGGTGCCGATTTCATCGAACAAACGACGAAGACTGGTGGGTGCTTTGGCGGCGGACATGGCGCGATGTTCTTTGGAGGCGTGGTGGACTGTCAAGAAACCAATTTTCATGGATCGCATTTCATTTCGCTAGCGTAGAATCAGGCACCATGAGCTCCGCGATCCCCCAAGTGTATGACTCGCCCGTTTTCCGAATGGCCTGCCAGCAATTTGATCTGGTGGCTGACTTCCTCGACATCCCCACCTCTGCCCGTGACCGGCTGAAGTTTCCGAAGCGCAGCGTGAGCGTGTCCATGCCTGTCCGTCGTGATGATGGTAGCGTGACCACCTTCATGGGCTACCGCGTGCAGCATCATCTCACACTCGGGCCGACAAAGGGCGGCATCCGCTTTCACCCGGACGTGACTCTCGGCGAGGTGGCCGCGCTGGCGATGTGGATGAGCTGGAAGTGCGCCCTGACCGGCTTGCCTTACGGCGGCGCGAAGGGTGGCGTTTGCGTAAATCCACGCGAGCTTTCGACGACTGAACTGGAGCGTCTCACACGGCGCTACACCCAGGAGCTGATCCCTTTCATCGGCCCGCAGATCGACATTCCTGCACCGGATATGGGCACGAATGAGCAGACGATGGCCTGGATCATGGACACCTACTCGCTGCAAAGCGGTCACTGCGTGCCAGCGGTCGTCACTGGCAAACCCGTGGGACTCGGTGGTTCGCTCGGTCGTCGTGAGGCTACCGGCCGTGGCGTGGCGTATCTTGTTTCCCGCGCGATGGATACACTGAGTATCGCCGCAAAAGGCGCGACGGCGGTGGTGCAGGGCTATGGCAATGTGGGCAGCATCGCCGCGAGCACGATGGCTCGGCAGGGCATCAAGATCATCGGGGTGAGTGATGCACTGGGCGGTCTCTACAATCCGAAGGGCATTGACCTTTCGAAGCTGGACGAGCATGTAGCAAAGACTCGCAGCGTGGTCGGTTTCGAGGGTGCGGAGGCGATTTCAAATGAGCAACTGCTCGTGACGCCCTGCGATGTACTAGTGCCCGCGGCCATGGAGCGGCAGATCACGGCCGAAAACGCTGCGAAGATTCAGTGTCGCATCCTTGCCGAAGGTGCCAACGGGCCCACGACGCCGGAGGCGGATGCGATCATTGCGCAGCGGCCGGAGATTTTTGTGATCCCCGACATCCTCTGCAATGCCGGCGGCGTGGTGGTGAGCTACTTTGAGTGGGTGCAGGACCTGCAAAGCTTCTTCTGGGACGAGGGCGAGGTGATGAGCAAGCTCTACCGTATCCTCGAGCAGGCCTTTGTGCAGACGGTGAACTTCGCAAAGAAGCGAAACATCGGCATGCGCTTTGCCGCATTGAGCCTAGGCATCCAGCGTGTGCACGAGGCGAAGCAGATGCGCGGTCTTTTCCCGTGATTGCGAGTTCCGGGCTAGGTGCTTCGTATGAAGAAAATGCTCCGCCTTCTCCTTTTATCTCTCTTAGCTAGCACCGCTCTCGCTGAAGACTGGTCGCAGTTCATGTTCAATGCGGCACACAGCGGCAATGCAGGAGAAATTGACCTCGATGTCGAGAAGCTCGCTTTGCGAGGCGCGGTGGCCATGACGGATGGTATCTACACCTCGCCAGTGGTCGCGAGCGGCAAGGTGTATGTGGTCGATGGATCAGGTGTTGCGGCCTGTTTTGACGCGATGACGTTCAAAGAGCTCTGGCGCTTCCAAAGCAAGGGAGGCAAGCAAAACGTCAACAACGTCAGTTCTCCTGCCATTGCCGGAAAATGGCTGCATTTCGGCACCACGGCCGGTTTTTACTACGTGCTGGATCGCGACAGCGGAGCCGTGGTGGCCGAGATCGACTGCAGCGAGCCGATTTTCAGCACGCCGGTTGTCGCGAAGGATCGTGTATATGTAGCAACGCTCGGGGCGCAGGTGCTTGCGATGACTTTTGAAGGCAAACAGCTCTGGAAGTGGGATTTCGTGCAGGAGGTCGTCGGCTTCGATGGCAATCGCTGGAGCGGCGAGTCCTGGGCCGCGTTTTGCGAGAAACGCATGCTCGCCACGCTTAAACCGGGCACCAAGCCGACCTCCAGCGATGGTCGCGTGACCTGGAAGGATCACTTCGTGTGCTCACGGGACATTTGTTTGATCAAAGGCAATATCGTCGTCATTCCCGCCGGTGGTCGCACGCTCTTCCTCGAAGACACCGGCACCGCGCCGAAGCTCAAAGCCACTGGTGAGATTCCCGAGTGGTCCGGAAAAGAGTTTCCAGCTACCTTCGGCCAAAGTGCCGATGACGACGGCAACGTCTATGTCCAATGGCATCGCCGCGACAACGCCGGTCGCGTGGACATCATGCGCTTCGAAGGCGACACGCTCAAGACTGGCGACTTCGTCCCCGGCACGGACACGAACATCCGCATGGATGGCTTGCTGAGCTTTTCACCTGTGGCGATTCGCGGGAAGGAGGTCTTCCGTGTTAAGCCGGAGACGGATCGCGGACTCATACAGCACAATATCAGCACGAAGAAGATAAAAGCTCTCAGCGGAGCGGGGGCGATCGCACCACCGGTGTTGACGAAGAGGCATGTGATCTTTGGGGGATTGGATGGAACTCTCCGGATCATTGATCTTAATTCCAATTCACAGAGAGAAACGAAAATGGCCCGGGGGGCGATCTCCGCTCCTGTTGCCATTGCGAATGGTAGGATCTTTGCGTCCAGTGAAGACGGAACACTTTACCTGCTTGGCATCCCCTCGGACTTAGAAATGCCAATGCAGCGGCTCAACGCTTCTGCGCTCCGCTCCCCGCTCAGCGGCAAGCTCGCCAATGCCAAATACGACTGGTACACGAACTACGGCAACTTCGCAGGTCAGAACGCGAACCAACAGGACCTCAAGCCACCCCTACGCATGCGCTGGGCGCGGCGGCTTGAAGGGACAGTGAAGCATTTGCCGGTTTGCGGCGGTGGGCGCATCTACACGCACACGGCGGAGGGGCAAATCATCGCTTGTGAGCAGGACACGGGACGTTTGCTTTGGCGGAAGTGGTTTCCGGACGTGTATTTGAGCTTCACCTCGCCACTTTACATCAATGGAAAGCTGCTGGTGCCGCAGGCGGGCATGAAGAAGTCGTTTGTGCGTTGTCTCGATGCCACGACAGGCAATCTGCTTTGGGAAGCGCCTTTCACGGGCAGTCCGAGTTGGAGCCGGCAGTTCCCGCCGGTCGTGGCGGGCAAGGTGGCGATCTATGCGAGCGGCAGCGGTGACTACGCGCCGCAGGGCAGCGAGAAGCCTTACACCTTCGGCGGTGAACCCGTCGTGCCAAAGGACGGCAGCGAGGTGATGAGCTTCATCTACTCAAACGACAACCCGTATTACCCGAAGAACCATCATCCGCGTCTGTGGGCCTGGGATTTGGACACAGGCAAGGTGGTGTGGGAGAAGGATTTCTTCGAGTTCGGCCGCGGCGGCAATGACTGCGGCATCTGCATCCTCGATGGCAAGCTCTACTACAGCGTCTTTTTCGGCTACGACGCCGAGATGAAGCGTCGTCGCGGTTTGCCGGTCGAAAACAACGGTCTCACCTGCTGCATCGACCCGCAGAGCGGCAAGATCCTCTGGCAGACAAATGAATACTACGTCACCTCAAAGTGCACGCTCAGCGCCCGCGACGGGAAACTCTACATCGGCGGCTACAACAAAGCGAAAGCGGGCACTGAGGATCGTCATGTGTGGTGTCTCGATGCGAACACCGGCAAACTCGTCTGGACCAGCGACGCGGTGACCTCCGCGCTGAACGTGGTGAGCGTGGGTGAGAAGTTCATGTTCTCCAACGCCCTGCGCGGCAAAGGCAACGTTTTCGATAGCGCCACAGGCAAGGTGATTTACAGCATCCAGACGAACTACGCCTGCTGCCGCTTCACGATGAGCGAGCCGTATGTCCTTGGTGCGAACATGGACATGATTGACCTATCGCAAGAGGGTAAACTGGTGTCCACCGGGCCAGCTATTGACTCCCGTGAGTGCCTTGGTGCCGTTGTTAGCAATGGACGAATCTTCTACACCTCGCAGGCGAGTGGATTTGTCGTGTCACAGACGTATGGGCCGGAGAGCAAGAATTTGCCTCCGGCATGGCAAGTGAGGTGAAAGAGGATCACTTCGCCTTCAATACGCCGCGCATGAGGATGCCGTGGCCTGGGAAGGAGCAGACGAACGGATAATCTCCGGGGGTGGGTAGGATGAATTCGAGAGTTTCTTCTTTGCTCATATCGAGGAGCTTGGTGTGGTGCAGGACGTCGTCGCTGGCGGGGATGAAGCCTTTTTCGAAGCCGGCGGCGCCCATGAGGATGGCGGCGTTGATGACGGCGTCGGCTTTGCCGGGCTTGGTGACGAGGAGGTTGTGCGGCATGACGTCGGTGTTGGCGAAGGTGAGCTTGATCTTCTTGCCGGCCTTTACGTTGAGTTCCTTCACGTCATACATGAGGCGCTCGCGGATGGTGCCGATGCGGATGGTGGTCAGTTCAGGCGTGTCGCTAAGGATGCCGGACTTCTGGGCTTTCTCCTCGGCTTCGCCGGCGATGACGCCGCCTTTGGTGCTGGCTTCGACGTTGAACCAGAGGTGCTGGACGACGTTGGCGGCGTTGCGGGCGTGCAGTTCGGGGGATTTCTGCACGGAGGCGAGCAGCGCAGTGTCGCGGACATTATGTTGCTGGTGAATCCAGAGCGCTTCGAGCAAATGGTGCGCGTCTTCCTTCTTTGTGGCGTCGAATTGCTTCATCCATTCCTTTGTGGCGGCGATGACTTCGGCGGTGGGCCGCTCGCTGAGCTCGACGCGGGTGCGATGGCGCACGCTGTCGGTCGGGTGCTTGAGGTTTTCGAGCAGCGCGGGGATGGGCTGGCCGTCGATGGCGACCGGCTTTTGCAACTCGCGGCCTTTCGCAGTCATGCGGTAGATGCGGCCGTGTTTGTGGTCACGGTTCGGGTCACGCACGTTGTGCTGCATGTGGCCGATGATGACGTTGTGCCAGTCGGCGATGTAGA
>JAFMIR010000040.1 GCA_017853885.1 Prosthecobacter sp.
CTTTGCCATTGAAGAGCGAGACAAAACCCTCCTCTGGTTTCCAATCCTCCGCGTGAAGAGGAGCGGTCAGACAGAGAGAGAGGAACAAGTAAGCGAGATGGTGATTCATAGTGGCTACCTTAAACGGCGGTGGAAGGACGGATGTTTTGGAATTGTTATCGACACGTCTCGTGGCAGTCTCACATTCGTCTTATGCCTCACGAACTGCTCAAATGCTTGTCACGCTCCTCACAGGGCGAGGTTTGGCGTGCTAGAGATCAGGAAACGGGAGCCATTGTGGCTGTCAAGAGGCCAGGAGGACCTGCGGGGTTGGTGTCAATCCGGCACCCCAATGTGGTGCGAGTGCTCGAGTGTGATGCAGAGATGATGGTGATGGAATGGATTCAGGGTGATACACTCGACAAACTAGGGCCGGTTGATGCTGCTAGGTTTGAAGTGCTCGTTCACCAACTGCTCGGCGGACTCGAGGCGATTCACGAGAGTGGTTTTCTGCATCTCGATCTCAAACCGGACAACATTCTGCAAACAGCCTGCGGCTTCGTGATCACGGATTTGGGTAATGCTAGACCCCTCGCGGGTGCCACAGCTTGTTTGAAGGGTTCCGTGCATTACATGGCACCAGAATGTTTCGAAGGCGATAAGATGGATGAACGCGCGGATCTGTATTCGCTCGGTTGTGTGTTCTATTTTTCCCTCACTGGTCGCATGGCTTTCGAGGGTGAATTGGCAGCCCAGGTCATCACGGCGCATCTGCAGCATCGCGTGACATCCATCGAGGGTCCCCTTGGGGACTGGATTGGCCGCTTGATGGCGCGAAACGCGAATGACAGGCCTCGAACAGCTCGAGAGGCACTCTCACTTCTTTGTCGGTGTCCAGCCGTCTTTCAGCGTGACGGTGCGGTTGAAGATCGGTGAACCGGGCTTCGAATCGACTGGATCAGCGTAGAAGTAGGCAACACGCTCAAACTGCCAGTGTGAGCCGGGAGCAGCGTCTTTGAGCGAAGGCTCCAACTTGGCGTTCCTGAGCACTTCGAGGGAGTTCGGATTGAGGAACTGCGTGAAGTCGCCTTCCTCACCCGCATCGGTGTCTGGCGTCTCGACGGTGAAAAGGCGGTCGTAGAGGCGCACGGTGGCGTCGATGGCATGGCGGGCGCTGACCCAGTGGATAATGCCTTTCGGCTTTGGCCGGCCTTCGGGCTTCACACCGTGGCGTGTGGCTTCGTCGTAAGTGCAGCGGAGCTCGACAATGTGGTCTGCGGCATCTTTGATGACCTCCCTGCAGGTGATGCAGAAGGCAAATTTCAGGCGAACCTCGCCACCGGGCTTCAGGCGATGGAAACCATCGACTGGCACTTCCATGAAATCATCGGCGTCGATATAAACTTCGCGGCACAACGGCACCTGACGCGTGCCGGCGGCGGGATCTTCGGGGTGATTGGCGGCCTCGAAATACTCCACCTTCTCCTCGGGGTAGTTTTCGATGACAACCTTGATCGGGCGAAGCACGCCATAGGCACGGTGGGCGACCTTGTTGAGATCCTCGCGGATGGCGTGTTCGAGCAAAGCGATCTCAGTAAGTGAGTTGAACTTGGTGAGGCCGATCGTTTTGCAGAAGCTGCGAATGGCTGCCGACGTAATGCCGCGGCGACGCATGCCGCTGATGGTGGGCATGCGCGGATCGTCCCAACCGCTCACAAGGCCTTCTTTGACGAGGCGGAGCAGCTTACGTTTGCTCATGACCGTGTAGCTGAGGTTCAGACGGGCGAATTCACGCTGATACGGATTGCCGGGCAGACCATCAACGTTGTTGACGAGCCACTCATAAAGCGGGCGATGCACCTCGAACTCGAGCGTGCAAAGGCTGTGCGTGATACCTTCCAGTGCATCGCTGAGCGGATGCGCATAGTCATACATCGGGTAGATGCACCAAGCATCACCGGTGCGGTGGTGATGGGCGTGCAGGATGCGATACAAGGCCGGATCGCGAAGATGCATGTTTTGCGAGGCCATGTCGATCTTTGCCCTCAGGACTTTTTCGCCTTCCTTGAACTCGCCCTTCCGCATGCGGCGGAAGAGATCGAGGTTTTCCTCCACGCTGCGCTCGGCGTATTTGCTGCGCGTGCCCGGCGTGGTGAGCGTGCCGCGATTCAGGCGCATCTCCTCCTGCGTCTGGTCATCGACATAGGCGAGCCCTTTGCGGATGAGCTGCTCAGCGAAAAGGTAGAGCTTCTCAAAATAGTCGCTGGCAAAAAACATGTGCTGGCCCCAGTCAAAGCCGAGCCATTTCACATCGGCCTTGATGCTCTCGACATATTCGACCTCTTCTTTTGTAGGATTCGTGTCGTCAAAGCGCAGGTGGCAGCGGGCATTCGGCGCATGTTCCTGGGCGAGGCCGAAATTCAGGCAGATGCTCTTCGCGTGGCCGATGTGCAGGTAACCATTCGGCTCCGGCGGGAAACGGGTGATCACCTGACCGCCATTGCGTCCTTCCGCCACATCGGCGGCGATCATTTCACGGATGAAATCGAGGGAGGTAGGAGCGTTGGAGGCGACTTCGGACATGCAGCCGCGGAGTTTGCGGCAGAAGTGTGAAGTGCCAAGCGCCAAGTTTCACTGCTCACGGCTTCGGATGGACTGACAAGGAGGTAAATTCCAGCTTGCATTCACCTCCTAGCTGTCTAACACACGCGCCGTCCAACGACACGCCTCCGTAGCTCAGTTGGTAGAGCAGTTGACTCTTAATCAATTGGTCCTAGGTTCGAGTCCTAGCGGGGGTACCACTTTCAAAATGGCGGCGAGAGCCGCCATTTTTTGTGCCCACAAGCTCTCAGGCCGGTTCTCAAAATGTCAGTCTGATTCACGCCGGCGAGGCAGCTTCACTCGCTCTTTCCTTGCCACTGAGACCATCGCGCTCGCCGGTCATTTCAGACATTCTTTTTGAGAAACAGTCTACTTCTTCGGCTTCGGCGCATTCTGTTTCGGATAGCCTTCCAGCTTTACCACGCTGACCGCACTTTCCGTGGGGAAATCAGCTGGAACTGCTGCCGTTTGCTTCACATCGCCCGTGGCGGCCCATTCGGTGCCGCGTTGAAGGAGGGTGAAAAAGCCGCGGTCGAGCATGGAGTAGTCCGCATGGCCGAGCGTGGTGTGAAAGACGCGTCCCTGCTGATACTTAAGCACCATGTTGTTGGGCTCTTGGACGGATGTGAGGTCGGATTGGGCGGTAGATAGGATCTCGACGTTTTCGGCGGGACCGCGGAGCTTGCTGTAGAGCTCATCTTTGCAATGCAGCCAACGCTTCGGCAGGCCGCGGGTGATTGGGTGATCGCTGTTTTGGATCTCGACGACGAACTCATGCTGTGGGCCGTGAGCACCGCCGTTGCCGGCACTTGTATCGCGGAAGAGCTTTCCATCCTTCACATAGAGCCAAGGGCCGCTTTTTTCATTCCGACCGCCCCAGCCGCCCACGCCGATCATGTCATTGTATTCTTTCCAATCGGGAAAGGAATTGTTCGCTGCATGCACTGACACAAAACCACCTCCAGCGGCGACATACTTCGTGAAGGCATCGCGCACCTGTTGCGGCCAGGGCTCGCCGTTGTAATTGCTCACGACGGCTTGGTAGGCGCTGAAGTCAGGCTTAAAAGCCTGCCAAGCCTCTGAGGGGGATCCTTTTAGCGGTGAGGTGCTGATCTCGACGGTGAAGGCCCCGCTGGACTCCAGCGCATGCTTCAGCACGGGTGTGGTCATGTCCCACTTGTGGTTGTTCTGGCCGTCCACGATGAGGACCTTGATTTTGTCCGCTGCAGAGAGAGTGACGGCAGAGACGAGCAGGAGAAAGGTGGCAATAGAGGAGCGCATAAGCAGTGGGTGACTATCAAAGCAGCCCTCTTCTGGCAAGAACGAAGGTTGCCCGCCGCCTGATGCGCTTCAAACTGCACCTGCCTCGATTCAAAGACCGATGCTTTTTCCCGCTCTTCTGCTCTATCTCGCCCTTCTGGCCTTGCTGGCGGTCATTTCCGCTGCGGAGACAGCGATTCATAGCGTGCGTGACGTGGAAAAACAGCTCCAGGCTGCTGGTGAGGGCTCCGTGGCACGGCGGTTGCGGGAAATCAGTACGAATCCCTTTGCGCCGCTGCAGCAGGCGCAGCTCCTTTCCGCCGCGTTGAATCTTTCCCTAGCGGCGCTCGGCGTGTGGATCGTCACTGGACCGTTGAAACAGATGGGATGGAACCCATGGCTAGCATCGTGCCTGCTTTTTCTCAGCACTGTGATTTTCGGAGACATCGTCCCCAAGTTTTTCGCGGCCCGCTCACCTGCCGTGGTGCTGCTGGTCAGCCTGCGTCTCTTGCGGCCGCTGCGCCGTGTGCTTGATCCGCTTACGGGTTTTGTGGACCGCATGGCGGATGCGCTGCTGAGCTATCTGGTGCCGCACCATCTCAAGACGCGTCTCCCCGTTACCCGCGACGAGTTTGAGACGCTCGTCGAAATGCGTCAGGAGCAGGGGATGCTGGGAAGTGAGGAGGGGGCGATGATTCACGAGGCCCTCGAGATCGAAGGGCTCACCGTTCGCGATTGCATGGTGCCACGTGTTGATCTGGCGATGATGTCCGCTGAAGATTCCGAAACTCAAACCGCCGCTTTGCTGGAACGTGCCGCTGGGCGCTTCGTCATTGTTTATGGCGAGACGCCGGACAGCGTGCTGGGCATCATAGATGCCTCGGTATGGAAACTTTCCGGACGGCCACCTTGGCGCGACTGCCTGCAGATGCCAGCCTTTGTGCCTGAAACCATGCCTATTCTCGACGCGCTGAATGAGCATCTGCGCAACCAAACCACGCCCCTCATCATCGTGGACGAATACGGCGGCCTAGAAGGCATGATCAGCCGTCGTGAGATCGCCGATTGGCTTCTCTATGACGCTGCTCCGTGGCGTGGCGAGGCCGCTGACATCCGCGATTTGGGCCATGGACGCTTCCTCCTCGATGGCGGTGCCCGTCTGGATCATCTGAGAGACGAGCTCAGCATTGACCTCGAAGCAGAGGCGGGCGGCATTGATACCATCGGCGGTCTTGTTTTCACCCATCTCGGTCATGTGCCAAAGCCCGGTGAGCGCTTTCACCTCGGAGGCGCGCACATCAAAGTGCGACGCGTGGTCCGTGCTCGTATTCAAGAAGTGGAGCTAAGGCTCGAGCCGAAGTGTGAGGAGTGAGTTACCGTAGGGGTGGCGGTGGTTGTATTCGCGCGCGGTTGATCCGCCTTTGCGATATCACTTCAGCTTTGCTCGTGCCCACAATCTTTACCACGCACAATTTGAACCTGGACAGCTAATCATTCGGTGCGGCTCACAGGAGTGCGTAGGCTCAAGAAAGCTTGTCACGGAAGTCCTCGTAGCGGAAGCGTCGCACGACGCGGTATTCCTTTTTTGCTGGATCGTAGATGGCAATGTCTGGATGATGCACACCATTGAAAGTCGTGGTCTTCACCATCGTGTAATGCGCCATGTCTGCGAAGACGAGACGCTGGCCGACTTGCAGCGGTTGAGGGAAGGAGAAGCCGTCTAGCACATCGCCGGCCAGGCAAGTCATGCCGCCCATCGTGTATTCATGAGGGAATTCTCCGGGCATGCCGCCGCCGATGATGTGGGGGCGGTAAGGCATTTCCATCGTGTCCGGCATGTGGGCGCTGGCCGAGAGATCGAGGATGGCGGTGGGCGGATGGGTCGGAACGATATCCAAGACCTCTGCAATCAGATAGCCGGTGTTCAGGCCGACCGCCTCGCCGGGTTCAAGATAGATTTGTTCTTTGCCCCAACGGGCTTTGAAAGCCTTCAGTAAGTGGATGAGGCGCTCGAGATCGTAGTCGCTACGCGAGATATGATGGCCGCCGCCCATGTTGACCCAGTCAACTTGCTCAATGAGCTTGGGAAATCGCTTCTCCACGGCACCGACGACGCGTTCGAGCACATCGCTGCCTTGTTCGCAAAGCGCATGAAAGTGCAGGCCCTCGATGCCACTGAGGTCTTGGCCACTGAGAGAATCCGAGCGAATACCGAGACGGCAGCCAGGTGAGCACGGGTCGTAAAGTGAAACCTCCACTTCGCTGTGTTCCGGATTCACGCGGATGCCGGGGCTGGGCGCATGTTGGCCGGCGGCACGTACTGCCTCGATTATGGGGCGGAATTTACGCCACTGGGCGAGCGAGTTGAAGCTGATGTGGTTCGCGATGGGCAGAATCTGCTGCATCTCCTTTGGTTTGAAGGCTGGAGCATACACGTGGACCTCTTTGCCAAACTCGCGGTAAGCCAGCAGGGCCTCGTTCAGTCCACTGGCGCAGCATCCGCTGAGATATTCCCGCGCAAGACCGAAGGTGCTGAACATGGAGAAGCCTTTCAAGGCAAGCAGCACCTTCACGCCGGCTTCACGCTCCACCAAGGCGAGGCGCTCAAGATTTTTGCGCAGCAGTTCCAGATCCACGACGAAGGCTGGCGTGTCGATCTGGTGGATGTCAAAAGCCGGGGAGGGCTGATCAAAGACGTGCGGAGGGGTGAACATGGGCGGCGGATAGTGGATGGCCGCGCAGGAATGTCGAGTAGGGAGAATCGTGAGTTGACGCCCGGCATGGTTTTCTGCATGACCGATTATCTGTATGAAATGCAGACTTTTTTGCCTCCTACGATCGCTTTTGCCTATTCATACGGCTGACAAGCGATGGACTGCGGATGGTCATCTGCAGATCGAGATCGGCCGGCTTGCGATCGCTGGGTCTGTTTCGTATGAATGGCTACATCCGGAGCCAGAGAGTCAGATCCAGAAGATTTGTGAAGTCATCGCAGGGGTAAAATCGCTCGGTTACGAATGCAAAAAAGAAGGCTCCGCATGATGCGGAGCCTTCCAAAGTCGAAGTTAGATCGGGCGGATCACTTACCCTTGAACATGTCATGGCATGCCTTGCAGTTCACAGCCTTCTTGAAGTCACTCGTGCCGGAAGCATCTTTGGCCTGTACTTTTTTGATGGCGCTGATGAGAGCTTGGCACTTCTCCATCCAGATGGATTTTGCGCCTTTGGCAGGCGTGTCGCCGCTCATGTCCTCATAGGCTTTCAGAAGCGTGGCCAGATCGGCGTCAGTGGCTTCGCCTCGGCCAACTTTCTTGCAGATGGCGTCCTCGGGCTTGTGGAGCTCCTTCATGATCTTCTTTGTGGCATCGCCAGCGGAGGCTAGGGAGAGGCTGATGGCGAGGGTGACGAGAGTGATGGCGGATTTCTTCATGAGGTGTATCGCGGGTATATCGGCTGAGTTGATTGACGTGAATGATGCACGCCACACAAATTTGAACGGAATCACCTCCTTTTGTTAATCAAAAAAAGCGCCGGATCAGTCAAGATCAGGCACTTTTTTGAAGGAGAAAGGAGCCAGCAATCAGTTCACTCGACCAAGGTAGGTGCCGTCTTCGGTCTTCACGCTAATCTTGTCTCCGGGGCCGATGAAGAGAGGCACCTGCACACGCAAGCCGGTTTCCATGACGGCTTCCTTGTAAACGTTGTTCGCGGAGTCACCCTTCACGCCTTCAGGCGATTCGGCAACAGTCATGGTGACGGAGGCGGGAAGTTCGATGCCGGCCACGACGTCATCGGCGAGGAGGATCATATACTTTTGGCCTTCGATCAGATAGTCCTTCTCCTTTTTCACCATGTCAGGTCCTAGTAGCACGTCCTCAAAGGTCTCGGGGTGCATGAAATGATAACCGTCACCGTCTTTGTAGCTGAACTCGTGCTGGTCGCGGGAGAGGTTCACCGAGTCGAGGGACTCGTTGGAGGTCATGCGGAGGTTGTACACCTTGCCAATGGTAATGCTGCGGATGGACATCTGCACGAACGAGGCCATGCGCGGAGGCGTTTTGAGCTCGAATTCAGACACGACGCAGACGTCGTTGTTGTAGCGGACAGCGTGTCCTTTGCGAAGGTTGATGACAGGTGTGGAGGCCATAGGGGCGGGTTCTTTGGCGAGTTGGCAGGGGAATGCAAGCACGGAGAACGGCCCCGGCAGGCCCTCAACGCTGCACCTTGGCATCGCCGCCGGAGGCCAGTTTTTCCACCTCAGGAAGCGTGGCCATGCTGGTATCGCCGGGTGTGGTCATGGCGAGAGCGCCATGTGCCGCGCCGAGATCGACTGCCTTTTGCGGATCGTCGGAGACGAGTAGACCATGAATGAGGCCGGCGACAAAGCTGTCACCTGCGCCGATGCGATCGAGGATGTCAAAGTGCGGGTAGTTCCGGCTGCGGAAGTAGCTGCCGCGATGCCAGCATAGAGCACCCCAGTCATTCACAGAGGCTGTATGCACGCGGCGCAGTGTGGCGGCGATGGTGCTGAGGTTCGGAAACTCAGTCACGAGTTTTTCAATCTGAGGATGTAGCGCGGCGTCTTCAGCGGCAAAGATGTCATCGGTGCCGCTTTTCACCACGCCAGCGGTCGGTGGTTCGTCGCTGAGCACACCGATCATGACATCAATGAAGGGAGCGAGGCGGCGATTGAGCGCTTGGGCTGCAGGGAAGCCACCACGTTCCTGCCAGAGCGATGGGCGGTAGTTTAAATCGTAGGAAACGGTCACACCATGGCGTTTCGCGGCCTCGCAGGCTTCGATGGTGACTTGCGCGGTTGTTTCGCTGAGACCTGCAAAGATGCCGCCCGTGTGCAGCCAGCGACAGCCGAGTGTTCCAAACAGATGGTCGAAGTCGTAATCCCCCGGCTTGATCTGCGAGGCGGCACTGTGGCCGCGATCGACACTGCCTTTGGCACCCCGCACGCCGAAGCCGCGCTCGGTGAAGTTGATCGGATTGCGCACGCGTTTACCCATGCCGTCGTAAGGCACCCATCGGATGAGGGAGGTGTCCACGCCGCCTTGGAGGATCAGATCCTCCGTGAGACGGCCGATTTCATTTTCCGCAAACGCAGTCAAGATACCAGTGCGCAGCCCAAAGCAGCGGCGAAGTCCACGGGCCACATTGTATTCGCCGCCGCCTTCCCAAGCGGTGAACTGGCGAGAAGTGCGCACGCGTCCCTCACCGGGATCGAGGCGTAAGAGAACTTCACCGAGGGAGAGTACATCGTAGGCAGGCTGGCGGGACATGGAGCGGTAGCTATGAATCCGGGAGCGCGTCCGTGCAAATGCCGCATCACGCCGTTTGCACGGTATCGGTGGTCGCGTTTATAGATGAGCTATGAAACGACTCGCCTTTGCCCTGCTGCTGACCTCCTGCGCTGCACCTTTGGATTCTGAAACCAAGCCGCTGGGTGAGAACGTCCTTACGAAGCAGCAGATTCATGAGGCGAAACACGATTCGGTGGACTTCATCTCACATGTGAAGCCCGTCCTAGAGGCGAAGTGCGTCATGTGCCACAACCGCGAGGCCCTGCCTGGACACATGAGTCTCGAAAATCGTGCGGAAGCCATGCGCTCCGGTGTGCTCGGCACCTTTATTGTGCCCGGTAGTCCGGAGAACAGCCTGCTCATTTCTCACACGCATAGTGCCCATTCAAAAATGAGCGTCATGCCTGCCGTGGGCGAGCGTCTCACTGAGGATGAGTATGAGATCCTGACGAAGTGGGTCAAAGAAGGTGCTCGCTGGCCTGCCGGAGATGCCGGAACGCTAAAGGTGCTTCGCTGATTGCACCCACATGTTTTACGTCACTGAAGATCACGAGGAGGGCAGTCCGTTTGCGATGCCTCGAAAGCCGCCGTTGGCACCGCGTATGCGCATGGCCTTCTCGGAAGATGGCAAGCTGTCTGAGTCGCCGCAGTTTGAATACCGCCCACAACAGCAGCGCATGGCAGAGTTGGTCAGTGAGGCGCTGGATGAGAGTCACGCGCTGGTTTGTGAGGCAGCCACGGGCGTCGGCAAATCCCTCGCCTACCTTGTGCCCGCGGTGACCTTTGCGCTGGAGCAGCAACGGAAGGCCATCATTTGCACGCACACCATTAATTTGCAGGAGCAGCTCATCAGCAAAGACATCCCTCTGGTGCAAAAGATCGTGGGCAGCTTTCACGCAGAGATTTTGAAGGGCCGCGGCAACTACCTATGTCCTACACGGCTGCAGCGGGCCATGAGCGAGAGCGGTGACCTCTTCTCTTCTTCAGAGGCCTCCGAGCTCGGCATGATCGCCGAATGGGCCGCACAGACGGAGGATGGCACGCTGAGCGACCTCGATTTCACACCGAGTGCCCGCGTCTGGTCGCTCGTGTGCAGTGAGCCGCATGCCTGCACACCGCGCCGCTGCCCACCCGGCAGTCGCTGTTGGTATCAGGATACACGCCGCCGCATGGAGAAGGCGGATGTGATCGTGCTGAACCACACGCTTTTCTTCACCCTGCTCGCCTCCGCTGATGAGACGACCACGGACGACGCGAACTTCCTCTTCCCGCGCGACTTTGTCATCATCGATGAGGCTCACACCATCGAAAACGTGGCTGCGAAGGCTTTTGGACTGCACATCAGCGAGTCGAACCTCAAATTTGACCTCGGGCGGCTTCACAACCCGAAGACGCGAAAAGGCTTCTTTCAGCTCGTGGGCGATAAAGAAGGCATCCGCGAGGTCTTGAGCAGCATCGACCTTGTGAACAGTTTTTTCCGCAGTGTCGAGGCTGCATGCCAATTCAACGCCCTAGGCCGTGAGTTCCGCGTTCGTGAACCCGAGATCGTCGAAAACACCCTCGCCCTGCCGCTCGAACGACTGGCCAAACGGGCCGACAAGGCTGGTGACGCCGCACACAAGGAGCACACTAGGCTGGAGCTACACGACCTCGCGAAGCGCCTGCGAGCCGTTGGAGCGGGGTTGAAGATGTTTTTGGACCAGGAACAGGAAGATCACGTCCACTGGGTGGAGCGCACCGGCCCGGAAAAAAACATCATCTCGCTCCACACCGCGCCGGTTGATGTCTCGCCGCGTCTTCGGCAGATCTTTTTCGCCAGTCGGAAGGCCTGCGTCTTTACCAGTGCCACGCTTGGTGTTGGCCATGACGAGGAATTGCGTTACTTCCGCAATCGCGTGGGCGCTGACGAGGCCCGCGCCGCCTGCATCGAGAGCCCGTTTGACTTTAAGCGGCAAATGAAACTCTACCTGCTGCAAAAAATGCCACAGCCCAGCGATCCTGGTTATCTCGACTGCCTGCTGCACTGGATATGCCACTTCCTCGATCTGAGCAAAGGTCGTGCCTTTGTGCTGTTCACCAGTTACAGCCAGATGACCTCGCTTTCGGATAAGCTCGAGGCCCACTGTGCCAAGCAAGGTTGGCGGTTGCTCGTGCAAGGCCGCGGGATGCCGAGGCATCAAATGCTTGCGGAGTTCAAGAACGACACGCATAGCGTCTTGTGCGGCACGGACAGCTTCTGGACCGGTGTGGATGTGCCAGGCGAGTCCCTCAGCAACGTCATCATCACGCGACTACCTTTTGCCGTGCCCGATCATCCGATCACCTCGTCGCGCATTGAATACCTAGAGTCGCAGGGCTTGAACGCCTTCTCCGAATACAGCGTCCCCGAGGCGATTCTCAAACTCCGTCAAGGTGTTGGACGTCTGATCCGCAACGCAAGCGATAGGGGTATTTGCGCCATTCTGGATAACCGTATCCTCACCAAACCCTACGGCCGTGCCTTTCTTGCCTCCTTGCCGGAATGCCCGACGGAGATTTTGCGGGACTGAGTCCGATCAAAATTGGTCAGATGCCGCGTTTGGTTGGTTCCATGTCATCTGATTATTCTTCCAGTCGCCGCCGTTTTCTTCAGCAGGCATCGCTTTTGGCCACAGGAGCCCTTGGGTCTTCCAGCAGTGTTTTTGCTTCACCGGATGTGCCGGATGCGATGGCCGGACGAATTTACAAAACGCTCAAAGTGGGCATGATCAAAGGCGGTGTAAACCTCACGGAGAAGTTCAAGATTGCCAAGGAAGCCGGTTTCATGGGCGTGGAGATGGGATTCCCCGGCAATGACGTGGCAGAGACCAAGAAGGCCATTGCTGAGAGTGGCCTGCCAGTGGATGGCAGTGTTTGTGGGGAGCATTGGAGCATTCGCCACACGAGTCCGGATGCCGCCACTCGGGCAAAGGCGCTCGAAAATCTCAAGACGGCTTTGCGACAGACACGTGAGGTGGGCGGGCATAGCGTGCTACTGGTCGTGGGCAAGGGTGAGGACGGTCCGGAGAATGAAATCTGGCCGCGCAGTGTGGAAAACATCGCCAAGGCTGTGCCGCTTGCCGCAGAGCTTGGTGTGCAGATTGTGATCGAGAATGTCTGGAACCAGTTCTGCTACGATCACAATGGCGGCAGCGATCAGACGGCGGACAAGTTTGTCAAGTATGTAGATGAGTTCCGCTCGCCGTGGGTGGGTATGCAGTTCGACATCGGCAACCACTGGAAATACGGTAGCATGGGCAACTGGATCCGGCAGCTCTCCCATCGGGTGTTAAAGCTCGACGTGAAGGGCTTCTCGCGGAAGTTGAACAAATTCACGCCCATTGGCGAGGGAGATATCGACTACGCGGATGTGCGCAAAGCGCTGCGAGAGATTCATTTCCACGGGTGGCTGGCCGCAGAGGTTGCCGGTGGCGATCTCGATTACCTCAAAGGTGTGGCCCAAGAGATGAACAAGGCCTTTGGGCTTTGATCAGCATCTCTTGGCATCAAGCTTCAAAAGCCTGTCATGAGACGTGATCCTCCAGCAGGGGTTTTCCAATGCTGTACACGTTGAAACCAATGCTTCGGAGTTTTTTGTGGTCGAGCAGGCTTCGTCCATCAAAAATCCACGCCGGCTTGGGCATCGTTTGGTAGATGGCCTCAAAATCAAGCTGTCGAAATTCATCCCATTCGGTGAGCACGAGCAATGCGTAGGCACCTTTTGCCGCATGCATGGCACTTGGAGCGAATTCCACAGTGGAATCGTCCGCTGCAATGCCGAGATCCTTGCAGATTTGGGAGGTGGTGACTTTTGGATCGTAGATGGAAAGTTGAGCTCGTTCTTCGAGCAGATCGCGACACACATAGATGGCAGCTGATTCGCGGGTGTCGTTGGTGTCTTTTTTGAAGGCGAAACCTAGGATAGCGATGCGTTTGCCTGTCACCGTATTGAACAGCGTGCGCAACACACGTTCCGCAAAGCGATGCTTCTGCCAATCGTTCATCTTGATCACCTGATCCCAGTAGGCTCCCACTTCTGCCAGACCGAAGTGTCCACAAAGATAGACGAGATTGAGAACGTCTTTTTGGAAACAGGATCCTCCAAACCCTACCGAGGCCTTGAGGAATTTCGGGCCGATGCGCGAGTCCGTTCCGATGGCGCGCGCAACTTCGTCGACATCTGCCCCGGTTTTTTCACAGAGGGCGGAGATGCTGTTGATGGACGAGATTCGTTGCGCCAAGAAGGCGTTAGCAACAAGTTTCGAAAGCTCCGAAGACCAAAGATTGGTTGTCAGAATGCGTTCTTTAGGCACCCAGTTGGCGTACACACTCACCAGTTTTTCGACGGCAGCCAACCCCTCTTCTGTCTGCTCGCCGCCGATCAAGATGCGATCTGGGTTACTCAAGTCTGCAACCGCCGTGCCCTCAGCGAGGAATTCCGGATTGGAGAGCACTTGGTGCCGAACTCCCTTCTCGCTGCATGAAAGAATGGTTTTGATGGCCTCTGCCGTTCGCACGGGAATGGTGCTTTTTTCCACGATGATCTTAGGCGAGTCGGCAACCTCTGCGATGGTGCGGGCCACGGACTCCACGAAGCGTAGATCGGCCGCCTTGTGGGCACCTACCCCGAAGGTCTTTGTCGGAGTATTGACACTGACAAAGATGATATCGGCCGCATGTATGCTTTCTTTTACCGCCGTGGAGAAGAACAGATTTTTTCCCCGCGCTTGAACAACGAGCTCATCGAGTCCTGGCTCATAAATTGGAAGATGATCCGAATTCCACGCAGCGATGCGATCGGCATTGAGGTCAACCACATCCACACGGATGTGTGGGCATTTCGCGGCGATCATGGCCATGGTTGGTCCGCCGACATATCCGGCGCCGATGCAGCAGATTCTCATAGGTGTGTCAGTGTAGGTTTGGTGCAGTCGGTTATTTGGGTTGGACGTCGGCCGCAATTGGGACTCTGAACGCACATGCAAGATATGCAACAACTTGGCCTGTCCTCGCTCATATCCTTTCGATGCACTGAGTTTAGTGTCATTTGTGATTTCTCTCCGAAAACGGATGCTGCTTCGATCTAAGAGGCAGATCTCCAGTCCTCCGTGTTACCTTGTTCGCATCTCATTCATGTTTTTGAGTGGCAGCGTGAAACAGAAGATGCCACCACTGTTGGCGACCTCTTTTGCCCAGATTCGTCCACCGTGGTCCTCGACGATGTTCTTGCAAATAGACAGGCCGAGACCTGTGCCAGCTGGCTTACCGTCGGTGAAAAAAGGTGTAAAAAGCTTCTGCACAATGCCAGGCTTGAAGCCAGGTCCTGTGTCTTCAACTTCAACATGAATTTCGCTCGGCTTGCTGTCAAAGCGCAGCATGATGCGACCGCCCTTCGGCATGAAGTCAGCTGCATTGTTAAAGAGGTTGAAAAAGACGTGGTCAAGGCGGCGAGCATTGAGTGGCAGAATGACATCCGGCACAGGCGTCTTTACTTCAACAGTCACATTTTTATTATCCAACTCATCACGAGTTTGGTCGATGATCTCTGCGAAGTAAGTGGCGAAGTTTGTTGGTGCCAAGTCGTGCTGGGTGGAGCCTTCGCTCACGCGGAGCAGTTCGTTGAGCATGTGGGTGAGGCGCTGGACCTGCTGATGGATGCGTTTTTTGGCTTGTTCCCTCATTTCAGGAGCAGCGCGTCCAGATGCCGCAGCGTCGGCGGCCAGAGTGATGACACTGAGGGGATTCTTCAAATCATGCACGATAGAACGTGCAAAACGACCCATGAGCGAGAACCGCTCGGCCTCGATCATCTCATGCACGAAGTGGACGTTCGTCTCGCGAATTCGGTGACTAAAGGCATTAAGCAGAGCTAAGACAAGCTGCGGCGAGCGCTCCATGAGCTCGCTGAACTGTTCATGAGAGACAAGCAGCAAGCGTGAGTCCTGCACGGCGGTGGCGGTGGCAGAGCGAGGAGCCTGGTTAAGGATCGCCATCTCGCCGAAAAAATCTCCGGCGGCGAACTCTCGCAGCGCATGCTTGTTCGACTGGCTGACGAATGCGGAGATGCGCACGAAGCCTTGGATGATGGCGTAGAGCCCATCGCAAGGATCCCCCTCCTCAAAAATGACTTGGCCTGCTTTGTATTCGCGAATCTCTGGCTCAACCTGCTGCTTGGTGAGCTCGGATTGAAGGAGGTTGACAAAGTTGGTTCTGGATTGGCCGGCGCTCATGATGCATGGGTTCGCCTGGTTCAGAACATCCGTTCGGGAACGGTAATGACGTCTCCTGGAATAATGATGACAGGAGGATGACCGGGCTGCGAAGCTATTTTTTTCAAATCAACCGAGTAAACTTGGTGGTTTCTTTTTAACAAGACTCGGGTTTGGCGTGCCAACCGTGTGTAGCCGCCGGCCAGTGCCACGGCCTCCTCAATGGTAAGGCGCGGCGGAACGCCCCGCGGGAAATTGTAACGTCCTGGCTGTGTGACTTGCCCCAGCACGGAATAGGCTAATGTGGCGTATTCGATCACAAGCACTTGAGCGCGTGCCTTGACAAGAATCTTGTTGGCCACGGCATAAGAGCTGAGCTTGGCTGCCAGTTCCGAGGGGCTGAGCCCTGCAGCATGCAGCTCCGCGTTTCCATCGGCGGAGAGCGTGGGCACATTGATCATACCATTCCAGTCGACGCGGACTTGCTGTGTTAGATCCATCTCTCCGGCAAAAGAGATGCCGAGCAAATCTCCAGCTTGGATGGCATAATGCCCCTGAGATGGAGGAGGTGAGGGTGGCGGAGGGAGCTGCTCGGCGGGACGATAGGGGGCACAGGCCGAGTGCAGCAAGAGTATACCAAAGGCTAGCGAGTAGAACGCAAACAGGTGCTTCATGACGGCCCCCTATCGAATTCACTAGGAGGTGTCAATAGAAAGGATTGCGAAAAGTCTTGACGCTCTTAATAGGCTTCTCGTTAATGGACTGTGGCAATACGCGCGTTTTTTTTGTTTTCCATTTTTATGACTTTCTTGCTTCCCCATGGAAGCATGGCGCAGTTGGCTGAACGGGCAGAAAAAACATCGCTCTGGCCCCTGCTGCTGCCCAGCCTCGAAAAAACTCCGGCTGTGCTTCAGCCAGTGACTTCCTTCAGTAGCACGAGATACCCTGAGTTTGTGCTGCAGCCTTCATCCGCTGAGGCCGTAGCAGTAACGCGCTCAGCATCGTACCGCAGGTCGGCGAATCCTGACTTGGATCCCGCGGCTCAATTGCGCCGCTGGCAGACAGTGGCATCTTCGGAAGGTTCCCAGCCCTATGTCTGGGGAGTGACTGGAGACGTTGCCGCACGCGTGTCGCTGGGCTTGCAGTCAGCGCTTTTTTTTACGGACAACATCTATTTTCAGACGTCGGATCGCGAACGTGAGGAGACGATGTTTGAAATATCGCCTGTCATCAAATTCGATTTGGGTGATCCTCAGGCATGGCTCAACAGCGCGCCGACGAAGCAGTCCGAATACCATGCCAGCCTGCTCTATGTGCCAACTTTCTATTATCATCTGGGCGAGGAGGTGGATGACTATGCGCAGCATTTTCTTGGTGAAGTCGGTCGCGCGAATGAAGTCTCCCGCGTTTTGCTGCGGCTGGAATATGATGAACGCCTGCTCATCTCTTCGGAGAACACCTCCCCGGAGGAAAATTACACGTTGCTAGATGCTTCCGCTTTGATCGAGCGCCGGTTTGCGACACGCTTCACGCTAAGGGGGAAATTGGGTTACAAACATGTAGAGGTGCTTCCTGCCACTGCGAACCGCAGTCATCTCCAAGGGGAAGCTGGAGCCGTTTTCGAAATCTCGCCCAAAACGAAGATGGGCCTCGGCACGGAGATGGGGCACATCATATTCGAGCAGGATGTGCTCGGCACGCAGGACTACCAACAGGCCTTTGCGACCCTCGACTGGCGCCCATCCCCCAAGACCGGCTTCTCGACGCGAACCGGTCTGGAGTGGCGGCAATTCAACCGCTTACCAACCCGCCCGATGAAAACCAGCCTCGTGACCCAGACCGGGTTTTTCTGGCAGCCTTCGGATAAAACCCGCCTCAACCTATCTCTGCGTGTCGCAAATCAGCCCTCAGTGCTCGCGCAGGGCTCCTTGTTTCGTGAAATCCGCTTTGGACCGGATTTTACCCATGATTTTACACCTCATTTTTATTCTACGGGTGAGCTCTTGATGGCTCGCAGACGCTATGACACCGGTCGACTCGACTGGGAGCCGATGGGGCGATTGGCCGTTGGTTGGCGTGAGGACAACGACATAGCCCACAAGCGTCTCAACATCGAAGTTTTCCTCCAATGGCACCGTCGGGAGCGTAGCGATCTTCCCAACTCTGATGTGCAGCGCACTCAGATCGGTATGCAGGTCACCAAATTCTTCTGAATCGCGCCCTTATGCCCGAAGAGTTACCAGTTTCCGGCCCTGAACGCTACCTGAGGACGGACCATCTTCAAAAAGACTTGAAGGCTAGGGCGTTGCGCGGCGGTTTGATCACCATGTTGGCCCAAGTGGGTAAATTCGCCTTTCAGCTCATCAACATGGTGGTGTTGGCACGGCTCCTCTCACCTGATGACTTCGGTCTCATCGGCATGGTTACCAGTCTGGTTGGCTTTTTGTCGATCTTCAAAGATCTCGGCTTGTCTGCGGCGACAATTCAGCGGCCGGAGATCACGCATGCGCAGGTTAGCACGCTGTTCTGGGTTAACACCTGCTTCGGGCTGTTGCTCGCCGTGCTCACGCTGGTCGCAGCACCGCTGGTGACATGGTTTTACCATGAGCCACGCCTACACATTGTCACCTGCACGCTGGCAGCTGCTTTCTTGATTTCTGGACTTTCCGTGCAGCATCAGGCGCTGCTGCGGCGGCAGATGCAATTCGGCACAATCATGAAGATCGATTTGCTGGCGCTCGGCTGCGGCACCATGGCGGCGGTCGTCACTGGCTGGCTTGGTTATGGATACTGGGCTCTCGTCTGGTCGCAGATCACGCTCATGGGAGTGACCACGCTCGCCTCGTGGGTCGTGTGTGGCTGGCGGCCGGGTGGCTGGCATCGTCACTGCGGTGTGGGGGAAATGCTTGGACTCGGCGGTTGGCTCGCGGCCTTCCGCATGGTTAGCTATTGGATTCAAAACATTGACAATGTGCTCATCGGCCACTTCTGGGGTGCCCAGTCCCTCGGCTATTACATGCGCGCATATCAATTGCTGGTCATGCCGCTCTCGCAGGTCAATCTTCCCATCGGCGAAGTCACCATTCCCGCGCTTAGCCGCAAGACTAACGAAGCAGAGAGCTACCGCGACGCATATGGCAAAGTGCTGCAGATGGTGCTGCTGCTCACGTTGCCGGTTATTGTTGTCACCGTTGGGGCGGCTGACTGGGTCATTGAGTTGGTGCTTGGAAAGCAATGGATTGCCGCCGCAGACATTTTCATGTGGCTCGGTATCATGGCCTTTGCCGAGCCAGTGCGTTATACCAGCGGCTATCTTTTCATCTCGCAGGGCCGAACAAAGCAGATGTTCATTGCGGAGCTCGTGTCCAGCTTCTTCCTCGTTGCAGCCATCGCTGTGGGCGTCATGCACAGCACAAAAGGAGTCGCTATCCTCTTTGCCATCTCCAGCCTCGTCATCCGCACCCCGGTTGTGCTCTGGTTTGCGGGCCGTTCAGGCCCGGTGACGATGGGTTTTATCTGCCGGACGGCTATGCCGCTAATCTTTGCCTCATGTGTCGCGCTGGGGGCGCTGGTGGGCTTTAGGCAATCGCCACTCGCCGCGCTCCAATGGATAAATCCGTTCATGGGATGCGTTCTGGCTACCGCGCTCACCGGCGTTGTCTTCCTAGTTGTGCTGTTGCTGATGCCCGCCGGGCGGCGCTCGATTGGCAGCGTGCGCGAGCTGCTGCCGATGCTGCGTCGGCGCCCCAAAGCCGATACTGTCTGATGTTCCGAATCCTGACCTATTCTTATGATCCAGCAAACGAGACCCACAACACTCGCTCGCCAACTTGCCACCTTCTTCCTGCGGATGCGGCATCACCTGCGACATGGCTTGCGCAAGGGAGCCAAGCGGACGCTCGACATCGTCTGCGGCTCGCTTGTTGTGCTCATGCTCTCGCCGCTGCTCATCACCGCCGCGTTGGTAATCGTGATGGTGGACGGGCGACCTGTGACCTTTGCAGGAAGACGTGTGGGCCTTCTAGGGAGACTCTTCCCGATGATGAAATTCCGAACCATGCGCCGCGACGCAGAGGCCATCGAGAAAAAGATCCAAGAGCATAAGATCAGCCAGACTGCCCAGCATTTCGTTGATCCTGATAACGAGTCCGTTCTGAAACTGCGCAAGATGCTGCTGAAGTTTTCAGATGCGGAGAAGTATCCCAACGACCCCCGCATCCTGCCTTTTGGCAAGTTCATGCGCAAATTCTCCGTCGACGAACTGCCGCAACTTTTCCACATCATCAATGGGGACATGAGCCTCGTTGGTCCGCGTCCTTTTGCGATGTGGGAGGTGGCGGAGTTCACGCCGCGAGACTTACTGCGTCACAAGATCAAGCCTGGCCTCACCGGCCTCTGGCAGATCAGCAACCGCAGCAAGATCACCCACGACGAAGCCATCGGTCTCGACCTGAAATATGCTGCGAAGCAGAGCTTTTGGCTCGATCTCAAGATTCTCCTGATGACCGTTCCCGTGGCCCTCAAAAATCGCGGTGGCAACTGATCCCACTCATCATCCATGAACGCCGACGCCATCGTCCACCAACAGCCTTCCTTCCTGCTCAGAGGCGAGTCCTTCCTTCTTTGGGAGATCGGCCAACGCAGGGTCATCGATCACTGGATGGATCACCTCTTTCGCAGCAATGCCAGCATGACCCTCTGGCTGGAGTCCGAGGACGAGACGCTGGCAGCCTACGTGAATGAAACCTTTCCGCTGTGTAAGCGCGCCACGGTTAAGGCCGGGCTACCCGCCACCGTCGAGGAGGCCTGCACCTTCATCAACTCGGCCGGGGCCATCCAACTGCAACGCGGCACCGAGCCCGTCTCCTACCTGCCTACCGGCCAGCCTGTTACAAAAACATGGTTTGCAATGGTGACCCGCTGGCTTGCCGAGCTGCAAAAATTCGGCACGCAACTTCCAGAACTGGAGACCCAAGTCGCCCCGGGAGTGATCATCGGCCATCATTGCCGCATCTCCAAGGATACTGTGCTGCATGCACCCTGCTGGATCGGCAACGGCTGCACCATCAGCGGTGCCGTCATCGGCCCGAACACAGCCATCGGCGAGGAATGCATTCTCTCCCCCGGCACAGAAGTGAGCAGTTCTTACGTCCTCAGCCAATCCTACGTACCTCCAAATATCCGTCTCGATGGCGTGATTTTTACGCAGAAGGAAGTTTTTGATCACAATACTGGCCTACCTGCTATCATGTCCATGTCTTACCCATGAGCGAACCCACCGCACAATCGCCAAGGCCCGAAAACACCCTCAGGCAGCTTGAGGAGGCGGGGGCCCTTTCGCATTTTGCATCCAGCATCGCCCATGAGGTCTGCAACCCGCTGTCCCAGATCGTGCTCGCCACCGATCTTCTGGCTGGCCCCCGCCCGCTCAATGAGGACCTTCGCAAGAAAATCACGGGATTCTTGCGCCAAGGTGCCGATCGCATCGACAAGGCCATGAAGCAGATGTTGCGTGCCTGTGCACCCATCGAGACTAGCATGACGCCGGAAAACGTGAACACACTGCTCGACGATGCGCTTGCTGCCTCCGGTGCCGCCGCCGCCGCCAGCATTCACGTTGAAAAGCACTACGGCGGAAGCCTGCCGCCTGTCCTAGTGGATCGGCAGCATGTTACGGAGGCCATCACCCATGTCATCTCCAACGCTATCGATGCCATGATGCCGACTGGTGGCACGCTCACTCTGAAGACCGAGCTTAAGGTGTTTGAAAGCAGCGAGCGCGAGGGCTGGCAGCGTCAGTCTTGGTTCCGAGCCGGCGATCGTGCCGTGGTCATCGAGATTACCGATACCGGCCATGGGATCGAGGCCGCCAAGATGCCGCTGATCTTCGAGCCTTTTTATACCACTAAGCCCGCAGGCAAAGGTGCCGGGCTCGGTCTGACGGTTGCCAAAAAGATCGTTGATTTGCATTATGGCCGGCTGGAGATAAACAACCGCCGCGAGGGCGGTGTGCGGGCCACCCTGACCCTAAAAACCGCCAGTCACATCTGATTTTCAACCCATTCCCATGAGCGAAACCGCTGCCACGAAGAAAAAAATCCTGCTCATCGACGACGAGCCCTTCATCACCAACCTCATGGCCATGAACCTCGAGGACACAGGGCGTTACGAGGTGCGCGAGCAGAACGACTCCCTGCAAGCGCTGGATACCATCATGGATTTCGTGCCCGATCTCATCGTGTTAGATGTCATGATGCCGGATCTCGATGGCGCGGACATCATTTACCGCATCAAGAATGATTCCCGCCTCAAGCACATCGCCGTGGTTTTCCACACCGCCACGGTACGTGATGCCGAACTTAGCGTTCATGGAGGCATTATCAGCGGCTTTCCTTTTCTCCCCAAACCAGCCACGACTGAGCAAATGATCGCTTTCATCGAGAAGCACCTGCCAGCCTAGTTAAGCTTCTCACTTTTCGCCCATCAACCTACTCCAAGCCACCCGCGCAAGGAAAACGGGTCCGCCGAGCAGATAACGTTTCCACAGTCGCCTCGGCTCACGGGACATACGGAAAAGCCACTCGAGCTTCACCTTCTGCACCCACAACGGTGCTCGCGGAAACACTCCGGCGGAGAAATCCAGAAAGGCACCCACGCCTATGCCGATCTTTGCACCTGTGGATGCCAGATGTCGTGCTAGCCACTTTTCTTGCTTCGGATTTCCCATGCCAACGACTAGCAGATCCGTCGCCGCTTCGCGAATTTGCTGAATGATGCTTGGCTCATCCTCTGTGCTAAAAAAGCCACTCCTTGTGCCTGCGATGACTAGATTGGGAATTGTTGCCAAAAACCTTGCCGCCGCTTTTTCCGCCACGCCGGGTGCTGCGCCGAAGAGATACACCCGCCATCCCTTGGCTGCGGCCAACTGAAAAATCTTGGGCGTCAGATCGGTTCCATTGAGGTTTGCCGGGAAGTTTTCCTTTCCCATTATTTTTGCCGCGATGGAGACGCCGACACCGTCATTCATCACCAGAGCCGCATCTTCTCGCAAAAGACGCCGCAAGTCTGCATCCCGTGCGGAAAGCTCGAGCGTGTGGGCGTTGACATATACCAACAGCGCGGGAGCAGCCTCGACTGCGAGACGTTCGATTTCAACGAGTGCATCAGCCTCAGTAGCTCGGACGACCGGAATGCCGAGGATCGGGGCGATAGGTAGGGCATGTTTCATGGCAGCGTCTTTTTTTTCGGCATCAATGGCGAAAGCATCACGGCTGCCAATGTGATGCCGGTCATGACTGGTTCATAAAGGAACATGCGCATGTCTGTCTTCATGGCCTGCCACATGAATCGGCGGCACTCGGCGCCTTGTCGCATGGAGAAGGCACGGCGGGCATAGTTGCGCAGTTGGAAAGCCTCGGCGAGCTTTGCAAATTTTTTGGCGATGTCGGGTGCGTATTGATACGACTTCTGCCAGGTATGCAGACATGCATCGTAATGCTTGTCGAGCCGGTCGGAGAGGCTGCCAGGTGTGACGCGGTAGAAGGTTAGCGCTTCATGGATGCCCTCCAGCTTCCACTTGCGCGGCGGTGTGAAGCAGATACGCAACCAACAGTCGACGTCGTTGTTGCGTGGCTTGTTCTCGTCAAATCTATGCTCGTCGAAGATCTCGCGGCGGAATACTGGCGTAGAGCCGTTGGTGATGGGATTACGGCAGTAGAGGTAGTAGTCGCTGAGGTTTTTTGTCTTCGGAAACCGGCAATGCAACAGTTTGCCATCCAGCGTGACGAATTGTGTGGCGGAGTAGCTGCAGCCAACACTGGAATCACTTTCCAGATGTTTGACTTGCTTCTCGATCTTCGTCGAATCCCACCAATCATCACCATCTGTGAAGGCAATGTATTTGCCGGCTGCACGACCGAGTCCGAGATTGCGCGCCGCAGAAGCACCCTTATTTGCTTGGGTGAGCAGTTTTATCCGCGAATCGCGCTTTTCGTACTCACGCGCAATTTCGGCTGTGCGGTCCTTTGAACCGTCGTCCACGACGAGGATCTCAAGATTTTGATGAGTCTGCCCGATGACTGAATCCAGCGTCTGCGCCAGATAAGGCTCCATATTGTAGCAAGGAATGATAACGGTAACGAGCGGGCGATTCATGGCGAAAAGTAGTTTGCATCATGTTTCCAGCACAGGCTGGAGAACCCGCGCGCTGCGATGATGAAGGATGGTGCTGAGAGAAAGGCCAGCCAAGAGGGCGCCGCACACAGCAAAGACCAACCGCGCGCCGAGGTAACGGTCTTCCGGCGCAGCGGATGCTTCCACGGGCACAGTGACCGTGAGTGCTGGCTGGTAAAGCTGGCGGTAGGTTTGGATCTCAGCCCGGCGCAATTCAATTTGCTTCAGTTGCGCCTGAATCGTTTCGCTACGCAGCCTTAGTGCCTCATATTCTGGGGAGAGTGAGGCACTGAGCACGGATACAATGGTTTTCTCACGTTCTTTGAGACGTTTTTCGATCTCCTGAGCGGATTGATCGAGTGCATCGATCTGCGAGCGAAGTTGTCCGATGGCACCTTTTAGGTACTGTCGCAGGCTGTTTTCCAAGGCCTGTATTTCCGACACAACCTGCTGGAAGACGTTTGTGTTTGTGCCTTGGGTGGTTTGTAGGCGGGCTAGTTCCCCCTGCTTGGCGGTGATTGCGGAACGAAGCGCGACATAGCCCACATTGGAGGCGAAGGAGTCCTCCTCCATTTTTTTCTTCGACAGATCATCGAGACTCTGCAAAACAGCCGCGCTTCCCTGCGGCTCAAGCTTTTCCAAGCGGCGCAGAGACTCCATGAGTTTCAAGCGCTGTGTGTTGATAGCTAAAAGTGTCTCGCCGATCTTCACGGAATAAGCGGAGTAGTCGACAGGCTTGTGGATGTCGAATTTCGACATTTTCGACGCGATCAGCGGTCTTTCTTGGTTCAAGCCCGCTGCCGTTGCATCGAGAACATGAATCAACTGGTCCGCCAGCGCCAAGCGCTCCTCCCTGCGCATCTCGTCCTGCACGGCGATAATCGCGTTCACTAGATCCCGCGCTTTTTCAGCGGATTGACCGCGGGCCATGACCTCGATGGTTGTGCTGCCTGGAACCAGATGCGCCATGACCGCATCAGCAGCTTGATCAACGGACTTTTCATCTTCCGGCCATTCCAGTCGATGGAGAGCGCGGCGGATCGAACCGCTACTGCTAATGCGCGCTACCATTTCCTGCGGCAGCATGCGGTTGCCGTAGGCGAAATCGACGCGCACAAAGCTGGCAAGCCCCGTTGGGGCGACGTCCAGAGGACTGATCTCCACACGAGCTCGTGCTACGTAGGCTTTGGGCGACAACTGAATGATGGCAACAGCCGTGCCCAATAGCGCTGCAGCGACGCTCCATGCGATGATGCCTGATCTAGCGGGCTTCATTTTTGGCGAGGGCTTGAAGTTGGGTCATGCGCCCGGCGCTCAGCAGGCAGTGGCACAGGCCGATGAATCCACCTGCAGAAAGGCCGATAGCAAAGGCGGTGGCTATTTTCAGCATGGATGGTCCTTCAGGCACCTTGGGTTCTGAGAACTTGTGTAGCGAGTTGGACTTCGCGTTCTCAAAGACCCGTAGTTCGGTTAGACGATTGGAGAGGTTGTTGTAAGCCGCTTGTAGTGCCTCCCGCCGTGTCTTCATGCCCATGAAGACCGGGTCGATTGTGAGATCTGTTTCCCGCGCTGTCTTTTCGGTGAGAGTGATCTTATCACGAAAGATCTTTACCGCCTGCTCATTGTCTTTGAGCCGCATCTCTAGGCGCTGATGCTGGCTGGTGAGCAGTTCTGAGACGCTATGCTTCGTGGAATCGACCTGCGCTTGGATGGCCAGCACGCTGGGGTTCTCGTTGCCGTAGCGGCTTTTCAGCGAGGCTAGCTCCGCACCCTGCTCGAGTAGTTTCTTGCGCACCTCGGCTAGCGAATAATTCTTCTCCTGATCGTCAAAGTCAAAGCCAGAGGGCAGCGTGCCCTTCGCAGTGAAAGCGGCAATTAGGTCCGATGTCTGCTTCAGTCGGCTGCTAAGTGATGCCTGCTCCACTAGCAGCGTGGCTAGGCGCTGCTCGCAGTCAGCGATGGTCAGCGCAACTGTCTGTTGGCGCTCAGCCTCATTGCTCAGCATGACACCTTTATCGAGATTGTATTGACGAATCTGTTCGTTCACATGGGCTAACTCTTTTTCAACCTCCGTCAGTCGCATTTGCACGGCACTTACGGCCGAGCGAGCCATTCCAGCTCGTTTGTTCGCATCCACTTCGATCGCTTTTTCAATCAATGCGGCTGCGAGCGCGGCTGCGCGCTCCGGTGTGCTGGCGGCCACCTTGATGGAGATCACCGGTGAGTCATCTCGTGATTTAACGCTCAGATTGTCACGCACGTCTTTGGGAGAAAGGCCGCCAACCACCTTTGCCGCATGCTCACGCACGGTGATGCTGTCAAAGAGTTGGCTGGCTAGCTCCCGGTCAACGCTGCCTGTCAGCGAGGTGCGCGTGAATTGCGCCAAACCGGCGGATCCGAGCGTCTCGCTGTTGAGCGCCACCTCGCCTTCACTCACATACTTGTTAGGCATGTACTTGAAGCCGAAGAAGCCGCCGACTGCGCCGAGAGCGAGCCAGAACAGCAGGATGAGGGAGAGACGGAACCATTTCATGCTACGAGGAGTGTGGGTTGGTTGATGGGAACGGTAGTTCTGGAACGGTCGCGATAAGCCACAGCGCCAATGAAGAGGAACACCGGCCAAAAATACATGAAAAGATCCTTCAGGGATTGCGAGTAGGAATAGAACATCAGTGCTGTGCCAATGCATGTCACGCTACGATACCACATGTGTCTGCCACCGCTGAAGCCATACATCCAAGTGAAAAGAATCGGCAGCACCGTCAGGCAAAACCCCACGGCACCGCGCAGAAAGAGCATCGCACCGAGTGAGTCGAGGTCACCAATGTGAACCTTGTTTACTATCTGTCCCCCTTGCACTGACTCGCCCGCGCCTAGGATCTGGTGGTCTCCATAGCGCCAATTGTCGAAGGCAATCGCTCTTAGGTTCTCGCGGTCTTGAGAGGAGTTTAGACGTGCTGAATGCACAAAGGATGAGGCCTTCTCTTGGAAATGCAGCATGGGTCCGGTGAAAATCACCCCGCCTACTAGCAGCACGCCGAGCACCAAGCCAAACCAGCGGCGACCAAAGCTGCTGATCACAAAAATCGAGACGCAGGTCGTCATCGCCACCAAACCCATGCGCGAGTGCGTGCATAGCATCAGTGCAAACCATCCCGTTAACCCTACCCATTTCAGCCATGAGTTTTTATCCGCCAAAACAATCATTGAAAACATGATGGCCACAGCACCCGCGAAAGGCGTGTAAGGAGCGAAAGCCACCAACCGCCACTCGTGGTCAAAAACATAGTCAGGCGCCAAAAAATGCACTTTGAACAAATCTTGATTCCCCAGCAAGGAGCTTGGGATGATGGACTTGTACTCGATCATCTCGATGATGCCCGCTCCGGTCGCTGCCAGTGCCACACCAACATAAATCAAGGTCTGCACACCCAGCAGCGCTGCCGCAGTGCAGATGACCGCCGGCCTGATGATGGCTCCCACCATCGGTAGAAAGGCAGCCAATGCATAGGTGAGAAACCACCAAGGCAGATGCTTCATACCCACACCACGCATATAAAGGGTGACAAACTCTTCCGCAAGAATGCCGACGCAACTCAAACACCAAACCACTGCGAGTAGCGATGGGCGTACGCCATCGCGAATGTAGTAAAACAAACCGACCAAGATCAAGGGCCAAGCTAGTAGCAAAGGTGCAATAGGGCCTAATCCCGCGAAATAGATCAAGTAAGGTGATAGGCAGGCGATGAAAAAAACCTTTTCGATGAAGCTATTGGGCAAGGTCATTTTCTAAACCGAATACTGTTGTGGAATCTCAAAGCATCACCAAGTGCGACTTTTGGATACTCTTGCGAACAACGCAGCGGAGATATCAAAAACAAGACATGGCAGTCAACCAGCCCAAAAAGAGTAAAGGTTGAGCTTCAGTGGGTCAATCGGGAAGCTAAATGGAACTTTCGGCAAATTGTAGAGGTTATATCTGAAGATAGGGTTACCCAACTCTGAATATCCCCCGGCGATTGAGTTAAAACAGCCACGAACGAGACGAGTGAGTCACTTCAATGCAATAGCTTGTTCTTTGAAAAAGCGGGCGATGAAGGTAGGTGCCTCAGTGGGGAACTTGTGGGTTCCGGGATGAATAGAGGCGATGAAGGGCGTGCCGGTGGCGGATGGGTAGAGCGTGCAGTTCTTGGCCCATGCGGTCCCTTTTGGAAAAGTGGGGCGGGAGGTTTTTTGTCTCTATGTGGTGCCGTCGCTGGATCTTGTAATCTACAAACTCGGCGGCAAGGACGGCCAGTATGATGAGAAGCTCAGCGTATTCTGCAGCCCCGCCCAACAGCGACCGTACGAACTGGCAACCCATCCCCGGCGCTGGCTTCAACGAAGGCAGCCTCGCTGGCAACAATGGTCTTTGGCGCGTGTTGGAAATGGTGTGCGCCGCAGTGCGGTTGGAGTAGCCGCATCACGCGTTGCGTTCCTTCCACGCCTACGCCAATTTAGTTGCTATGTCCCGCAAGCTCTCCCTCGCCCTGTTTTGGACGATGACCGCTTTTTTTGGTTGCTTCTTTGTGTATCCCATCTGGTCGGTGCTGCGTGAGGCCTTTATCGAGCCAGGAACGAATGGCGGTTTCACCTTCGACTATGTGGCGGAGGTCTTCATGAATGCGCTCTACCGCGAGGGGTTGCTGAATTCGTTTCAGATTGCCATCTGGAGCACCTTGTTGAGCCTAGTGATCGCCCTGCCGCTGGCAGCGCTGCATGTGCGTTATGCGTTTCCCGGAAGAGGGCTTCTAAACTCGATGGTGCTTTTGCCGATGGTTCTGCCACCGTTCGTCGGTGCCATCGGCGTGAAAGCCATGCTGGGGCAGGCTGGAGCACTGAACGCCTTTCTTATCAGCCTCGGTCTCATGGATGCTGCCGATCCGGTGAATTGGTTGGGTGATGGGCGCATGCTTGGCGTGGTGATTATGGAGGCGCTGCACCTTTATCCAATCCTTTATCTCAATACCGCTGCCGCTCTCGCGAATCTCGATCCGGCGCTGGAGGAGGCTGCTGCCAATCTCGGCTGTATGGGTTGGCGGCGTTTTCAGCGCATCACACTGCCGTTGATCCTGCCGGGCGTGTTTGCTGGCGGCACGATCGTGTTTGTGTGGGCCTTTACGGAGATGGGCGTCCCGCTGGTATTTGATTTCGAGCGTGTTACGGCTGTGCAGGTCTTTCGTGGCATCAATGACCTGAGCGGCAATCCATTTCCGTATGCATTGGTGGTGGTGATGCTGGGCTTGAGCACGCTTTTCTATGCGGCTGGAAAGTTCTTTTTCAGTGGTGGCACAGCCATCGGTGGCGGGAGGGCCTCCACGGTTCGAGAATTGAAGGTGCTCCCGCCTAAGATTGCCTGCGGCATCACGGCCATTTTTGTGAGCGTGACCTTTTTAGCGGTTATTCCGCATCTCGGCGTGGTTTTGCTATCGCTGTCGAATGATTGGTATCAGACCATCTTGCCTCACTCGCTCACGCTCTCTCACTACCACGAGGCGCTGGGGCATGAGCTTACGTTGTCATCGATCTCGAACAGCCTCAAATACTCCTGCTTTGCCGTGTTTGTGGCCCTCGGTATCGGCATTGGCGTGGCCTATGTGTCCGTGCGCACGCGTTTGTGGGGTCGCCGCTTACTCGATGCGATGGCGATGCTGCCGCTGGCCGTGCCTGGCATTGTGATGGCTTTTGGCTACCTCGCCATGACGAGGCCTGGCCAGCCGTTTGCATGGCTCATGCTCGGCGAGGACCCGGTGCTGCTGTTGGTGATCGCTTACGCCGTGCGTCGCCTGCCATATGTGGTGCGTAGTGCCGCGGCGGGTTTTCAGCAGGTGAGTCCGCAGTTGGAAGAAGCCGCACAAAACCTTGGTGCCACGCCGGAGCGTGCGTTGTGGCGTGTCACACTGCCGCTTGTCACACCGAACCTTGTCGCCGGAGGCCTGTTGGCCTTCTCGTTTGCCATGCTGGAGGTGAGCGACTCGATGGTGCTGGCGCAGCAAGCCACACATTTCCCCATCACGAAGGCCATTTACTCGCTGATGATGGGCCTGGGCAATGGCCCCAGTATCGCCAGTGCGCTCGGTGCATGGGCTATGCTTTTCCTTGGCGTCACCATTCTCGCTGCGGGTGTCATTCTAGGTAAGAAACTCGGGGCATTGTTCCGGGCGTAGGCCTCAGCGCGGTCAGCGATTGCTGTATGACTAGCGGGCTACGATCAGCGCCGGCTCGGGATACTCGAAGGTCTTGCCTTCGTAATTGCGGAGAAGCACGCGTTGCTCGTCGCGTAGCAAGACGTAGTCGGGATTGACGGGGATTTTGCCGCCGCCGCCGGGGCCGTCGATGACGAACTGCGGAATCGCGTAGCCGGTGGTGTGCCCGCGGAGCTGCTCGATGATCTCGATGCCCTCCATCACGCTGGTGCGCAGGTGCGAGCTGCCTTGGATGAGATCGCACTGGTAGAGGTAGTAAGGGCGCACGCGGCACATGAGCAGCTTGTGCACGAGGCTTTTCATCACGGCGGCATCGTCGTTCACACCACGAAGGAGCACGCTTTGATTGCCGAGCGGCACGCCGTGGTTGGCGAGCATCGCCAGGGCATCACGCACCTCGGTGGTGAGCTCACGCGGGTGGTTCGTGTGGATGCTCATCCAGAGCGGATGATGCTTCTGCAGGATGCGGCAAAGCTCCGGTGTGATGCGTTGCGGCACAAAGATCGGCACGCGGGAGCCGATGCGCACGAATTCGATGTGCTTGATCGAGCGCAGGCGGGTGAGCAGGGCGTCGAGCTTCGCATCGGAGAAGAGCAGGGGATCACCGCCGGAGAGCAGCACATCACGCACCTCGGTGTGTTTTTCCAGATAACGGAAGGCCGCCTCGAACTCGGTGTGCAATTCCTGCTCTCCCACACCGCTCACGACGCGGCTGCGGGTGCAGTAACGGCAGTAGCTGGCGCAGCGATCGGTGACGAGGAAGAGCACGCGGTCCGGGTAGCGATGCACGAGGCCGGGCACGGGCATGTGGCTGTCCTCGCCACAAGGATCACTCATCTCATCGGGATCGTCCCAAGTTTCCTCGATGCGCGGGATGACTTGGCGGCGGATTGGGCATTCCGCGTTATGGCTATCAATGAGGTTGAAATAGTGCGGTGTGATGGCCATTGCCAGCTTGTTGCCTGACAATAGCACACCGGCGCGTTCCTCAGTCGATAGCGTGAGGTGCTCTGCGAGCTGAGCGAGTGTGGTGATGCGATTGCGCAGTTGCCAAGCGGCGCTGTTCCACTCTTGTGGCGGAATATTCTTTCCTGCCCAATAGCCGGGGGCAAAAGAGCGAAACTCCTTTTCAGGCAGGGCGTTTGTTTCGGGCATGCAATGCGGAGAAATGGGGCAAACGAAGGTTTGGAACGGGAAGCGCGGAGTGTCAATCAGCGGTGCAGGAACTCATAGCGATCGGTTGTCACAGACGCATGGCAAAATGCACTTGCCGAGCCACCTCCTCGAAGCCGCAACTCGGGTAGAGATGTTGCCCGATAGCGTTTGAGGCCATGGTTTCGATCTGTGCCACTTGCATCCCGGCTTCCCTCATGTGGTCTAATGCATGCATGATAAGCTGTCGGCCCAAGCCAAGCCCTCGCGCCGTCTCCACGACAGCTAGATTCGGGATACGGCCTCGGCCGTTCAAAGCATCTAGCCGGGTGGTGATGTAGCCGAGAATCTCGCCCTCCCGCTCGGCTACAAAGCAACCCTCAGGATGCTGGGTGACATCGTCGTCGATGTGGTCGGCCTTGCGTTCTTTCCAGCCGCGCTCGTTCCAGCGGCCAAGCTTTTGCTCCAGAGATTGATCCAGCGATACACCACCAAATGAATCCACAGTAATCTGGCGGAGCATGGGTAGATCGGATAGGCGGTAGCGGCGAATGGCAACGGGTGACTCTTGCATTTGAGAGTAAGGCATGGGTGCGCTCTCAAAAGCGCCTCAGATCTACCACTTGTTTCATCCGGATCGCCTGCCATGTATTTTTCCGGAGATACAGTTGGCGAAAAGCCGGCGCGGCGGAACATAACCCACCACCAGACCATGCCTGAGACCCTCAAAGACCTCCTCCACGCCACCGAGCCACGCAGCGGCATCCTCGCCCGCGGCTGGGTGCGCACGAAGCGCGATTCGAAAGCTTGCTCCTTCCTCGAAATCACCGACGGCTCCTGCTTCAAGGGCCTGCAAATCGTCGTCGATGCCACGCTGCCCACCGCTGACCTGCTCCCACGCATCCTCACCGGGGCTTCGGTTGAAGTCGTGGGCGATTTGGTCGCCTCGCCCGCAGCAGGGCAGAAGTGGGAATTGCAGGCGAAGGAGCTCAAACTCCTCGGCGAGGCCGATGCCACCTATCCTTTGCAAAAGAAAGGCCACACGCCCGAGTTTCTGCGCACCATCGCGCACCTGCGTCCACGCACGAATCTCTTCGGCAGCGTCTTCCGTGTGCGTAGCAAGATGGCTTTTGCCGTGCATCGTTTCTTCCAAGAGCGTGGCTTTTTCTACGTCCACACGCCCATCATCACCAGCAGCGACTGCGAAGGCGCAGGCGAGATGTTTCAAGTGACCACACTGAAGCCGAATACGCCCACGAAGCCTGAGCAAGACTTCTTTGGCCGCCCGACCTACCTCACCGTCAGCGGCCAGCTTCAGGGAGAGGCTTTTGCTTGCGCACTCGGCAACATCTACACCTTTGGCCCTACCTTTCGCGCCGAGAACAGCAACACCACCCGCCACGCCGCCGAGTTCTGGATGATCGAGCCTGAGATGGCCTTCTACGACCTTTTTGACGATATGACACTCGCGGAGGAACAGGTGAGTTACCTCGTTCAGGCCATGTTCGACGAGTGCCCGGACGAATTGGAGTTCTTCAACAAATTCATCGATAAGCAGCTCATTGCGCGATTGCAGCAAACCCTCGCTAAACCCTTTGAGCGCATCAGCTATACCGACGCGGTCGATATTCTGCTCCAATCCGGCCGCAGCTTCGAAAATCCCGTCGTCTGGGGCGAAGGCCTGCAAACCGAGCACGAGCGCTTCCTTGCTGAAGATCACGTCAAAGGCCCTGTGACCATCTTCAACTACCCGAAACGCATCAAACCCTTCTACATGCGCCAAAACGATGACGGCAAGACCGCGGCCGCCATGGACCTTCTCGTTCCCGGCATCGGTGAAATCGTGGGGGGCAGCCAGCGCGAGGAGCGACTCGATGTCCTCGAGGGCCTTATGGCCGCTCAGGGCCTCGAACCCGAAAACTACTCTTGGTATGCCGACCTCCGCCGCTATGGCAGCGTGCCGCATGCAGGCTATGGCCTCGGTTTCGAGCGCCTGCTCATGTTCGTCACCGGCATACCCAATATCCGCGACGTCATTCCCTTTGCACGCACGCCGGGACATGCTGCTTATTGAAGAATGATCAATGCCGAATACCAACTGCCGAATGGCTGGGGCCACCGCAGGTTGCTCTTCCTTTTGCTGTTTTCGTTAATCGTCATTTGCCAATCGTCATTTGGGCAGACTGGCCTGAAGATTCAGCTCGTTTCTGAGCAGTCTGCCATCGTGCCTGGCAGGCCCTTTACGATGGGGCTTTGGATTCAGCATGACCGCGGTTGGCATACTTACTGGAGGTTTCCGGGTATTGTGGGCGTGCCAACGCAGATGAAGTGGAATTTGCCGAAAGGTTGGCAGGCCGGGCCTCTTGTTTATCCAGAACCCGAGAGGACGAGAATGTTCGAAATCAAGGCACAAGGCTTTGACCGAGATGTGATGTTGCGCACAGAGGTCACTCCACCGGCGGATTTAAGGCTCGGTGAGTCTGTTACGCTCTCCGGTAAGGCATCGTGGATGTGCTGTGGTAACTCCTGCCATCCCGGGGTGGTGGATTTGAGCCTTACGTTGCCTGTCGCTAGCGCTGCGACGCTGAATGAGAAATGGCATGTCCTCTTTGAAGCTGAACGTTCTCGTGCTGAAAACACCAGCGACGCCTGGAAAGCTGAGGCCGCTGAAAAAGGCAGCGAGATCACGCTCACGCTGCGCCCGGCGGATCAGCGGGCAACCTTGCGCCGCAGCCAGCGTGATGCAGATCGAATCATCGTCTTCACCGAGGATGGCTGGTTTGACAGTGACAAGCCGCAAACCATCACGCTGCACTCTGACGGCACACTTTCGATCCGGCTCGTCAAGGCGGATACCTATCTGGGTAGCAAACCACCAGCTGCGCTTCGCTGCATCCTTCGCCACGAAGACGGTTGGGTGAAGGGCGAAAATTGGCGCTGTCTGCGGCTCGCGCCCTTCATGGTTCGTCTGAAATAATGTGGTCGTTAGCTTGATGCCACCCTCTCCGTGGTGTTTACGCAGACGTTCCATGACGCGCCAACAAGCTGTGAACGCCTTTCGCTGGACCGCCCTTGCCG
>JAFMIR010000077.1 GCA_017853885.1 Prosthecobacter sp.
CTTGCGGCGGTTGATGCTGAAGCTGATGCGATCCTCCGCGAGGCCGATGCTGGTCATGCGCAGGTTCGCGGCTGCTTCTTTGGCGGCGGCGGTGAGCTTTTTGATCACGTCCGAGGCCCAGCGCATGTTTTCCACCCAACCGGGACCGGAATGATTGTGCGAGGCGCAGATCATGATGTTCGCCGCAGGCACGCCGGTCTCTTTTTCAATCGCCGCACGCGCCAGCGCCACCATATCCTCCCACGCGCCGATGACATCCATCGTCACGATGGCGGCCTTTGTCTCGCCATCGTCCAAGACAAGCACGCCAGCGCGCAGGGGATCACGCACACCGTTCACCACACGGGTATGACCGCTGACAGTGAAATCCCTCACCTCTGTGGGCGTGATGTCAACCTTGGCCGCACCGGCTTTGAGATTCGAGACGATGGGGAACTTGCCGTCAGTGACCTGCGCATACGCGGTGAAGACAAAGAAAAAGAAAAGCAGGTGTTTCATTGGGAAATCATCTACGGCGGGCAGAGCTGCAAACTCTCCGTCAGCTAGTCAAACACGATCTCACCCATCACCGCTGTATCGTCCATGCTCGTGCTGGTGAAGGATGACGACCAGATCGCGCGATCGATGACTTCGCGGGGCAGAGTATGGTTGCGGCCGAAGTTGGCTTTCCAAGTGATGCCTTTGCTTGGTGGTTCGACACCGAGGGTGGCGAAGGGAATCACGAGATGCGCATGCCAGCGTTTGGTTTTCGCATCGACGCGGATTTCGCTGGTCCAGTCGGCGTCCCAGGTGGGGTCGTCTTTGCCGTGGCGGGGGTCCATGACGTCGGTGATGCGACCATTGAGAGCGTCATATTTGGAGGCGACGTTCGCGCCTTGGGTGAGGCGATAGAAGAGGGATTGGGCGGGATTGGGAGCGAGATAGAGGTCGATGGCTTCTTGATTCGTGAGAAGGCGGTCGCGGTTGAAGGCGGTGAAGGTGGTGGTGTCGCCGAGTTCGGCTTCGGCGCGGAGGTGGAGGGCTTTTTCGTCGTAGAGGAGTCGGATCGTCGTCGCACGCGGCAACGTGTGCAGCGGCGGGAGGAGCGTGAGGGCGTGCGCGGTGGTGTTTTGCCACTCGGGGCTGTCGAGCGTGAGTTTGGCGGCCGTTTTGGCGATGGTGAGTTTCTTGAGGCCCATGGGTGAAGCGTTTCGCATGGCTTTGGTATCCCAGTTGAAGCAGGTGCTGGCATAGGGCTCTTGGTAGCCGTCGTGGGCGAGTTGGAGGTGCTTCGCGTCGTGGCCGGGAAAGGGGAACAGAATGTGGTTCCACACCTTTTGATGACCTTTCACGTAAAGCGTGGCGATGAAGGCGTTTCGCGCGTCGATGGCATCGAGCAGGCGATGCAGCGATCCAGTGTCGGGCAGCATCTGCCAGGCCTGATGCAGATGCACGACCTTCGCGAAGTGCTTCAAGTAATCGAATTCGGTGCGCACGAGCGCGAGGCGTGTTTTGACCTTCGGCGTGGTGGTGAGCTTCTCCGCCTGCGCAAGATGGCCCTCCATCGTGGCGAGCACGCGCGGTGTGTAGAGGAAGGCGATGAGCTGAAAGGGATCAGTCACCGTTTTGCGTCCACGGGCATCGGTGGGCAGCGGTTTGTAGGTCCACACGTCGGTGCGCGTGCCGATGTGGTCGGAGTAAAGCGCGATAGCGTGATACAGCTCGTCGTAAAAGGCACGCATGGAGAAGGCGATGCTTTTGTTTTGAAACGCGGCCTCGCAGAACTCGGGCAAGAGATCCTTTGCATGGTTGTTCGCTGGATCGTCAAACATGCGGCCCATGGTGTAATAGACGGGGCCTTCGAGACCGAAGAGCTGGCCGGGGCCGTCGCGATAGAGCGACTGGATGCGGTTCACGGCGAGTCTCTGCACCTGCTGCTCGATGTAACCCGGCGTGCGCATCGGCGTGTAGCGCGTGCCGAGGTTCGGGCACCAGTTGTACACGTAGCCGGTGAAGCCGCGCGGCACATCGATGCCACGCCACGGGGCGATGTCCTCCTCGTTTGTGCCGGTGAGCATGATGCAGGTGTTCGCGGGGAAGGCTTTGAAGCTCTTCGGCGGCGCGGCGGTGAGGATGTAGCTCATCATCGTCACCTGCTTGCCCGGATGCGACTTCTCCAAACGCCGCGCGACATCGCGGTGGAAGATCCAGATCTTCTCCGACCAATCTTTACCCGTGCCGTAAAGCGCGGCGCACTTCTCGCACTGACACTCGCGGAAACCGTCCGGTTGGCCGAGATCGACGCTATCGTAGCCTTTGTCGAAAAAGCCCGCGAGATCGCGGTAGATGCGTTCCTGCACGTCGGGGTTCGACAGGCAATACTGCCCGTTGCCCTCCGGCTTCAAACGCGAGCCACTAATCATCGCGAAGTATTCCGGGTGCTCGGCAAACAACTCAGCCGGCACCGCCCGCTCCCACGTGTGACCACCGAACTGCTCGTCCACGCGCGGGAAGCGATTCTGCGCGAGATCATAAAACGACGCGCCCGCTGGATGCGCCGTGTTTACCCGCAGCAGCGGCGTGGTGGTCACGTTCAGCGACTCCGGCACCGTCATCGT
Organism: Prosthecobacter sp.; assembly: GCA_017853885.1. GTDB lineage: Bacteria > Verrucomicrobiota > Verrucomicrobiia > Verrucomicrobiales > Verrucomicrobiaceae > Prosthecobacter. Next base: position 2,598 of record JAFMIR010000077.1, read on the forward strand.
CTTCATCGGCAGAAACTCGATCGCGGGCGACGCGAGCAGGTCGATCTTTGCCGCGCCGCTCACCGGCGTGTAGCCCGGCAGATCGGGATACAAAAAACGCACGCCCATGAACTGCCGCGCAAAGTCCACCGCCGCCTTCGCCGTGCCCACGCGATCCCAATTCGGCCGCCGCGCATTGTCCGTCGGTGCCTTCGAGGGATGATCATGCCCCGCGATGATCACATCCTTGCCCACCACCCGATGCACAAAGCTCCAATCCCGCAGCTTCGTCACCTCGAGGCCATTCTTCTGCGCGAACTGCGTGTTCCCGAGCATCAACGCCGGTTTGGCCGCATCCCACTCCTTTTCCCGCACGACCGCGACCTCGGCCTTGTTCGCCAAAAACGCCGTTTGGAGTAGCCGCGCCGTCTGCACGAGACTTTCGTCCAAAGCCGGTGAGGGCAGCGCATCCGGCAAAACGATCTGGTAGTCAGATTTCCCCGCATCGAGCAATGTCAGGTCCGCGGATGTAGCGGCGATGAGGGAGAGAAAGGGCGCGAGGAGGAGAAAAAGAAAGCGTTTCACGTTGCAGCCATCAACGTGCAGCATGGTGGGGAACTCTCGGACGAGTGACTTGTCCGGTTAAATGGCTGCGGGAGGATGCCCACAGGCATGCGTTAAGATCAGCCAAAGAGATCGAGTAGCGGCTTGCCCCCATCGACCATGGGGATGGGACGGTTTTCCCGGTTCATGAGCATCAAGTCGGGATCGATGCCGAGCGCCCAGTAAATCGTCTTCGCGAGGTCTTCGGGCGAGACGGGTTTGTCCACAGGATAGGCGGCCTCTTTGTCCGATTTGCCGTACACGATGCCGCCGCGCACGCCTGCGCCGGCAATGAGCGCGGGAAAGCAGGTGCTCCAATGGCCGCGTCCCCAATTGGCATTTGGAATGGGTGTGCGACCCATTTCACCGATGGCGACGATCAGCGTCTCATCGAGTAAACCCCGCTCGTGCAAATCAGTAAGCAGCGCCGAGCAACCTTGATCAAAGGTCGGTAGAAGATGGTCCCGCACGTCGTCGCTGTTCCGGTGAGAATCCCAACCATAGCCATCCACACAATCGTAATGCACTGTCACAAAGCGGGTGCCCGCCTCGACCAGCCGCCGCGCCATGAGGCAGCTTTGGCCGAAGAGATGGCGTCCATAGCGGTTACGCATGGCATCGTTCTCCGCGCGAATGTCTAGCGCACTGCGAGTCTTGTCGGAGGCGATGAGCGCCATGGCACGTTTGCGGTGGAGGTCCATCGCCCCCGCATCGCCCACGTCCAACCGCTGGCGGACGGCCTCAAACTGATCGAGCAAGCCAACACGCTCCTGCATGCGCCGCACCGGCACCACAGGCCGCAGACCTTCGATCTCGAAACTCAGCTCGCCATCGGCACAAGCACGCCAATAAGGATTGTCTTTCACGTCCTGCTTATCAATGACCGTGGTCATCGGGTTGTAGGCCTGGCCCAGCCAGCCTGCGTATTCACCAGGGCGGATGTATTGTCCTCGATCCTGCAGGCGGCCGAGCCGGTTAGGCAGCACGGCATAAGAGGCCAGATCGCGCTCCAAACCACCCGGCTGTCTTTGGCTGAGGTGTTCCACCACTGAGCCGATCGACGGCCAATCCTGAGGTGTCGCGGAGAAGCCGCCTCCGATCGGCAGATGCCAGCGGTGACCCGTCTGCAAATAATGCCCCGCACCGCTATGGTCGTTGTAGCTGTGCGTCATCGAACGGATCACTGCGAATTGATTCGAGATCCTCGCCAACCGCGCCAAATGCTCGCTGATTAGCAGGTCTGGCGTACGGCTTTTGATCGGCTTAAAAGGCCCCCGCACCTCGCGCTTCGCATGTGGCTTCATGTCAAAGGTCTCCAGTTGGCTCGGACCACCAAACAGGAACATAAAGATCACCGACTTTGCCTTCCCGCCCGTAAAAGCATTCTGCTTTCCCTCTGCGGCCAGCACGCCCGGCAACGTCATCCCAAACAAACCCGCTCCACCAATCTCAAGCAACTCGCGGCGGGTGATGCCAGAGCAGTTGGTGCGTGGAGTTCCGTTGATGGTGAGCATGCCGCAAAACTTTTTATGGTTTGAACTCGGCCAACACTTTGGCACTGGCAGCATCCCAAGCGCGGAGCACGCCGTCTTGATCCCCACCGAGAATCAGATCCCCAGCGCGATTGGCAGCCAAGGATTGAAGGAAACCTGTGGCACCGGGGAGTCGTTTCACTTCGCCGCCATCGCTGGTGATGAGGCGGAGCTTGGCATCACCGGCGCTGGTGGCGATTTGATCTGCCGCGCCGAGGTAGCGGATGCCAGTAACTTCCTTGTCCCAGCCATCGACGCTCTTGCGGCGATCGCCGGTGGTCCAGTCCCAGACTTTGACGACATTGTCCGCGCCGCTGCTGGCGAGCAGGCGGCCATCCGCGCGCCAAGTGAGGCCGAGCACATGATGCGTGTGGCCTTCGAAGACCTTGATCATCTTCCCGCTGCTCAAATCAGTGATGCGCACGGCCTTGTCGGCTCCACCGGAGGCGAGGAGTTTGCCATCGGGCGAGAAGTCGAGCGCGAAGACGCTATCGAGATGGCGCTCGGTGTAGTTTTTCACGAGCTTGCCGGTGGCGATGTCCCACAGGGTGATATCGCCACTGCGCGAGGGCTCGCCGCTGCCGATGGCGAGGGTCTTGCCATCGGGTGAAAAGGCGAGGCTGTTGGCGCGGTCGGTGATGGGTGATTTGCCATCGCCGCTGCCGAACGAACGCTCGAGCACCCATGCGGCGCTGGTGCTGCCGGGTGCGATGGGTTTACCGGTGGCGGTGCTCCACGCGAACGGTTCACCCGCCTCGAACGTGGCAATCAATTCGAGGCCGTTAGGGCTGAATTGGAGTGCCTTGGCCTTCTTCATCGAAGTGGCGAGGGACTTCGAGAAGGTATCACGATCCGCCGCGGCTTTTTCAGACTCTTTCTTCACGATCTCGAGACGTGCCTTCGCATCGACGACGGCTTGCTTGGCCTTTTTTTCATTCTCGGTAACGAGCTTGATTTCGTTGGCGGTGTCGGTGATCGCGGCCTCACCACGTGTGACCGCTTCTTGGGCGAGCTTGAGATCGGTGGCGGCCTTTTCGACCTTCTCCTTCGCTTCAGCCTGCTTTTTGAGGTTTGCCTCCGCCACCGTTTTGACCGCGGCAGCGATTTGATCAGCGATGGCCTTTAATGCCTTGTCGGCAACAGCCTTGGCATCTTCCTTGGTTTTGATGACCTTTTGTTTCTCATCCAGACCTACCTTGGCAGGATCTGCTTGGGCTTTTTGGAGATCTGTTTGAGCTAGGGCGAGTTCCGCGCTGGCTTTGGTAACTGCAGCCTGCGCATCAGCCTGTTTTTTGGTCAAGGTTTCATCAGGTTTGGCTGTGGTGGTTTGTGTAACAACTTCCTTAGCCGTCTTGTCCGCAGCGCTGTGAGCATCCTGCTTGGCCTTCAAATCCTTCTTTTTATCTTCGAGACTCTTTTTCGCGAGTTCGGCCAGTTCATTCGCTTTCTTCAAACGGTTCGTCTGCTCGGTGGCATCGGTCTCTGCGCGCTTGATAGCCTCATTTTGAAAGGTGACCTCCAACGCGGCGCGCGCGGCGGCGAGCGTACGCTGCGCGAGGGTCTGCTGGCTGGTTAGGTCGGTCTGGATATGGGCAATGAGCTTGGCACCTTCACTGAGTTTGATACTGTTATCGGCCTCCTGACTGGCGGTGAACTTCGTCGAGGCCACTGGCGCGGGCGCTTTGATCTCACGTTTCCAGAGCTTCACCTCACGGAAACTGCCGGTGGCAAGCCTTGTGCCATCCGGTGAGAAGGAGAGAGCCAGCACGAGGTCGCGGTGAGCAACGCCGGGCTGCTTGTAGAGGCCGGATTTGAGCAGTCCCTCATCCGTGAGCTTGGTGACGAGGCTTTGTGAGGGCAGATGATAGAGGCTGATTTGATTCGCTCGTGCGGCGGCGGCAAAATCCCCCTGTGCAGTCGTGGCAAGCGCGAAGATGGGCTGGAGGCCGGCAGGCAGCGGCTCCCAAGTGATGACCTTGTCCCGCTTTGGCGATGGGCGTGCACCTTGATCAATCCAGTCCTTCAAGACAGCAAGCTGCTGCGAGGTGAGGTTCACCGCGCCAACTTTGTTTCCCTTGGGCGGCATCTCACTGTCCCAAGTGTGGGCGGCAGCCTGATAGATGATGCTGTCCGCACCCTTGCCCGGAACGAGGCCCTTGTCGCTCTCCCCACCTTGGATCATGAGCTCGGGCGTCTCCATGTTCAAACCGCCCTTGGTGGTCGTCTTGTTATGACAAGCGATACAGTTGTCCTTGAGGAAGGGGTAGACCTGCTTGTCGTAATCGATTACCCCTGGGGCGGCGTAGGACGAAACGACAAGGACTGCGTGCAGTAGAACAGTGGAGCGGATCATGATGGCTTAGATACGCGCCAAAGCAGCCATTTTGCTCAAGGAGTGCTCACTTGCTCAGGAATGAGCTTCAGCCCCGCTGATCAAGCCTAAGCATCCACCAATGTGCCGATGTGCTCGCCAGTGAGGGCGCGGCGGATGTTATCAGGCTCGTTCATGCTGAAGACGCCAATAGGCATGCTGTTCTCCATGCAGAGTGAGAAGGCGGTGGCGTCCATGACCTTGAGCTGGCGCGTTAGGCACTCGTGGAAGCTGATGCGGTCGAATTTCTTCGCGTTTGGGTTCTTTGCCGGATCAGCATCGTAGATGCCATCCACCTTCGTGGCCTTCAAAACGATGTCGGCGCTGATTTCGCTCGCTCGCAATGCGGCGGTGGTATCGGTGGAGAAGAAGGGATTACCCGTGCCCGCGGCGAAAATCACCACGCGGCCAAGTTCCAAATGACGCATCGCCACGCGGCGGATGAAGGGCTCAGCCACGTTGTCCATTTTGATGGCACTTTGCACACGGGTGGGCACATCCATGGCTTCCAGCATGCTCTGCACAGCCAGCGAATTCATCACGGTAGCCAGCATGCCCATGTAGTCGGCCGTGGCACGCTCCATGCCTTTGTTAGAAGCGCTGACGCCGCGCCAAAAGTTGCCGCCGCCGACCACGAGGGCGATTTCGAGCCCGGTTTGATGCGCAGCTTTGATCTGTGCCGCCATATCCTCGACAATGGGTGGGCTAATGTTGTCCGTGCTGCCGGGCTGCCTCAATGCCTCGCCGCTGAGTTTGAGAAGAACACGACGGAATTTGCGAGGAGAGGTATCGGACATGCGAAGAAGCGAAGTTGAAGCATAAAGCATGCTGCGTGGAGCCTTGCAAAGCCAATTCTGACGCGCCATTCATGCAACTACATGAAGGAAGACCCCACCCTCCCCGCCGACGCCCGTTTTGAGACCCGTGCCATCCACGTCGGGCAGGACTGGCGCAGCGAAACCGGTGCCGTCATCCCGCCAATCTACATGACCTCGACCTTCGAGACAGGAAACCCTGGTGGCTTTGATTACACGCGCAGCGGCAATCCCAACTTCCGCAACCTCCAGGCCACGCTCGCCAGCTTGGAGAATGCGAAGCACGCCACCGTCTTCGCCAGCGGCATCAGCAGCATCAGCGCCATCATGTTCTCGCTCAAAGCGGGCGACACCATCCTCAGCGAGCAGCAGATCTACGGCGCGACCTACCGCCTGTTCGAGCGCGTGCTGCGCCGCTTCGACATCCGCATCAAATACGCCGACCTCACCAACCCGGCGAACTATGTGCTCATCAAGGAGCTCAAACCCGCGCTCATCTGGATCGAATCACCCACCAACCCGCTTTTGAAGATCCTCGACATCAAAGCGATCTCCGATGCCGCGCACAAAGTCGGCAGCATCGTCGCGGTGGATAATACCTTCGCCTCCAGCTTGCTCCAGCAACCGCTCGACCTCGGCGCCGACCTCTCGCAGCTGAGCACCACGAAATACACCAACGGCCACAGTGACTGCCTTGGTGGCGCGGTATGCACGAACAGCGATGAGTGGCAGGAAAAGATGATCTTCGCGCAAAAAGCCCTTGGATTGCAGCCGAGCCCCTTCGACGCGTGGCTCGTTTCACGCGGCGCGAAGACCGAAGCCGTGCGCATCGAGCGCCACAGCTCGAACGCCCTCGAACTCGCCAAACGCCTGCAGGATCGCAAAGGCGTGAAAGGCGTGAAGTATCCGTTTTTGACCAGCCACCCGCAGTACAAGCTCGCCAAGAAGCAAATGAAGCTCGGAGGCGGCATGCTGCTCGCCGATTTCGGCCTCAGCTACGCCAAGACGCTCGATTTCATCCGCCGCCTCCGCCTCTTCACCCAAGCCGAAAGCCTCGGCGGCATCGAAAGCCTCGTCGCGCATCCTGCCAGCATGACGCACGCGTCTTTCCCCAAAGACGTTCGCGAAGCCGCCGGCGTCACCGACAGCCTTGTGCGCTTCTCCGTCGGCATCGAGCATGTCGAGGACCTCTGGGAGGACATCGATCAGGCGCTGAAGAAGAAGTGATTTCTCACTTCGACAGCGTCATCACGCACTCAAGGTGCTTCGTCTGCGGGAAAAGGTCAAAGGGCTGCACTTTTTGCAGCTTGAAACCGGCTTCGTGGAAGAGAACGAGGTCGCGCATCTGCGTGGCGGGGTTGCAGCTCA
>JAFMIR010000041.1 GCA_017853885.1 Prosthecobacter sp.
CATCACTCATTCTTGCCGCCAACGTCTTATCCAACAAGCCCGCCACCCTCGTGCTTGACCCCACTTGCACTCGCAGCACCCTCGAGCACAGCCTCGCTGCCAAGACCGTGAAGAAGCCCATTGATTTCAATCACGGGCGGCGGTGAGATTCCAGCGGCTAAAAAACCCGCAGTTCAGGCATGACGAACCACGCTTTCCACGTACTGTTCGTACGAACTCGTGGATCTAACGCGCAAACTCGAAATCCTGGCCGATGCGGCGAAGTATGACGCGTCCTGCGCCAGCTCTGGTGCGGCGCGGAAGGACTCGCGCGATGGCAAAGGCATCGGCTCCACCGGTGGCATGGGCATCTGCCACAGCTACACACCGGACGGTCGTTGCGTGTCGCTGCTGAAGGTGCTGCTCACCAACGCCTGCCTCTACGACTGCCATTACTGCATCAACCGCCGCTCCAGCAATGTTCAGCGGGCGCGTTTCACACCGGAGGAGGTCGTGCAGCTCACGCTCGATTTCTACAAGCGCAACTACATCGAGGGCCTCTTCCTCAGCAGCGGCATCGTGCGCAGCGCGGACCACACCATGGAGCAGGTCATCGAAGTCGCGCGGCAGCTCCGCGAGGTGCATCACTTCCGCGGTTACATCCATCTCAAGACCATCCCCGAGGCCTCGCAGGCGCTCATCGACAAGGCCGGACGCTATGCCGACCGCATCAGCATCAACATTGAGCTGCCCTCGCAGCAAAGCCTCGACCGCCTCGCGCCTGAAAAGAATCTCACGAACACGAAGCAGGCCATGCACGGCATTCGTCAGCGCATCGACGAGAGCCTTGAGGCCAAAAAAGCCGCGCGGCAGATTCTGAATCGCCCACGAGTCAAAGCGCCCGCGTTTGCCACCGGCCAGAGCACGCAGATGATCGTGGGCGCGGACGACAGCAGCGATGCGCTCGTGCTGCATCGCGCTGATGAACTGTATCGCGAGGTGCGGTTGCGCCGAGTTTACTACAGCGGCTTCAGCCCCATCCCAGAGCCCAGCGTGCTGCTGCCGATCAAGCCGCCGCCGCTCGTGCGCGAGCATCGCTTGTATCAGGCCGACTGGTTGCTGCGCTTCTACGGCTTCGACGTCGGTGAGTTGCTGCCGAAAGAGGAACCGAACCTTGATCTCGACCTCGATCCGAAGCTCGCCTGGGCCTTGCGCAACCGTGCTGTCTTCCCGGTGGATATCAATCGTGCCTCGCAGGAGTTGCTGTGGCGCATTCCCGGTCTCGGCACCGTGAATGTCGCGCGCATCCTCGCCGCGCGACGTTGGTCACGCCTGACCTTGGCCGATCTCCAGCGCATGCGGGTAAACCTCAAGAAGGTCATGCCCTTCATTGTCGCTGCCGATCACCGCCCGCGCATCGCCCTGCTCGAAAGCACCCACCTGCGCCAGCACTTCCTCCCCGGCCCCCGGCAGCTCGAACTCAATTTCAACGCGCCACCTCCAACGACGCCTGCGGATGCTGCGATGGCGCTCAGCGGACAGCTATGACCATCACTGCTCAGATTCAGCCCACCTTCGAGGCCTGGCGTTCCAAGGCTCGTGAGCTGCTGCGGCATGGCGTGGCACCGGAAAACGTCGATTGGGTGGATGCCTCGCAAACCGCTAGCCTGCTCGCCGAAGAGCCGTCGTGCTATCAAACCACGCCAAACGCCTCCGTGAAGGTCCCCGCCGATTTTTTGCGTCTCGCGGCCAACGTCTGCGCCCACACCGATGAACGCCGTTTTGACATCCTGTATCGGCTTTTGCATCGTCTGACGATCGGCGGCGAAAAACATCTTCTCAGCATGCCTTCTGACCGAGACATGCATCAGTGCAACGCTTGGGCGAGGGCCGTCAGCCGTGACATTCACAAGATGCATGCCTTCGTGCGCTTCCGACTCGTCGGCTTGAACGAGTCAAACGGCCGCGAGCAGTTCGTCGCATGGTTTGAGCCCGAGTATCGCATCACCCGGCTCGCTGCGCCGTTTTTCGAAAAACGCTTCGCCAGCATGGATTGGTCGATTTTGACCCCCGATGCATGCGTGAGTTGGGACGGCGAAAAGCTGACCTTCATGCCCGGCATGAGTCGCCACGATGCGCCCTCTGCGGATGCTCATGACGATCTTTGGCGTACCTACTACCGTAGCATCTTCAATCCCGCGCGTCTCAAAGTGCAGGCCATGCAGTCCGAGATGCCGATGAAGTATTGGAAGAATCTTCCCGAGGCCACAATCATCCATGACCTCATCGGCAGCAGCGAGAAGCGCGTCTGCACCATGATCGCCACGCCCGAACGCCCCGTGAAGCCAATGCCTGACAATGCCTATTTGCGCACCCTGCATCAGCGACGAACCAAAAGCTGAAGCGCACCGCCTGTGGCAGAGTTGGAAGGAGGTTTGCATGGCACCGAGGGAAGTGCGAGGTGCCGCTCAGCTCCTTGCTGCGAAAAAGGCATCGTTCGCTAGTGTGGTGGATGCTGAGCTTGGTTGGTTCAGTCCGCAGGCCCACGTTTCTAATCAACGCGTTGGAGCGCTTCCGTAGCAGCTGCCACGAGTGGATGCGAGCCATCCCCACCCAGCTTTTCATCCAAGGCCTCCAAACGCTGAATCAAGTCTGCCAGATGCTTTCTGGGATACACGCCACCCGCAGCCTCGCAAAAGTGGGTGCGACAACCAAAGGGCCGGTGTGAATAAACGCTGCATCGTCCGGATCGATCGAGCATCGGACAAGCACCGTCCGGGTGAGGTTTCACCTGAGTTCGTCCGCTCGCTCGAATGCCTTTGGCTAGAAACATGGCCTCTCCAAGAGTCAGAAGCGGTGTCTTTCCCGTCAGGCGAAAGTGGCAGCAACCGCTCCTCAACTGGCAGTCGCGGCTTAAGGCCCGGTTTTCGATCTCTGCATAGATGGATCGGATTTCTGATTCGAATGCGCTGTGTTCCAGCTTGGATCTGTTTCGGCGAGGCATGACAGAAAAGATGCTGAGTTTGACGCAAGTCATGTCAGGGGCACAACGTGAATAATCGTCTTTTGAAAAGCTTGGATCGCGCCTACAGATCAAGCTCGGTTTGGGTTAAAATGCCCATCCGAAAACTCCTCCGAATCTCGTTCTTCCTCCCCGTTGCACCCGCATGAGCCTGCCTGAAATCGCCGGACTTGAATTGCAGGAACTCGTCGGACAAGGGAGCTGCGGCACGGTCTATCGTGCGGTCAATGCCAAAGGTAAGCCTTGCGCGGTCAAGGTCTTCAGCTCGATGGCGATTCATCGCCAGAGGCTGGCATCGGCTCTTGGGACCCTTCAGCAGCTGCCAGCTCACCGTGGGGTTTTGGCCGTGGAACGTTTCAGCCTCGATAAAAGTCCCTATTTCACTGTGATGCCCTTGGTGGGGGTTATGATCAAAGAAAGCAATGGCAAGCGCCGCTGGCAGACCCCCACGCTCGAATCTCTTCTCTCAGGAGAGCCTCCTGAAACAGCTTGGCGTCATATCCATGAACTGGCCAAGGCACTCGCTTGGCTGCACCAATTCGGACTGCCCCATGGCAATCTGCGCCCGTGCAATGTGTTGCTCGAAGAAGATCCTGAGTGCTCCATCCGGCTCACCGATGTGGCTCAGGGGTGGGTGGGCGGCATTCATCACTTCGAGCTTGCCGACCATTACGTTCATCTCTGCCCGGATCAGATTGAAAACCCGGATGGAGTCTTCGCCGGCAGGGGCACCTCGTGGGATGTCTATGCTTTCGGCGTCTGTGCCTACCGTTTGTTAACAGGCCATGTGCCGCGTGCGGCGACAGTCTGGCAGGAGCAACAGGCTCTTGTGCAGCAGCGCATGGCCGCAGGATTAGCCTCTTCGGTGCCAACTGCCGTCATGCTCGCGGCGGTTCGGGCTCAGCCCAAAATAGCCTGGCCTCATCCCGCCGCATCCAAGTGGGAGGAACGGCGAAGGAACATTATTGAGCGCGCACTCGATCTCAATGCCGCCGCTCGCTGGACAGATGCACGTGAGGTCGTGCGAGCCTTTGAGATTTTGGAAAGCGACTGCCTGCTAGAAGAATTCCGTGAGCAGACAATGAGGGAGCGGGTGAAGCAGGTAAAGCGGATCCGCGTGCTACAGGCAGCGGCTGTTGTTTTACTCACGGGGCTTCTGTTGGTGACAATCTATGGATACATCACATTTCGCAGGGCGCAGAAAGCGGATCTGATTCTGCAAAACATCCACCAGCTGCACCAATCGGAGATCGACGCCCGAGAAAGCCGCCTGGCAGCGCTCACTCGTGAGCGTGATACCGCTCGCAACGCCAAGATCACAGCCGACGCCAACCTGCAAAATTCGCAAAACGTGGTCGATCGGTTTCTTTCGCAACTATTGGAAACTTCCGCCAGCCATCCCGATGAGATGAATGTTGCGCACGAGCGCCTCCAAGAAGCGCTTAGTTTCTTCATTCAGGGACTGACTACTTTGGAAGCCGATCCAGCTCTGGGTCTCGAGCGGCTGCGTGTGTATGGCAACATCGGGCAAATCTGCCTGCGCCTGCATGATGATGCCAAAGCCGCCACTTACCTCACCAAAGCTCGCGAGCAGGCCAGTGAGCTGATGCCTAAAAGCAAGGACAGCGCCGAAGCTCCGCTGTTGCAGCAGCGTTTTGGCCGCAGCAGCCTGCTTCTGTCCGAGTTGCGTGCGCGGGAAGGACGTCATGGTGAGTCACTCGCCCTGCTGCGTGATGCCATGGAGAACCTTGAAAGCGGACTTCTGGCCGATCCTGAGAATCGCTTCGTGCGCAGCGAATGCGCTCGCGCCTTGCTCGATTTTGGACGGCGCAGCTTGCAAAATGGCGATGTGGTCGAAGCAGAAGCTGCCTTGGCCCGCATCCCCGTCGTGCTCGATCCAAAACACATCGGATCAGATCTGAATCAACAAGAGGCCTTCATCCTTGCACGTGCCAAGTTTGCCCAAGGCATCACTCAGCGGGACGCTGGCAAGGCCGAGCAGGCGCTCAGCATGTTGATCGACGGTGTCAAAGATATGGGTGCCCTCGTTCGCGGACGCAGTCCTCGGAACCAAGATCAGGCGCTGCAGCTAGCCGAAGCTTATACCGAACTTGCCGAGTTGATTGCCAGAAACTTCAGCGCAGCCGATGCAAAGGAAGCGCACCATCAAGCCGTGCCCATTTTGTTGGAGCTCAACCGACTGCTGCCTGAGTGGGCTGAAGCGAAATACCTTCTCGCCCGCAACTACGGTGCCCTTGCGGCACTGTCCCGCGACGCCGGACAACCCGGCGAGGCTAGCAAAAAGAAACAGGATGCCATCTTGTTGGTGAACGAGATCCTTGCCGACGACAAAACGAATACCCGGTATCAATTTCTTCTCGCCAAACTGCGCGGGGAATATGCTGAGATTGTGGCTGATTTGGGCAAGGCTTCCGCTGCGCTGCCGATTGCCAAACAAGCCGTTGAATTGTTGCAAAGCTTGATCGGCGAACAGACGGACACCCAGCTCACACCAGAGCGCAAGATGTGGCAAAGCCAGCTCGCTCAGCTGCACGGCATTCTTGGCCACACCAGCGAGGCCGCAGGCCAGAAGTCCACGGCGCGTGAGGCATTCCAAAGCGCTGTCGCCATCTGGGAAAAACTCGCCGCCGCGTCGTTCAACGACGAAGGGGTGCAAACCTCGCTCAAGTGGAGCAAAGACCGCCTAGCCCGCCTCAAATGAGTCTTGTCGAAAAACAGCACCAGCTCATCGAGGACTTGAATCTGATCCCGGACATCCAGGAGAGGCTTTCAGCCCTCACTGCTTACGCTGCACGCATGCGTCTCGACCCTGCGCAGCGGGTGGATGCCAACCTAGTGCCCGGCTGTGTTTCCCGCGTGTGGCTTCACGGTGAGCTTTGTGAAGGCCTCACCCGCTTCGATTGTGAAGCTGATTCACCGATGGTCAAAGCGCTCGCTGCCGTCTTGTGTGACCTGTACAGTGGCGTGACCCCTGCTGAGGTTATCGCCGTCGAACCGGAGATTTGGCAGCAGTGTCATTTCACGAAAATGCTGTCTCCCACGCGTTTGAACGGGCTGTCCCAAGTCCGCCGCTTGCTACGGGAAAAGACCGCAACATGGCTTTGAGGAACGGGAATCACTGCGGCGCGCGCCGACCAAACTTCCGCTCCAGCTCCGCGGTGCCGATTTGCACAAGGGTGGGGCGGCCGTGCGGACAGCAATAGGGCATCTCGCAGGCAAAGAGATCCTTCAGCAGGCTTTGCAGCTCTGGGATGCTGAGAACGTCGTTGCTCTTCACGGAGGCACGGCAGGCGGTGGTTGCGATGGCATCTTCGCTGAGACGCAGTGAGGAACTCTTGGTGCTCAGGCTGCTGAGCTCCTCGATCACGCCATCGAGCCATGCGACGGGATCGTCGTTCTTTAGAAAAGCCGGAAGGGCCTCGACTTTGAAGGTGTTGGAGCCAAATGATTCGATCTCGATGCCGAGACGGCTCAGTGTGGCCAGATTCTGCCGCAGCAGGTCCGAGTCACGCGGTGTGGTTTGCAGCGTGACGGGCATCAGCAGTCTCTGGCAGGGCACGCCGCCACTTTCGAGGGCACGACGAAACTTTTCGAAGTTTACACGCTCATGCGCTGCGTGCTGGTCCATCAAAACCAAACCTTCAGGGCTCTCCATGAGCACATACAGTTTTTGCAGCACACCGATGATGCGGAAATCCGGCATCTCAGTCTTCGGCCCAGTTAGTGGCTCTGGAGCGGTTTGGGGCTTTGGAGTTATCGCTACCGCCTTCGGAGGCTCGATTGCGACGACGGGCTTGGGTGGCTCAAATTCAAGCTTTGGCGGTGGCGACTGTTTTTCGATGCCGAGGTGTAAAATGTCCTGTTTGGGCGGTTCGATATCGATGGTTGGAGCAGCTGTGGGGGCCAGTCGCATCGGCGCGTGACCACTGGGCAGCTTGTTGGCTGTTTCCAGCGTGCGGCTCACAGTCCTTGCGATGGCATCGCGGACACCATTTCCATCGTGAAAGCGGACCTCCTTCTTCGCCGGATGCACGTTCACGTCGAACGCGTGGGCATCCATCTGGATGAAAAGGTAAGTCACCGGGTGCTGACCCTTCATCAGGGCCGTGTGATAACCCTCCCGCAATCCATAGGAGATGCTGGCGCTTTCGATAGGTCGGCCGTTCAGGTAGGTGATTTGCATCTGGCGGCTCGAGCGGCTCATGCCCGGACCTCCAATGTATCCGGATAGGCTCACACCGTGATGCACCTGTTCTTCGACCTTCAGTAGGCGGTTGGCGAGCTCATCGCCCATGAGGCCGCGGATGCGCTCAAGCAGGTCACGCGTTGCGGGAAGATGAAAAACCAAATCTGCATTGTGAGTCAGCGTGAAGGCCACATGGGGATTTGCGATGGCGTGCAGCAGCACCTGCTGCTCGATATGGGAGAACTCGGTGGGTTCCGTGCGCAGAAACTTCCGACGAGCCGGCACATTGAAAAAGAGCGAGCGCACCTCAACAGTCGTGCCGCCGGAGCCGCCATGATCACGCACCTCGACGAGTTTGCCGCCATTCACCTCCACCTCGGTGCCTACCAGCGCATCCTTTTCACGCGTCGCCAAACGGAAGCGGCTTACGCTGGCGATACTGGGCATGGCCTCACCACGGAAGCCGAAGGTGTGGATGGCGGCGAGGTCATCCTTCGTGCGTATTTTGCTTGTGGCGTGACGCTCGAGGCAGAGCATCGCATCCTCACGATCCATCCCGCTACCGTCATCGACGATTTTGATCATCGCCATACCGCCGCGCTGGGCATGGATTTCGATATGGCTTGCACCTGCGTCGAGGCTGTTTTCCACCAATTCCCGCACCACGGCGGCGGGCCTTTCCACGACTTCACCCGCTGCCACTTGGCTGGCGAGCGCGTCGGGAAGAATGCGGATGCGGGACATGAGCGGGAAAAGAGGCTGTGGGCTCGAACAGACACCTTGTACGCATGGTGGCGCTTTGCAATCCCGCCTCGTGCGTGCATGGTCCAGCCATGATTTCCATCACCGAAGCTGCCGCCAGCCATTTGAAAGACCTGATCGCCGCCAAAAACGCCCCGGCCGAACATGGCCTGCGCATTAGCGTGGAGAAGGGAGGCTGCGCCGGTCTTCAATACGTCATGCAGATCCAAGCCGCCGTGGAAGGTGATGCTGTCGAGACGAACTATGGCGTCTCCATTTTTGTCGATCCAAGCAGTCTCGACTACCTGCGGGACTGCCAGCTCGACTACGAAGATGCCCTCAACGACGCAGGATTCCGCATCCGCAACCCCAACGCGGCGCGGAGCTGCGGCTGTGGCACATCATTCGAGCCAGCACAGTGATGCAGGCGAGAGTGCCCACGTCCCATGTATAACACTCAAGACCAAGCCACGGCTGTCTGCTGTTGCTCGCCTAGGCCTTCGATGCCGAGCTCGATGACATCCCCGGGTTTCATAAAGACGGGGTCGGGTTTGAAGCCAAGGCCGACACCGGGAGGCGTGCCGGTGGTGATGATGTCACCGGGTAGCAAGCTCATGAATTGGCTAAGGTAGCTGACCAGCTTCTTCACCCCAAAGATCATCTGGGCCGTGCTGCTGTTCTGGATGGTTTTGCCATTGAGTTTGAGCCAGAGCTTCAAATTCTGCGGATCGGCGATTTCATCGCTTGTAGCCAAAAACGGCCCAAGTGGCGCGAAGGTATCGCAGCTCTTGCCCTTGACCCATTGGCCGCCGCGCTCGAGCTGCCATTCGCGCTCGCTGTAGTCATTGTGCACGCAGTAGCCTGCCACATGGTTCAGGGCTTCGTCCTCACTGACGTAGCTGGCTTTTTTGCCGATGACGAACGCCAGCTCGACTTCCCAGTCGGTCTTCTTCGAGTTCTTGGGAATAACGACGTTGTCATTCGGGCCGCAGATGGCGCTCGTCGCTTTGAAAAACACGATCGGCTCAGCTGGAATGGGCATGCCGCTTTCCTTCGCATGGTCCACGTAATTCAGGCCGATGCAGATGATCTTGCTCGGACGCGCGATGCATGGCCCAAGACGCACGCTGGCCTCCACGTTTGGCGCGGTGGCTGCGTGGGATTGTGCCCATGCCGCAAGGCGCTGCAGTCCATCACCCCCGAAGAAATTTTCATCGTAATCGCTGCCAAAAGCACTCGCATCGATGCGGCGGCCGTCGTCGAGTTGCAGGCCGGGTTTCTCTTGTCCTAGTTTTCCAAAGCGGATCAGTTTCATGGGTTTTTGGGGTTCTTGGTTCGGTGTTCTTGGTGGCAGAGAATCATTTCTTCTCGTCGCCTTCGGCGTTCGCGTAGCGGCCAATGATGGGGTACTGCTCCAGCTCGGCGACGGTGCCAGTGACGGGGTAGCTTTCCCGCCCTACCCAATACACGGCAGCGGCGGCGATATCGTCAGGCATCAAAAGGCGCCCCATGGGAATCACGGCGGCAGGGAGACGTTCCGGCCAGCCTTCGCCGAGACCATCGCCAAGTTTGACCTGATACTCGTTTTCAGTGAGCGTCCAGCCGACATTGAGCTGGTTCACTCGCACGCGGTCCATGCCGAGCGAATCCGCGAGATTCCGAGTCATCGTCATCAGGGCGCCTTTGGACATGGAGTAGGCGAGCATGTTAGCCTGACCGCAGTGCGCGAGCACGGAGCCAATGTTGAGCACCACGCCGGTGTTCTTCTTCAACTCCGGGAGCAGGGCACGAATCAGCAACATCGGCGCGCGGGCGTTCACGGCCATCATGCGGTCAAAAAAAACCGCGTCAGTCGTGTCGATGCGACCCCGGATGGTAAGCGCCGCGTTGTTGACGAGCGCGTCGACTTTTCCAAAGGCTGCGATTGCATCCCTAGCTAGCTTTTCCGGATAAGCAGCCTCTTCGAGGCTACCTTGACAGAACGCTGCCTTGTCCTTGCCGAGTTCTTCACGCAGCGCCTCGCCGCGGGTGGCGTCGCGACCATGCAAAATCACCTTGGCACCCTCTTGGATGAAACGGCGTGCCATGTGTTCGCCGATGCCTGTGGTGCTGCCGGTGATGAGGATAATCTGGTCTTGAAGTCGCATGTTGGGAAAGAGTTGAGGGGGCGATTCTATGGCGAGCTTAGGCGTGGTCTCAAGCTGGTATGTCCCACAGGCGGGAGTGAATGCCGAACGATTCTCAAAATCCGCGCGAAGTGACCGTTTGAAACGGCCCATTGGCGCGGTAAAAGAGTGGTTCACCTTTTCAAACTCACCCCCCCTTTTTTCCAAGATGAATCTCACCCGTACGGCTTATGGCACCTGGAGCGGCGGCCGCTTTATGCACTATGGCGAACAGCTCTCCGAGGAGCATTACATGCAGCTCATGCGCGACTCCTTTCACAAGGGGGTGCGCACGTTCGTCACCGCCGATGTATATGGCGTGGGTCGAGCGGATGCACTGCTGGGTGAGGCTCTCAAAGGCATCCCACGTGAAGAATACTGCCTCGTCGGCATCATTGGGCACGATATTTACGAAGGCATTCGTCAAGGTTCCAAAGGTTACCCGCGCTTTACCGATCCCACATTGCGCGGACCGGAGAAGTATTACGATTACCTCAAAATGGCGGCAGAGAAGAGCCTCGAGCGCTGCCAGACCTCGAAGTTTGATCTCCTCATGCTGCACAACCCAGACAGCATCAGCTACACGAGCGAAAAGGTGTGGGAGGCTTTCACGCAGATTCGCGAGGAGGGCCTCACCGAGCGCCTTGGCATCGCGCCCGGACCAGCGAACGGCTTCACACTCGATATGATCGAGTGCTTCGAGCGCTATGGCGATCGCATGGACTGGGCGATGATTATTTTGAATCCTTTCGAGCCCTGGCCAGGTCAGCATGTTCTGGCAGCCGCCGAAAAAAATAAGATCGATATCATGGCCCGCGTGGTCGATTATGGTGGCCTCTTTCATGATGATGTGAAGCCCGGTCACAAGTTCCGCGATGGTGACCATCGCACGCACCGCCCTGGCGATTGGATCGAACACGGTGTCGAAAAGCTCGAAAAAGTGCGTCCTATCGCGACGAAGCATGGCCTCACCATGCTCCAGCTCGCCTGCCTGTGGACGCTAGGGAACACCGCCGTGAAAAGCGTCGTTCCCACGCTTATTCAGGAGCATGGCGAAGGCGCGCGCACCATCGAGAGCAAGCTCGACGAGCTGGCTGCGCTGCCAAAGCAATGCCTGAGCTCGGAGGAGATCCAGGCCATCCGTCACATCGGTGATAATACTGGCTGCATGACCCTCAAAGGCGCCAGCAGCCGCCACCCCGCCGATATGGAGGCGCGCGCCGATGAATGGCCGATGCGCGACGATCTCAAGGTGCTCGCGGGCCGTTTCGGTCTGCAGTGGGCTTGGTGACGCGTTTGTTGCAACTTTTGCCTTCCACGACGACAGGCACCACATGATCGAATCCGATTTCATCATCATCGGCACCGGTGCCGGGGGGCTCAGTGCGGCATTGCATGCCTCCGAGCATGGCAGTGTGATCATGCTTACAAAGCGTGGCACGCTCGATTCGAACTCAAACTGGGCTCAGGGTGGTATCGCCTGTGTCACGGCTGGGGATGACTCGGTCGAAAAACACGTCAATGACACGCTGATCGCCGGCGCGGGTCTTTGTAAGGAGGCTGCGGTACGCACCATGGTGACCGAGGGACCTAACCGCATCGCGGATCTGGTGAAATGGGGCGTTCATTTTGACCAGCGGGCGGCCAAAAATGGTCATTTGGAGTTTGATTTGACCCAAGAAGGGGGGCACTCCGCGAGACGAGTGCTGCACGCCGCCGATGC
This sequence comes from Prosthecobacter sp., assembly GCA_017853885.1. Classification (GTDB taxonomy): domain Bacteria; phylum Verrucomicrobiota; class Verrucomicrobiia; order Verrucomicrobiales; family Verrucomicrobiaceae; genus Prosthecobacter. Next base: position 11,838 of record JAFMIR010000041.1, read on the forward strand.
CACCGGGAAGGAGATCACCGAAAAACTCTTGGCGTCCGTTCGGGCGCGGAAAAACATCACCATTCTGGAAAACCATTATGCGATCGATTTGATCACGACGGCCAAGTTGGGCCTCGCCTCCGAGGATCGGGTGCTTGGTGCCTACGTATTGAACGAAACCACGGGTGAGGTGGATACCTTTCGCAGCGACCGTGTGATCCTCGCTACCGGCGGCTGTGGTCGGGTGTATCTTTATACAACGAATCCCAAGGTGGCCACTGGCGATGGCGTGGCGATGGCTTGGCGCGCGGGAGCCACGATCGCCAACATGGAGTTCATCCAATTCCACCCGACCTGCCTTTACCATCCGCAGAAGCGTTCGTTTCTGATCACTGAGGCCATGCGAGGCGAGGGCGCTCGACTGCACGACAAGAATGGCGTGGAGTTCATGCTGAAATACGATCCTCGTGGGACGCTGGCTCCGCGCGACATCGTGGCTCGTGCCATTGACCATGAGATCAAGCGCACGGGCGGTCCCTGTGTGTATCTCGACATCAGCCATAAGCCGGCGGATTTTATCCTGAGCCATTTTCCGAACATCCAACGTGAGTGCTTGGGTGTAGGGATTGATATCACCAAAGAGCCCATTCCTGTGGTGCCTGCCGCGCACTATCAATGCGGCGGTGTTTTGACCGATGTGAACGGCGCCACAAGCATCCGCGGCCTGTGTGCCGTGGGTGAGGTGGGTTGCACCGGCTTGCACGGCGCAAACCGCTTGGCGAGCAATTCGCTTCTTGAATGCGTTGTGACTTCCCATCGATCGGTTTCGCATCTGCTCAAGAAGCTGCCCATCGGCAAAAAAGCAGAGCAGACTTATGACTTGAGGCCTTGGGAAAGCAGTGGTGTGGTGGAAAATGACGAATTGGTAGTCATCTACCACAACTGGGACGAGATCCGCCGCCTGATGTGGGATTACGTCTCCATCGTGCGCACGAACAAGCGCTTGCAGCGCGCCGCCGCCCGCCTTCGGAACCTCAAACGCGAAGTGCAGGAGTTTTATTGGAATAACCGTGTGACAAGTGAGATCCTCGAACTGCGCAACCTAGTCGAGACGGCCTCCCTGATCGTCGAATGCGCCATCCGCCGCCATGAGAGTCGCGGGCTGCACTACACGCTGGACTACCCGACGACCGACGATTCTCGCGAGCTTCACGACACGATGCTGCGGCGTTATTGAAAAGCGGGGTAACGGCTTGAATTTCAGTCCTGCTAGCAGGGGCTCACCAGATTTGGCATTGCGATTCCCCCTTCACGGCTGCTAAGTTTCACGCTCAGCGCCCATGCCTGCCTTCCTCCATCCCTGCCGACCAACGTTCATCGCTTTGATGAGCGCGGGCTTGGCCTTAGGGCAGGGAAGCACGACGAAAAAATCGCCGAATTCCCCATCAGGCGTTTCAAAGCCGGTGATGGTGGCAGCCGTGACGACCCAAGTGGCTGCAGCAGGTGTCGCGACCTCCTCCTCCGCCAAGACTCGCGTGTCCCCACAGCGGCTTAGCCCTTCCACTGCTGCCTTGCCTCAGCTGCCACGCATCCTGATTCCGCAAACGCCCATGCCGCAAATGGGCTACGCTCGGTATCCGTGGAAGCTCGACATCGTGGCCACTGTCTTCTGGGTGGGGGAGCAGCCGACTCCCAACAATCCCACCCCGAATCATATGAGTTCGTGGGACAAGGAGTGGATGACGAATTTTGGCGGTTTTGACGATCCCGATCGTGTGAACCGAACCGACCATTTCACCCCCATCGGATTCACGCCCAAACAAAATCCCTTTTACGTTGCATTACCTTACAATGACCTCGTGGATCACACCACCACGAAGTCATCCGCGAAGGCGCGCATTCCGTGGTTCAAGCAGAAGTTCATCCGGGAAGGTAAGTCTGTCCTAAAGGGCTTCTGGCTGGCCATCCGCCACGGAAATCGCGTTTGCTATGCCCAGTGGGAGGACTGCGGTCCATTCGAAACGGATGATGTGGACTATGTGTTTGGTAGCGCCCGCCCACGGAACACGAACAACCATGGTGCCGGCATCGATGTGAGCCCTGCAGTGCGCGATTACCTCGGCATGTCCAGCATGAGCCGCTGTGATTGGCGTTTTGTGGATCTGGGCGAGGTTCCCGCCGGCCCTTGGAGGAACTGGGGTGCCAACAATCCTTTTGTGCAACGCCAGCAGGACGATCAGGTCCGCAGCAAGAGCGATATTTCCAACCGCCTTGAAGAGCTTCGCAGGATGAGAGATGAGTATTTCAAGCAGAATGGCAACAGCCAGATACGCAACCGCTGAGCCGCTTACTCATTTCAGCGGCCAGATCAGCGGCACCATCGTCAGCACGACGATTAGCATGGCGAGGGTCATGCCACCGCCGACCTTGATGAAATCGGAAAAGCGGTATTTGCCAGGGCCGTAAACAAGAATGCAGCTAGGCTCGAAAGGGGTCAAAACGCTCACGGAAGCGCTGAGCATTACGCCAATGGCAAAGGCTCGTTGACTGGCCTCCATCGCGGCCGCTGCTTCCAAGGCCACGGGTAGCACGACAAGAGCCGCAGCGGCGTTCGACATCGGCTGGGTCAGGATCACCGTCAGGATGCAAAAACCCGCGAACACACCAAATACGCCAAAGGGACTCATCGTCTTCGTGATTGACTCGGCGATCATTTCTGCCGCACCAGAGGCTTTCATCGCCTCGCCAAAGGCCATCATGCCGCCAATAAGGATGAGTAGACGCCAGTCGATGTTGCCGTAGGCCGTCTCCAACTTGATGCAGCGCATGAAAACCGCCATCAGTGCCACCATGACAAAGGCAATCGTCTCCGGCACATAGGCTTGCCAGATGCTGCTGACTGCCACGGCGAGCACAAAGGCTGCGAGCAGCACAAAACCCTTCCTCCGAGTCTCCGCGCTGAATTGATGCTGGTTGATCAAAACCATCTCACCGGACTCCTCAAAGGCTTTGAAACGCTCCGCTGGCCCTTGCAGTAGGAGCAGATCGCCCGCTTGGAGCTTTTCATCGCCCATGTGATGCAGCAACGATGCATCTCCGCGCATCAATGCCATCACCGATAGACCGGTGCGCTGGCGAAAATGGCCCTCCCGCATGGATTGGCCTACGAAACTGCAACGCGGCGTGAGCACCACCTCCGCCACCTGCGCGTCTTGGGTCTTCACGCCCGCCGAGCGCAGGGCGACATCTTCCAGGATGTCTATGCCCTCGATCTTCTTGACCTTGATGAGGTTCTCCACCTTCCCGGCGACGAGCACAATGTCTCCCTGCTCAAAGAGTTCGTGCGGATTCGCATCGAGCATTCCGCCGTTCCGACGGATTTTGAGCACCTGGAATTCCAGCGCGGAAAAGTCCGAGTCGAAGGCCTTCTGACCGATTAGCGGTGAATTGGCCAAGATAACAACCTCGGCAAGGTATTGGCGCATCATGTCGCTACCTTTGTCAGAGCCGCTGTCGCGCTCCGGCACCATTCGCGAACCAATAAAGGCCATGTAAAGAATGCCCACCAACACTGTGGCGACACCGACATGGGCGAATTCAAACATGCCTAGCGGCTGCATGCCTAGCTTGGTCATCGCGCCACTTACTGCCACATTGGTCGAAGTGCCGATCAATGTGCAGGTGCCACCAAGGATCGCAGCAAAAGCGAGCGGCATGAGTAGGCGCGAGGGAGCGATGCGCACCTTTCTCGCTAAGCCGATAACCGGGCCCACAAAGACTGCGGTTACAGTCGTGTTGTTCATGAATGCGGAGACCGCTGCGACTACGATCATAAGGCCGGTCATCAGCCAGATGGGTCTACCACCTAGAAACGAGGCCAGCATGCCGCCCATCGCATCCAGCACGCCCGTCTCACGCAAGGCCGCCCCGATCACAAAAATGGCTGCCAGCAGGATGATCACCCGGTCTCCAAAACCGCTAAAAGCTTGGTCTACCCGCAGGATTCCGCTTAGCACAAGCACGCAAAGCAACCCCAGCGTCACCAAGTCCACCGAGATCTTCTCGGTGGCAAAGGCGACGACGGCGACGACCAGCAATCCGATGACGATCCAGGCTTCCATGCGACTTCCGAACTCAAGCGCAAACGTTGAGCCTGCTCAAGAGACACTTGTCATGCGGAGCTCGCTTAGATTGTCTTGCAAAAAAGTCAGGGCAGGCTGAGGTGGCCGAGCGCGAGCAACCCGTAATAAGTGTATTCGCAGTCAAGCGTGTCATCGGTCCAGTTTCCATGAAACCCTCCCGTGGCGTTCCAGAGTGAGTCCACAAAATCGAGACAGGGTTCCTTCAGCTGCGAGAAGTCCGCCTGCACCGCATCAAGGGCGTGCAGTGCCACTGCAGTGGAGAGCAAATCGGGAATCGGAGCATTTGGCATGGCGAGAAAGCCTCCGCCGGGCAGACAGCGTTTCATGAGCCAATCCACCGCTTCCGCAGGCGGTGCGATGCCCAAATGGCGGTGCAGTGCCACCATGGCCGCCGTGGCCGTGGTGGATCCTACAGGGATGCCGGGTTCGTTGGACCATGCACCATCCGGAGTGCGCAGGCTGCCCATACATTCCGCCACACGCCATGGAGAAGGTGGAATGAGTCCCAAATCTTGATAAGCTCCCCAAGCAATCAGGCAGCCGTAAGCGCTGCTTTTTTTTCTGCCTGCCGCCTGATGATAGCCACCATCATCGCAGCGCCATCTTTCCAAGCGGCCGGCCAGTGCCTCCCGCCAAGCGGGTGAGGTTTGCTCGATGCCGGCATTCGCGTGGCATCGGGCCAAGCAACAAAGATGCACGAAATCGAGGCCTTCACCCTCACCGAAGGTGCTGAGCCATGGACGCAGGTCAGGCAGTGCGGTCTCATCTACCAGCATCGCGCGCAGGCCCTCCATGCCGAAGACCGAGTAGTAAAGATCAGGTCTTTCATCCCTGTCGAGGAAACCCTGCTGATCGGAAGCGAGGCGTGAGCGGAGAAAATGCGCCACGAGCGGCGCGGCATCGCCGAGCACTTTGGGCGCAAGGCGGGCCACTTGGAGCATTTCGAGGCGGAAGGACATGAGGATGCTTTCTCTAGGAGGCGACGACCCGTGGTCAAGAAAGCCGTATTTAGGGCTTGAGAATCCTTTGTCGTGAACCACTATCGCGCCCCGGTCACCCCGATTAACGTGCTCACGTGGCGGAATTGGTAGACGCGCTAGATTCAGGTTCTAGTGAGTAACATCGTGAAGGTTCGAGTCCTTTCGTGAGCACCATCGGCGGCCAAAGCACGTTGCTTTAGCAGCCGGATTTTGCCTAGAATACGCCACCCATGCAGGACGCCGGATACGTCAAACAAGCCTTTGCCAGCATCGCCCGGCGCTACGTCATATCGAATCATGTGCTCAGCCTCGGTATTGATTGCCTGTGGCGGCGCACGACTTCAAAACGCATCGCGAAGCTGCAACCGAAACGTGTGCTCGACCTCGCCACTGGTAGCGGTGATCTTGCCCAAGCGGTGCAGGCAGCCTGCCCGGCTGCGAAAGTGCTCGGCGCTGATTTTTCCGTCCCGATGATGCGCGAGGCGCAGGTGCGGCGCTTTCATCACCTTGTGGCAGCGGATGGATTGGCGCTGCCTTTTCAAGATGGAGTCTTCGATGTGCTCACCGTGGGTTTTGGTCTGCGCAACATGGCCTCTTGGCCGAAGGCCCTGCAAGAAATGAGCCGTGTGCTTCGGCCTGGCGGAAGGCTGTTTGTGCTGGATTTTTCCATTCCGCGATACCCGGGCATCCGGCAGCTATATCTTTTTTACCTAAAGCGCATCATGCCGCGCGTTGCCGGCTGGATCACCTGCCAGCGGGGTGCCTACGAATACCTGTGCGGCTCCATCGAGCGATTTCCATCCGGTAGGGATATGGAGTCATTGATTTGCGCTAATGGCTTTCAATCTGCGCGGGGAATATCCCTGACGTTTGGCATCGCCAGTCTCTACGAGGCACAGAAACAGGCTTGATAGCTACGGGGTGTGTTCCCATCCATTGGTGGCAGAGGGGAGATTTGAACTCCCGACCAAAGGCTTATGAGTCCTCTGCTCTACCCCTGAGCTACTCTGCCATGGATGGCTCCTGAGGTAGGGTTCGAACCTACGACCTAGTGGTTAACAGCCACCCGCTCTACCGCTGAGCTACTCAGGAATCATTGAACCCTTCCGGGGAAGGGGGCGGGATGGATAGCCGTTCCGCGTTTTCGCGCAAGCACTTTGTCGGGGCTGCGGCAGTGGGGGAGCCCTTGGTGGATTTACACAAACACACGCGGCACCCGGCTGCGAATGTTGGTGATCACCTCATAGGGAATGGTTTCGGCCCAATCGGCCACGTCTTGTGCGGATATGCCATCACCGATGAGCGTGACGGTGTCTCCATTGTAAGCGCTACCCCACTCCAGATTGACCATGAACTGGTCCATGCACACGCGGCCCACAACGGGATGCTGCTGGCCTCGAATGACGACCTTACTGCGATTCGAAAGGGCGCGGAAGTAACCATCTCCATAACCGACAGGCACGGTGACAATTCGCACGGGGTGATCCGACTTCCAGGTGCCGCCGTAACTCACCGGACTGCCTGGCTGCACGACCTTGAAATACACGACTTCAGATTTCCAGCTGAGTGCTGGCTTCACGACGATGCTTTGCCTCACCTCACGTGAGGGATACACGCCATAGAGCATGATACCGGGCCGCACGAGATCAAGATGGCTCTCCGGGAGCTGCAAGATGCCACCGGAATTCGCGATGTGGCGCTGTGGCGGCTTGAGGCCGTGTTTCGGGTAAAACTCGAGTGCTTCGAGGAATCGCGCGAGCTGTTCCTTGGCACTGGAGAGATCTTCCGCGTCTGAACTGGCAAAGTGGGAATAGATCCCAGCAATCTCGATGTTGCGGAACCTGAGGCTGGCCTCCAACAGCTTCTCCGCGCTGTACCAATGCACCCCGATGCGCTCCATGCCGGTATCGATCTTCAGATGCACCCGCGCCTTTCTTTTTGCCGCTGCGGCTGCGTCGTCGATCTGTTGCATTTTGTCGATGGAGGAGGCCGCCATCATCAAATCTTGCTCTATAAACTCGGGGATCTGCCGCGCCACCACACCGCCAAAGACAAGAATAGGCTGCGTGATACCCGCATGGCGCAAAACGGCCGCTTCCTCCAGCAGTGCCACACCAAAACACGTCGCACCATGAGCTGCGAGGTGTCGCGAGACCTCAACGATGCCGTGGCCATATGCATTCGCCTTGACCACAGGCATGACCTGCGCGGCACTGACATGCGACCGAATCGCATCAAAATTCTGCGCGATCGTGCCAAGGCTGATTTCGACGTGGGTGGGCCGGATGGTTTTGGTGGGATTCAAGTCAGGTACATTCGACTAGCCCAAGACCGCTTTCAACTTGGCAGACACATCAGCAAAAGCGTCTTCACTGAGTGCGGGCATCGCGGCAGCCGCCATGGCTAATCCTTCCTCCGGCAGCGTGATCCATGAGCGGCAGCCCCCGTAGCTTTTTGCATACGGGAAGTGCCAGCGCTGGGGAAGCTTGTAGGCGCGCACGAGGGCAACATGGAGGCAGCTTTCTTCATCATAAACGAAACGTTCTTTGACCACGTCCTCGTTCCAGATGTGCAGCGGCGTTAGGGCGGCGACTTGCCCCCAATCGGTGACCTTCCACACCTGTTCGAGAGTGGCACAGCCCTCGATGTCCACTGTTTGGCGTTCCTCTTCGGGCGGAAAGTCACGTAGGGTGTTCTCAGGGGCCCAAGAGAGCTTCTCGGCTTGGTTGTGATACCAAGTGGGGAATAAAAAGAATTGCCGGTGATTCCACTCGAAGCCGCCGCGGCCTTCGTGGATGCCACCTTTGCGCAAAAGGATGCTCAGCTTTCCCTGTGTGAGCGCATTGCAGACAAAGGACCATTCTTTGAAACCGGTGGAGGCAGGCAATTGAGGCATGGGCGCAGCGGATACAATGTTGTCATAAGCCACGCAAGTGCTGGCAAGGCTCCGAAAGAGAGTCATCGTGCGTCGTGTTTGGCTGCTGCAACATGAAAGCGCTCACATTCCTTTTTCTCTGCTTCGCCGGCCTTCCATTGCGGGCGGATTTGTCGTCGCACGCTTTGTTCAAGCATTTCATTGGCACTTGGAAGGCGGTGGGCGAACTCAAAGGTGAGAACAGCAATCTCGTGACCATAGCCGAACAGTGGACGGGCAAAGTCGATGGAGAAAACGGTTTCCTCATTGAGGGAACACGCACGATGAACAGTGATACACAGCCGTTCCAATGGGTCATCACGCACAACACTGGCACGGACATGTTTGACGCCATTTTGCATGGCGCGGATGCTTCGCAGACGCTTCGTTTCGAGGGGAATGTCTCGATGGTGAATCTCACGCTGGAGCTGAAGGCGATCACTGGTAGCGGGAACAGTAGCATCACGGTGCTCGATTCCCTTCGGGGAGACACCAAGGAAGTGATTGAGAGCAAAGTGATCTTTAAGGGTGAAGCAGGTCAGACGACGCTGGAAGGAATCATTAAGCACGAGAAGCAAAAAACGCCGTGAAGAACTACTGGGAGCTGGTGAAACGCATTTGGCGCGCGCCGGGGAATCGTGGCAGGCGTGCGCGTGTTCTGCTGCGCAGCATGGCATGGCTGATCAATAAGAAAACACTCCGCAAGCCGTGGATGATTCCGGTCTATGGAGGCCTGCGGTTGCGATGCTACCCAAACAGCATCATTGCGCTGCATGTGATTCAACGTGGGGAGTTTCATGATTGGGACACGGCAAAGTTCATCACGGAGTTTCTGCGCGAAGGCGACATTTTTGTCGATGCTGGCGCAAACATCGGGCTCTATACGTTGCCAGCGGCAGCGAAAAAAGTCCGCGTGGTTGCTGTGGAGCCGAGCGTAAGGAACCGCGATCGCTTGCTAGAGAATCTGTCTCTCAACGGTTTCACCAATGTGAAAATGGAAGCCTGCGCCTTGGGCTCAACCGATGGCGAAATGGCTTTTCGTGATGATGATGCGCTTGCGCACATTGAAACAAACGGAAATGGCCCCAAAGTGCCTGTGAGGCGTCTGGATTCGATTTTGCCGGATGGCCAGATCTCGCTGCTCAAGGTCGATGTGGAGGGTTTTGAGCTCGCGGTTTTTCAAGGTGCCGAAAACGCGATGTGCGCCGGAAGACTGCCAGTGATCCTGTTTGAAATGAATTGCTCCTATAAGCGCTATAACTTCACCGAGACCCAAATCTTCGGTTTTTTGCGTGAGCGCGGCTATCAAATCGCCCGCTACGAGCATGATACACGGCGCTTGGTAACCCATGGCCTTGAGGGAGATGTGGTGGCCTTCACCCCACTCGGCGGGCAACTCATCCGCGAACGACTGTTTTCATGAACATCACCAACTGGGATCAAGCCTACCAAGACAACTTCACGCCCTGGGACAAAGGGCAGCCCTCGCCGCCGCTAGTAGCGTTTTTCGAGCGTCATGAGCTTAAGGGTTGTGTTTTAGTGCCAGGCTGTGGGGTGGGGCATGACGTGGCTTTTCTGGTCTCACTTGGCATCGATGCGATCGGGCTCGATATCGCACCAACAGCGATAGAAAGAGCGAAGGCGCGCTATCCGGAACTGGCGGAGCGGTTTTTGTTGGGAGACTTGTTTGAGCAGCAGGGCCAGTTTGATGCAGTCGTGGAGCATACATGCCTCTGTGCATTGCCGCCAGATCGGAGGGAAAGGTATCGCGAGGCTGTGGTGCGTTTGCTGAAACCGGGTGGAAGGCTGATCGGCGTGTTTTTCATCAATCCGGATATGGATCCGGGAGAGACCGGTCCTCCGTTTGGTATTTCTGAGGCGCAATTGAGGGAGTTGATGGCGCCGCGCTTTGAATGGCTCGAGAACTATGTACCTCAAGCGGCTTATCTAGGCCGTGAAGGGCGGGAGATGCTGGTTGTTTTGAGACTCACTTCACCTTGAAGCCCGCTTTCACGATCTCGTGAAGGCCGCTGGCGATGATGTTTTCGATGCCGGAAGCAAAGCGGGTGGGGCGGCCGTAATAGACCATGGCGCCGGCTGCCTCATAGCCACCCTCCTCCCAGACCCGCTGGGAGGGGATGTAGCAAGGCACGTCATTGGTGTAGCTGTTCACCCATGTGCGGCCTGCATCGTATGCGCTCTTGAAACGGAGACTGTAGTCCACGACCACCTCACCGGGTAGATTGATGATAAGGAGATCGTCACCGTAATGCCAAGTTTGCAACATATAGGGAAGCACCGAAGGGATTTTTTCGCCACGCTCGAGAATTGAGAGGTGTTTTTGGGCATGGTAAGCCACATGCTTGTTTTTATCCTTCGTGCGGGCCTTCCACTCTTCGAGCGTGGGCAAAGGATCGAAGGGCAACATGATCTCTTTGGTGGCGCAGGCGAGCGGGCCGCGCACGGGTTTCATCGGTTCGTTGATGAGGCGGGTTATTTCCTTGGCCAGCGCGATACCGTGATCCTGGACAAAACGAATCTCCCGGCGCGGGTAGGGGTTTTGATCCGCGCCGCAACCGATGGCGATGAGGGCCACGCTACCCGGGAATCGCAGCTCCATTTCCTGATGCGCAATGCCGGCCCAGTCTCCGTGAATCTCATTGATGCCGATGGTGGTGCAATGACAGGCGTAACTGGCGTAGGTGGCAATCAACTGGCTGCCGTCAGCGCTTTTCACGCGCAGTACCGGAACGGCACGATCGACAGGGCCATTGAAGTTTGGCGCGTTTTGCAGGCCGTTGGTCTCTTGAAGTCGCCGGTTGAGGCCGAAGTAGGCCTTACCAGTGGCCCAATCCAAACGCGAGGGCTGTCTTTTGTTCCATGCCTGGGTGATGGCCTCGACAATCCACTTTGTAAGATCTTCAGTGTAGCGGTCCACCCGCTGCTGTTCATCAGTGGTGAGGTCTTTCCCGAACAGGAAAGGCAGCACGCCGCGCAGCATCGGGGCGCAGTGCGTATGAGTGGAGTGCAGGGAGAGACGCTCGTCGGCGACTGGTGTGCCGGCGGCTGAAAGGCGCTTCAACACTTCCGCTCGAAGGGCGAAGGGCACCCCGCAGTTATCTACGGTGACGATGCAGGCGGGCGGCTCATCTGCCCACTGGATAACGAGGGCGTTGGCATGCAGCCGCTGGGCGATTTTTTCATACTCGCTGGTGCGGCTGCCATAACCACTGAGTCGCACGGGATAATCGGGCGTGATGTCGACGTCAGCGGCACCTGCCCGCCAGCCTGGATCGGCGGCGAAGAGTGTGACAACCTTGCACCAGAGGATCAGCAAAAGAAACCTGCGCATGAAAACATCATGCGCAGGTTTTAATGAATTTGTGAAGCACTATTTAGCGCCACCGATGTGGTGGTCGGCATTACGCATTCGCGTTAGTCCAGTCGATAGCCGCGCGGCAGATCTCCCAGAAGGAGCCACTTTCCAGTGAGGCACCACCGACCAGAGCTCCATCCACGTCCGGCTGCGCAATGAGTTCAGCCATGTTGTTTGGCTTCACGCTGCCGCCGTATTGGATGCGGATTTTTACGGCCACATCGGCACCAAACATATCACCGAGCACCTTCCGGCAAAAGGCGTGAGCCTCCTGCGCCTGAAGGGATGTGGCTGTGCGGCCGGTGCCGATGGCCCACACGGGCTCGTAGGCGATGACAGTATCAATGATGCGGCGAGGACCGACTTCGGCCAAGGACTCACGAAGCTGAATTTCGAGCACCTGCTCGATCTTGCCGGCATCGCGTTCTTCCAGCGTCTCGCCGATGCAAAGGATCGGGTGGAGGCGGGCTTCAAGAGCGGCGATAACTTTGGCGTTCACGATGGCATTCGTTTCGCCGTACAAACTACGGCGCTCACTGTGACCAAGGATGACATGGCGGCAGCCGCACTCTTTGATCATGCGGGCGCTGATTTCGCCTGTGAAGGCGCCGGCGGGCTGTGCACTCATGTTTTGCGCCGCGAGCTCTACGCTTTGCTCACGGGCATTCTGGAGCGCGTTCATGGAGCGCTCAAGGCTGACGAACGGAGGCGCGACGACGATCTGGATCGGACATTTGTCCGGCACGAGGCGGGCAAACGCACGTAGGAAGTCATCCGACTCCTGTGGAGTCATGTGCATTTTCCAGTTGGCGGCAACGATCGGCTTGCGGAAGTGAGCGATGGGCATGGTTTTGAAATGGAGAGGGGTGGAATGGCGAATCATTTGTCCTTCAAGCAGGCGACGCCAGGGAGGATTTTGCCTTCGAGCAGTTCGAGAGAGGCACCGCCGCCGGTGGAAATGAAGGTCATCTTGTCGCCCAATTTGGCTTTCTTGACGGCCTTTACGCTGTCGCCGCCACCGATGATATTTTTCGCGCTGGAATTGGCTGCCATCGCTTTGGCGATGTCGAAGGTGCCTTTCGAAGCTTCCTGGATCTCGAACACACCCATGGGTCCGTTCCAGATGACGGTCTTCGCCTTGGATATTTCTTCACTGAAAAGCTTCACGGACTCAGGGCCGATATCGACTCCCTCCCAACCATCCGGAATGCTTTCATTTACGCCGGTGAACTTCGTCACACCGAGCTTCTTCGAGTCGAAATCAAATGCATCGGTGATCATCGCATCAACGGGGATGAGGATCTTCACGCCGCGCTCTTTCGCCTTGTCCAGAGCCGCCTGCGCGATGGGCTCCCACTCGGGTTTGTAGAGGCTTTTGCCAATGCTGATGCCCTGCACGATTTTGCGGAAGGTATAGGCCATGCCGCCGCCGATGATGATGGTGTTGGCTTTTTCAAGCAGGCGATTGATGACGCCAATCTTGTCGCTGACCTTCGCGCCACCGAGGATGACGACGAACGGACGGTCCGGGTTTTCGAGCTCGTCATTGAGCCAGGTGAGCTCTTTTTCCATCAGCAGACCGGAAACGGCAGGAAGGTAGTCCGCGATGCCCGCCGTAGAGCTGTGCGCCCGGTGCGCGGAGCCAAAGGCGTCGTTCACGAAGATCTCGGCGAGCTCGGCCATGCCTTTCGCGAGCGCGGCGTCGTTTTTCTCCTCACCGGCATGAAAACGGGTGTTTTCCAGCAGCAGCACATCGCCATTTTCGAGCGCGAGCGCCTTGGCCTTTGCTTCTTCGCCGACGCAATCATTCGCAAAGGCCACCGGCTTGCCGATCAGGGCACTGAGCGCCGGAGCGACCGGGGCGAGGCTTTGCTTCGGATCACGCTGGCCCTTCGGACGGCCAAGATGGCTTGCTAATATGATGCGGGCGCCCTTTTCGATCAGGAATTGGAGGGTCGGCAATGTTTCCTGAATGCGTGTGGAGTCCGTGATCACCATTTGGCCGTCTTTTTCCTCCAGCGGCACATTGAAGTCCACGCGTACAAACACACATTTTCCGGCTAGGTCGAGGTCACGAATGGTCTGTTTGGGCATGGTTTTGGGAATCGGGGCGCTATCCATCGCAAGTTTCGCGCCATGCGCAAGGACGCAATAGCTCAGACCCCAAGCGTGTCGTCACGAAATACGCCGACACATGTTTTCCTGCGTGGCAGTGCGCTGTGTTGCCTGGCTACACCATCGGAATATCCGCTGGAGGCCCTTTTCCGCATCGTCAAGCATGCCAACTAGCGTGCTGATTCATGATTGGGTGCTTGTGGATGACCGCTTCGCGCTCAACAAATGCTGAGAGCTTTGGCCACTACGACATCAGCCGTTGGAAGTTGGATAGCCTCCAAGGGCGGGCTGTAAATGGCTGGAGCATCCAGACTGCACACGCGCTGTACAGGGGCGTCTAGTTCGTCGAAAATGCGCTCCTGAATCATGTAGGCGATTTGGGCACCAATGCCGCAGTAAGGCTTGTTTTCCTCAACATAGACGGCACGATGCGTTTTCGCGACGGATTCGAGGATGGTATCCTCATCGAGCGGTCGTATGGTGCGTAGATCAACGACTTCGGCGCGGATTCCGTGCTCCTCCTCAAGGATACGGGTAGCTTCGAGGCAAGTGATCACTGCTTTGCCGTGAGCAAGCAGGCTGATGTCAGTTCCCACACGTTTCACATCAGCCAAGCCGAGCGGAATGACCAAATCACCACCGGGGATTTCATCGTTCGAGGGAACGTCCCACTCCTCGCCATAAAGCTTGGTGCTCTCCATGAACATGACGGGATCGTTGTCACGGATGGCGGCCTTCATCAGCCCCTTCGCGTCATAGGCGTTGCTTGGACAGACACATTTCATTCCAGGGAAGTTCGCCATGATGTTCTCCGGCGTGTGAGAATGAGTCGCCCCGACGCTGGTGCCGCCGTTGGCCGGACCTCGGATGACGATGGGGCAGTTGATCTTACCGCCAGACATGTAGCGGACCATTGCGCCGTTGTTCACGATCTGGTCCCAAGCCACGGTATAGAAACTCCAAAACATCAATTCCATCACCGGGCGCACGCCAAGCATGCTGGCACCGATGCCCATGCCGATGAAGCCCGCCTCGCTGATGGGGGTATCCACAAGACGCTTGTCACCCCATTTGTCCCAGAGCCCCTGAGTCACCTTGTAGGCCCCATTGTATTGAGCGACCTCCTCCCCCATCACCACGACCATGGGGTCACGAGCAATTTCTTCATCGAGGGCTTCACGGACGGCGTCGCGGTAGGTGATTCGGCGGGGCATGGCGAGTTTTGAGCGGCGAGTAAGTCGGGGAGACCGGGGGCGGTGTCAAGCAGGGCGGCGGGAAGGAACGGAGAACCTCTGCATACGCTGGAAACGGGCCAAAAACGCTTCACTGGCGCACCGAAAACGGGCTTCTATTAATCAATGCTGATATTTTTTCGAAATGATGATTGACGGGAGGCGTAAAGTTTTGTTGAACGACCATGAGTCACACGGTCTGCCTTGCATCTCCCGCTGTTTTCAGCACGCAAATTGCTCAAAAAGTTCGCGCAGGCACTCGGTTTCTCGTTTAGTCTGAGTGCCCCCCGCGTCTGGCGGGAGGACAAAGTTTTCTCATTTTGCACCGTTAATTAGAAAGAATGCTCAACATGGAACTCGATGGAGGAATCAAGATCTACCTGCGGGAGATCGGCAAGACAGATTTGCTGACGCCCGAGCAGGAGGTCGAACTCGCTGAGCGCATCAAGCGCGGCGACCCCGAGGCACGCTCCCACATGATCCGCGCCAACTTGCGTCTTGTGGTGAAGATTGCCCAAGATTATGCCAACTATGGCTTGCCCCTTCTGGACCTCATTTCCGAAGGGAATATAGGTCTGATGAAGGCTGTGGAACGGTTCGACCCCAATAAGGGCGGCAAGCTTTCCACCTACGCCGCCTGGTGGATCAAGCAGTCCATTAAGCGCGCCCTTGCCAACCAGTCCAAGACCATCCGACTGCCCGTTCACATGGTGGACAAGATCAGCAAGATGCGTCGCGTGGCCATGGCCATGTCCGAGGAGTTGGGTCGAGAGCCCACTGACGATGAGCTGTCCGAAGAAATCGGCATCGACCGCGCCAAGCTAAGCCAGCTCAAGGTTGCTTCTATGCGGCCGGCATCGCTCGATGCACCGATCAGTGAGGACGACAGCACCGAATTTGGTGAAATTGTCGGCGATGAAAACGCCCTCACGCCCTTCGAACTCCTCTCGCACAAAAACATGCATGGGCAGCTCGACGGGCTGCTTACCGTGTTGGATGCTCGTGAACTCAAAATCATCGAAGCGCGCTTTGGCCTTTCCGGTCAGAAGCCGCGGACACTGGAAGAAGTGGGTCAGGAGTTTGGCGTCACCCGCGAGCGTATCCGTCAGCTCCAAAACATCGCTCTGCGCAAATTGCGCCGCGCGCTCCAGAAAAAGGAAGATCCCATTCCGAAGGCCCTCCGCAATGCCGGTGGAAAGAAGAAGCGAGGCAAGAAGAAGGAGGAGGAACCGGAACCCGAAGAAGATCTTGGCTCCGAAGAATGATTCGAAAAAGCCGTGAGGGAGAAATGCCCCGCGGCTTTTTTCGTGTTCGGACGGCACTCCTTGCCATAAAAAAAACGTGGCCTAGTTTTGCCATCGATGACGATGCGACTTCTTTTGGTGCTCAGCATGGTTTTGGGTTCCGTTCACGCGCGTGAATGGAAGAGTGCCGATGGTAGCAAAAAAATGGAGGCGGTTTTTGTGGCGGTGCAGGGAGAAGAGCTAGCACTCCATATGGCAGGGAAAACTTCCATCTTCCCGCTTATGGCCTTCGCAGGTGATGACCAGCAGTTCGCGAAGAACGCGCACGCTATCACCGAGACTGCGACGAAGCTCGGCCCTCAATCATTTGAGCTAGTTCATCCGGTCGAGGATGGTAGCGGATGGATTTGTCGCCTAGCATTGAAGATCGATCCAAAAGCGGGTGGCCCAAAACTCTTCACCGGCGAGGTCTTCTTCCTCCTTACAAAGGACGTCGCTGCTTATCAAAAAGGTCAGCGGGTGGAGAATCAGCCGCTGTTTGGTGCTGGGGGCCGTACCTATCATCCGCTCGTTGGTGATCCTTCCATGCTGCGCGCTTACGCGATCGAAGTTGAGCAGGCCACGCAAGCTTGGATGGATATCATGGCCACCGCCGGTGACGACCCCGCCAAGCAAGCGCCGAACGTGCTCGAGCCAGATGTCAAGATTGCCACCCGGCATGGCTGGGGTGTGGTCATCGGTAAAAGCGGTCTGGTGGCCATCGATCCAGAGATGGTCAAAAAAGATTTCAAGAGCCTCGTCATTCATCATGAAGGCAAAGACTACCCAGCGGCTCCTTATGTTCCCAAGGACAAGGATGGAAGTGAGATCAAGGTGTCCGATGTGCAGTTGGTCTTGTGCAAGGTGCCGATGGAAGTCGCGCGTATTGGGGCGAGAAAGCCGGTCGAAGTGGGTCAGAACGTCTTCGCCATCAGTTACGAGCTTAGCAGCGGCAAAAAAAGTTTCTCCACCAAGGCCACCGTCACTCGGGGCATCATCAGCCGTTTGGGTGCCCATGGAAGCTTTCAGCATGATGCAAGGCTTCCACCGGAAAATCTGGGTGGATTTCTCATCGGAGAAAAAGGAGATGTGCTGGGTTTCTTTTTCCAAACACAGACTTCAGGCGGCAATGCGAAGAAGCAAACTGCGATCGACAAGCCCACCATAGAAGGCCTCGGTTCCTGTGTGAGCACGCAGGCTATCGCCGGCATGCTCACGAGACTTCCCGGGCAGAGTGCTCCGCGTAGCGGAGCAGCTTTTGAGGACATGGAAGCGCATGCCAAAACTCTGCTTGCCTCTAGCGTGCTGGTTATGAGCACCTTTGAGATCCATCAACCGCGCCAGATCCGTGTGCCCAAAGCTGCTGGTCCTGCCGTGCCCACCCCAGTTGGGGGCGGGCCTTTGCCGACAGGCTGGAGTCTCAGCAAATCCGGCATCCGGCACAATGCGAAGTGCCACTACTACAATGCCCAAAATCCCTGTCAGGCAGTCGATGGTCGTCCGTGTAAGGTGTGCGGTGGCTAAAGGGTTTGGCAGGCAAAAGATGGCACGCCTTGGCAGTTGCTCAGCGTCATGTTGTCGGCAGAATCGAGCACTCCTACCCATTCTTCCCCCATTAGACCATGCAGCCCTCCCCCGACTCCCCGTCGTCGTTCTTCACCATTTTTAATCGCATCCTCGGTATCGGCCTTGCTGCTTCGACGGGTGTCATCGTCCTCGCTTTTTTTGTGAATGGCTGGAACACGCTCAAGCCCAAACCTCAAGAAGCCAAGGTTGATGCGCTTGCAAAAGCGCCGGCGCCTGCCACGCCGCCTGTGGCCTCTGCTGCGGCCACAGTTGCAGTCGCGGCTCCTGCGACCGCCGCCGCGCCCGCTACTGGCGGCTCTGCCAAGGATCGCGGCAAGACGACATACATGGCTGTCTGCTTCGCCTGTCACCAGCCCACTGGCATGGGCTTGCCAAACATGTTCCCACCACTTGCCGGCTCCGATTGGGTCAAAGCGAAGAAGGCTGACCGCCTGATTCGCATCGTGTTGCACGGCTTGAATGGCCCCGTCCAGGTCAATGGCGTGCCCTTCACCACTCCTGCACCGCTCATGCCGCCGCAGGGCGCTGCTTTGAGCGATCAGCAGATCGCTGATGTGCTGACTTATGTTCGCGCTGAGTTCGGCGGTGGTGCCTCCGAGGTCACCGCTGATCAGGTGAAGGCCATTCGCGAAGCTGAAAAAGCCCGCGCCGCCATGTGGACCGAGGCTGAATTGCTCAAGATCTCCGTCGAGTAAGCTGATGAGCAGCCCGCTGCCAGACACGCCGACTCCGGCGATGCCTGCTGCTCCCGCGAGCAGCTCTGGCAGCGTGTGGCGCATCTGGCTGGGCATCGTGCTCGCCATTGTTGGAATGATCGTGCTGGGTCAGCGGCTGAACAAAGCCCTGCCCCAGCCTCCTCTGCCCGTGTTGGCACAAACCACGGGCGACATCGAGCTCATCGAGCGTAGCGGACAAAAGGTCAAGCTCTCGGCAGTGCGTGGCAAGGTCACCGTGATGGCCTGTCTTTACACCGTTTGTCCGCATGGCTGTGCTGCCATCGTGCAGCAGATGCAGAAGCTGAACGAAGAACACCGGGCGCATCCCGTGTTCCAGCAGGTGTCGCTCGCCGTGGCACCAGACCGCGACACAGCCAGCTTCCTCAAATCTTATGCCGATGGCATTGGCGTGAAGCCGGGAGACCCATGGTGGTTTGTCACCGGCGAACAACAGCCAATCTGGGACTACCTCACGAAGGAGCTGAAGCTCGACACACCGAAGCCCATCCCGCCGGAGAAGCGGCTCAACCCGCTCGATTTTTACGAGCACGACCTGCGCATCGTCCTGCTCGATCCGCAGGGCCGCGTGCGTGGCTACTACGCCGTCTTTCATCCGCAGCCGGAGATCGCCACGCACATGGCGGAAAAGCTCACGCGTGATGTGCAGCGCCTGCTCGATGATCCTTCATCCTAAACTTCATCACCTTATGAAACACCTCCTCATCGCCATCCTGCTCTTCGTCGGCATCACGCATGCCGCTGATCCTGTTTATCGTTACGAGGGCGAGGTCGCCGGCGTGATGTGCAGCGCCTGCAGCGGGCATGTGCAGGCCGCGTTGAAGAAAATCGAAGGCGTGCAAAGCGTGAGCGTGCTGCCAGCGAAGGAAGGCGGCGTCCCGCGACTCGAAATCACCGCCACGAACGCCAAAATCACCCGCGATGACTGTGTGAAGGCACTCGGTGAGCAGGCGAAGATGTATGACGTGCGGAACTTGAAGCCAGTGGCCTCAAAGTAACCATTCATCCGCATTGACACTCGAAGCGGTGGTTCCCATAATCGCCGCCCGTGATCCCTCCCGCCCGTTCAGCACTCTGCTTTCGCATCGCTCGCCGATGCGTGGTGCTGCTCGTGTGCCTCTCGCTGGGCATGCACTGGGCGCTTTTGCAGGGCGTGGCGTGGACGGGCATGTTCCTCGCTAACCTGAACGAAGGCACGGTGACGGAGGCGGTGGAGAAAACCTTTGATGGCGAGCATCCCTGCCCGCTGTGTCTCGCCGTCAAAGAAGGTCAAAAGAAGGAAAAAGACGACTCCAAGCCGCTCGCGGCGAAGTCGGTGAAAAAGTTTGAAGCAGTGCTCGTGGCTGAAACAAGGCTCGTGGCACCTTCTGCGCAGATTCGGAGCTTTCCGTGGTTGGTTTCCAGCTTCGAAGGACGGTCCGAGAGGCCGTCCATGCCTCCTCCACGGGTTTGACGTGGTGCTCTGAGGTGCCCGGAAAGTGGAACAGGTTTCCAACCTGTTCTCTCCGTCGCATCTCGCTCGTCCGCTGCTGAAGCAGCGGAGCCCTCTCAGGCTAGGTTTCAAACCTGTCCCACTTTCTCGTCAACCCGCGCACGCGCCTTGTCGCGTCGCCATGCCTTTTTCCATGAAACGATTCACGTCTCACCTCTCACTTCTCACAGCTTTCCTCTCCGCCGGGATCGTCGAAGCCCAGCAGCCCACCACCACTCCGAAAACCCTTCCCGAGGTCGTCGTGACCTCGACGAAAGATCCCTCCAAGACTGTTCCATCCATCGAAACACGTCGTCAGCAGATCGCCGCCACCACAGCGGGTGGCGCGAGCGTCACCGCCGCGGAGGAATACAAAACCGGCCGCGCCGCCACGCTCAAGGACGCGCTCGATTTCACCCCCGGCGTGCTCGTGCAGAGCCGTTTTGGAGCCGAGGAGTCGCGCATCGCCATTCGTGGTAGCGGCATTCAGCGCACTTTTCACGGCCGCGGCCTTTGGCTGATGCAGGATGGCATGCCGCTGAACCTTGCTGATGGTGGCTTTGATATGCAGGCCATTGAACCGATGGCGGCGCAATACGTCGAGACCTTCCGCGGAGCGAACGCCCTGCAATACGGCGCGGCCACTTTGGGCGGCGCGATCAATTTCATCTCGAACACCGGCTACACGGCGCCTGTCTTTCAGTCGCGTTTTGAGGTCGGCAGCTTCAACACCTTCCGCGGCCAGGTTTCCTCCGGCTTCGTGACGGGAAATGTGGATGGCTATGTGAGCATCACTGCCGCCCACACGGATGGTTTCCGTGATTGGAGTGAACAGGAAAGCCTGCGCGTCATGGCGAATATCGGTGCGAAGATCAGCTCGAACCTTGAAAATCGCTTCTATGTCACCTGGGTTGACTCGAAGTCCCAGCTGCCCGGTGCGTTGACGAAGGCGCAGATGGAGTCGAATCCGCAGCAGGTGAATCCAGCGAGTCTGGCAGGTCGTCAACGCCGTGACTATCAGCTCCTCCGCCTCGCGAACAAGCTGTCCTATTCGGATGGTGACAACACACTGACCTT
>JAFMIR010000002.1 GCA_017853885.1 Prosthecobacter sp.
CCGCCGGGCAGGCCGACGACGTCCCAGATGCCTTCGGGTTGATAAGGTCGCACGCTGGGGCCGCCCATTTTTGCGGAAAGCAGGCCGCTGGCGGCGAGCGCGTAGTCGCGCAGCATCTCGGCATCCATGCGGAAGCGCGGGCCGCGGCTGAGGAGCGTATTGTCGCGGTCTTTGTCGAGCTTCTCTGGCGTGGTGGCGGCCATTTGGCGATAAGTGGCGCTGGTGAGCATGAGCTTGAAGAGCTTCTTCACGTCCCAGCCGCCATCGCGAAACTCGACGGCGAGCCATTCGAGCAACTCAGGATGGCTCGGAGCCGCGCCCATGATGCCAAAGTCCTCCGGCGTCTTCACGATGCCCTGTCCGAAAACTTCCTGCCAGAAGCGGTTCACGGTGACGCGGGCGGTGAGCGGGTTGTCTTTGCTCACGACCCACTGCGCGAGGCCGAGGCGATTTTTCGGCGCATTGGCGGGCAGTTTGCCCAAAGCGGCGGGCACCGCGGCCTCGACGCGTTCGCCAGGCTTGTCGTAGGCACCGCGTGCGAGGATATTGGCCATTGGCATAACGTTCATTACTTCTTGCTGCACATGCGTGATGGGGCTGCGGGCCTTGATGGCTTCTTTTTCGGCCTCCAGCTTCTTCGCGGTGCTGTCGTGCTTCATCCACTCGACATCACGTGTGGCAAGGTAGTGGGCAAAGAGCGCGTTGCGCTGCTGCGGCGTGCGTTTGTCGGTCGCGGCGGCGAGCACGGAACGTAGTGGGCCGACATCGGCGAGCGTCTTGATCTCCGCCTCGGTGAGTTGGCGATCATACACTCGTGCGTCCTGCACGCTGCCATCGGCGAAAATGGCGCCATCGCTGCGCTGGCCGATTTTCAGGGGCACGATGGTGCGGATGCTTGCCTTCGGCTTTAGAGTGTTTTTTTCGACCGTGAGACGCTTTTGCGGCACGCCATTGATGTAAATTTGCACGCCCTCCGCCTTGCTACTGCCGTTATAAGTGACGAAGACGTGCTGCCACTCGCCAGGTTTGAGCACGGGTTCGCGTGTGCTCACCTTGATGGCGTTTTCCTCCCACTTATCGACCAAGTGCACGGAAAGTCCGCGATTGTTCTGCCAGAGGTCCCAGCCGCGATAGCCGTTCTTCTCGTCCATGCGTGCCATGATGGCTCCGAAGACGCCGTTGCGGCCGGCTTTGATCCACGCGCCGGAGCTAAACTTCTGATTCAGCTCGAAATCACCAGCTTCGCTCACTTCGAACGTGCTGCCGGGTTTGATCACCGGCGCGGGGCCGATTTTTCCACCAGGCGTCCACGAGATCTGGCCGAGCGCCTTCGCCTTCGCCGGTGTGCCGCACACGTTCGTGACATCGTTGCCGACGCCTTCATTGAGTGGCAGATGAACCTGTAGTCCCTGCGTGGGCACATCCTTGTCGAGATGCTCCGGCTTTGCGGAGGCGAGCCACTCGCTAAAATTTTTGCCAGCGGCCTTCTTGCGCTCGTCGCGCTGTTTAGTGGCTTCAGCAATCTCGGTGGGCAGTTTCTCCCAGCGCGGTTTGTCCTGTTCGTTCGGGATGACGAGCACAGGCCCGCGACCGTCCTTGATATTACCGTCTTTGGCTTGCTGCGTCGTATTGCGGAAGAACGCGGCCATCGAGTAATAATCGCGTTGCGAGATGGGATCGAACTTGTGATCGTGGCACTGTGAGCAGTTCGTGGTTAGGCCAAAATAGACCCAGCCTAGCGTCTGCACGCGATCCGCCGCATAGTTCGCTAGGTTTTCCTCATCGATCGTGCCGCCTTCATTCGTGGTGATGTTGCAACGCTGGAAACCGGTCGCCACGAGCTGCTCGTCGGTGTGATTCGGCAGCAAATCACCCGCGATCTGCTCAATGCTGAACTGATCAAAGGGCTGATTTCGGTTAAAGGCTTTCACCACCCAGTCGCGGTAAGGCCACATCTCGCGATAATTGTCAAAATGCAGGCCATGCGTGTCGCCATAACGCGCCGCATCGAGCCAGTAGCGAGCGCGGTGCTCACCGTAGGCGGGGGATTTCATGAGCTCGTCGATCAGAGAGCTGATCTGTGCATCAGTCAGTTTTTGCGAGGCCGCATATTTCGTCAAAAGGTCCGGCGTAGGTGGCAGACCGGTCAAGTCGAGCGAGAGACGACGCACCAACGTGTGCGCATCAGCCTCGGGAGCAGGTTTAAGGCCCGCTTTGTCCAGCGAGGCTAACACGAATCGGTCGATGGGCGTTTTCACCCACGACTCTTCCTTCACGGTTGGCACCGCCGGCTTCTCTGGCGTGATGAGGCTCCAATGCGGCTGCCAGGGAGCACCTTGCTCGATCCACGCCTTAATCATCGCGATTTGTGCGGGCTTCAGCTCCTTGTGGCTCTCCGGCGGTGGCATGATCTCGTCCTCGTCCTTAGTGATGAGGCGCTGATACAGCGAACTCGCGTCCGGCTTGCCTTTGATGACCGTTGGCTCCTCGCCCTTCTTTGCGGTGAAGAAACCGGCCTCCGTGTCGAGCCTCAGACCGGCTTTTCGCGTGCCGGGATCAGGACCGTGACAATGAAAGCATGCATCGGCAAGGATCGGGCGGATGTCTTGGTTGAACTCGACGCCGCCAAAGGTTGCTTGGGGTGCGAGGAGCGTGACTGCAAGTGCCAGTGTCTTGAACATGGTGGGAAATGCTGTTGTTTTGTAGGGTTCTACGTG
The DNA here is from genome assembly GCA_017853885.1 of Prosthecobacter sp. Lineage (GTDB taxonomy): Bacteria > Verrucomicrobiota > Verrucomicrobiia > Verrucomicrobiales > Verrucomicrobiaceae > Prosthecobacter. Next base: position 2,718 of record JAFMIR010000002.1, read on the forward strand.
CACGTCCTAGATAGAGTTTTTTTCAATTTTGACTCATGTAAGCATGACGCCTTAGGCGTCAAACCATCGCACTGCGGAGGGCCAGTCGCTCACTCTCTGGCAGGCTGCTGGCCGAAATGGCTCGCCAAGCGGCATTGATGTCGATTTTGCTCCAAAGGGCGGCGAGACAGTTGCCGAGACTCTGGCGCTCTTTGGCTGTCTTGATGTGGGTGAGTAGCACCAGCGCCAATTCAGGACGGTGATGCTTAACGACCAAAATCAAATCTTTGAGTTCCGCGTCATTGAAAGTGCCGATTAACACCTCGTCGCTCAACGGAGCATCCAGATGCGGAAGCAGAGTTCGGTCACCTCGTTCAAGACGGTTGACGAGGCGCAGGAGCTGCTGACGGCGCATGGGCAGGGGAAGTGGTTCTTGCATGGTATTGAAATAGCCTTGGCAAATACTATTATGACTGCGTTCTAAAGTCGAAATATTTACGATCAAAGTCAAACCGCTTTCGGCAAAAGATGTGTCTGATTGCGCAGCTAAACCAATCACAAGTTCCAGATTTCTGCTTTCATGCTTCTGCATTCCTTGTGAAAAGACTTTCAGGTAACTGACATGTCAAACATAGACAGTCTGTAAACATAATCAGCATGAACTCCTATTTGGCCCATGAGTTCAATGACATGGGTCGCAAGTCTGGAACTAGGCTTCGCGGTAGTGAGATGGACAATTGGCTGTTACCCAGAGCCCTATTGACCTATGTCTTTTGAAATTCACTCTGCAGTAAATAAAGAAAAAGCCGAAATTTGCATCTCTCTCGTATTCCAAACGTTTTGAGCTGTTCAATCAGATAGCCATATCAGGTCAAGAAACAGAATCTAAGTGCATGCGAGTAGTCATTTGGAGCATGCTAGACGCACCTCATCGTTCCAAGAGATGAAGCTCCAAACTTTTGCCTACAAGCATGGTTTGGTTCGTTCTAGAATGCCATCTTCATGCCAACGACAAGGCCACGGCCAGGAAGGGGAAGTTGATCTTTTATAAAGGACGTGTGTTCGCGGGCCACCTCGTCACTCAGATTCATGCCTTTCACAAAAAGATCACAGGTCGTTCCGGAAATTTTGAATTGATAGTTTAGAGACGCATTCAAAAGGAAATAGCTGTCGGTAGGGAGTTCATTCGCAGCGATGCGGTCCTGAGGAGCCGTGTAAATGCCTTCCAGGCGTGCAGTAAATCCTCCACGTTGCAGGACGAGTGCGTTCGTTAGATGAAAGGGCGGGATCCGAGGCAGTGAGCCACCTGTCTGGGCATTGCGGGCGCGCACCGCGTCAGCCCTCACTTCCCAGTGCAGGTTGGTGCGCGGGGTGTCTGCCTCCGTGCCTTCCAGCGGATGAAGCAGGTGGAACTGTGCCTCCGCCTCGCCACCGACGAAGCTGGCATCGACGCTTTGGTAATTGAAAATCTCGAATCCTGAAGGGATATCGATGGTGCCCGTTGGAAAGAGGCCGATGAAGTTGCTATAGCGGGTGTAATATCCGCCAATGGAGCCCGTCACCCATCCGGTGCGCTTACGAACATTGAGGTCGATGCCGAGTGACCTCTCAATGCCGAGAGAGTTATTTCCGGCTTCAAATGTTTCCGTGGCTTCATGTGGGCCATTGGCAAAAAGCTCCTGTGCAGTAGGGGCCCGCCCGGCGGAGGATAGGGTCAGGGCGACAGCGTAGCGGTCGTTCGGTGTAAACACTGCGCCAAGAGATCCGCTCAAATTATCAAAATGGCGTTCGATCCCCGTGCCAAAAACATCGCTTTCCACCGACCGAACCATGATGCTGTCATAGCGTCCTCCCATTTGAAAACGCAGCCGTTCCGTTGCGCCCAATTCTTCAAACAGGAACAGTGAGTTGGACTGTGTCACACTTCGCGGCATCAGTGGCTCATCGCTGGCCACTAAAAAGTCACTGCGATCCGACTGAAAGCCCAGCACCCCTTCAAGACCGGCGATTTTTTCGTGTTTGGCCTCGAGGCGGAAGTCGTAGCCATCGTTTTTGAATACTGCGTGGTCTTGGCCTTCTTCAAATTCGGTGTGCTCATAGTCTGACCAGGCAAAGCGGTAACTGAGTTCTTTGATCTTTGGCAGCAAATTATAAAAGGCCCCCCGCACATCCAGACGGGTCTGGTTCATATCGATAAACACATCAGGACTGATGGGGGAGCCATAACGCGAGTGGTACTCGGACCAAGAGAAGCCGATGAAGCCTTCGTCCCAGACATAGCTAAGACCTCCACCCAATCCTTCAGCACGCAGGTAGCTGTTTGGAACAATGTCACGCTGCTCGGCTGTGCCTGGAGGCAGCGGGTTTCTCTGTTGCAGGGCGCTGGAGCGAAGTTCTCCTGGTACACGAAAATCTTCTGCGGCACGGGTGAAGCCCTCGACGTGAAAAGCCAGTCCGTGACCGAGCCCCCCCTCGAGCATGAAGTTGGTAGCATACCCTTGATCCACCGAACTGAAACGACTGCCGAGCGATCCACGGATGCTGCCCTCTGCAAGCTTCTCATCCACAATTCGCCCGTCGATGGCGTTCACAACGCCGCCAATGGCATTCGAGCCATACAGCAGGGTCGCAGGCCCACGAACAACCTCGATGGATTTAAGGTTCGACACGTCAAAGCTGGTCGCATGGTCCGGGCTCGCTGCCGAGGCGTCGATGGTATTTAGGCCATTCTGCAGCACCCGGATACGGTCTCCTTCCAAGCCGCGGATAACCGGACGGCTGGAGCCTTGGCCAAAGTAGCTGCTGCTGACCCCGGGCAATCGGCTGAGAGTTTGCCCTAGAGATGGCTCACTGCCTAGAGTGAGGGCATCAGAGGCAAGAATTGACGCAGCCTGTGCCTGTTGATAGAGCGGCCGATCGAATGGGGCGGAGATGATCACTTCATCGAGCGGTATGACTTCGTCTTCATGGTTGTGAGCCGGGTCATGCCGCGGGCTAGTCTGGGCGGAAAGCAAGCTGCCAAAAGACAGCAAGGAAACGAGAATGAAACGTTGAGAAACAATCATAAAGCTGAGTTCATGCAAAATTATTGCATATGCAATAGGTTTGCAAGAGTAAATTGGCAAATTTCCCTATCACTGGCCGGGAATAAGCAAAGAAGTCCCCTATTGAATTCGTTTTCTGTTTACCGAACTCGGGTGAAAGTAGCGGTAAGCCCTACCAGTCGGTTTTGCATTCTAAGCGGCGCTGGCTGAGTCATTCAAAGAATACAACTCGCAGCGGTTGCTTCCCACATGAGACTGCAAAAATAAGACTAAGTGCTCACGCGAAGAAAATCGCATGAAGCTCATGAAACGTCCTCAATCGCCTCACATATCTGACGCCAACCGGGAAAGCGCCACTGATTGGGAAAGCCACTGCACTGAAGGGGTTTTACGGGTTGAATGAGGCATTCGTTGACCCCGTTCAAAAAAATACATTCACCCGCTCCTCCTGGACGGTCTATGATACTCAGGCCAGTGCGGTTTGAATTCAGCCTCGTGTAGCCTTCGATAAAATCTGGTTCGCGGATGCCCAGAAACCCCGCGATTTTTTTAACCTCCGCATCTGTGATGCGCACATCCCCAGGCCAGCGGCAGCAGTTGCCGCAGCGCTGGCATAGGTAGCGTGATGACGGAGTTTCATTGCTCATCGCGATAGATTGCCTTAGGTGGAGCAAAAATGAAGTCTCATTTGCCTGTCACCCTCACTCTTTTGTCGGCTCCAGAGGATCGGCGTGGCGATGGGGAGATCATTGAGGAATGGGCGCGCGGACTTGAGTGGGTTCGCTGGCTACTTGGAAGCGTGCGGGCTCGTACAGAGCATCTCTTGGTAAATGGTTCTGGCTGGCAAGGGTTCACATCGGGTGTCTTTCGGAACAAAATCGCTCCGATGCTTGAGCAGGCCTGGGCTGCAGCGCAAGCGGGGGATCTCGATGCCCTGCTGGCGGCCGATGCAGAGCTCAGCAACCGCTTGAGCCCGGAGGAAAGAGAACATAGCCGCAACGCGGGTGCCATCCTGCTGAAGTCCACCCAAAAAGCCCGATACCAAGGCTTACTGGGCCGTTACCGCGATCAGCTGAACGCCGGGCGCGGCGAGGGCCACTTCGCCATTGTTTGGGCTGCGGTGGGCTGTCTCTTTCATCTCAGCCTTGCCATTGTCATTGCTGAGTATCTGAGGTTAGAGTGGGACATCAGCACCCGCCAAAACCCAAAGCGAAGCGAACCCAATTTCGGGCGCCTCACGCGTGAGGTTCTTCTGATCAATCCAAAGCCGCTTCATATTCTCTGACAAATAAATTCTCAAGTTAGCCTTGGTCTCAAACCTGAAGGTTGGATTGCACGAAAATACCGGAACTGGCAACAAGGGGCAATCGGTGATTAGCGTTGAACTATTATGCGATTGTCTGCTCTTTTCTTTATATTCACTGCCCCGATTATCGCCCAAAACGTCAAATCTGACGATGTTGCGGGCAATGAAGCTGTCAAAAAGATCATGGAGACTCGCCCCGGTCGTGGCGTCATGCGCGATGACACACCACCCACGCCGCCGCTCGAAGCCTTGAAGAAGTTCAAACATCGCAGCGATGTTGCCATCGACCTTATGGCATCTGAGCCAATCGTTGAGCAGCCGCTTTATGCAAGCTGGGATTCGAAGGGGCGCATGTGGGTTGCGCAGTATCGCCAGTATCAATTTCCCGCCGGATTGAAGATTGTGAGCTACGACCAGCATCTGCGGGCGAAGTTCAACAAAGTGCCCCTGCCACCTCCGCGAGGCGACAAGGGCGCGGACAAGATCACCGTCTTCGAGGACACGGACGGCGACGGCTTCTTCGACAAGCACGAGGACGTCATCACCGGTCTTAACATCGCCAGTGCCGCGCTGCACGGTATGGGGCGCATCTGGGTGCTCAACCCGCCTTACTTGCTCAGTTATCCCGATGCCGATTTGGATGCCAAACCCGATGGTGAACCCGAAGTTGAACTTAGCGGTTTCGGTTTGGAGGACACCCACAGCGTCGCCACCAGCCTGCAATGGGGCATGGATGGTTGGCTTTACGGTGCCAACGGAAGCACCACCACTGGCAATGTGAGCAGTGCCAACACCAAGAACGTGAAATGGGAAGGCCAGTGTATCTGGCGCTACCACCCGAAGAAGAAGACCTTCGAAATCTACGCCGAGGGCGGCGGGAACACCTTCAGTCTCGACATCGACAGCAAGGGCCGGATTTTCTCCGGAACAAACGGCGCCACACGCGGCATGCACTACGAGCAGGGAAGCTATGGCATCAAAGGCTGGGGTAAACACGGCCCGCTTACCAATCCCTATGCTTTCGGCTGGTTCGAGCACATGCGACATGAGGGAGATAATAAGCGCTTCCCGCAAGCCTTCACCGTTTATGAAGGTGGCCTGCTTGGTAGCGCGTATGAAGGCAAAATCATCGCGCCGAACGCGCTGCAAAATCTCGTTTATGTCAGCGAGCGCCTCGCGGATGGTTCCACCTTCCGCACCAAAGACGAGGAGAATCTCATGAGCACTGCGGACCGCTGGTTTCGCCCTGTTTGGTCGGGCGTCGGACCTGATGGCGGCTTTTACATGGCGGACTGGTATGACACCCGACTCAGCCATGTTAGCCCTGTCGATGACTGGCACAAAACCAGCGGCCGTATCTACCGAGTGCGTCCCACGAGTGATGCGCCCAAGCTGAAGCCTTTCGATTTGAGCAAGGTGGATGGTGAGGAGCTGCTGCGCTACTTGAACCATCCGAATGAGTGGTTTCGCAAGCAAGCCATCCACGAAATTCGGTGGCGTGACTTGATGGATCTCGTGCCCAAGCTCAAAGCAATGCCGCAGTCGATGGAAACACTATGGGCGCTTGATGCTCTTGGTGCCGTTGATGAAGTGCCACTTGCCTCCCATGATCCCTATATCCGCCGCTGGGCCGTCAAAATGATCGGTGAAGAGCAGCGAAGCGCGGACAGCCTTGCCAGCCTAGCTCGACAAGAGCAACATCCCGAAGTTCAAGCTCAAATCCTCGCCACGGCGAAGAAAATCTCTGCCAAAGACGCTATGCCGCTTCTCTGGGCCGGCGTGGCGGACGACGAAAGTGGCCATCTGCCTCTCCTCGCATGGTGGGCACTTGAATCGAAGGCGGAAAAGCAGCGTGAGGCTGTTTTTGCCTTCTTGAAGTCGGATGCGGGCTTTTTGAAGACGAAGCTCTTCCAAGACCATCTCGCAGAGAAGCTCGCGAAACGCTATGCGCTGGCCGGTGGTGAAGAAAACCTTAACTCTTGTGCCGATCTGCTCGCGCTGACGAACGATGAGACGCTGCGCAGCAAATTCATTGCAGGTATCGCTTCGGCGTTTGAAGGCGCGGAGATGCCGAAGCTACCGGAGGCGCTGCAAAAAGCGCTCAACGACTACATGGCGAAGCAAAATGACGGAGATATCACACTCGCGTTGCGTAGCGGGAACGCAGATGCGCTCGCGAAGGCGCTCAAACTGCTCGGTGATGCCCAAGCGACAAACGCGGCCCGAATCGCCATCGCGAAGACTCTGGCTGAACTTGGTGAAAGCGATGCTGTGATGCCGATGTTGGCCATTTTGAAGTCCAGTGCGGTTCCGAGCCTCAAACGCGGCATTCTGCAGTCTGCCGCCAAGTTTGACGACAAACGCATCCCCGAGGCTTTGTTGCTCGGTTGGGAAGGTCAGATCGCCGGTGACAAGGCGCTGCGCGAGGACGCGCTGCGTGTCATGGCCGGTCGCAAGGAGTGGGCACTGATCCTCATGAACTTCGTCAACGAATGGAAAGTACCCGCGAAGCATTTCACCATCGACATCGTTCGCCAGCTCAGCCTCCATAAAGATGCGGATATCGACGCCAATATCGAAAAGCATTGGCGCGGCCTCCTCGCCACCGGACCGACGCCTGAGAAGAAAAGTGAAGCCGAGCGCATCAAGGCCGTCATCCAAACTGGCCTAGGCGATGCCGAAAAAGGCAAACTGCATTTCACCGCTCGCTGCGCCATTTGCCACAAGCTCTTTGGTGAAGGCGGAGCCATCGGTCCCGAACTCACCGGCTACGACCGTGCGAACGTAGACTTCTGGCTCGACAACCTCTTCACCCCCAGCCTCGAAATCCGCGAAGGCTTCGGAGCCTATACTGTGAAAACCAAAGGCGGTCAGCTCCTCACTGGTTTGATGGATTCGCAGGATGCGAATGGCATCGTCATCAAAGATCTCGCTGGTAACAAAACAGCCGTGAAGCAGACCGATATTGAGAAACTCGAAGCATCACCGGTTTCGCTGATGCCCGAAGGGCTCACTGGCGGTATGAGTGAGGCTGACTTGAAGCATTTTTTCGCCTATTTGATGAAGAAGTGAGTAGGGCAGGGGTATCTTCTAATTGTGACAAAAGCGTCACACGGCACGCTTTGAATGGTTACATTATTGTAACATATGAGAGCCTCATCTACTTATGGCTCCATCCTTGCTCTACCGTCTCGCTAGCATCCTTGCATTCTCAGCCATCAGCGTAGTTGCTTTTTTTGAAAGCGACGTCTTAGCGAAGTCGCCTGATGCATCGACGGCTATCGCTACACCGGCTCCCAACGACCTAGGTGAAATGTTGGAGAATCTGGGCCGACTTTACTCGGATAAGAGCAACCCGGTCATGCAGGAATTCTGGCTGCTAGGCCGCTACCACGGGCAACAGCACTGGTCGGACAGTAATACGGGTCAGTATGAGGAAAGCTGGGAAAACCGCCGACTGCGTATGGGTTTTCAGGGGAAGTTTTTCAACAAGCTCACGCTGCATGCGCAGATGGTCAGCGGCACGGACTTGCAGCCGTTTTATAATGGCTTCACCGAGCTGTGGGCTCAGTGGTCATTTTTGGATGCCCTAAATTTAACCATCGGCCAGCAAAAGCACCGTTTCACGCATGACCGAAACGTGTCTAGTCGCTATATGAACTATCTTGAGCGTGCGATGTTGACGAACATGTTTGCTTTGGACTACACACCAGCCGTCACACTGAGTGGCAAGATCGGTTCTTTTAATTACTACACCGGTGTTTTCTCGAATGCCACAGGGCCAAGCATGGGCAATTCGTTCACAAAGTTCAATTCTGGTTGGAGTTATATCGCATCCGCTACTTGGGATTTTGGCAAGAAGCTGGGCGCGGACGCCTCAGCCTTGAATCTGAGTTATCTTCACTCGGATCTTGATCAACAGGCGACCAACATGAATCGCTTTGTGAACGGCCTTTCTGCGGCCTTCATCGTCACAGATGGCCCCTACTCTTTAGTCACCGAAGCTACATCGGGGCTTGGAGGTGTCCGGGGCAGTGTTCATGGGGTTAATTTTCAACCAGGGGTCTTCCTGACAGACAAGCTTCAGCTGGTAGGACGCTACCATTTTGCCGTCGCGGATGATCCTGGGGGTATTCGCGCTCAGCGCCGTTATGACCGGAATGTTGGCCTGAACAATGGCAGCATGTATCAATCGGGTTACTTGGGAATAAACTACCACATTGCAAAGCATCGCATCAAGGTCATGAGCGGAGTGGAATACTCGCGTCTCGACAATCAGGATTGCTGGACAGGTTCGGTAATGTTTCGATTCTTCTTCGGTCCTCATTCAAAGGGGCCTTTCCCCATGGCACAGACCTTGGAAGGAATCTGGTAAATCGCCTGCAATCTCGGCTGGCAAGCTGACGAATTCAGGTCAGAAATGGTTGAATGAGTTTTTACCCGCCCCGTATTGAAGTCACCATTGGCAACCAGCGTGTGCGATTGATCAAGGGGCATGTTGTTGCCCGAGAGTGGCCTTGCAGCACTTCCAAGTTTGGCGTCGGTTTCACCGAGGGCAGCTATAAAACCCCACTGGGCAGGTTCATCATCAAAGAAAAGCATGGGGATGGCGCGGATATCGGCACGATCTTCAAAGCCCGTCAACCTGTGGGGATGTGGGTGCCAGAAATGGACACGATGAGTGATTTTGTGCTCACGCGCATTCTGTGGCTCCAAGGGTTGGAGGCGCGGAATGCGAACACTTATCAGCGCTACATCTACATTCATGGCACCCATGACGAAAAAAGCATCGGCAGGCCTGGCAGCCACGGCTGCGTTCGAATGAAGAATCGAGATGTGATGGAACTTTTTGACCTCGTATCAGTCGGTTCGCCGGTTTGGATCAGTGAGTGAGAATGTAAAAGATTCACCAGCACCCACTGAAAACCTTGCTGGGATTGTCAGGCTTTTTACATTCAAAAAATCCATGTCAGAAGCCTCCAAACAACCTCATCCTCTGGGTGACCTGCTGCTTACGGTCGTATTCCCATCGCTTGTCCTCGAGTATCTCAGCAAGCCTGACAAGCTGGGGCCGGCGTGGGCGCTGTTCGTGGCTCTATTGTTGCCTGTCGGCTTTGGCGTGTGGTGCTTCATCCAGAAGCGAGGTTTGAACTTCTTTTCGATCTTCGGACTCATTGCTGTGATAGTGACGGGCGGTTTAGGCTTGCTGAAGCTTGATCCCGTATGGTTTGCGGCCAAGGAGGCGGCATTTCCGACATTTCTCGGGCTTGCCTTCCCGCTGAGTTTTCGCTGGGGTCGGCCGCTGATCTCGGAGTTGCTGCTCAATCCTCAAGTCATCAATGTGGCACTCATCCAAAAATCTCTCGACACATCAGAGAAGAGTCTTGGCTTTCAAGTTCTCATGAGCCGTGCGTCGTGGGGTATGGCACTGACGATGTTTGGCAGTGCTGTGGCCAATTTTGCTCTCGCTTGGTATCTGTTGAACGGCAAACTGCCCGGTGGCGAGGATTACACTAAAGCCATCGGCCGGCTAAACTGGGTGAGCTTTATTGTGATCGGTATTCCACTGATTGCGGCAACTATGACGCTGCTTTTTTGGATGATGCGGGGCATCTCTCAACTGACCGGTTTGGAGCGCGATGATTTCATGAATGGAGGTCAGACTGTGCGCCGCCAAGTGAGACGCACACCCTAAGACAAAAAAGCCTCTCATGGAGAGAATCGTGTGTTGGTGAACGATTGTCCAATACCTTATGATGAAATTCTTTTTCCTATTCTTGCTCGTTGTGCCGCTTTCGGCTGCCGAAGTATTTGAAGCCGCTCTGGGGCGTGAGACCGAGCTGATCAAAGGGAAGGAGGCCGATGGCATCCTAGGAGATTTTGTGCTACGCAATGATAAGGTGGAAGCGCTCATCTCTCAGAACGCACCGAACCGCCGTGCCAATATGAGCACGTTTTACGGTGAGGACGGCGTCACGCCTGGTGCGATGTATGACCTCACCTTGCGCGGAGCGAACAATGACCAGCTTGTGATCTACAGCCCCTGCGGCCATGGGCATGTCAGCTATGTGAAAATCGCAAATGTGAAGGAGGCAGGAAGTGCCGCAGTGGAGTCCGTGACGACCGCCGCGAAGAATGGCGGCGTTTTTAAACGCCATGAATACCGCGTTAAAGATGGCGTGCAGGGCATCTTCATCTCAACGGTGCTGCGCAACGAGACCGACAAGCCGCAAAAAACTTTCACGAAGGATGATTTCACTCGCTTCGACAGCACCGGCATCACTTCGGACGGGATTCGGTGGGCGGACGCGATCAATCCCGCGCACAAGTGTGGCTATGCTTTTGCTATGCTGAAGGTTACCGGCATCGAAAAAGTGACCGATACAATCGAGTTGCAGCCGAAACAGGAAGTCGTCATCTCGCGCTTCTTTGCCGTCGGCACCTCTCCAGCACAGGCGGTGGGTGAAGTGCGCCAGGTGAAAGGTGACAAAGTCACAGTGGTGAGTGGTCAGATTTACGATGAAACGGGCAAAGGAGTTATGTCAGCCTCGATTCTCGTTCCAGAGGGCGAAAGTACGGTTTCCGGCTATCCAGATGCCGAGGGCAAATTCAGCCTAAAGCTACCCGCTGGCATCACCGAGCTCACCGTCACTGATTTGGGCCGTCCGGAGGCCAAAATCAGCACTATGAATCCAAAAGCTGTTTTGAAAGCTGCTTCAGGCATCCGCTTTGCCATCACGGGGGAGGATGGAAAGCCGTTGCCATGCAAAGCGCACTTTGCGCCGCTCGATGAAAAGGCGCCAAAGCTCGATCTCGGGCCCAAGTGGCGTGCTCATGGCTGCGTGGATCAGTATCACAGTGAGGACGGCCATTTCACGCAGCAGCTCCCGCCGGGGAAATACCATGTCGTCGTGGTCCGCGGACCTGAATACAGCCACCTCGCCAAAGACATCACCATCGATGCGGGCAAGATCGTCGATTTCAAAGGTACGCTGAAGCGTCTCGTGGACTCGAAAGGCTGGATCAGCGCGGACTTCCACAATCATAGCACGCCGAGCGGTGACAATGTTTGTGATACCGATGGGCGTCTCATCAACATCGCTGCGGAGCATCTGGAGTTTACTCCAACCACGGAACACAACCGCTTGTACGACTGGGAACCCACCATCAAGGCTTTAGGCCTCGAAAACCACATCAAGACGGTCAAAGGCATGGAGCTCACTGGCAGCCGCCAGCACTTCAATGCCTTCCCATTCGAACCGGAGCCGCTCAAGCAGGACGGCGGTGCTCCCGTATGGAATGACGATCCTCGAATCACTGCGCTTACACTGCGTCGCTGGCAGGGCGAGCGGCCGGAGCGTTGGATTCAGTTCAACCATCCCGACCTTAGCAACATGTTCATCGACCGTAACGGCGACGGCGTGCAGGACGGCGGTTTTGTTGGCGTTGGCGACATGATTGACGGATCAGAAAGTGAAAACGGCCCCGGCACTAACATCCTCGCCGAGGCGCCGTTCAGCGTGTCTCGCGCCGCCGGATCGCTTGCTGCTAAAGTCAGTCAAAATCGTGAATTCATTTGGCGTCAGTTGTTAAATCAAGGCTTGCGCGTTACTGCCGTCGGCGTTGCCGATGCGCACAGCGTGTATGGCAATGGCGTTGGCTGCTGGCGCTGCTATCTCCCGTCCAGTACCGATGAGCCAGCAAAGATCGATTGGGCGGAGTTATCGCCGCATGCTAAAGCCGGTCATATCGTGCTGAGCACCGGGCCTTTTCTCGAAGTGACCACGCAGAACGGTAAAATCGCTGGGGATGAAGATCGTTGCACTGGCGGCATCGACCTCAATGTTCGCGTGCAATGCACCGATTGGATGGACATCGACCGTGTGCAAATTTTGGTGAATTCACGCCCTGATCCCAAACTCAATTTCACCCGAAAAAGTCATCCTCAGATGTTCAAGGAAGGCGTCGTAAAGTTTGCCGAGAGGATTCAAGTGCCTCTCCAGCAGGATGCACACCTCATCGTGGTCGTTCTCGACGAAGATGGCGACCAAAAAATTGGCTTTGGCACCAGTGACTATGCCAAGATGCGTCCTTGCGCCTACAATAACCCCATTTACGTCGACGCCGATGGTAATGGCTTCAAGCCTAATGGGGACACCCTTGGATTTGACCTGCCTGTCGGCGGTTTGAATGCCGACAAAGCGCGTGCGCAGCTTGAACGCGCTGGTTTAGTTAAGTAAGCATGATTGAATCTTAAACGATATACAGCCTTGCTGAATGCCATCCAGTTTCTTCTTCCGTTCAGTGGCATTACAGAGCCATTGCCCACAACGCCTTTAGGTAACGGCCATCGGGGCAGTTTGATAAGATGGGATGGTCGGCACCAGCGCCAGTGCGGTCCAAGATCTGGAGCCTTCGCTTGCTTCGGTGAGCGGCTCGCGTGACAATGTCTTCAAACTCAGCCACATCAAGCAGGCCTGAGCAGGAGCAGCTCACGAAAAGCCCGCCTCTTTTTAATAGGCTAAGGGCGACGACGTTCATATCGTAATACTTGTTTCTGCCAAGTTGGGCTTCTTCGGGTTCGCGACTGTGAATGAGCTTTGGCGGATCGAGCACCACAGCATCCCACATCTGACCATTTTGCTGCATCTGACGCCCCCATGTGAAGGTGTCTCCATGCGTCCATGTGACCCGGGTTTGGTTGAGGTCGGCATTCTTTTTTGCCTGCGAGATGGCTTTTTCGTCAAGATCCACACCGGTAACATCCTCGCAACCTCCTAGCACCTTCGCCGAGAGGGCGAAGCCACCGGTGTAGGTGCATAGATCGAGCACACGGCGTCCTCGCGCCATTTGAGCGAATCGCAGGCGGTTCTCTCGCTGGTCGCAGAAGAACCCTGTCTTGTGTCCGTCTTCAAAGTTAACCAAGTAGCGCACGCCATGCTCTCTAATACGAACGTTTCGTGGGGAGGTTTCGTCAGCCTCTGGCATATCCGCATAACGCATGCCCTCGATGCGTGCAATGTCGGGATCGATGTGAATGACATGTTGGTTAGTGCCAAGACGCTCGTGCAGTCGTGGTAGCCAGCGGCGCAAACGTTTCCAGATACCAAGTGTGGTCACCTCGATGGAAAGAACCTTGTCGTAGCGGTCCACAATCAGACCACTGAGGCCGTCGCCATCAGAGTGAATCACACGCCAAGCATCAGAAACCTCATTGAGACGCAATATGTCTAGCCGCAAATCGAGTGAGTTCTCCAAACGGGCATCTAGACTAGCCTCGTCAAAGTTTTCCGCATGATGCTCGAGCACACGGAGAGGTACACGGGCTTTCGGATTGTAGAAACCGGTGCCGAAGGGCTGCCCGTCCTTGTCATAAACATGCACAAGATCGCCGGGTGTCGCGTCGGGCGACACGGCGCTGATCATATTTGGGTAAACCGCAGGGTGGAAGGAGAAATACTTCATTTGCGCCCAGGGCGTGCGCCAAGCCTCACTGCCGGGCGCGGAGCTGGCAGGACCAGGTGGGGGTGTGCGACGAGAAGGACGGTTGGGACGCTGGGTGGGGCGCATCAACGTCTATCGAATGGGCCAGTCCCGAGGTCAAGGTGGCGGACAGGAATTGACAATGTCGATGACTTCATTAGGACTATTAATGTTTGGTAGTGATTGATCTGGCCCAGAAGTGGTGGCGTCATGAACGAACCCATCGCCATATGCCTTCAAGTTGTAGGTGTTACTCTTGCCGCTGACTTCGCTGCTGGTTTCATCCACTGGATTGAGGATGCTTACATTCGCGAAAACACTCCGCTGCTTGGTAGGTTCATAGGAAAACCTAACACGATTCACCATCATCTTCCGCGTTACATGATCCGAAACTCTTGGTGGCGCAGCAACCGTGAGCAGCTGATTGCTATGGGAGTATTATTAGCTTTTTTATCGCTGCTGAACCTACTCACTTGGCGAGAGTGCCTATTTGCTCTCGTTGCCGGTAACGCGAACGAGGTGCATAAATGGTCCCACCGCACAAGGCGTGAAAACGGCCGTTTGATTTGTTGGCTCCAAGATCTGCATGTCCTGCAAACACCGCGCCACCACGCTGTTCACCACTCTAACCCGAAGCAAGTGCGCTACTGCCCGGTCACTAATGTCCTGAACCCGCTGCTTGATGGAATCCACTTATGGGCAGGGATCGAATGGGCCGCAGCGAGGGTATTTGGCCTTCATCGCCAGCCGGACACCTCGGTTCTAGGGCAGGGCACCCCACCCGAATGGATCTGCTCTATGCGCCGTTCCGATTGAGTTGAGAAGGCCGAAGCTCAAGCTGGACAAGAAAGTCATGCACGCTCCATTCTATCTTATTCAAGATGAAGTTCCTTCTCCCCCTCTTCCTGCTCGCCATGTCCGCTTTGTGCGGACAGGAAACGACGATTCATGCAGATAAAAACTCCTTCGAGTTCAAGGATGGTGACCGACTTGTGTTGTTGGGAAATACGGTTTTTGAACGTGAGCAACGCTACGGAGCCTTCGAACCTCGCTTGGCGCTCGCTTTGGGGGATGTCAAAGTGAGTGTGCGAAATTTAGCGTGGAGTGGCGACACCGTTTTTGGGACGGCGAGGTCTTATTTCGGACCTCCAGAGGAGGGGCTCCAGCGGCTCTCTGGGCACCTTGAGCTGCTGAAGCCGTCTGTGGCGATGCTTTGCTACGGTTCTGAATTAGCATTCGAACGTCTACAGGGTATGCCAGACTTTTTGACTAGCTATCGCAGTCTCATCGACCTCCTTCGGGCGAAGTGTCCCGGCATTCGCATCATCGTGGTTGCACCACCGCCTTTGGAGAGCCTGCAGCCTCCTCTGCCGGATCTAACGACAGAAAACAAAAACCTCGCCAGTCTGCGTGATGCCCTTCGCAAGTTTGCAATGATGCAGAATGCCTTTTTCATCGATTGGTTCGAGTTGATGGGCGGGCTGCCGAAGTCGGGCCTCTCATCAAAACCGCTAACGGAGAACGGTTTGCATTACACGCAGGCAGGTTATGAAAAACTGGGGACGAAACTTGTGCATGGGTTGGGGCTCAAAATTCCCGAATCACCTCCCCCCTCGCTTGAAAACCTGCGTAAAGCTGTGATCGTTAAAGATACGCTCTTTTTCAACCGCTGGCGTCCGCAGAACGAAACTTATCTCTTCGGCTTCCGCAAGCATGAGCAGGGACAGAATGCAAAGGAAATCCCAATGTTTGACCCGCTCATAGCGCAAGGAGATATTTCCATCCAGAAGCTAAAAACCGAAGCTTTGGCACAAACGCGTCGTCCATAAGGTCTGGATTCATTTTGAATCCTAGATTGTTCGGGGGGGATGATTTATGGCTAAAACTGCACATCATTAGCTTTGCGTTATACATAAAACGATGTGCTTAAGATTGCTGTCATCCACTGATCTCATTAGGTTGCTCTAGTCATCGCGATGCGAGTAAAGAAAACCGAAGACGGTGGATCGCAGGCTGAGAGTGCGATTGATGGAAAAACTGGCGGATGAATTCGTTTGAAGCCTATGACGCCTTTTATGAAAGCCTATTTTATTCCTCTTGTTCTTTTCGCTGCTGCTTCGATGGCTGCAGAGCCAAATAAAGAAAAACCATTCACACCTGGTGGGGTTTACCGGCAAGGAGACATGCAGCGTCCTAGACCGAAAGTGGTCACGCCGCCTTCCCATCTCAACGGCACAGCTCCGAGTGATGCAATAGTGCTTTTTGATGGGAAAAATCTCTCTAGCTTCAAGCGGCAGCCACGGCGTGATGACACAGATACATCCGACCTACCCAAATGGAAGGTGGAAGCGGGTTATATGGAGGTAGTGCCTAAATCGGGCACGTTGGATACTCGTGATGAGTTTAGTTCCTGTCAGATCCACATCGAGTGGGCCACGCCTGCGGAGGTCGTGGGTAAGAGCCAAGGGCGTGGTAACAGTGGGGTGCTAATCCATGGCTGGGGTGAGGTGCAGGTCTTGGACTCTTTCGAAAATGACACTTATCCAGACGGCCAGGCTGCTGCGATCTACAACCGCTATCCACCGCTCGTGAACGCCAGCCGCAAACCCGGTGAATGGCAAAGTTATGACATTATCTGCGATTGCGCGGAGATCGATGCAAAGGGCAAGGTGCTTAAGCCTGCTCGTCTGACAGTGATGCACAATGGTTTGATAGTGCATCATGCTGTGGCGATTGAGACGACGAAGCAAAAGTTTGGCTTTGCTCTTCAGGATCACCAGAATCCCGTACGTTACCGGAACATCTGGGTGCGCCCATTGCATCGTTATGACGAAAAAGCGAATCGATGACGCTATTTCATGGAACTCATTTGCGCGAACAAAACTGTTGTCTCATCGTGCAGTGTTTTTGCTGGCCGATTCGAGGCTTCGGATTATTCAGAAGCATGTCTATTACCACACGCAAAGGAGATGACGGAACGACAGACCTTCTTTTTGGCGTTCGCACCGCCAAATCGCATCCTCGTATTCATGCGCTTGGGGCAGTCGATGAGTTGAACGCAGCCCTTGGCCTTCTGCGTATCAGCGCGGCTAAGATGGAGACTCGCGAAGTGGTGTCGCAGGTTCAGCGCTGGCTGATTGGTTTGATGGGCGAGTTGGCCACCCCGCCCGGAATGGCTGAGCGCTACGCTGCGACACACCACACGATCGATTCAGAGCAGGTAAGCTTTCTGGATCAGTTTGCAAGTAGGCTTGAGGAGGGTGGGGCGATGCAGTTCAAAGGCTGGGCATTGCCAGGTGAGGCAGGGATTCTGAGTGGAGCGCATGCAGATCTGGCACGCGTGGCCTGTCGTCGTGCAGAACGTAGCGTGATTGATCTGGACGCAACGCCAGAGGCAGTCCAGAACCGTGACCTAGTTCGGTTTCTAAATCGGCTTTCGGATGTTCTTTGGCTGATTGCTCGCTGGGAAGAGCGCACGTGAAATACTTTCACTTGTTATTTTACGAACAGGTCCGTTACACTTGTTTCAGATGGTCTGCCGAGGTTGCTGCTGGCAATCAAACGATAACTTTTTGTTTGTTTTGTTTGGTGAAATCCACCAGGCAACTACATTAAACAGTGTCTTTGGTGAAACACATTCTGCTAAATTGAAGCCAACAGATCAGCAAAAGCAGGCTTTTCATCGACTGCAAATAAGCGTTCACTCAGGATGATGGTTTATGGTGTTTATTGGCAATCCGCTCCGCTGTTTGTGTTGCTATAGGCGTTACATGAAGAGTCTCGGCGGTAGTCAAAAACGTTTCGCAAAAGACACCTGCACAAATAGGGGTGATGAGAAGGGGAGCAGTCAGTGCTACATACCATGAGTGAGTGTGGAACAGCCTTTGCCTACTATAAATGGCTGTCGACCGCCGTGACCATGCGGTGGACTGAACAACTTATGAAAATTCACGATAGCCGCAGAAGCTGCCGGAGCGTAGATTCGTTTGAATGGTACTCAAAACTCGCCAGCAGACGATCCTATTTCCACGCCGCCCGATGGTGATGGGTATTGTCAATATCAATGACGACTCCTTCTGTGGTGATGGTTCTCTTGATTCGACAGTAGCGCTCGCGCAGGCGGAGCGGCAATTGCAGGAAGGGGCCGATATCATCGATGTCGGGGCAGAAAGTGCACGGACGAATCGAATGGCTATCAGTGTAGAGGAAGAGATTAGTCGTCTAAAGCCCTTTCTTGCCAAGTGGCCGGAGTTGCGCGCCCGATTCAACATGCCACTGCTTTCCATCAATACTTGGCGTCCTGATGTTATCGCGAACGTTTTGCCGTATGGTGGTGACATCATTAACGATATCAGTGGAATGCCTGACGCTCTTAATGCAAAAATATGCGCTGAACATGGCGCAGCGCTGCTAATCATGCACAGCGTGGGACAACCCAAGGTCGCTCATACGCATGTGAATTATGAGAGCATCATGAATACATTGGATGCTTTTTTTGAGCAACGAATCAACATGGCCGAGCACGCTGGTTTGAATCGCGAAAGCATTCTGCTTGATCCCGGCATCGACTTTGCAAAGCAGTGTGCAGATAATCTTACTATCTATCGTGAGTTGGCAAAGTTGTATCGCTTTGATCGTCCAGTGCTCTTACCTGTTTCACGTAAAACTGTGATCGGTGATGTTCTGGCATTGCCTGCTTTGGAACGTGATGCTGGCACTGTGGCATGCATCACGGCGGGGATGTTTAGAGGGGCTCAGATCTTTCGTGTTCATCATGTAAAAGCGGCCTCGCAGGCGGTGAGCATGCTGTGGGAGTTGACGCAATAAAAAAGAATCTCCGGATCTCAGGCTTGCGTCTTAGACAAGACGTTTTGTAAGGGGAGCGAAAGGCAGGTATTCCATTTGGCTTTGTGCTTTGCAGGCTGGTTGTTTTTTAGCGGATGACATCCTCTCAGCTGCGTTACTGAGGTCGATTCAGATTGAGTGACAACTTCTATTTGAGCTATCTGCCACCACGATTTTACGCTATCTCCAGCTTGCCTGTGCTGTCGCCGACACGCTCGGCAGGGACGCCGAGGCGGTCAAGCATGCTAAGGTAGAGATTGGTCATCGGAGTGTCGGTTGGCAGCACCTGACGTTTGCCATGGGTGATCGTGCCATTCCCGCCGCCGGCGAGTAGGATGGGTAGATTGTTGTGGTTGTGCCGATTGCCATCACCGATCGCTCCTCCGAAGACAATCATCGAGTGGTCGAGAAGCGTGGCGTCGCCTTCCTTGATGGACTTCATCTTGTCGAGGAAATAGCCGAACTGGCGCAGGTAAAATTGATCAATCTTGGCGATCTTGGCCAGCTTTTGCGGATCACTTTGGTGATGGGAGAGGTAGTGGTGAGCATCAGGCACACCGATCTCGGGGAAGGAGCGATTGCTGCCATCATGGGCAAGCATGAAGGTGCTGAGACGCGTTGTGTCGGTTTGGAAGGCGAGCACGAGCAGGTCAAACATGGCGCGGATGTGCTCTTCGTAGCTTTCCGGTATGCCCTCAGGCACCTTCACGTCGGGCATTTCGGCGCGGAACTTTTCCGCCCGCTCAATGCGCGTTTCAATGTCACGCACGGCGGCAAAGTATTCATCGATTTTGCGGCGATCGTTGGCGCTGACCTTGCCCTGCAGGCTTTTCGCCTCTTCAAGAACTGTATCGAGGATGCTTTTCTGCATTCGTTGCATCCGCTTCGCATCTGCAGTGCTACCTGAGGCTGCACCATATCCAAAGAGGCGCTCAAAGACGAGTCTGGGATCCATTTCAGGAGCCATCGGCATAGTCTCGTTTTTCCATGCCAGATTAAATTGGTAGGCGCAGGAGTATCCGCTATCGCACTTTCCGGAAGAGCGCTGGCCATCGGTGCTCAGTTCCAAAGAGGGAAGGCGTGTGAGGTGTCCGATCTTTTGGGCGGCGATCTGGTCAACGGATATGCCGAGGTGGATGTCCGCCCCAGCTGTCTTTTTTGGCATGCATCCGGTGAGGAAAGTGGCCACCGCGCGGGCGTGGTCTCCACCTCCATTGCCATGAGCGTGTGCCCAGTCCTGCATGAGACCTGAGATTACGGTGAAGTCTTCGCGTTGCTTTTCGATGGCCTTTAGGCTGTTGGATAGCGTGTAGGTCTTGCCTTCTCCGCTCGGGAACCACTCATCCACGTTCACACCATTCGGAATATAAAGCCAAGCGGCACGCAGTGGTGTGATTGGCGTTTTCTTCGACTCCGAAGCAAAGGCACGGTAGCCTATTGATTCAAGAAAAGGGAGGCTCATGGCAGTCCCAAGTCCTCTAAGAATATGGCGACGGCTCACTCTTTGCGAGTCGTGGGTAGGGGCACTATAAACAGACATTGTCATGAAAGGCTGATTTCGATACGTTTCATAAGGTGGTAAACTTTCCTTTACCGAAGGCCAAATGATGGATGTGAAACTAGTTGATAAAATGGCTGCAATCTGCCCGATTACGGTCTCCACTCAAACAATCCCTCATTCAAATCCCCGTCAATCTATGATGAAGATCTTTTTCACCGCTCTGCTAGCGCCGATTCTAGTCGCTTCCGCTAAGGATGCCACATCACCCGCCACGGCCTCGTCGACTCCTGCGAGTGGCAACACATCATCCGTCAAGGATCCCTCCCTAGCTGATCTTGTGATCAAGCCTGCCGCCAACAATCCGATGATGTTCGACCAAGCAGAGCTAACGGTGAAGCCCGGGCAGAAGGTGAAACTTACTTTCGACAATCCCATTCAGCCCAACGCTCCGGGATTGCCACACAATTGGGTGCTCGTGAAACCTGGCAAGGAAGCTGTTGTCGGTAACGCCGCCCTTGCCATGGCGGCAGATCCGAAGGCCATGCAAAAACACTACATTCCTGCTTCGGCAGATGGCAGCCCACATGCGGACATTCTAGCACACACGACGTTGTCTCAGCCCGGATCAAAAGCCGAGGTTGAGTTTACCGCTCCTGCCGAGGCTGGCGACTACCCCTATATTTGCACCTTTCCGGGTCACTTCCTGCTGATGAAAGGAATACTTCATGTGAAATAAAACACATCTCACTAGGTCATTGCCACCTCGAAATCCCATCACCTAATCCATCTTATGCAACGTCGTTTTTTCAACACGCTCGTCTTGCTTCTCTCCCTAGCCGCCAATCCACTATTCGCGGAGGACTCCGCCGTTGTCGATGCAGGGGGGCTCAAGTTCAAGTATAATGCACCTTGGATGCTGTCCGATACGCCCGGTATGATGCGAGTGGCTACACTCCTTGCGAAAGCTGAGGGTTCTGATAAGCCCCTTGAGGCTGCATTTTATGTGTTCCCCGGCGGTGGTGGTGGGGTCGAGGCTAATGTGAATCGATGGCTCGGCCAGTTTGCCACAAAGCCGGAATCAAAGACGGAGGAGATCCCCGCCGGCGATCAAAAGATTACCCTTGTGACAGCCACCGGCACTTTCAATGATGGCCCGCCCATGGGGGCGAAGACGCCGAAGGAGAACTACACTCTGCTTGGGGCTATCGTTCCTACGGCCGACGGCAACAATGTGTTCATCAAGCTCACGGGACCGAAAGATTCCATTCTCAAACTGGCTGAAAGCTTCCGCCTTATGGTTGCCAGCCCATTCGCTAAATGAGCAGGGTGCTCTTACATGTCGCAGCCGCATTAGACGAGTCATCAAGGGGTTTGTCTTTCCAAATGGCAGACAGGGCGTTTTGTCTCCTAAATCCCTGAGCCTCCGTTAATCCTCATATGTGGTCATTGATTCTTCGGAGAGGACGCGTGGGTCATATCAATGAGTCATCGTTGCAAAGCCAGCGAACAGCCAACCATCCATGAGCTCGCACCCGCTCATATACGTGGTTCTTGTTGGGACAGGTATCATTGAGGGGGATTGAAGCGGATTGAGGCTTGCAGTTGCCACCACAAAGATTGATTCAAAGATTGTCTTTGAAGACCAGCGCCTGTAAAAGACAGATTCTTTATCTGTTTCGATCATAACAATGATAGATGTTCACAAGCTCACCAAGCAATACGCCGGTCGCACGGCGGTGGACGGTATCAGCTTCAAAGTGGAGCCTGGAGAGATTGTGGGCTTTTTGGGTCCAAATGGGGCTGGAAAAACCACGACGATGCGGATTCTGAGCGGCTTCATGCCGGCTACCTCGGGAAGTGCCTACGTCGCTGGTTTTGATGTGTTCAGGGATTCTCTGAAAGTGCGCAGTGCTGTGGGTTACATGCCCGAGATGGCGCCGCTGTATGTAGATATGAAAGTGAAAGAGTATCTGCGATTCCGGGCGGAGCTTAAGGGGCTGAGCGGACGTGTTATGCGCCACCGGGTGGGTGAGGTGATGGAGCTCTGTGGCATTACGGATGTGCGCCGCCGCTTGATCGACAACCTTTCGAAGGGCTACAGGCAACGTGTGGCACTCGCGGACGCCTTGGTGCATGATCCCAAGCTGCTGATCTTGGACGAGCCGACGAATGGCCTAGATCCGGTGCAGATTCGTCAAGTTCGTGAGTTGCTGCGTGAGTTGCGCTCCCGCCACACGGTGCTTCTTTCTACGCACATCCTGCATGAGGTAGAACAAGCCTGTGACAGGGTGGTGATGCTTCATCGCGGGAGCATCTTGGCCAATGACACGCCCAAAAATCTTTCCGCTCAGCTGAAGACCTCGAGTCTAGTGCGTGTGGAGTTGGAATCGACAGATCGAGAAGTGGTGGCGAAGCTGGAAAAGATTGCAGGTGTTCGAAAATGCAACGAGGAGGCATCGAATGGTGAACCATGGCGTTATCTGGTCCTCAGGGTGGAGCCGGGCTTTGAAGTGCGTGAAGAAGTGCAGTTACTAGCATCCTCAGCAGGCTGGCGGCTGCGTGAATTGCATCGTGAACTGCCAAGCTTGGAAGATGTTTTTGTGGAATTGGCTTCTGCCGCCGAAACAATTAGGGGGGGATTGTCATGAGGGGCTTCTGGGTGATGCTCAAAAAAGAGTTGCGGATGTTCTTCGTTTCACCGGTTGCCTTTGTGGTTTTGGCGCTGGTAATGGTGTTAAACGGATTCGCCTTTCGCGCGGCGCTAGCAATCTTGGAGAGCGCTCCAAGCGAGGGCAGTATCGTGACCTGGACTTTTCAGCCTCAGTGGTTCTGGCTATCGTATTTCTTTGTCTTTCCGCTGCTGACGATGCGTTCTTTTGCTGAGGAGCGCCGTCTTGGAACTTTTGAAACCTTGTTCACGGCTCCGGTGCGTGCATGGCAGGTAGTCGCGGCTAAGTTTATGGCTGCTTGGCTCATCTACGCGCTGCTTTGGCTGCCAAGCTTCATTAATTTTCGCATCGCTCATTGGGTGACGGCTGGCATGGTTGAACTGCCTGCGGGCACAATGGGTGGTTCTTACATCATTCTGATGGCGATGGGCATGTTCAATCTGGCGATGGGCGTCTTTGCCTCATCACTCACGCGCAACCAAATCGTGGCGGCCATCTTAAGCTTCACTCTGAGTCTGACCCATTTCATGCTGGGTGTTTTTGTGATGGTCATAGGTCGTAAGCTCTCAGACTCAATCGTGGACATTGTAGCTTACTTTGCGAGTGCGGAGCACATTCGCATCTTCACTTCTGGCCTTATCGACACGCGTCCGCTGATTTATTACACAAGCCTTACGCTTTTATTCCTGTCATTCACGCATCAAGTGGTGGAGTTTCGCCGCTGGAAGCCCTGAGATCATGCCTGACGAGACCGGCCATCACGATCCAATCCTCTCCACCAACGCCAAGGTGGATGCAATGCCGCGACGAATCGGCATTGGCATCAATGTGCTCATGCAGGTGATATTCTGCCTAGCGATCTTCGTGGGGGTGAACCGCTTGAACTATCTTTACTATTCACGCTTCGATTTGAGCCCGGCACAAAACTTCACCTTGAGCGAGGCCACGCTGAACTACTTGGGCAAGCTGACTCGCGATGTGGAGATTTATATGGTTTTCGCGCGTGACTCAAAGCTCTATGGTGAGGTGCAGATGTTGCTAGAAGAGTATCGGCTCCATGGCAAGCAACGTATCCGACTTCGTTCCATTGACCCGCTGCGGGATATCGAGCGAGCGGAAAATCTCAAAAATCGCACAGGGCTGTCATTAACGCAAAACGGTGTTCTAATCCTCGCCGGCGCCAATAAACGATTCATCACTGAGGATGAACTGGCTGTGCGTGAGACAGGCACAAGCACGAACAAGCAGATCATTGAATTCCGTGGTGAAGATGCCGTGACATCTGCGCTCGTGAGCGTGATGGAGGGTCGGGTGAGAAACTTCTATTTCATCATGGGTAAGGGTTCTCGCTCTGACAGCGCCATCAATGATTCTCTGGCTGTTCTTCAGGAGATTGGTCAGCAGCTCAATTTCAACGTTCTTCCGCTGAACCTGAGTGATGTGACAGCCCTTACTACGCATGCGGACGGTATACTTCTCCTCGGCTGTCGTTACGACCTGAATGAGCGTGAGATTCAAATGCTTGATGACTATTGGAACGGAAGTCGTGCTGGATTGTTGATGCTACTGGATCCAGGTCGTAGCACAAAGAACCTCGATCAATGGCTGACAAGCGTTGGCGTTAAGCCACGCGGTGATCGCGTCATCATGGCGCTGAGCACGAGCACGGGGCCCAAGAAAGATTTCAGCGTGCAGGCAGAATTTGCTCGCGATGTCAGCTTTACCCAGCATTTGGCTAACAGTGCCACGACACTTGCCGGTCAAACCGAGTCTTTGAATCTTTATGGTGCTGACGACCCCATGCTGAAGGATAAGTCCGTGCGTGTCAGACCAGTCATGAAAGCGGCGTCTCCATTTTGGGGTGAGACGCAGTTTTATGATGATTTACCGGTGCCTGATGAGAATGAAGATACTCTTCCACCCATCTATGTCGGGGCAAGTGTGGAACGCGGGATGAGTGCAGACGCCGGAAAAAATGCTGACAGTTCACGCATGGTTGTCGTTGGTAATCCGACTCTTTTGGATAAGACGACGATGCTGGCGGTGAACCGTGATTTTGTTGCAGCGAGTTTAAACTGGATCATCAATCGGGAAAATCAGATCGGCATCACCTCCAAACCCCGGAAGTCTTATCGCATCCAGCTCACACCGCGGCAGAGTCATGTGATTTTCTGGCTCACCTCGGTGAGCATGCCTGCTCTGGTGTTGTTGACTGGGCTAATGGTCTGGGCGGGGCGACGTGCTGCCTAGTATAACTTCGAGCTTTAAAGCCTGATGAACTCACGAACAACGATTCTGCTCTTTGTAGCCGTGCTGGCGCTAGGTGCCCTGATCTTGGGTGTTGAACGTTATTTTCCTTCAGCGGTGCAACTCCGCGCGATGCGCCGGGGACCCTCTCGTGTGGATCGTGAAAAAGTCACTCTAGTAGAGATAACGGATTCGTCTGGCACAGTCACCTCACTGAAAAAGTCTATAAAAGGGTGGGAAACCGCCCAAGACATCGCTGATCCCCAAAAAGTCGCTCTACTCATCGAGGCGCTCGATTCCGTGGAGTGGGTTGAAAGGGTGAATAAAGAGGAGTTTGATGCCAAAGAATGGTCGAAGACGGGTCTCGACAAACCTACTCACAAGGTCAGACTACTGTCGGATTCGAACGTTGTGCATGAATGCTGGTTTGGCAGTGCCTCCGTGTTCGAGGGGGGCTTTTACATTGGCATGCCGCAAATGGTAGGTCGTGATTCCGGTAGTATGGCTTGGTATGTGGCCCGGACACTGGCTCCTCCACTCTTGCAACTCCCACCATCGGCGTGGCGTGATTCGAAGCTCGTGCGTGTCTCTGCGGAGACGATCACGCGCTTGACTTTGACTCAGCCGGGCGGTCAAATCGAGCTCTTTCGCGAAAGTGAGCACCTACCATGGGTGCTTTTGAGGCCACTCAAGACACGGGCTAGCAAAGAACGCGTGAATGAACTGCTCTCCGCTCTGCTGAACATCGAGATCATAGATGCCAAAGATCCCTCTGTTTCAGTTGCGGCGAAGGTCGTGGCACAAGCTCCCGCCGCCGACGAATTAAAAATTCATTTGGAGACGATTGAAAAAGAACGCTTTTACGATTTGAGCATCAAAAAGCCAGCTTCGGAAAAAGAGAGCTCCTCCACGGCGACCACCAGCCACCGGCCGCAAGTATTCACGGTTTCCGCGAAAAATTTGGCCCGTCTTTGGGTGGAGCCCAATGTGCTTCGTGACAATATTTTGGCGCAGATCAATGCGGATGCATTGAAGACGATTACCATCACCAGCCAGTCTTTTCCGAGAGTGCAGCTGCGCAATGATGAGGGTAGCTGGCTTCTGGAGCGTCACGGCAGGTGGGATGGTGCTAATGGCGAGCGTATGGCCCGCATGCTTCATGCTCTTAACACACATGAAATCATCGAATTCAGTGCGGACACCGCTGCAGACCTTGCCCCATTTGGTCTCGATAAGCCCTTTCAAACCCTTTCATGGACTTATCCCCAGTTTAAGCCGGTCACATTGCATTTCGGAGCCAATGCAGACAGTACCCAGTTTTACGCCAAGTACGAAAACGAGCCCTTCGTGTATCGTGTTGACCCTTCTCTCCTACCATCTATTCCTCCGGATGTGATCAAATGGAAGGGCCTTGGTGCCTTGCGATTCTCTACATTTGCTCTCCGACGTATCACTCTTTCGCTTGGTCCAGCAGCCCCCTTGGTGATGAACCATGATCCAGAGACTGCGCAGTGGACGGCAACCCGAGCCGGCAAAGACATCACAGCCGATCTTGATCGTGTCAAAGCCGATCGCATGGCTGGTATGTTAGCTAAGTTTTCGGTTCAAGATTGGTCAGCCAGCCGCAGTGAGGCCATCCAAGCGCTCAAGACACCTTACTTGCGCATTCAAATCGTGCTTGGCGAACCTGGGCGAGCCGATGGTGCCGTGCGTGAGACGAATTTGATTTTCTCGCCTACACAGCCCAATGCCGATACTGCTTTCTTTTATGGGCAGATTGAAGGTGATCCTGACATTTTTTATGTCAGTCGGAAGTCACTGCTTGAGTTGGTGGCATCACCTTTTCGTGACAAAACTAGTAGTGGCAAGTGACCACGCGAGGGCTTGCTGAACGCTTTCAGAATGGAATCATTCAAGGCTCTGTTCTTTTTGCTCGTCACTTTTCATCCGCTATATGTTGTTGGGGTTATTTCATGCGCGCAGAATTCTCATGCTGCAGGTGCTTGAAGATGATTTTCTGTGTTCCGATGGAGGCAACTCGCAAAATTCAGCTGATGCTCGACAGAAAAAGGGCGGATAGTGCCACGCCATGCTTTTGTGCGATACAATGATTACAAGCGATAATCGCAGGATAAGACACATATTTTGCATGATGCTGCATAGGGGTCTGACGTATAGACCAGTATGAAAGACACATTTCAATTTTCTCGCCGGGAGATGCTTGCACGTGCGGGTGGTGGTATGGGTATCTTGGCCTTCGCTTCCATGCTTGAAGCGGCAAAGAATCCGTTCGCGCCGAAAATACCCATGCAAGTCGGCGGCAAGGCAAAGTCAGTGATCTGGATTTTTACCAATGGTGGTCCATCGCAGGTTGATACTTGGGACTTCAAACCTGAACTTTCCAAGCGTGATGGCAAATCCCTCGAAGGATTTGATCCGAAGACGGGTTTTTTCCCTGGCTCAGTGGGTGGGTTGATGAAATCGCCTTTCGGATTCAAGCAATACGGTTCCAGTGGAACGTGGTGCAGTGATCTGTTTCCGAAGACGGCGATGCATGTGGATAAAATGTGCTTCATCCATAGCTGCTGGACAGGTTCCAATAATCACTCGCCCGCTCTTTTCATGATGAACACCGGCACTACGCGGATGGGTTATCCTTGTGTGGGATCGTGGGTAACATATGGTCTCGGTAGCGAGAGTGATTCACTGCCGAGTTTTGTGGTGATGAGCGATCCACTGAATCGCGGGCTACCCAAAGGCAGTGCTGCAAACTGGGGGGCAGGTTTTCTTCCAAGCGTTTACCAAGGCACTTGGTTAAAACCTAGAGGCTCCCCGATCGACAATCTGGCCATCCCAGCCTCGTTGACGCCGCAGCGTCAGCGCGAACAGCTCAATCTCATGGCAAAGTTAAATCGTGAGTCTATGCTTGGGTCAGCCATTGAGAGTGAGTTGAATGCTCGCATCGAGAGCTTTGAGCTTGCCTATCGAATGCAAACCGCTGCACCGGAGGCCTTTGCTGTTAAGGAAGAGCCTGAGCACATTCGCAAGCTATACGGCGTAGACCTAAAACACTGCGGGCACTTCGCTTCCCAGTGCCTCACGGCAAGGCGCATGGTGGAAAGGGGAGTGCGTTTCATCCAGATTTACAGTGGCGGCATGGAGAACCAACAAAGTTGGGACGGACACCGTGACATTTGGGGCAATCACAGTGGCTTTGCTGCCGAGAGTGATCAGCCTGTGGCTGCACTGATCAGCGATCTGGAGCAGCGCGGTCTTCTTGATCAGACGCTGGTGATTTGGGGCGGGGAGTTTGGTCGTCTGCCTATCGCTCAAAAAGGAGCGCAGCCTGGTCGCGATCACAATCCGCATGCTTTTACGGTTTGGATGTGTGGCGGTGGTCTAAAGGGGGGCTACCATCACGGGGAGTCGGACGAGATTGGATTCAAGGCGGTGGTGGATCGTGTGAGTGTGCATGACCTGCATGCGACCTTATTGGCTGCTGCGGGACTGGACCACGAACGTCTGACCTTCAAGTTTCAAGGTCTTGATCAGCGCCTGACAGGTGTCGAGAATCCGAAGGTGGTGAAGCAATTATTTGCGTGAGCCTCAGAGCGTTTGGTGAATGCGTCCTAGGGCCATGAGAATGTAGCTTGTGGTCAGCACCGAATCGCTTTCCATCCAGCGGCCTTGATCATTGATCCATGAACCATCACCTTTTTGAAGATTGAGCAGTTTGGAGGTTAGGCCCGCGCGCCAATCGATGGTCTTACCATCTTTTGTCTTGATGAAATCGACATCGGCAATCGTGAGAGCCTTGCTCATCGTGTGGTAGTAGTAAAAGAGGCCTTGGGCTCCGAGACCTGGATTCTCATCAAGAGTGTAATTGTTGCGCAGCCACTCGAGCACGGCCTGAACACGTTCATCTTTCTTATCGAGACCCGCATAGATGAAGCTCAGCAAGCCAGCGTAGCTGATACTACCATAGCTGCGCAAGGCTACGCGGCCATCCGGCAGCTCGACCTTGGCGCCGCGGGTTTCGGTTGGGTTGTAGATAAACCCGCCGGCGTCCGCTGGATCTTTGCTCACCCAGCTGGATTTGTTGCTCGCCGGGCGGTTCTGGCAGCGCTGGATGAAGTCAATGGCTGCGGCGTAGTTGAGTTGAGGCTCGTTCTTGGCGGCATCACCCTTATCTGCAAGGAGCGATTGGGCATAGTAGAGCGCTTCAAGTGCGAACGTGGTGTTGGATAGGTCTGCGTGCGTGGCTTTTTCCTCGCCATAACCAATTCCACCATCGGTGGGTGCGTCGTTTTTACCTTTTTCGTCGAGATCGAGTTGGCGAGTGACGAGGTAACGCCGAGCTTTGAGCATGATCTGTTCGTTCTCCGGTTTTGGATTGAGCATCAGTGCGGTGAGGGCGATAGCAGTGTTATAGGTGGCGCGTGCCTTGATGGTGATGGAGCCATCAGGCTTGGCTTGGCTGAGTAAGTAGCGTGTGGCGATCTCGACCTCTGCTGGCACGTCATCACCTATCTTGCGATTGGGATCGAGCATGAAACTGGCGATGGCCAGACCTGTCATGGCCACAGGTTCGGCCTCCCCCCACTGGCCGGTCTGTTTGTTCTGCGTCCGACGCAGAAAATTCAGTCCGCGCTCCACACTTAGACGCAGTTCTTGTTTGAGAGATTCATGACGCGGGGCCTGGGTGTTGGCCTGACCCAAAGCGCAAACGGAGGAGGTGATAAATAGAAGGGTGAAGAATCTCATGCCTCCAAGGGAGGTTGGAAGAACACGCCGTCAATGACCAAGGTATGAGGCTTATGCATGTGGACCAATCTTGATCAGTCTTATGCTTCGATGGCTGCTATTTGACCGCAAGGGCTTGATTAGTGTACAGAGCAACTGCGCGGGGGAAGAGCCGGCTGAGGGTTTCCTGTAGCGAGTCAGCTACGATTGTCTCATGCGTTTGGTGCGTAGGGCTAGCCAAGTAGCCACCAGAGCCATGCCGGAGACCGTTAAAAAGATGCCAAGTTTATTTGAGCGTCCCATGGGTGTATTCGGGGAGTCCGCAGGTTCGGCATCCTGAGCTTCAATAACGGCTGGGGGGGGGGTGCGCGGCTGCCAGGTTTTCAGGTCTAAGACATAGCTGGTTTCGGAAGGGAAAAGCACTTGGAAGCGTTCCAGGACCGTGTTGCGAACAGCATTTCGCAGAAGGACGCTAAGTGAGCCAACCTTTGTCGCCTCGATGGAGAATCCGGTTGCGATTGATGGGAGTTTTAGATTGGATATCCCTGTCAGAACGACGACATCATCATCATTCGTGAGAGGCATATTTTCATGCGTGGTGAAGTTCCACTCGAATACGGGGTTCAGGGCAGGGGCCCCATCTAGGAGGAAGCGCACAGTTTGGCGAATATAGTCACTAGCCTGAGCTTTCCATTTTGCCCGCTGGTCTGCGGATGTAAGAGTAAAGTCCGCTTGGGTTACAGACGGTGCCACGTTGGGGTCCGGTTCAAAACAGCGAGGATCGACCTCGGTGCGTATGCTGAGGCCGCCCTCACCGTCAAAAGAAGCGTAAATGGGGATTTCCGGGAGCGGATGAGCATGGGCTAGACCACAAATAGCGGCCGCAAATAGGGCTGAAAAGAGAGGGAGACGCATGTTGCAGTCTGGCATGTGGGACGGCCCTTAAACGAGCTATTTTTGCCAATCCCACAAAATTTTGATAGTCAAAGCACACTTTAGCCGTGTTTAGTGCCTAATTCCGCGAATTTGGCATCCCCAAACCGGTTGTCACACGGAACCCTCCATCGAAACCAAACTATGAAATCCATCCTCACCACCCTCGTGATCGCTGCCCTCGCTGCTCCTGCTTTCGCCGGCTGCGGTAAAACCGAAGACGTCACTGGCAAGCTCAAGAAGTTTGACTCTGAGAAGAAGGAAGTCACCATTGGCAGCAAGAGCTACAAGCTCGGCCCAGCAGCTTCTGTTGATGCCAAGCTTGTTGGCAAAAATGTGACCGCCAAAGTTGGGCATAACAAAGTTGAGTCCATCGCAGTCAAGGGCTGATTCGAATTCCTATTCGGCATTCCACCATTTAAGCCCGGAGGCCATCCTCCGGGTTTTTTTATGTGCACTTGGGTTGGATCGAAAACCACCGAGGGTGACTTGTTTGAATCCAACCGTCTTATGCTGCGTGTCGATGATGGCATCAGGTTCTCAATGGCACTGTCATGGCAAGGGAGGAACCTTGGTTCACGTTTTAAAGTGATGGCCAACTACATTAGAATTGCCAAGATCGTCATGCTTGTGACTTACGTGCAAGCGCATGCCCAAATGCTCCCGGGTACTCAGCCGCTTGAATCGAATGCAGACTTTTCGTCTGCGATGGTTGCCGGGATTGATAAGATGTCGCTCAAGTTGATTGAGCGGTCAAAAGCTAGTCGGAGGCCGACTCGGGAAAAATTGAAGGCTGCTCTTGGCATGGTCGATGAACGGGTGGTCTGCTCAACGTTGGATTTAGTGGGTGACATGAATTCACCGGCTTTGCTGCATGAGTCCGAAACCTGCCGTGTGTTTCGCGTTCGCTGGCCAGTTTTGGATGGTGT
This sequence comes from Prosthecobacter sp., assembly GCA_017853885.1. Classification (GTDB taxonomy): domain Bacteria; phylum Verrucomicrobiota; class Verrucomicrobiia; order Verrucomicrobiales; family Verrucomicrobiaceae; genus Prosthecobacter. The sequence continues at coordinate 34,397 of JAFMIR010000002.1, forward strand.
GCATGGCGAGGGGCTATATTTGCAACCTAAAGCGAAGCCGAAGGCTCGAGTTGTGTATCTCTCAGATGCTTCCCATGCACCGGAAAACCTCGTTGACGGCTTTTTGATTCGCAGCGGCACCGAAGTGGTTATTCCTGCGCTGATCAATCGCGATTCCGAGTTCAGCAGCAACGACAAGTTTGGTGTGAGGACGAACTGTTCACACCGCGAGTGGATCTACCGTCAAAGCTACGAACTGGGACGTCATCTTGCGGGTTACGAAGTTCAGAAGGCCCTGGCAGTGATCGATTGGTTCAAGGCACAAAAAGAGCAGGTTCCAGTGGTTATGGCAGGTGTCGGGGAAGGGGGGATGCTAGCGCTTCATGCAGCGGCGCTGGATGAACGGATCGACGCGGTCTATTCGGCAGGGTACTTTGCGCCACGTGAGGGTGTTTGGGCAGAACCGATTGAGCGAAATGTCTTTGGCCTGCTGCGTGATCTGGGTGATGCGGAGATTACCAGCCTCGTTGCACCGCGTCCGCTGGTGCTTCAGCATGCTTTTTATCCCCGATGGGCGGTCTCGATGGAAGCCCCGAAGGGGGTGAAGGCCATTGCAGCACCCGGAAGACTCTCAGAGCCGACGTTTGATTCGTTTGAGGCTGAAATTGCTCGTGCGAGGCGGCTCGCTCCCACGAGTCGAATCCTTGTCGCCACTGGAGAAACTTCGAATGACTCGATCATCCGACATTTGCTGCCTTCAACTTCAATTTCGGTTACACCCGCTGCTAAGATCGTTCTCAAACCCGACTCCACGAGACAGAAACGCCTTTTGCGCGAATTGGAGGCCTTCACGCAGCGTTTGCTCGTCAGCACGGAGACGGAGCGGAACCATGCTTTTTGGAAAAAGCTGCCGCTGAACTCTTTGGCAGATTTTGAAGCGCATACGGCCAAAGAGCGAGATCGCTTTTGGAATGAGGTTATCGGGCGTCTGCCTGATCCGGACAAGCCGATGAATGCCAAGAGTCGTTTCGTGCGTGAGACGAACAAGGTCGCGATTTACGAAGTCACACTGGATGTGTGGGATGATGTCTTTGCGTGGGGCTGGCTCTGCCTGCCAAAGGATCTTCAGAAAGGCGAGAAGCGTCCTGTCGTAGTCTGCCAGCACGGTTTGGAGGGTATCCCAGAAGATACCATCACAACGGACGTCTCACAGAGGGCATTTGCTGCTTATCAGGCTTTCACGTTGAGGCTCGCCGAGCAAGGTTTTGTGACTTTTGCGCCACACAATCCCTATCGAGGGATGCATGCCTTTCGCACGCTTCAGCGCAAACTCAACCCGCTGGGCCTCACCCTTTACAGCGTAATCAATGGTCAACACCAACGTATTCTCGAATGGTTGAAAGCTCAGCCATTCACTATGCCAGAAAAAATGGCTTTTTACGGCCTCAGCTACGGTGGTAAATCGGCCATGCGCACACCTGCGGTGCTCAAAGACTACTGTCTGAGCATTTGCAGCGGCGACTTCAATGAATGGGTTCGCAAGTGTGTGAGCAGCGACCTACCCATGAGTTACATTCACACACATGAATACGAAATCTGGGAGTGGAACATGGGGCGCACCTTCAACTATGCTGAGATGGCCGCTTTGATCGCGCCAAGGCCCTTCATGGTCGAGCGTGGTCACAATGATGGCGTGGGTATTGACGAGTGGGTGAACTACGAGTTCGCCAAAGTCCGCCGCCTCTACAACAAGCTTCTCATTGGCGACCGTGCGACGATCGAACACTTCGACGGCCCGCACATGATTCATGGTGTTGGCACATTTGATTTCTTGAGAGAGAAGCTGGGCTGGAAATAAGCGATCAGGTTTTCTTGAGTTCGCCAGCGAGGATATTCATGCTGGAAGCGAAGCGATTCATGACGAAATCCCGGGCTTTGACGGCCTTGACTTTGGCGCCGACAGGGTCTTTGGCCATGGCGAGGACGGTATCAGCTACGCGTATCAGTTCGTCTTCCTTGTCGAGATCGAAAAGCCATTCGCCGAGGCCAATATCACGCCACATGAGGCCCTTAGTGGTCTGCTCCGCCCAGCGACAAACGATAGCTGGGATGCCGCTGCCGATACACATGATCGGGCTGTGCATCTCATGACCAAAAAGGCCTGCACTCCGGCGGTAAGTGCTAATGGCTTCATCGGTGAGCCAGTAACTCTCACGCCAGACAACACGGTCTTTGATAGCCTCCGGCAGTTTGTCGTAGAGCATCTCTTTGCCCACTTGCATTTGCGTTTTGTCTTCGGGGCATAGAAGGATCTTCAAATCAGTATTCTCGATGACCTTGATGATGGCATCGAGCAGTGGTTTACCATCGCGGTCACGCATGGCGTCGTTGCGTGCCTGTTTCACGGGATCGGGCTTGACCTTCTTTTCTGGGATGGTCCAGTAAGGTGTGAAACGAAGGCGTGGGATACAGCAGAGGAACTTACCATTCTCGAGGCCGTTCGCCTTTAAGAAGGCCTCCGCTTTCGCATCATCAGCCAGATCGACCGCAAAAGCTCCGTCTGGGCCGTAGTCCATGACTGGGCATGTGCAGCCTTTTTGCTTGGCGAGTTCCAGTGATGCGGAATCTCGGAAATACGCAAACTTCGCTCCACTAAGGACTTCAATCGAATTGCCCATCGCTCCATCGGCAGAAGGTTTCGTGGAAGTCGAAGCCTGTTTGCTAAACGTGATCCCATAGATGCCGTAGGGCTTTCCTGTGGTTTTGAACCACTTCACCACGTCTTTTTCTGCCACGAGCGAAGGGCCGCTGCCGTGCAGCAGGAAGTCGCATTCAGCGAAAGCCTTTTTCACAGCATCGCCGTTCACGATTTGGATCTTCGGGAACCGAGCCTTGAGCATCTCGGAGACGCCATTGTCGACTTTGGACGGCCAGAGTCGCACCTCGGCTTGCGGTAGATGTTTTTCGAGCAAGGCGAGCACGCCGGGCGTGTGTGCGATGTCGCCGATGTTCACGGTTTGCCACGAGGAGCGGAGTAGCACGCGGGGTACACGTCCTTCGGCAGCGGAAGAAGAGATGGCGGCGAGCAGGGAAGTGTGGAGGAAGTGACGACGTTTCATGGAGCAGGGATAAGGAGGCTGCGGTGGTGGTTTGGACGCCAAATCATCGCGCATTTGGCGAGGCACTGGGATTCCAATCGCCTGCTTGAGCATTGCCGGGGTTGATCAGTGTGATGCCGGGATGGGAGAACTGGATGCGGCGCTGGCGGTAAAGAGCTCCGAGCGCCTGTTTGAAGGCCTTTTTGCTCGCATCAAAGGTCGCGCGGATCTTCTCCGGTGGGCTGTCATCATCGTAAGGCAGGCTTCCGTCGCTCTGCTTGAGCGCTTCGAGGATTTTGTCCGTCAGCGAGGCCACGCGTTGGTAACCGGAGGCATCAAGGCTCAGATCGATCTTCCCGCCGGGGTGGATCATCATCACATACCCCTTTACTCGCTGACCGATTTGAAGCACGCCACCGACGTTGGTGTGATACAGTAGGCCGAGATGCGTTCCTTCAATAATGGCATTGTAGCCCAGTGGCGTCCGGGAGGCGATCATCAGGCGCACTTCTTGCTTCAGTTGAAACGGCGGGCGTTCTTTGCTCAGATGACGGTTGAGTCGTGTGGTGGCGATGATCCGATCGGTTTTGTCATCGAGCATGACGTAAACGACCACCTTCTGGCCAGGCATGACACGCTGGTCTCCCTGCTCGCGAAACGGCAACAGCAGATCCTTGGGTAGGCCCCAATTCAGGAAGGCGCCAATGTTCTGGTTTACACTGACCACCTCAAGTGTGGCAAACTGTCCCACCACGGCAAAAGGCTGTTCAGTTGTGGCCACCAGACGGTCCTCGGAGTCACGATATAAGAAGACATCCAAATCTTGTCCGATCTCCGTCCCGCGAGGAATGTAACGGTTAGGTAGAAGAATCTCTCCCCGTTCGCCAGCGTCAAGATAAATGCCACGAGGTGTGCTATGAAGCACAGTCAGGGAGTGTCTTTTGCCAATCTGGGTCATAGGCCAGTAGAGGCTTCAACACAGCCAAATGCAACGTCCGTAATGCGGATAGAAATCTGCGTTTTTATTGTCGGCAGCTAGCACAGTTCATCTCAACAAATTTGGCATCACGCGCACGAATGAGCGCGTCTTCCACGGTGATAAAACCATGCTTGGCAAGATGGATGAGGCTATCATCAATCGTGTGCATGCCATCAATCCCTCCGATTTGGATGAGATTTGGCAGTTGGGTGAGACGCTTCGAGCGGATGCAGGCGGCAATGGCGGAGTTACCCACCATGACTTCAGAAGCCATGACGCGGCCTGGCTGGTCACGCCGGACGATCAGCGACTGACAGATCACTCCGCGGAGAGAGCTGGCGAGTTGTGAAGCGACAAAGTCTTGTTGTTCCTCAGGAAAAGCATCGAGGATGCGCAGGATGGTGCTCGGCGCGTCGTGCGTGTGCAGCGTGCTGATGACCAGATGTCCTGTTTCTGCGGCGGTAAGAGCTGTGCGCATCGTTTCGAGGTCACGCAATTCACTCACAACAATGACATCGGCATCTTGGCGTAGAGCACTTTTAATGGCGGCGGCAAAGGTGTGGGTGTCCGCACCCACCTGCCTCTGGCGAATGACGCTCTGGCCGTGCTGGAACACAAATTCGATGGGGTCCTCAATGCTCACGACATTGGCCTTACGCACGCGTGAGATATGTTGGGTTAGAGAGGAGAGCGTGGTGGTTTTGCCTGAATTGCTGGTGCCGGTGACGAGGATAAGGCCATCACGGAGCTGTGCAAAACCCTCTACTGTTGGTCCATGGCCGAGATCCCGAATCTCTGGAATGGTGTGGGGGATGTATCGGAAGGATGCCTCGATTCGCCCTAGGACGTAACAGGCATTGCCGCGGAAGCGTCCGAGGTTTTCCACTTGGATGGCAAAGTCGAGCTCCCACTCCTGCTCGAGCTTCGCACGTTGGTTTTCTTTCAAGACTGCGAGAATGAGCTCGCGTAGGTCAGTGACGGCTAACTCTTCTTCAGTGATCGGTTCAAGAATCCCATTGATGCGCCCCATGGGTGGGCTGCCGGCTGCAAGGTGGAGATCAGATCCGCCGCGTTCGATCACCAGGAACAGGTAGTCAATGAGGTCGTGGGTCCGCATGTTGAAGGAGGATAATGGCTATCAAGAGATGCCGCGCGCAGCGCGGCGGAATTCGGCCTCGTTTCCAACGGCGGCTATGGCCGTGGTTTCATCTAGGACGCCTTGCTCGTAGGCGGCTGCAATAGACTGAAGAAAAGTTCGACAGTTGGGATCGTTTGCACGGCTCATGTAATCGGCAATTTCGCTTGTGGCGCGTCTGGCGATCCAGTCACGCACTGCGCCACCGTTTTGGAGATGCTCCACAAGAAGGGTGAGCTGACCCTCATGGCTGGGCACGAGTTTTTGGCAGAGCACGCCCACAAGCTGGTGGGACAGCAGGTGCAGGCCGATGCCGACCTGCTCGGCAGGGAAGAGGTTCACAAACCGCTCCATGGTGTCAGCGACGGTGGCGCTGTGCATCGAGGCGATCACTAGATGGCCCGTTTCGCAGGCCTGAAGTGCGGTGAAGGCCGTGTCATAATCACGGATTTCTCCCACAAAAATGACATCCGGTGCTTGGCGCATAGCCGCACGAAGGCCGCGCGGGAAACTGGGCGTATCGCGTCCGACCTCACGCTGCGTGAACATGCAGCGGTTGTTGCTGAAGATGTACTCCACCGGGTCCTCAATGGTCACAATGTGACGCGCAACATTTTGGTTCATCCAGTGCAAGATGCCAGCAAGCGTGGTCGATTTTCCCTGACCGGTGGAACCGGTCACAAGCACCATTCCGTGCTCTTGCATGGCCCAGCGGGTGAGTAGCCACTCGGGTGCGCCCAACTTGGAGAGTGTGGGCATATCCGTGCGCACCCGGCGCAAGGTCGCGGCAAGGCGACCTAGGACCTTGTGGAGATTCACACGGAAGCGCGTGCCGCTGCGAGCCACCATGCCAGTATCCACATCTAGGTCTTTGAGTGTGTTGCCACCGCATGCCTGCCACAGGCCAGCCATGGCGGACAACGTGATGGTTGCATCGCCAAAGACCATGAGTTGTTCATTGATCTTCATCCGAGGCACTTCACCTTCTTGCAGAAACACATCGCTGGCTTGGTGATCTTCAGCGGCTTGGAGAATGTCATCGATGGAATGGGCCATACGTCAGAAAAGTTAGCGGTCGTGTCATGATCTCACAAGCCCTGCGTGCGCGTTTGTTACATGAATTTGCCTCTGTGTTGGCTAGAATTTCGCGGCGCGACCCGTTCCTAGCAACACCATGATCTGTTTTACGCGCTCGTTTGCCATCACACTTCTGCTGGTCGCCTCTTTGCCTGCCAGCGAAGAGGCTCGATGTATCGATGAACTTCTGGCGCAGGACTGGCAAAAAAATGGTATTCAGCCCAACCCGCCCGTGAACGATTCAATCTTTGTGCGGCGAGTCTATCTGGACATCGTCGGGCGCATTCCCACGCTGGAGGAGACGCAGACTTTCCTGGCTAGCCAAGACTCGCAGAAGCGCTCACGGCTCATTGATGATCTGCTGGCAGGAGAAGGTTATGTCTCTCACATGTTTCATTTCTGGGCGGACTTGTTGAGGGTGCAGTCACGGGCGAATGGCGGCCAGGGGGACATGACTTCCAAGCCTTACCTCGAGCACGTGAAGCGCCGCATCCGCGAAAACATGCCTTACGATGCCTTCGTGCGCGAACTGCTTACTGCACAGGGGAAGGTGTGGGACAATCCAGCTATCGGCTACTACATGCGTGATCTGGGCATGCCGCTGGACAATCTCTCGAACACCACGCGTGTCTTCCTTGGCACCCGCATCGAGTGTGCACAATGCCACAATCATCCCTTCGACCGATGGACGCAGATGCAGTTCTACCAGATGGCGGCTTTCACCTACCCGCTGGAGACGAACTTCACCGGCATCGCGCAGCAAAAAGGTGCGAACACGATGATGGCTGCCGCCCGAAGGGACCCCGCACTTGCCACTACGAGCATGCATCTCGGGCGTGTGTTTGAGAATTTGGGAGATTTTGTGCGCTACAGCAAAGTGGCCGCCCTGCCCGAGCGTGTCTTGAAGTTGCCTCACGATTACATTTACGATGATGCTAAGCCTCACGATACCGTCAAAGCCGCGACGATGCTCGGTGCGCCGGCAAAGGGTGATCTGGAATCGTTTGCCTCGTGGATGACCTCACCGGACAATCCGCGTTTCACGCTCGTGATCGCTAACCGCCTTTGGAAGAAGGTTTTCGGTGCCGGCCTTATCGAACCCGTGGATGAGATCTTCGACAGAACAGTGGCATCCAACCCGGCGCTGATGAAGCATCTCGAAAAGCTCATGGTCTCGCTGCGGTATGACGTGCGGGCCTTTTTGCGTGTGCTCTACCACACGTGTGCCTATCAGAGCGAGGCCTCCCGTGCGGAGTTGTATGCGGGAGAGCCTTGCCGTTTCACCGGTCCATTGCTGCGCCGGATGACTGCAGAGCAGATCTACGACAGCTTTGCCACGCTGATTCACCCCACGCCGGATATTCCACGTCGTCAGGGCATCGATGCGGAGATGGCTGGGAAGCTCGTGTATCGCGGCAAGTTGAGCGATGCGCTCGATCTGCTCTCTGCGGAAGAGATTATCGCTGGTGCGATGAAGGCGGCGGAAGGTTACGAGGCCATTCAGGAACGATCGAAGCCTCTTCGGGAGGCTTACACCGCAGCTCAAAAAGCCAAGGACAAGCTGTTAATCGAAAAACTAAATCTCGAGATCCGCAGCATCGAGTTCGTGGCACGCACGGGCATTCATGATCATGTCGTCGTGCCTGCGGTTGCAAAGCTTTATGAAAAGAAGACCGGCAAACCGGCTCCGCCGCCGATTACCGTGCGAAAGCCCACGATAGAAGAACTCAAAAAGGCCGGGCAAAATCGGGCTTACATTGATGTGCCGGGTTATGACATTGACCGCCGCATCCCGTTGCACGAGCAAAACGCAGTGGAAGCCCGCGCGGAGATCTTTCGCGAAGAAGCGGCCCGTTTTAGCATCCGAGACCTTCCTGCCTATATAAAGACTCGTGAAGCTCAGACGCGTGACTGGCCTCGTGCGGCGGACATGGACTCTCCGGCACCTCGCGGGCATTACCTGCGTGAATTTGGTCAGAGCGACCGTGATCTCATCGACAATGCCAGCACGGATGCGAGCATGCCACAGGCTCTGGTGTTGTTGAATAGCGAACTTTTTGAGTCCATCCTGCATCCGCACACGCAACTCCGGCTGAATCTGGCAAAGGCTTCAACTTCTGAGGAGCAGGTCGAGACGGTCTATCGCACGCTTTTGTCACGTTTGCCGACGTCGCGTGAAGAATCTGCGTGGGAGTCATCTGGCCTTAAAGATATCGAAGACCTCATTTTTGCCCTGCTGAACAGCCAGCAGTTTATTTTCGTGCAATAAAAAGCAGCGACATCTTTACCAACGAATCACGGAACTAGCCCAAGTGAATCCGCCGCCGAATGCCACAAGTAGAATGACGTCGCCTTTGTGAATCAAACCCGCACGTCGCGCTTCGTCGAGTGCCACAGGGATGGTGGCGGCGCTAGTATTGCCATATTTATCAAGGTTCATAAAAACCTTTTCATTAGGTAAGTTCAATCGCTCAGCGATGGCTCCGATGATTCGAGCGTTGGCCTGATGCGGGATAACGAGAGAGACATCCGCAGCTGTGAGTCCTGCGATTTCGAGAGCCTGCTGGGAGGCCTCCAGCATGCGGGTCACAGCATGCTTGAAAGTTTCGCGGCCCTCCATGTGGATGGTGTTGGGACGCTCGACGATGTTTTCTGCGGTGAGCGGGCAGGCGGAACCGCCGCCGGGGACTTTGAGAAGGTCCACCAGATTTCCATCACTGCCCATCACGGTGCTCAGCACGCGACCTTGGGCGTCGGTCACTTCCTTTTCGCAAGCTTTGCGGATTACGACCGCACCAGCCCCATCGCCAAACAGCACGCAGGTATTACGGTCCTTCCAGTTGACGAGACTAGAGAGCTTTTCGGCGCCAATAACGAGGGCCGTGGTGCGGTTGCCGGTATTGATGAAGTGGCGAGCCACTTGTAAGGCATAAAGAAAGCCGGAGCACGCGGCAGAGACGTCAAAACAGACGGCATTGCTCGCTCCGATCTTTTTTTGCACGATACAGGCAGTGCTGGGAAAAGCCATGTCAGAGGTGACGGTGGCCACGATGATGAGTTGGATTTCCTCGGTTTTGACTCCGGCATCCCTCATTGCACGGCGCGCAGCCTCGGCAGCCATGTCGGAGGTCGCCTCGTCTGGTGCGGCGATGCGTCGTTCTTTGATCCCGGTGCGGGTGGTGATCCACTCATCGGATGTATCAACCATCTTAGACAAATCCTCATTGGTCAGCACTTTGGCCGGCATATAACTGCCGGTTCCGATGATGCTGGAGGCACAAAAAGGCTGCGAACTAGGCGTGGGCATGATTCAAAATGGAATGCTGGGTGGCGGCGGTCTCAATGTGCGGATTGATCTGATGCTTGATCGACTCGCAGGCTTGCCGGATGGCGTTTTTCATTGCTACGGGCGAAGCACCGCCATGGGCGATGATGGTGATGCCATTCAGGCCGAGCAGCGGCATGCCGCCGGCTTCATCCGCACTGGTCTGCTGGTGAACGCGTTTGAAGGCAGGTTTGGCGAGCATGGCCCCGATCTGGGTCATGGTGCCGGCCATGATTTCACGTTTGATCATCGAAAACATGGCATGCGCCAGTGCTTCGGCAGTCTTGAGGATGATGTTGCCGGTGAATCCGTCGCAGACTACAACATCCGGCGGATCCTCCCAGATGTCGTGGCCTTCGACATTGCCGCAGAAGTTGAGACCCTTGGAATGGCGGAGAAGTTTACCGGTCTCTTTGCATAGCGCATTGCCTTTTTCCTCCTCGGTGCCGTTTGACATCAAGCCCACGACAGGATCTGCACGACCTAGAACATGGCGGGCAAAAGCGGTGCCCATAATGGCATTCTGGACGAGATGTGCCGGTTCGCTGTCGGGATTGGCCCCCGCGTCGATCAGTAGCCAGTTTTTCGTGAGCGAGGGCATGATGGCCACGATGGCCGGTCGTTCGATGTGTGGTAGGGTGCGCAGCTTGATAAGAGAGGCCGTCACTGCGGCTCCCGTGTGTCCTGCGCTCACCACAGCATCTGCCTTACCCTCCTTCACGAGGTCCACGGCTCGGGAAATGGAACTGTCCTTCTTTTTGCGTACGGCGTCGAGGCCGCTGTCGCTCATATCGACCACTTGGGAGGCCGGCACAATCTCCAGTTTGGGGCTTGAAACGCCTTGGGCCGCCAATTCTCGCTCCATCACCTCTGGAACGCCGACGAGATAGATTTTCTCAACCTGTGGCAGCGACTCGAGGGCGAGCTTGACGCCGCCAATCGGGTTCTGCGGGGCGTGGTCGCCGCCCATCACATCGAGAGCGATCTTCATTCCTAGAGTTCTGGTTGGTGCATCAAAATCAACACGTTCGGCAGCGTTTAAAGCGTGCCATGCGATGTTTGCAAATGAGAGTTTGTGGCCGCAAGAGCCGAATCATCCAGCCGCAAGGTGATCGGCTATGCATCGGCTTGGAGTAGCGGTTGGGCAAGGGAGTAGGGACGGATCGTGCGTGGACTTGGTTTACGCTGCACGGTGAGGTGCCGGGCCCAATTGCGAGCCATGGATGGGCGGTTGACCATCAAGCTCGAGGAGAGTCCTGCTCGGAAGACAAGTTTTTGATATTTGATAGAGGTCGATATCAGCTCTAGCGGAGTCTTCAAAGGGGGGCAACGCTAGTCTTGCTCCTCTCGATACTCGCCGCTAAACCATCACTTTTTCTGTGGCAACATGACCATAATGAAAATGCCATTCAAAGGATTGTCGGCTCAAAAGTGGGTGCTGGGATCTGTCATTGCGATTCTTTGGCTGGCGCATCTTGGCACAGCAATCTGGTTTGTGACTCAAAGCGAAGTCATTGAGGGTAGGGTGATTGAGCGCCATCAACACTTGTTCCCCTCCAAACGACATGGCTGGGAATGTCTCAAGGTTGTCCACATGGACCAACCAGGGAAACGCGCAGTGACCTCAATCCAGTATAACGCAACCGACGCGCCTCAATCGGATGTGGTGTCGCTATGGCAGGCAAGATCGGGCCTGATCAGCCCTGGTGCGGCGAGCTTCGCCGAGGCATTTTAGGTCGAAGTCTGGATTCTCTACACCTGTCTGCATGAGAGTGTTTGCTTGGCCTCGTTAACTTAGCTGCTTTTGTCGAGACACCGCAGCACTCTTAGAGCTCAAAAATGCCTTGAATAGATAGGGTGTAAATCGTCCAATAAGGCCATGAATATCCTTCGCTTTTTCATCCTAGCCTTGCTTGCCTCATCCTCCCTTCTGGCCCAAATCCCTGCGGGAACCGCCACCACCAGCCAACCCAATGCGTTTGGTGAGCAAAAGACCGTGATCCGGGATGCCACAGGCCGCGTTACCGGCACCGCCATCACGAGCAAATCGAACGTTTTTGGAGAGCAGAAGACGGTGATTCGCGATGCCACAGGCCGAGTCACCGGCACGGCCATCACCAATAAGCCCAACGCGTTTGGTGAACAAAGAACCGTGATTCGTGATGCCGCAGGCCGAGTCACTGGGTCTGCCACGGCCACGCAGCCGAATGCCTTTGGTGAGACGCGCACCACTTTCCGGGATGAAGCGGGGCGCATCACAGGCAGTGGCACCACCACAAAACCGAACGCTTTCGGAGAAACCCGTACCACCTTCAAAGATGCCAGCGGGCGGGCAACCGGCACGGCCACCAGTCCGCAGCCGAATGCCTTCGGTGAGCGCAAAACCACGGTCCAAGGCAGCTTTCCAAAGGGCTTCCTAAAAAAGTGAGCACATTTTCGGCAAGCTCGAAAAGCAGTCTTTTTTTACTTGGTTGGTCGATCTAAAAACAGGCCTCCAGCTAGCTGGAGCCCCTATCTTTCCGAGAAGTGGTGGGCAGGGCTGGATTCGAACCAGCGTAGACGAAAGTCAGCAGATTTACAGTCTGCCCCCGTTGGCCGCTTGGGTACCTACCCGTTCCCGGTGAGGGCCGCGATTATGTAGGCTCTCGCTGCGAATGCAACCGGCGATTTGGGGGAAGTTTTCAGGTCACCCCAGCTGGGAGGCCTCATCATGCGCAGCCTTGACCTTTCCCCGGCTTCTCTTACCATCATTGGCTCATGACCCTGCCAGCTACGGCTTTGCTGCTTCTTCCCCTGCGACTTACGCTAGGGTAGGCGGCCCGCGTTTCCTCGTCATGCATCTCTCGCCGTCACGTCACGGCCTTCTTTTGATCCCAGGCACCTCCGCGGTCCCATTCCACCTGTTTCCTCTACTTCTTCATGTTGAAAAGTCCGTCCTCCAAATACCAGCGCTTTGATCCTGTCACGTTGCCAAACCGTCGCTGGCCCTCCCAAACGATTGCGAAAGCGCCAATCTGGTGCTCCGTGGACCTTCGCGATGGTAATCAGGCGCTCGCCGTGCCGATGAATGTCTCTCAGAAGCTCGACATGTTTGATGCGCTAGTGAAATGCGGCTTCAAGGAGATTGAGGTTGGTTTTCCCTCCGCTTCCAATACGGAATTCAGCTTCAATCGCCGCCTGATTGAGGAAAACCGCATCCCTGACGATGTGACTATCCAATGCCTCGTGCAGGCTCGTGAGGATTTGATCGAAAAGACCATCCAGAGCCTCATCGGAGCCAAGAAGGTCATCATCCACATGTACAACTCTACCTCGCCCGCGCAGCGGAAGTATGTGTTTGGTAAGTCAAAAGAGGAAATCATTGCTGTGGCCGTCAAAGGTGCACAGATGATCCAAGATCGTCTCCACCGCCTCACCGAAGGTGGTACGCAGGTGATGCTGCAATACTCGCCGGAAAGCTTTAGTGCCACCGAGGTCGAGTTCGCCAAAGACATCAGCGAGGCCGTCATGGGCGTGTGGAAGCCGACGCCGCAGCACAAAATGATCCTCAACCTGCCGGATACCGTCGAGGTCTGCATGCCGAACGTCTATGCCGACCAGATCGAGTGGATCTGCACGAATATCCAAAACCGCGACAGCCTCATTGTGAGCCTACACACGCACAATGACCGTGGCACCGGCACCGCCGCCACGGAGCTCGGCTTGCTAGCAGGGGCCGACCGCGTCGAAGGCACTCTGTTTGGCAATGGCGAGCGCACAGGGAATCTCGATATCGTGCAGGTCGCCATGAATCTCTACATGCACGGGCTCGATCCCCAGCTCGACTTCAGTGACATGAACGGCCTCATCCAGATGTATGAGCGAACCACTGGCATGACTGTGCCGCCGCGCCAACCGTACGCGGGTGAGCTGGTCTTTACCGCCTTCAGCGGCAGCCATCAGGACGCCATCAAGAAGGGGCTTGCGGGCTATGAGCAGCACAAAAGCGTCTGGGATGTGCCTTACCTCACCATCGATCCGAACGACATCGGTCGTGAATACCGCGAGGTCATCCGTGTGAATTCACAGAGCGGCAAAGGCGGTGTGGCCTACTTGCTCGAAAGCGAATTCGGCATCGAGCTACCCAAAGACATGCAGCGGGAGTTCGGCCCTATCGCCAATGACATTGTTGATTCTCTCGGTCGTGAGGTCAGTGGTGCGGAGTTGAAGCAGATGTTCTGGAAGGAATATATCGAGCGCGAGACCCCCTTCACCCTTCACCATTTCCATGCCGATGGCGTGGACGGTGTCTTCACCTGTCGTTGCAGCCTCGTCATCAATGGCAAGGAACGTGGCATCACCGGACAAGGTAATGGTCCCATCGCTGCTTTTGCTGATGCGCTTGTGCAGGACGCTGGCGCCGCGCCCTTTGAGGTCACTACCTATCGTGAGCAGAGTCTCTCCAGTGGAACCGGTGCCAGTGCGCTTGCCTACATTCAGATCAAGACCGTCGCAGGAAAACTGGTGTGGGGGGCAGGAACCGATACGAACATTGAACTTGCCTCGATCAAAGCCGTGCTCAGTGCAGTGAACCGTGCTGAGTTTTGAGAAGCTGTCTAATCTTTGACCACCTTTCCACCGAGCGAAAGGATTCGAGCCTTGGATTTTGCATCCTCGGCCTCGGCGATTTGCTTGTTGCGCACATACATCTGGGAGAGGGCTGTCCAGGCGAGAAGATCATTCGGCTTCAGGGTGGTGGCCATGAGGCCGGCACCAATGGCCTCCGTGACCTGCTCATTTTTGAGCAATGCCATGCCGAGAGCATGCCAGCCGTCGAAAAAGCCGGGTTGAAGTTCCACGCACTTGCGCAAGAGGGAAATCGCCTCATCCAGTTCACCGATTGCGACGTGGCCGCTGGCCTCGTCAAAGATGGACTCCACTTCGGCGCTGGGCTGACTCTCGATCACGCGGCGGTTTCGGTGCGCATTGGCATTTCAATGCGGGCTTGCTCGACCTTCTTGGTGAACCAAGCTTCAAAAACGCCCTCGGCTTCGCGATTGGCAAGGTTCTCAGCCTGCTGCTTTCGCGCATTGGCGGCATTGTCACTCTTGCGGAGTTCCTTGGCGTTGACATAAACCAGCACGGTTCCCTTGTCGGTATCGACCGCTTGCGAGATTTGGCCGATGCCCGTCCTCTGTGCTTCACGTGCCAACGATGCGCTGTTTGGAACATCGGGGGTAGGCGTGGCAGCATCGAGTTCCACGACGGCATTCAGCGTCAGCTTCTTCTCTTTCACAAGGTCTTCGATTTTCTTCTTCTCCTTCAAGCCGGCGACCAAGAAGTCGCGCGCCTCGTTCACGGCCTTGGTGCGGGCCTCGGCGGCTTTTCTCTCGATGATACCTTCCTTCACTTTGTCCTTCACGGCAGCGAATTCCTGCTGCTTGGATTCCTGGATCTCGGAGACGGTAAACACATACCAGCCCTTGTCGGTCTTCACGACGTCAGAAACGGGCTGGCTTTTGGGTTGAGTGAAAATGGCCTCCACGAGGGCGGTTTCAGCCTTGAGAGCCTCTGGTGGTGTGGCTTGCTCAAAGGCGGGAAGGCTTTCGACTTTTTCCTTAAGTTCGGAGGCCAGTTTTTCGAGGTTGGCATCACGACCTGTAGCCAAGGCTTTTTCGGTGAAAACATTGAGACGGTCCGAGACCGCTTTTTGGAGTTTTTGACGTTCTTCAAGTGGCTTCTTGTCGAGGTCCTTGGGGGTTTCGAAGAAAACATACTTCACCGCACGCTTTTCAACCGTCATGTAGGTTTCCTTGGATTCCTCGTAGCTCTTCTTCAGCTCGTCGTCTGAAACCTGAATGTTCTTTTTGTAGACATCGGTTTCAAACGCGATGGTAGAGACCTTCATGATCTGCTGATTGCTGACATACTGCTTCTCCGCAGCGAAACTCGAAACGGCATAGTTTTTGGCGACAAGCTGCTTCAGTTTATCGAGACCAATCTTCATTCGCATGATATCGAGCAGGTCGATGCCATTCATGCCGTACATGCCGGCGGTTTCCTCTACTTGCTGGCCGCGGGAGGCGTCGTAAACGCCATTCGTCTGCATGATGGGAAGTTTTTTGAGCTCCTCAAAAGCCTCCCCATCGCTGGCGCGGATGCCAGTGTTTTCGAGGACATGTTTCAGCACAAGAGCTGTGCCGACGATGCCACCGCGGTTCGATCCATCCCTGCCGCCTAGGCTGCTCAGGCCGATGTAAAGATCAAACATGCTCAGGTGTTGCATGGCGAATTGGAGCGAACGGCCCACCTGAGCGACTTCCGCATTGGTGTAGTCCTTGCCATAAACCGTCATCGCATGGTCGGTGGGGAGAGCTTGAGGAACTTGGGCGTTTTTGTCATAGCGCCAGCCCCCCCATACGGAAAAGCTGATGATGATGACGATCGTCAAGACGATCAAGAAGGCTCCACGATGGCGGCGAAAAAACTCAAGCATGGGAAAACGGGGGCTGGTGAGAAGGGAGGGCGGATTAAGGCGCTGGCAGCCGGTGCGGCAACCTGAAAGTCATGTTGTTTAGTGGGGTAGGGGGGGTGATTTTCTGGGATCGCATCCTGCGAGTTGAATTGAGCCTTCCTATCTCAGGTCGGCAGGCTAGCATTTCGATCGGCATGTTGTGAAAATCGAACGCGGTCTCTTTGGGTGGGTGACAATCCGACAGTCACGGGGTGGTGCGGTTAAAACGAGGCTGGTCTGGGTGGGATGCCGTCCTTCAAGCGCCTCAAAGTGCGGTGACTTGAGTGCAGGAGGGCTCGAACACCGTCTTGCTTCTGGTCTTGATGGTGTGGATAGTGTCAGACTTACCCCCCCATGCCCCAGATCATATTCATCTTTGAAGATGGACAGGAAATCAATGTGCCTTTGGCCGATCGTATCACGATTGGCAATACGGAACAGAATGATGTCTTCGTGGATGATGAACGCATCTCACAGTTGCATGCTGAGTTGCTACTGAATGCGGATGGCAGCGTTCAAGTGTTCGATTTAAACTCGATTACCGGCACCTTTGTGAATGGGCAGCGTGTGGTCAGTCATACACTGTTGGATGGTGACAGGCTCGCTTTTGGTCCCCTCCATGCCGTGCTGGACTTGGAGCTTCCATCGCATTCAGTCACCTCAATCGAGACACGATGTGTGCCTGTCAGTGTGCCGATATCGGCTGTCACTTCGAATGAAACATTTCCTCCTGCGGAGAATCCGCTCGAGCTGGTAGAGTCAAAGCAGCAGGAATGGTTGGCTGCCATTGAGCAGCTTGCTCGCGAGCATCAGGAAAAGTCCGCGGCGCTCGATGTCCTGCAAAACGAGCTCGATAGCCTTGCCAGTCAGAAAGTTGAGGCGACAGCCAAACTCGAAACAATCTTGAGCCACCTCCGCGAAGAGGAGGGTAGGTTGGCCGCCATTCGTCTTGAGCAGATGGAACTGGCTTCAAAGTGTGAGCTCAGTGAAAAGCATCTGCTCGAGAGCGAATCCAAGCTGGCTCAAGTGCGTGGTCAGCTGGCTGAAATGGCATCGCTGGAGCAGAAAATGGCTTCTTTGAAGGACAGCCTCGCTGAGGTGGAAAAGTGCCGTAGGGCTCATGAGAGCGCCATTGTAGGACTACAACAGGAGCAGACCCATCAGCAGGCCGTGCTCATCCAGGTTGAGAATAGCCTTGCGGAGACCCAGGAAGCGCTCACCAGTTGCCGGGCGGATCTCGTCACTGGCAAGCAGCAGTTGGAAGAAATTCGCGCCCTTCGCGCGGAACATGTGGCGGCCAACCAAGCCCCGCTCGATGAGCTGCACCGTAGGATCGAGCGCGCAAGAGCGGAGCTCGCCACCTTGGAGACGCGGCTACGGCCGCTTCGAGAATGGAAGGAGTCCCTGGTCCGTCGCCAAGCTCAGCTTAGCCTGCTTCCTCCTCATTCGCCCGAGGCTCGCGAGTTGCTGCGAGAGATCGAATCCGACTCAGCGCAGTTGCTGCATATCATCAACACACCCCCCAGCCGCACTCCGCGTATCGTGCAGGTCGAACCGCCATGCTTTACGGGCGTGCCACTCAAGTCTGGCCACGTTCGGATGCAGGCGGGAACTGTCAGCAAGGTTGGCGATCAGGTTTAAACTCTCGGCCTTGGGTTGGGTCATCGAACTTCAGGTTTTTCTGCCGATTGCAAAGGGCGCAAATCGGTTTTCGAGGCGCTTGGGCACCACACATTGCACATGGGCACGGCCAGTCTCGTAATCTTCGGCGAGCACCTTGCCTTCCTGATGTGCCAAAGCCACGAGATCCATTCGGTCGAGCGGCAGATCGAGTTCAAGGCGCACCACACGGTCAATCATGAAATCATGTAGACAGTGTAGGAGGTTATCGATTCCCTGACCGGTCTTCACGGAGACCGGGACCGCGTCTGGAAAATCCCGCCACAGTTCCGTGAGTCGTGTATCATCAACCAGATCCACCTTGTTGAGCACGAGCAAGACACGTTTGTCACCTGCGCCAAGCTCGCCAAGCACCTGGGTAGTGGTTTGATAAAACTTCAGCGCTTCCGGCGAGCTGGCATCAACGACATGGATGAGGAAATCCGCTAGCACAGCTTCCTCCAGCGTGGCGCGGAAGGACTGCACGAGGTCATGGGGAAGATTTCGCACAAAACCCACGGTGTCAGTGACGAGCAGCGATTGGCCGTCCGGTAGCTCCATGCGACGCGTTGTGGTGTCCAGCGTGGCAAAGAGTTTGTTTTCCGCCAGCACATCGGCGGCGGTGAGTTTGTTGAGCAGGGAGGATTTGCCCGCGTTTGTGTAGCCGACAATGGCGGCGTGGGGCAAGGGCACGCGGCTCCGTTCTTTGCGCATAGTGTCACGCACGCGGCGCACATCCTCCAGCTCCGCCTTGACGCGGTCGAGGCGTTGATGAGCAAGACGGCGGTCGGTTTCGAGCTGAGTTTCACCTTCACCACGAGCGGCTCCGGCACCGCCTTTGCCGCCCCCGGCACCACCGCCTTGGCGGTCCAAGTGCGCCCACATGCGTGTGAGGCGTGGGATGGAGTATTCGAGGCGTGCCAGCTCGACCTGAAGACGGGCCTCCCTAGTTCGGGCGCGCATATTGAAGATATCGAGAATGACCTCGTGGCGGTCGATGACGCAGATGTCTCCTTCCGTTTCCCAGGCGCGTTGCTGAGCGGGGCTGAGTTCGTTATCCCACACGATGCAGTCGGCCTGCAAAGCCTTGGCTTGCTCGGTGAGTTCCTTCGTTTTGCCGCTACCGATGAGATAACGAGCCGTGTGCTCACGGGCAAAAACGAGCTGGCTGCCTACAATGGTGATGCCGAGCGTACGGACGAGTTCCCCGAGTTCGTCGAGCAAAGCCTGGGCCTCCTCCTTGCGGCGGCGGTCGAAATACGCGCCGATGAGGAAGGCTCGCTCGACCTGCTGGGGCTTTTCACGGACATCAAACATGGGGAGGGAAGCATGCAGCGTGGAGAAGCCTTGCCAAGCTGCATGTTCATCGGACACAATGTAGCCGTATGACCATCGAAGAGCCCCTCACCGTGAGTGAAACCGCCCCAGGCGGGTTTCTCGCATGGCTGGACAGGCAATCACAAAACCTTCGGCTCACGCGCTTCATGCTGTTGCGGCTCACCGGTCTCGTTTGGTTTGCCGCATGGCTTTCTGCGGCGCTTCAATTCATTCCGCTCGTGGGTCATGATGGTCTGCTGCCCGCCGATTTGCTGGTAAAGCAGGCACTGGCACGCCACGAGTCCCCATGGGACTTGTTTTGGGAGGTGCCATCCATCTTCTGGTTTCACTGCAGTGATACGATGATCCTCACAGTGACTTGGACAGGCGTCATTCTCTCCCTTGTCGTGCTTTGCGGCTACGCGAACGCGATCATCATGTTTGTGCTTTGGGCGCTTTACATGTCCCTGCTGCCCATCGGGCAGGAATGGCTCTCGTATGGTTGGGACATCCAGATTCTCGAAACGGGATTCCTCGGCATGATGCTTTGCCCGCTGCTTGATCCCAGACCGTTTTCCAGAAAGGCTCCGCCCGTGCTCATCATCTGGCTGTATCGATGGCTCATCTTTCGCATCATGCTTGGTGCGGGTCTCATCAAATGGCGGGGCGATACCTGCTGGCGGGATTTGACAGCGCTCTTTTATCATTACGAAACTCAGCCGGTGCCGAATCCATTCAGCCCGCTGCTGCACGCGATGCCCAAGGGGTTTCATCAGCTCGGTGTGGTTTGGAATCACTTCGTCGAGCTCATCGTGCCGTGGTTTAGCTTCGTGGGGCGATGGCCGCGGCATATTGCAGGCCTTCTGATGAGTTCATTCATGGTGATCCTCATCTTCAGCGGCAACTTGTCGTTCTTGAATTGGCTCACCCTTATTCCGTGCCTTGCCTGCTTCGATGACTCGTTTTGGAGGCGGGTGCTGCCCCAAGCCATGGTGTGTCGTGCTGACAGGGCTGCGGAAGGCTCACCGCGCACCTCGATCTGCCATTGGGTCACCTCATGCATCTATGCTGGCGTTGTCGCGTGGCTGAGCTGGGGGCCTGTGAAGAACCTCATCTCTTCCGAACAAGCCATGAACACCTCCTTTGACCGCCTGCATTTGGTCAATACTTATGGTGCCTTTGGAACTGTGGATCGAGAGCGTTTCGAGCTTGTTTTCCAAGGCACGGACAGTGCGGTGGCGGATCTCATGGCGGATTGGAAAGACTATGAATTTAAGGCAAAGCCTACGGATCCGAAGCGCCGTCCGGTGATGATTTCACCCTATCACTATCGCTTGGATTGGGCAGCGTGGTATCCATGGCATCGCATTCAAGGTCGCAATCAATGGGTGCCGAACTTCATCTGGAAACTTCTTCACAATGATTCCGTCGCCCTAGGTCTCATCGCCAACAATCCTTTTCCCTCGAAACCACCCCAATACATCCGCGTGCTCGTCTATCGCTACAAGTTTGCCCCATGGAGCCATTCAGATGGGGCATGGTGGGTGCGTGAGCGCGAGGGAACACACATCTACCCACTCAGCAAAGACAGTCCTCAGCTTCAGCAGATCGTGAGAGATGCTGGATGGATGCGAGACTAGCAGCTTGAGCTGGTCCCTGTAGGACGCGTTTGCAAAGCTGGCGACATTCCCAAAGCAGAATGGGGCACAGCGAACCTGGCTGAGAACAAACCATTCTCTAGAACCCCAGTAAAGAGTGACAATAGCGCGGCATTCAGCCGTTTTTTTCTCTAGTCCACGATGCACGCCGAACTCGTTGAAGAAGTTTTTTTGGGAGAGTATCGCACCTCCAGTTTTTTTCGGAGATCTGCTGGTCTTCAAGTCATGCGCTGGTGCGCAGGGGTATATTCTCGATCTCGTCAGCAGCACGGGGTATCGTGTTCTGGGCGCAAAAAAGAGCGTGAGCCGCTTCATGGCGAGAGCGCGGTGGGTTGAGGTGTGGCTCAGGAATCACGCGGACAGCACCCAACCGGCCTTTTTTGGGGAAGAACTTTCTTCACGCGGAGGTTCTGCTCAAAACAAAGCACCCAAACAATCTAGACACCTTCAACAAGGGAACCCAAGAACTCAAAGCCCATCCAGCGGGCTCGCGTGCCAGTGCCGCCTCCCGCCATGACGTCCTCAAGGCAAAGCGCCGCACCTTCATCGTCCGCGATGATTTATCCAACCACGTGTCGGTATTCATGCTCCCCAGCTCCGAGTGTTCTCTTCTCGGAGTATCCAAGTTTTTGCCCCCCGTGTCTTCACCCGGAAGCCCAATTCCACCCGCCCCTGCGCATACGGCGGCGCATGTGCCAGTTCTCCGTGCTTTTCTGGAAACACCGCAGCGCCTCCCGTGCCTGTTCGAGCTGCCAGTCGTGCGGTGGCTGCACGCTGCTCTTTAGGTAGCGCCCGTATCCCTCCATCGCCGGCCTCAGCGCCGTTTCGGCAGGCAACGTTTTGCAAAACTTCAAAAAGCGCGCCATCTCCACGCCCCACCAGCCCAGCCGCCGTTCCCCGTCCGCGTTGGTGGGTATAAAAACGCCTACTGCTTCGACGACCCGCCGCACCCAAGGCTTGACCTCGGGCGACTTTTTCGCTTCGATCGGCGCATTCATAAAAAACCTTCGTTTTTCGGTGTGAAGCTCCTTCTACCTCAACCCGAGTCTCAAAAACCACAAAAAACTGTGGGCGAATCTGATTCGCCCACAATTAAGTTCGGCTAAACAACGTTAGGCCGTTCTGCCACGCACCGATGAAGCCAGCATCAAAACCTCTCATTTCGGCAATCGTCGTCGGTCTGCTCGTCGGTATTATTGCCAGCCTCATTTGCGAGCCTCATGTGTATCGAGTCACGAGTGGCTATTCTCATCGATCGTTTTTCGTCACTCTCCCAATCGAGCCATCCGAGGAGCAACTTCTCGACGCCGTCATCTATGGCGAGCCGCTAATCCAAGACAAAGCCGGCCTGACGCAAGAGTGGCGACGCGCGGAAGCCGAAGGAAACCGCCTACGTATCAAAGTCGATAGTAGTAGCTTTATTCTCATCAGTCCATACGCACCAGATAGCGACCCAGACTTAGTTTTTCCCACTGGTAGGCGAGTTACTGGCATTTGGCTTACCCAGCCGAGCACACGAACTCGCTTTCCACCCGCCCTCGTTCGCATTGCATATTTCATCGTCGCGTTTACAGCCACACTGCTTGTTGTCTGGGTTTTATTCCGCAGGTCTTCGCCCAGCCGCCCAACCACAAGCCCACCTCCAAAAGAACCCCCACCTCCACGCACGGAACACTCCCACGCCAAGCCCGACCCATTTACCGTGTTGGGAGTCTCCCGCAACGCGACCTTTGAAGAGATTAGACGCGCATACCGAACCAAGATGCGAGAGTATCACCCGGACAAGGTAGCCAGCCTCGGTGCCGAACTCCGCGAGCTTGCCGAGCGAAAAGCCAAGCAAATCAATGAAGCGTTTGAAACTCTATCCAGACAACACTCAACGGCCTAACCATGCGCTGCAGCGAACGGCTCCGGCTGTCACGCTGGCTGCTTCCACCGCCGCCTTGCCGCCCGCCGTGCAGCCAGCGCGCCAGCCTCCGCCGTCGCTGAGCTTGGGGTCGTTAGCCGCCCCCTTCACCCCCCACGCTTCTTCTCCAGCCCACGATACACACCGAAGTCGTTGAAGAAGAACTTTTTGGCGAGCCAGTACATCCAGTGCTTTTCGGGGATCTCCTCGCCTTCGCGCCATTGGCTGGTGCGCGGGGTCATGCTCTCGATCTCGGCCATGGCGGTCTGGCGACTTTACGCCTCGCATCCCATGGGTATCATGGCGTGAGATGCAGAGCGTTTACATTGAGACGACGATTCCAAGCTACTTGGGTGCGCACCCGAGCCGCCAAGAGCCGATGGCATCCCACCAAAAGGCGACACACCTGTGGTGGAAGACGGAGCGGCAGCGCTTGCCAGGAGCCTGATCCAGTTGCTACGGATACCGCCGAAGGCGGAGGCGGACGCCACTCATCTGGCGCTCGCCATCCTGCATCGGATCACTTACTTGCTGACCTGGAACTGCACACACCTCGCCAACCCCGTGCTGCAAAAGGATCTAATCGACTACTGCAACTACCATCACCTGCACATCCCGGTGATTTGCACCCCTGAACTCCTCACGCCACCCCAGCCATGATTGACCCCATCGTCCAAGATGTTCGCGATGCTCGTGCAGCCATCGCCGCCGAGTTTAACTACGATCTCGGCAAGTATCTCGCATGGATTCGTGAGCAGACCGAGGCAAGAAAGACGGCCATGACCCAACCAAGGGCGAAAAAAGAGACTGGGAAATCCGGCAGGGCACGGAAGTCAGCCGTGACTCGGAAAGGCCGTGCGGCCCCCGCCCGAGTCTCGGCTTGAAGTCACCCCCCCCCGCTGCTTCTCCAGCCCGCGATAGACGCCGAAGTCGTTGAAGAAGAACTTTTTGGCGAGGTAGTACATCCAGTGCTTTTCGGGGATCTCCTCGCCTTCGCGCCATTGGCTGGTGCGCGGGGTCATGCTCTCGATCTCGGCCATGGCGGTCTGGCGGATGGTGCTGTCCTTGGCGGTGTGCTTGGTGACGACGGCCTTCACGAGGTCAGGGCGCTCCAGAACGATGCAGCCGCGGGTGTTCTGGGAGGCGATGGTGCGGAAGTCGCGCAGGAACTCGCTCTTGGTGAAGACATCGAAGAGGTCGTCGCGGGTGCGGACGCTTTCCTTGGCGAACTGGATGATGGGGCAGGGCTCGATGGCGCCGGTGGGGCTGATGTGGTGGCTGATGCCATTGGCCATGGGGCAGAGCGCCTGGCCCTGGTGGTCGTAGTAGGCATCGACGATGGCGATGGGCAGCTTGGCCCGCATGTTGACGACGAAGCGGCGCACCTGGGTGATCTGATCCGGCGTGAGGGCGAGCTCGGCGCTGATTTTAGGCCCGACGGGCCGGTAGGTGTGATACCAGGCATAGTGGACGCCCATGTCAATGAGGCGACGCAGCCAGGTCTCGTTGAGGAGGTCGTCGATGTTCGTCTTGCAGAGGCTGGTGGCCACGCCGGTGAGCACGCGGGCGTCGAGGCAGTTTTGCAGGCCGCGGAGGGTGCGGGTGAGCACGTCGGTCTTGCCGCGGCGCTCGTTGCTGACGACCTCGGTGCCCTCGATGCTGACGAGCGGGGTGATGTTCCCGAGCTGGCGCATGGCGGTGGCGGCTTTCTCGGTGATCATCTGGCCGTTCGTGAAGACCTGGAAGTAGGCATCCGGGTGCATCGCGAGGAAGTCGAAGAGTTCCGGGTGCATGAAGGGCTCGCCCCCGAGGATGCCGAAGAAGGCATTGCCCCGCCGCTTGGCGTCGTTCACGATCTTGTTCAGCTCGTCGAGGTTCAGGGACTCGCGCGGCTTATCGACATCGACCCAGCAGCCCTGGCAGCGGAGGTTGCAGGAGTTCAGGATGGAAATGTAAAAGAAGGGCGGGAAGAACTGGCCCTGCTTCATGCGCTGCTTGTGCAGCATCACCGAGCGCGCCCCCTTGTAGCCGAAATTCCAGCCGATCTTGGCCAGGCAAAGCGGATCGACGGTGCGCAGGATGCGGGAGGTGAGGGAGAGGAGCATGGAAAAATGACGAATGAGAAATGCAGAATGACGAAAGCAAGCGCCAGCGCGGAAGCCTAGGAGTCAATCTGTTTGGGAAGGGGGCATCTTGCAGGGGAAAATCAAGGAAGCAGGTGGGACGTGCAAACTTCTGTTGGCGTCCTGTGGGGGCTTCGCTAGGACTGGCAGGGTGAGCTACCAAGTTTTTGCCCGCAAGTACCGCCCTCGAACCTTTGCCGATGTGCTCGGCCAAGAGCACGTCGTGCGCACCTTGCGCAACGCCATCGCCCAAAGCCGTTTGGCGCATGCCTATCTATTCGTTGGACCTCGCGGCACGGGAAAGACCTCCACGGCGCGCATCTTTGCTAAGGCGTTGTGCGCCAAGGGCGGCCCGAACATTGACTTTGACCCCGATGACGAACTCAGCATCGAGATCGCCGAGGGCCGTTGCATGGACGTGCTGGAGATCGATGGTGCCAGTAACAATGGTGTGGAGCAGGTCCGCGAGTTGCGTGATAACGTCAAATTCGCTCCCACGCGTTGTCCCTTCAAAATTTACTACATCGACGAGGTCCACATGCTGACCGCCGGGGCCTTCAACGCCCTGCTCAAGACGCTCGAGGAGCCGCCGCCGCATGTGAAATTCATTTTTGCCACCACGGAGGCGAACAAAATCCTGCCTACCATCATCAGTCGTTGCCAGCGCTTTGATCTGCGCCGCATTCCGAATGCCATCATTGCGAAGCACCTGCTGCACATTGCCGAGTTGGAAGGTTTGCAGCTCGATGAAAAGGCGGCTTATGCCATCGGCAAAGGCGCAGAGGGTGGCATGCGTGATGCGCAGTCGATGCTCGACCAGTTGGTGGCCTTTTGTGGGGCACACATCACCGAGCAGGATGTGCTCGACATCTTCGGCTTCACCGCCGGTGAGACTGTGGCGCATCTGGCGCGATGCATTCTGGAAAGCGATACCGTGAACGCGCTGCGTGCCGTGCATGATCAAAGTGAGGCTGGCAAAGACCTCTCTCGCCTGTTGGGTGATCTCATTCAGCACTTTCGTACGTTGCTGGTGCAGCAGGCAGATCCTGAAGCCGCCTCAGAGGACTTGAGCCCCGAGTTGGTCAATGAAATTGCTGCCCAGGCTCAGATGGGTAGCACCGAACAGTTGCTGCGCGTGGTGGATGGCCTCGCTGATGTCGATGCCCGCATGCGCTGGGCCAGCAACAAGCGCCTTCACTTTGAACTCGGTGTCATCGCTGCTGTGCAGAGCCTCAACGAGGTTTCCATCAGCGATGTGATTGAGGCCCTTGATGGGGGTTCGTTACCTCCTTCCGCTCCGCGTGTGGCACCTGCGCCTACGCGTTCCGCGCCTGCTCCACGTCCGGCCCCAAGACCCATCGAGAGCACCGTGCGTGAAGAACGTCCTTACGTTCCCGCGCCCGCTCCAACCCCGCTTGCGACGCCTGCTCCGGCTCTGATCGCCAAAGCCGAGCCGCCTCCGCCAGCTCCCGAGCCCGCTCCAGTGGAATCGCTTGATGACATCGACCTGTGGCCGCGTTTTCTTTCGCTCGTGCAGGAACGCCGTCCGCTCGTCCTTTCGTGGGTGCAGGCTGGCACGATGCTTGGCATTCAGCGTCATACGATCAAGGTAGGGTTCCCGACTTCTGAAGGCTTCGCTCGCGACAGCTTGATACGGCCTGCTCAACTGAGCTATCTGGAAGGTCTTGTTTCTGAACTCACCGGCAAAGCGATGAAATTCGAGTTCGTGCTCGATTCTAGCCTCAAAGCTCCCGAGTTCTCTGAAATGGGTCTTGGCCTTCTCGATGTGTCTCCGCCGCCTCAGGCATCCGCTAAGTCCGAAAAGTCCAAGGTTGAAGCCAAAAAGGAGGAGCCGAAAACCGAAGCTACCGCAGCGCCTGAAAAGCCTCAGGTCGATGAGAGTTTTTATCAAGATCCCCTGATTCAAAAGGCCATGGAAAAGTTCAAAGCTCGTCTCGTCACCGCCTGAGATGACTGAGAAAGCGTATCAGATCCTCTTCGTGTGTCTGGGCAACATCTGCCGCTCTCCGGCTGCAGAAGGCGTGATGCATTCCATGGTTGAGCAGGCTGGTTTGAGTTCCATGATTCACATTGACTCCGCCGGGACCGAAGGCTGGCATCGTGGCAAGTTGCCAGATGCCCGCATGCGCGAGGCGGCGAAGGCTCGGGGTTACACGCTGCAAAGTCGGGCCCGGCAGGTGAGACTCGCGGACTTGGAGACCTTCGACCTTATTCTGGCCATGGACGCGGATAACCTGCGCAACCTTCGCGCCCTCGACCCCGAAGGTCTGCATACGAAGAAGATTCAAGCCTTTTGCGATTTCTGCACGGATCACGATGAGAAAGAAGTCCCCGATCCATACTATGGCGGCTCCGAAGGTTTCGAAAAAGTTCTCGATCTGCTTGAAGACGGTTGCGCCAATGTGTTGCGCCAGATCGCGAAGGCGTGATGCAGCCGTTGAGGGCTGAGAAGCACGAGGCAAGTCTCTGACTTCTCATAGACACCCGCTGCGTCCTCAGAATCGGCCCAAGCCGCTCTTGCATCCCGGCAGCTTGCTTTTACCATCGCGCCCTTTTTCACACCAATCCTGAAACAGACACCATGAGTACTCCCAAGCACGTCGCCATCGTCGGAGCCACCGGCGCCGTCGGCGTGGAAATGATCCGCTGCCTCGAACAACGCGCCTTTCCGGTCGCTAGCCTCACCCTCCTCGCCTCCGCTCGCAGTGCGGGAAAAAAGCTGAAGTTCAAAGGTCAGGAGCTCACCATCCAGGAGCTTACGCCGGATTCTTTCAAGGGCATCGACATCGCGCTGTTCAGCGCTGGGGGTAGCATCTCACGTGATTTTGCCCCGCATGCGGTCAAGGCTGGTGCCGTGGTGGTGGACAATTCTTCCTACTTTCGACAAGATCCAAACACTCCTCTCGTCGTGCCGGAGATCAACGCCGCCGATGTGAAGTCTCATCAGGGCATCATCGCGAATCCAAACTGCACCACCGCCATTTCGCTCATGGCGCTGTATCCGTTGCATCAGGCTTTTGGTGTGAAGCGCATCTTTGCCTCCAGTTACCAAGCTGTTTCCGGGACAGGTGCGCAGGCCATTGAAGAGTTGGCGAACCAGTCCCGCGAATGGGCTGGTCAGAACCGTGCGTGGGATGCTGCGAAGTTGGAAAGCAAGCCGCAGGTCTATCCTCATCAGATCGCCTTCAACGCCATCCCGCATGTGGATAGCTTTCTTGAAAGCGGATACACGAAGGAAGAGATGAAGATGGAGAATGAGGGTCGCAAGATCATGCATCACCCAGGTTTCCGTGCCTCTGTGACCTGCGTTCGCATCCCCGTCTTCCGTGCTCACAGCATCGCCATCAGTGCCGAGTTTGAAAAGCCAGTTACTGTCGAAGCCGCCCGGGAAGTGTTATCGAAGGCTCGAGGGCTTGATGTGATCGATGATCCTGCCACCAAGCAGTATCCGCTCGCGCTCGACATTGCCGGCCGTGATAACTGCGCCGTGGGCCGTTTGCGTAGCGATTGCGCCTTGGATAACGGTCTTGCCTTCTGGGTCGTTGGTGATCAGCTCCTCAAAGGTGCAGCACTGAATGCTGTGCAGATCGCTGAGTGTCTATTGTGAGAAGTCCTTCGTACGGGACGCGAAGTTTGCGGGCATGTGCAGCTGACCGTTCGTTTTCATGGCGAATCTTGCCTCATGCTGAAATGGCTCAGCCCTGAGCTCTGCGCTTGCCGCAACCGATGAAGGCATCCGGTTTCAGTGCAGAGGATGTTGATTTTTAGGAGCCTGCATGATGGAAAGCCTTAACTCGCGCTGTACTGTGGGTTGAGCATCTGCTTTTGATTTCCTCTATCATCCCATGCAAACAGTCATCCATCGCCGCACCTGCCTTCGGGGCCTTGGGGCCTCATTAGGGCTTCCTTTGCTTGAAGCCATGGGCTGGGCGGATGGCACCAAACTCAAATCCGCCTACAAGCCACCCGTGCGGCTCGGATTCATGTACATGCCGCATGGAGTGATCATGGACCAGTTTTGGCCGAAGTCACCCGAGAGCTTTCTTAAGTCGCCACCACCCGCGTTGCGTTCCCTGCGGCCAGTTTTGGAACAATGTCTCATGGTGAAGGGCATCTCTGGAGTGCCGATTGCACCCTTCGGCAGCGCGCCGCACGCGCTGGAGCTTTCTACCTGGCTCACGGCCACGTTGCCTGATGCTGCGAAGCGGAACCAGATCCACATAGCCATTTCTGCAGACCAAATTTTTGCCAACTACCACGGTTCGCTCACCGCTCTGCCGTCGCTTGAACTCGCCACCATGCCTCAGACGCATAAGGAGAATCAAGAAGGTCTCAATGAGGGGTACTACTCTCATTGCAGCTTCCGCTCTCCCACTCAAGCGATGCCCGCAGAGATCAATCCACGCAGTGTGCTGAAACGCTTGTTCGGCAAAACCAACCTGGGTGGACCATCCGCAGCGACCGACCCGCTCGATCGTCAAATGCTCGATTTGGTCATTGGTGGTGCAAAGGATCTGCGGCGCAAGCTGCCACACGCTGACCAACAGAAATTGGATGAATATCTGGACAGCGTCCGCTCGGTCGAACGCCGCATCGCTGCCATCGAGCAACGGCAGAAGGAGGCAGCCCTGGAAAAGTCAGGCTTGGCCCCGAGCAAACGCAAGGCCAGTGACTCTCCTCCCATCGAGATCAAAATTCCGGAGGGTGATAAGCGTAGCGAATACATGCAGATCATGTGCGATCTGACTGTGCTTGCCTTCCAGACTGATACCACCCGTGTCAGTACTTACATTGGGTCCACGCCGAATGGTGTCTCGTATCCGGAATTGGGCTTCAGTGATACACACCACGGCCCCACTCATCACAACAACGAAGCGGAAAAGGTTCGCAAAGTCGCTGCGATCACCCAATTCAACATTGATCAGTTCGCCTACATGGTGAAAAAAATGGCCTCGCTACGTGAGGGTGATGGCACGCTCCTCGATAACTGCATCATGATGTGGGGGAGTGGCCTCGAAGACGGCAACAAGCACACACGCGAAAATCT
The DNA here is from genome assembly GCA_017853885.1 of Prosthecobacter sp. Classification (GTDB taxonomy): domain Bacteria; phylum Verrucomicrobiota; class Verrucomicrobiia; order Verrucomicrobiales; family Verrucomicrobiaceae; genus Prosthecobacter. The sequence continues at coordinate 64,214 of JAFMIR010000002.1, forward strand.
ACCCTTCATCATCGCAGGCAAGGGTGGTGGAAGTCTTCAGACCGGTCGATTTATTGACAGCGTGAAAGGCAATCAAGGGGATCTGCTCAGCACTTTGCTCAGTTGCAGTGGTGTGCCTCTCGACCGACCCATCGGCATTGCGACAAAGGAGATCAAGGAAATGATGAGAAGTTAGTGCTTCATGAAGGCTGTTCTAAAGGTGGATTCAGGCTGTCGTTAGACTGGGTGAATGTCGTTTGGGCCGTTGAGAAGGCATGCGTGTAGGGGTAGGCGAATCTTCTGAAACGAATGCTGGATTTTGGGGGGAGCGTGCCATCATGATCATACCCCCAACCCACCATGCAATTTCGCCACCCCAAGCACGACATTTTCATCCCCGACAACACCGATCCTATCGCCGCGCTGCGGCGTGTGACGCATCTGGGTATCGTTTCCCATCAAGACGACTTGGAGATTGCAGCTTATCACGGCATCACAGAGTGTTTCCATGAGAAGGACAAGTGGTTTGGCGGTGTGGTGGTCACTGATGGAGCGGGTAGCCCACGCAAAGGGGCCTATGCGAATTACACAGACGAGGAGATGCAGAAGGTACGCCTGCATGAGCAACGCAAGGCGGCGTTCGTGGGTGAGTACAGCATTCAGATCCAACTGGGCTACCCTAGTGATGACGTGAAAAAGCCGGGCTTTGAACCGTGTGTTACCGACCTGAAATACATCTTGGAGCATGCTCAGCCGGAGTTTTTGTATCTGCATAATCCCTGTGATCGTCATGACACGCACGTGGCCACCCTAGTGCGTTGCATCGAGGCCATTCGCTCCATGCCGCACAAGATGCGTCCGAAGAAAGTCTATGGCTGCGAAGTTTGGCGGAAGCTGGACTGGCTGATGACCGACGACAAGGTGATGATGAGTGTGGACAAGCATCCGCATCTGCTGCGCCCTCTGCTGGGGGTTTTTGACAGCCAAATCGCGGGCGGCAAGCGCTACGACTTGGCTGAGGAGGGCCTGCGCCATGCTAACGCCACCTACTTCGACTCCCACACAACGGACAAGGCGACCCTGCTAAACTTTGCCATGGATCTCTCACCGTTGGTCGAGGATGATCAATTGGACATCGAACAGTTCTCCACCGCTTTTGTCCGTCGCTTGGAGGCTGATGTGAGCGAGCGTGTGCGTCGCTTCATCTGAGAAACAGCCTAGAGGGCATGTCTGGAAAGGATCTCGTTCGTCCTAGGGATTGAGGGATGAATCTAAATTCAATAACCGTGAAAATTGGCTCGATCTTCATCGTTAGAGCAGCGCATGAAATTTCCTGTCTTGCTCGCAGCCTCATGGCTTTCGCTATCTTCTTTGATACACGCTGCCAATGCCGGTTATCAATCGGAGCTCTTCAAAAGCCTCAAACTCGTTTATGAAGACACTTTTGATGCCGAAACCATCAATGACGAATTTTGGGAGGTTCGGCAAAAAACCACATGGGTTGCTAGAGACGGCATGTTAAACGGCAGCCAGTCGTCGAAAGAGTATCAGTCTATGAAAAAGGTAAGTAACGATCCCTCGCATGCGGGTCTGAAGCCGGTCATCTGGCTCAAAAAAGTGCCGGAGAACTTTGTTTGTGCCATGCGTGTGCGCTATGACGCCAAAGCTCATCAAAAAGGATTCCCGCTCCTAGATCTTGGCCATCACATCCACACCATCAGCTTTGGCGAAAAGGTCACCACGCTGACGATCAAGAAGGATGTGGAGAAAATCGCCGTCGAAGCCCCGATCTTTGCGCTCAACCAATGGCATGATGTCACCATCGAGCTCAAGAAGGGTGCCATTCTTCTTCAAATAGATGGCGTAAAGCACCTTTTCGAAAGCAAGAACATCGATATGACCGGTCACGCACAGATCGACTTCAAAGCCATCGACTTTGGCACCTGCCAGATTGATTCGATCAAGTTGTGGGAAGGGCTTAATGAATGATGGGCGTTTCAGGAATCTTCACATTTTAATCCATCCTGCTATGAGATGTATTGTTTTCCTTATTTGTCTTACTCCCGGCTTCCTGTTCGCGGAGTTGACAGTGCCGCACTTCTTCTCGGATCACATGATTCTGCAGCGTGAACGTGCCGCAGCGATTTGGGGTAAGGCGGATGCGAGCGTGGAGGTTATGGTTTCCTTCAAAGGAAAGTCGTCGACAGCTAAAGCAGCAGCGGACGGCAGGTGGCGTGCTTACATTGAGACGGGTGCGGCGGATGCAAAGGGCGCTGTATTGACGATCTCGACGAGCGCGGACAAGATCGAAATTCAGGATGTTTTGGTTGGTGAGGTTTGGTTCGCGTCAGGGCAATCGAATATGTTTTACACGATGAACCGTTCGCCGGAGTATGCCCGGCTCATCGCAGAGTCGAATCATCCGGCGCTACGCATGTTCAACGCGCCGCTGGTGACCGCGGATCAGAATCAGGATGATATCACCGGTGCATGGTTGTCAGCGATGCCGGAGACGGTGGCGGATTATTCGGCAGTGGCGTTCTTTTTTGCGCGAAAGCTACATTTGGAGCTTGGTGTGCCCGTCGGTGTGATCAAATCCGCGTGGGGTGGCAAGCCTGTGGAGACATTCACGAGTCGTGAGGCGCTAAATACGCTGCCGGGAACGAAGGCACTCGTCGATCAGATGTTAAAGGAAGAAGCTGGCTTTGATCAGGCCAAGGCGGATGCGGCATACAGGATAAAAATGGAACAGTGGAAGGCTGAGACGGCTGCTGCGAAAGGTAAAACGGTTGGCAATCGCAAGCGGCTACCCAAGAAGCCGGATGCGCCGAAACGCCCGCTGCTTACCGAGGGCAAGCCGGGTGTGCTTTATGCTTCAATGATTCACCCGTTTGTCGGTTACACCATGCGCGGGGCGATTTGGTATCAGGGTGAAGGCAATGCAAAGCCCGGCGCGGTGCCATACGACCAAACGCTGCCATTGATGATCAACGACTGGCGCAAGCGTTGGGGTGATGATTTTTCCTTTTACTACGTGCAGCTCGCAAGTTTCCGAGCGCCATCGACGGAGCCGGGCACGCCGGATGCGTGGGCGCTTTGCCAAGATCGCATGCGTCGCGTGCTCGCGACGACGCCCAAGACCGGCATGGCGATCACGAACGATGTCGGCGAAGCGAATGACATCCATCCGAAGAACAAAAAAGACCCCGGCGAGCGTCTCGCACGCTGGGCGTTGGCGAAGGATTACGGCAAAGAGCTGATCTATTCCGGGCCGCTCTTCAAATCGAGCGAGGTAAAGGGTGGTGCGATCCGTGTGACCTTCGATCAGGCCGGTGATGGCCTCAAATCACGCGATGGCGGCGCGTTGAAGCGTTTCGAGATCGCTGGAGGCGACAAGAAGTGGAACTGGGCCGACGCGAAGATCGACGGCAAGGACGCCGTGCTTGTGAGCAGCGCTGAGGTAAAGCAACCTATGGCCGTTCGCTATGCCTGGGCTGCGAATCCCGAAGGCGCGAACCTCATGAACAGCGACGGTTTGCCTGCCTCCGTCTTCCGCACAGACGATTGGGATGATGTGGAGATTCAAGTGGATTCATCCACGAATGAGCGTCGTGCGCTGGCGGATGAAATCAAAACCATCGCCGCTGAGCGGAACAAACATGACAAAAAGAGCGTGGAATACCAGGTGCTGCAAAAGAAGCTCCAACCGCTAATGGAGAAGTTTAAGGCGACCGCGCCGAAGAAGTAAGCAGTAGCATAGGTTTTCTAGCCTGTGCTCATAAGAGACTAGAAGAAGCACAGGCTAGAAAGCCCATGCTACTTACCGCCGCCACTCTTTGAACTCGACGCGGAGTTTTTGAGCAAGCGCGTTGAGCTGGGGCTTCTCCTGAGGTTCGATCAAGGCTAGGGACATGCCCTTGTTGCCGGCGCGGGCGGTGCGGCCGCTGCGGTGGGTGTAGTATTCGAGCTGGTCGGGGAGCTGATGATGCAGCACAAAGCTCAGGCCGGCGACGTCGATGCCGCGCGCGGCAACGTCGGTCGCTATGAGGAAAGGCACTCGCTCTTTTTTGAAGGCCCGCATGACCTTGTCGCGATCGCGCTGGGCGAGGTCGCCTTGAAGGACCTCAACGTGGATGCCGGCCTCGCGGAGTTCCTCGCCGAGGCGGATGGCGCCGTATTTGGTGCGGCAGAAAATGAGGCCTCGTTCCTCGTGGCGGCGTTTGAGGAAGTTCACGATGAAGCCGGTTTTTTCCGCGCGGGGGCATAGCGAGTAGCGGTGGTCGATGTCACGGTTCACCACCTGCTCGGAGTCGATCTGAATGCGTTGCGCACTGGGGGACATGCAGCCTTTGATCAGGTCGCCTACGACATCAGGAAAGGTGGCGGAGAAGAGCCAGGTGCTACGGCGCATGGCGGCAATCTTCAAGATTTCGACGATGTGCTTCTTAAACCCCATGCTCAGCATCTCGTCTGCCTCGTCGAGCACGGCGTAGCGTACGAATTCAAGTGTTAGGGCATCTTTTTCGAGCAGCTCAGTTAGACGTCCCGGCGTGGCGACAAGGATTTGAGTCGGCCGGCGTAGGCGTTCGATCTGCAGATCGATCTTGTCGCCGCCGCAGGCCACCTCGATAAAATTTTTTTTACCGCTGTATTTTGTGTAGCGGAAGAGCTGCTTGCCGATCTGTTTAGCTAGCTCGCGAGTAGGAGACAGCACGAGAGCCTGGATGTCGCGGTTCGTCGAATCGATCTTCATGAGAAGCGGCAGACCGAAGGCGGCGGTTTTGCCCGTGCCCGTTTGTGCCTGCGCGATGAGATCGTTGCTGTTTTGGATCAAAAACGGTATGACTTGCTCTTGCACCGGAGTCGGCGTGACGATGCCGAGATCTTCTAGCCCACGGATCAGATCGTGGGAGACGCCGAGTTGGAGAAAGGGATGGGACATGGCTCTTCTCCTGCGCCCGGATGGGTTAGATGCCAAGGAAAGAAATGAATGGTCTGAGGCATAGGCGAAAAAGATCGCTCCCAATTCTTGTCTTGTCGCTATTGGCGCCTAGACCCAATGGACAAAAGGGCGTTCGCTCGCTTGAATTCTGTATGAAGCCTCTTCTTTTCCGAAATCTCACCGCTATTTTGCCAGATTGCCTCGTAGATGAGGCATGGGTCCTCTGCGAAAAGGGTAAGATCGTATCGGTTTCGAAGAAGAGACCGAAGATGGCGCGTGAGTTCGAAGTGATCGACGGTAGCGGTGGCTATCTAGCGCCAGGCTTTATCGACATGCATGTTCATGGCGGTGACGGCGCTGATTTCATGGATGGGACGAGCGAGGCGGTCCGCGTGGCGTGCCGGGCGCATGCACGACATGGGACAACGACGATTTTTCCAACGACCACGACGGGCTCGCCGGAGCAAATTCACGCGATGCTGGATGCGGTCAAGACAGTGAAAAGTGAGAAGTGCTTGATGAACGGCGCACGGATTGAGGGGGTTCATCTTTACGGACCTTTCTTTGCGGAGGACAAGGTGGGCTGTCATTCGGTGTCGGGCCGGCGGCAGCCGGTCGCAGCGGAGTATCGTGCTTACTTTGAAAGCGGGCTTGTGCGCATCGCCACATGCGCAGCAGAACTGCCGGGAGCGATCGAGTTTTATCATGAGGCGAAGAAAAGGCGCTGCCTAATCACCTGTGGTCATTCAAATGCCAGCTGGCCAGAGATGGTGGCTGCGTTCAAGGCCGGAATGCGGCACGTGGATCACTTTTGGTGCGCGATGAGCAATGTGGCATCTGTGCGCTCACGGCTTGGTGTGCCGATGCGCGGTAGCATGCTGGAATTCGTGCTCGGAACGGCGGACATGAGCACGGAAGTGATCGCGGATGGCTGCCATCTCGCGCCGGAGCTACTTGACTTCGCCTTTCGGCTCAAAGGTCCGCGCAAGCTCTGCCTCGTGACAGATGCTAACCGGGCACTAGACCTGCCACCGGGGAATTATCGCTTTGGCGCGGTGGCGGATGGCTCGTGGTTCGAGAGCGATGGTCGTGTGGGCTGGTCTCAGGGGCGCACGAGCCTCGCCAGCAGCATCGTAGGCATGGATCACATGATGCGGCAGATGAAACGTGATACCTCCGCAACGCTGCCGGAGGTCGTGCGCATGGCCAGCCTCACGCCCGCTGAGCTCACAGGCATTGCGAAGCGCACAGGAAGCCTTGAAGCAGGGAAAAACGCCGATGTAGTGCTTTTGAGCCGCAAACTTGAGGTGCGAAGCGTTTTCATCGGTGGTGTCGAATTGCAAACGTAGCTTGGTTTGCATGACAGCCTCATTTACGTTTTCGATTCCCACCTTTTGCTTTTGCTCGCTTCTGTCTACCTCTGAGACATGAAACACCCACCCGCTTTTTCAATGAAACTACCAAAAATCTATGATTGGTTAGCGTTTATCGAAACAGTTCACCTTCTATGAAAATCTTTTTTACCACATTTCTCGTCGTTTCCATGGTTCATGCCGATCCTGCGCCGCTTTTTGATGGCAAAACATTCGAGGGGTGGGAAGGGGATATTGGAGCCGTCTGGCGCATTGAGCAGGGAGCACTTGTGGCGGGTTCACTGGACAAAAAACAGGAGAATAACAACTTTCTTGCCACTACAAGGAAGTATGGTGACTTCGAGTTGTCACTGAAGTGGAAGCTGGAAGGCACAGAGGGCTTTGTGAATGGTGGAGTGCAGTTCCGCACCGAGCGCATCCCGAATCATCATGAGGTTTCTGGCTATCAGGCGGATCTTGGCAAAGGCTACGATGGGGCGTTGTATGACGAAAGCCGCCGGAAAAAGATGCTCGCACAACCCTCACCTGAGCTGCTCGCGAAGGTACAAAAGCCACTGGGTGAGTGGAATGACTACCGCATCCGTGCGGAGGGCAACCATATTCAGATCTGGCTCAACGGCTTGCAGACAGTCGATTACACCGAGGCGGATCCTGGGATTGCCTCCTCGGGTATCATCGCTGTTCAGATCCATGGCAACGCCACCTCTATCGTGCGTTATAAAGACCTCATGATCGAGGAACTGCCCACCAAAAAGTAATCAGCCCATCCCATGCGCTCGCTCGCCTTTCTCGTCCTCGCGACTCTCGCCCAAGCTCAAGATTTCCAACTCAGATCGGAGGATGTCATTGCACTCACTGGTGGCTCGAATATCGAGCGCACGCGCTTCAACGGCTACCTGCAAACCAGCCTCATCGCATCAAAGCCAGAGCTGAGAATCAAAGTGCGTAACTTCGGCTGGGAAGGGGACACCGTCTTCGAACAGTGGCGCGATGGCGGTAGCAGTTATCAACACCTCGAGCCCAAGCGCGCTAGTGCTGAGAAACGAATCAGTGTCGAATCAGGTGCTGATAGCTGGCGGCAGCAGCGTGACTGGCGGCAGCAACTCAAAGAAGTCGGTGCGACAGTGGTGATAGCGCAGTTTGGTCAAATGGAGTCGCTAAATGGTGTCGAGAAGCTACCGCAGTTTATTGAGGCATATGAGAAACTTATCTCCGAGTTTGCGGATGAGGGTAGGCGGGTGGTGCTGGTGGCTCCAGGGCCGTTTGATCGGAGTGGGGCTCTCGGAGACTATTCAGAGGCTATTCGGAAGCTTGCTTTAAAAAAGGGTTTGTGGTTCGTCGGAGCCGCTCAGCAAGTCGGGCATATTGGACACGAGCTTACGGAGAAAGGTCATCGTTCGATGGCGGAGCATCTCGTCAAAGCGCTTGGACTTACACCGCGCTTCAATGAAGCTGTTCGAGCCCAAGTTCTCGAATTCGAGCGCCTGTGGTTTGACTACTGGCGGCCGATGAACTGGTCGTTTCTAATGGGAGATCGAACCAATGTGCCTTATTCGCGGGATTGGAAAGATTCTTCCAAGCGAATCTTCCTGCAGGAGATGGATGATTTCCTTCCACTGCTCGACCAGGCGGAGAAAAACATTTGGGCGGCAATCGAGGGCAGGCCTGTGACGCCAGTTGGTGTACGTTCGTCGATCCCAGTTGAACCGCCGAAGGCTAAGCCACAATCGCCGCAAGAGGAATTGGCATCGTTCGAAATCATGGATGGCTTTGCGGTTAATCTCTTCGCCAGCGAGGCCGACGGCATTGTCAAGCCTATCCAGATGCGTTGGGATGAGCACGGGCGTTTGTGGGTGGCTTGTGCGGTGAGTTATCCACAGATCAAGCCAGGCGAAAAAGCCAACGACTACGTGCTCGTCTGCGAAGACACGAATGGAGATGGCCGAGCGGACAAATTTCACAGGTTCGTCGAAGGTTTGTTCATGCCCAGCGGACTTGAGCTCGGCGATGGAGGCCTTTATGTGGCGCAGGGTACCGAGTTGCTTCACTTTAAGGACACCGATGGTGATGACAAGGCGGACACGAAGCGTATTGTGCTCGGTGGCTTTGGTACGGCGGACTCACATCAGATGATCAACTGTATCAATTGGGGCTTCGGCGGTGAGCTGTGGTTTACCCAAGGACACCACATTTACTCGCGCGTCGAGACGCCGTATGGAGTTGAGACGCTGAATCGCGCTGGCGTTTGGCGTTGGCGGCCACGTACAGGTCATCTCGATCCGTTTTTCCAATGGTCCTCCGCCGGGGCAAACTGCTGGGGTGTGACAACAACGGAATACGGTCAGGCTTTTCACAAGAGCGGTGCAAACATCGGCAGTTGGTTCACCACGCCGGGCATGGTGCGCTCCAATCTCGCGGTGAATGCGCAGGCGATGAATGTGTGCCTCGCTCCGATCAAGCAAGTCGGCCAAGAGCTTCTGCATAGCAGCATGTTTCCCAAGGAGATGCAGGGCCGCATCGTCATCGGCGGCTATTACGCGAACCTTCTCGAATGGCACGAGCTGAAATTTGAGAACGGCATGTTCAGCACCACACGTCTGCCCAACATCATCGAGACGAAGAACAACGTCTTTCGTCCGGTCGAAGTGCGCATGGGTCCCGATGGCGCGATCTACGTCGCAGATTGGTATAACCCAATCATCGGTCACTATCAGGCGAGCTATCGGCATCCAGATCGTGACAAGGAGCATGGACGTGTATGGCGGGTGACTTGGAAAGACTCTCAAGTGGTCAAGCCGGCCAAGTTGGCCAAGGCGAGCGTCGAACAACTGCTGGAGCACGTAGACTCGAAGGAACGCTGGGCATGGTATCAGGCCAAACGTCTGCTCATTGAGCGAGACAGCAAGGAGGTGCTTGCTGCGTTGGAGACATGGGCTCCGAAGCAGAATGACCACCGCAAGTTACAGGCGCTATCGCTTTACGAAGCGCATGAGGCTCCTCGTCCTGAGCTTTTGAAGACGCTGTTGCGCAGTTCGGATGCTCGCATTCGTGCCTACGCCACACGCACTCTGAGCACATGGGCACGAGATGGCCGTCTACCAGATGCCTTGAGCCTGCTGGAGGCTCAAATGGCTGATGAAGATGCTCTGGTGCGTCTCGAAGCCATCGTGGCGGCGAGTTATGTGCATGATGTAAAGGCCGCGGCCGTGGCGGCGAGGGCGCTGGATCGTGAGTTCAACGGCTACCATCTTCACGCCCTAACCAAGACGTTGCATGTGTTGAATCCGCTTTGGTCGTCGAAACCTGCCTTCGATAAGGATGAGCACCTCATCTTTGCGTTGCAAAACGGGTGGGTCGAGAACAACCCGAACGATTTGAAGGGCCTTAGTGGTGCAGCCATCGCCTACGCACCGAATCCCAATGCTAAGGCTGCTGCCATCATGCGTGAGCAGATCGCGAAGTATGAAGGTAATCCTGAACGTCAGACAAAGTGGCTCAAGGCTCTTGCGGGAACTGCGGGCAGAGCGGATGTGGCCTTCATCTTTGAACGTTCCGGTCAAAACGCCGCTGTTCTGGCCGCGCTCAAAGCCGAGAGGCCGGATAATGCCGAAAAGCTGCTCTTGCCTCTTTTTGAGGCGCAGAATCCGGAGTTGCGAGCTCAGGGCATAAGGCTTGCAGGTGCGTGGAAGATCGGCGCATTTACTGAAAGCATCCGAAAGCTCGCTTTAGAGCAAAAAATGCCGCAGGCACTCGATGCACTCATTAGCCTGAAGGCGGATGAAGTGGCCGCTCTAGCACTTAAGGATACTTCGATTATTTCCGCGCTCGTTTCACGCGCTGAAGGTCATGCCGCTTTGATGCGTGCGCTTCAAAAGAAAGACTGCATGGATGCCACGCAGGCGAAAAAGGTGCTACAGACACTCAATAGCCTCGGCAAGAACGACGCGAAGCTCTCGCCGCTGCTCATGAAACTCGCGGGCATCAATTCCGCACTGCCAGCTTACACCAAAGAATACATCACCAACATCGTGAAGGCTGCGACTACTATAGGAAATGCCGCCGAGGGTAAAAAAATTTATGAAGCTGCTGGCTGCATCGCCTGCCACATGCCCGGGTCCACGAAAAGCAAGATCGGCCCCGACTTGAGCGCTATCGCTCGCGGCTTGCCCATCGACATGATCGTCACAGAGGTCGTGTGGCCCGCGCTGAACGTCAAAGAGAACTTTGAGGCTGCCACTGTCACGCTGAAGGACGGCAGCGTCATTACTGGCTTCAAACAGACCGAAACTGCCGATGCCATTGGTCTCCGAGACATGGCAGGCACAGTGAAATCCATTCCTAAAATCGACACAGCCAAGATCCAAACCGGCGGTACTCTGATGCCAGATGGACTCACCGCCACACTCAATGAGCACCAGTTAGCCCATCTGATTCGCTATCTGAGCGAGTTGGGTAAATAAGCTTGACGAGCCTGCCTTTTCCACGTCGTTTGATCAACTCATGATTCCCATCCAGCTGGGCTCCCTGATTTTCCTTTTCGTGGCCTTTGGCATTACGGTGGTGTGTTTGCTGTGGTTTTGGACCTACATTCGCGAGCGACGCCGGGAGACGCACCGACGTCGGGTTGCGGTGCAGTGCCGAATGTGTTCCGCCGCCTACCAGAGGGACTCAAAAGACAAGCGATCCGTCACGGTCTGTCCTGTCTGCCAGACTCCGAACGAGCGCCCGAGGCTAAGACCCATCTGAGCATGGGGGGATACGAACATTTTGCCACTTGGCAAAACGCAAAGACTCGCCAGCATAACTGTCCAACGCTGAGAAATGCACGCTAACGCATGCCTTTCCGCGCTGAAATTCCACCTTGGAGCAGAGCGCATGAACGAAGTGTTGACGAAAACCAACGTGTTGGTCCTGAACCGGCATTGGCAGGCCATTGATGTGAAAACCCCTCTTGAATCCTTTGGCATGATTGCCGCAGGAAATGCCACTGCGCTTGACATCCAAGCGGGTGGGGACATGAGACCGGTGACTTGGGAAGAATGGTTGAAGTTGCCCGTTAGGGAAGGTGATTCCTCCATTGGCACGGTTAGCGGCCCGGTACGTGTGCCTTCCGTGTTAGTGCTGGCTCGCTATGATAAGGTGCCGAAGCGACGCCCCCAATTTTGCGCCAAGGCAATATGGGAGCGGGATGGCGGTGTCTGCCAATACACTGGGCGCAAGCTCCGGCCGCACGAGGGCAATATCGATCATGTGGTGCCTCTCTCTCGCGGTGGCGGCACCAACTGGGAAAACTGTGTTTTGGCCGACCGTCGTATCAATAGTCGTAAGGGGAACAAATTGCCTGAGGAGGCGGGGTTGAAGCTGCTTCGGCGTCCCTCGGCGCCGCCGGAGTTGCCGGTGACACATTTGATCCGCAATACACACAAGGTTCAGGACTGGGAGCCCTTTTTGACCCATGTGAGCGCAGCAGCCTCGTGAGAGCTTCGCTTTTGTTCAGGAGTTTCAAAAGGCGTGAAAGACCAAAAAGCTCGTCAAGCTTGCTTCATCGTATCGTCTTGCCACGATGAGTCCTGAATCATGACCGATTTTGCATTGATCCGGCTTCCAGATGGAAGTGCGTGGCTTGGTGAGGGACCCTTCACGTCTCTATCTGCCGCTCCTTCCTCAGGTGGAGCCTTTTACATCAACGACTTTGAGCTGACCGACCGGCTTCCGTGGAAACAGCCTGCTCGTCTGCACGCCCTCACACTTGAAAACCATGCCACCCTTCTTCATGTAAACGGCGCGCAGCTGCCGGTAATCAGGTGGGCCAAACCGGCAACGGAATGGTTCAAAATGGCTTTCCGCCGGATTCGACGTGAGGTTCTCTCCCAGCGCATCGAGAAGATGGTGCCGGTGCTCACCGAGGTGGGCACGTTGGCATCAGGCAGTCCGTTGAAACTGATTGAGCGCATTCTAGACGCGCCGTCGAACACTTGGGCCTACGCGCATCTGCGTGATGGGGCCGGTTTCCTGGGTGCGACACCTGAATTGCTCTTCCGCACCTTTGGTGATGAGTTGGAGACAATGGCTTTGGCAGGAACGGCAAAGCCCGGGAGCAGCGTGGAGAACTTTGAAAACGATGTGAAGGAAATCGAGGAGCATGAGATTGTTGTGCGTTACCTCACGGACAGGCTTTCTCAGGTGGGTGCCGTAAGGCGTGAGGGGCGCGAGCTCTGCCGAACCTATGGGCTAACGCACTTTCAAAGCCGCATCACAGTGAAACTATTCCAGAAAGCCGATGCGGCACTGCTTGTCCCCTTTCTGCATCCCACGCCTGCCGTCGGATGCCTGCCACGCGATGAGTCCACGCTCGATCGCTTGTGTGAGTACCGCCGTCAATTGAAGGTTCCATCGTTCTTCGGTGCTCCATTTGGCTTCATTGAACCCGGTGGCGAGACAACCCACGTTGTGGTGGCCATTCGCGGTGTGGCATTTGATGGCAAACATGTGAGCCTACCCTCTGGATGTGGTATTGTTGGTGGAAGCGCTTTCGACCACGAGTGGCGTGAACTGCGCCTCAAACGAGAGGCTGTGCTCCGTCTTTTGGGATTGCAGTCATGAAACAGCAGGAGGACATCACTCGACTGTTGCACCGCTTAGATCGTCTGGGTGTGCGCGAGGTCTGCGTCGCCGCCGGTGCTCGCAATGCTCCGCTCGTTGCGGCGTTGACATCGAGCACGGGTATTCGCTTGTGGCACTTTTTTGAGGAACGCTGCGCCGGTTTTTTTGCTCTGGGTCGCGCCCTTGTGGATGGTCGGCCGGTGGCCGTTGTGACGACGAGTGGCACCGCTGCAGCAGAGCTTTTGCCATCGGTCATTGAAGCCTATTACCAGGGACGGCCTCTGATTGTCGTGACAGCGGACCGACCGGCAAGGTATCGTCGAAGCGGCGCGCCTCAGGCCATTGAGCAGGAAGGGTTGTTTGGAGTGTATGCCGAAGTGCTTGCAGAAGATGCTCCTTGGACGGCCCGCATGCCTTTGCACATCAATCTGCCGCTCGACGAACCGCTCAGACCAGTGACAGGCATCGCTTTTAGCGGTGTATGATCGTGGCAAGAGGTGGTTTGCATGAGCCGTAAGTATTAAAGTTACATGTCTTCCATCCTCCAGCCTCCTTCTTTCGTGCGTTGTGCCGGTCCAGTGTCACGCCGCGGCTTCATGCAATTCGGTTTGACCGGAATGGCCACATTGAGTTGGCCATCCTTGCTGAAACTTCGTGCGGAGAATGCCGCCAAGCCGAAGTCGGAGCGCAAATCCATCATCATGGTCTGGCTACCGGGGGGCCAGTCTCATGTAGACACCTATGATCCAAAGCCGGATGCTGGCAGCGAGTATCGTGGTCCATTCAAGACGATTAGCACAAAGGTTCCAGGCACGATCCTCAGTGAGCTGCTGCCAATGAATGCGAAGATTGCAGACAAGTTCACTCTCGTACGATCGATGCATCAAAGTGCCGGAGGGCATCCTGCTGGCACCATGCAGATGTTCTCAGGTGACTCTGACACACGAGACAAACCCAAGCCGAGATTGCCCGATTGGATGTCTGTAGCGCACTACCTGCGCTCGAAGGAGGGGGGGCGCTCCAATGCTTTGCCAAATTACATCGGTGTTCCGCCTGCCTCTCCAGAGTATTCTAGCCCGGCGTATCTTGGCGATGCCTATGCCCCTTTTGCAGTAAGCGACGACCCGAATCGCCCTACGTTTCAGGTGCCAAACATCGGCCTAGCTGACGATGCGGAAACGCGCCGACTCAGCGATCGTGTCGCTCTTCGTCGCAGTCTCGATAAGATGGAGCGTGCCTTTGACCGCGAGGGTGAGCTCGGCGCTCTGGATGATTTTGAAGCTCAGGCGGCAACGCTTCTCACCAACCCGCAAACGCGTGATGCCTTCGATTTAAACAAGGAAGATGCTGCCACAAGGGATCGCTATGGACGCAATCGCTGGGGTCAGCAGCTCTTACTTGCGCGCCGTCTCGTTGAGGCTGGTGTCGAAATCATTACCAGCAGCCTTAGTGGCCCGTTGTGCGGGCGGGTAAATAACTGGGATGACCACGCGGTGAACCAGCATCAGTTTGAGGCGCTGCGCTTCCGCATGCCGACCTATGATCGTGCCGTTTCGGCGCTCATTGAGGACGTTTATGCCCGCGGTCTTGACAAACGCGTCCTCGTGGTAGTTACCGGCGAGTTTGGCCGCACACCCAAGATCAGCTTTGACCGCAGCACCGGTGCCGGTGATGCAAGCGCCCCTGCAGGAACGCTGCAGCCTGGCCGCGATCATTGGCCACGTGCTTTCACGAATGTGTGGGCTGGTGGTGGCATCCAGACCGGCGGTGTCATCGGTGCCTCTGATAAGCGTGGGGAAGACGTTGTTGAACGTCCTTGCAATGCTAGCGATTTTCTCGCAACTCTCTATCACCACTTGGGCATCGATTACACGAAGGTTACAATTAATGACCTTAATGGTCGTCCTGTACACATTGTTGAGAATGGTCGAGCAATTCCTGAGTTGATTTCCTAAGAATGCATTTTGACCGCAGTTTGTGGTCAGGAAGGCTTTTTTTGACGCCAAAGCTGGCGAACCAAAGGGCTTTGGAGTAAGTTTAAGAAATCATGCTCTGTCGTTCTCTGACTCTTGTTCTTGTAGGATATTTGCCCGCTTGGATACTTGCCGCAGGCTTGGAAGATTCCGAAATGTATTTGCGGGCTAAGAATGCCTTGGCTGATGGTTTGCCCGAGGTGGCAGCTGTTAAGGCAGGTAGGTTATTGCAAAATATGGCTTGGACGGATGCCGAGGTCAAAACATTGGCGACCTTTGCTGCGGAATCCTGGGTGCGTTCTGGAAAGCCAGCGCAAGCGCTTGCTTTAGCTGACTCATATGATCTTGAGCAAGAAAGTTTTTGGAGGGCTCAAGCTCTGGCTTTGGATCATAAGTTGGCTGAGGCGCGCGAGGAATTGACTGCCGGGTCAACAAACTTGCAGCCCCGAGCCCGGTTGCTCCTAGGACAGATTCTTTTTTCAATGGGCGAAAACGAGGCTGCATATCAAGAGGTTAATTCCTTGCTGTCGGAATCGGATGAAGCGCTACGTCGTCATGCGATTTTGTTGATGGCCGAAATCGAACTCACCAATGGCAGGGCTGGGAGCGCTTTGCAGAGGCTCGACTTGTTGCATGATCCAACGGATGTCACAGTTGGCCTGATCCGAGCCCGGTGCTTGATGTCTATAAATGATCTGTCCCAGGCTAGGAGCACGCTTGAGAGGGTTATGGCTCTTTCTAACGGCGGAGCTGGTGCGCAAGACGCGGCCTCAATCTCACTTGCGGAGGTTTGGTTGCGAGAAGGTCAACCGCAAAAAGCCTTGGAGCATTTGATTAAGATGCTGGATATGAGTGTGCATAGCGATTGGTGGGAGCAAGCTTTTGTCCTGCTTCATCGCACTTGGTCCGCTTTGCCTGAACCGCGGGACATGCCAAAAGCCGTGTTGCGTTGGGCTGGTCAAGGCAGCCAGGGGCAACAGGTGCCGCAGCCCTCCGAATTGCATCTGGATGTAATATCAGAGTTTCGCGGTCACGCTGAGCTGATTATTGCGCAGTGGTTGCATGCCAGCAAGCGACCGCTAGAAGCGGCAGGCTTGCTGGAAGGCTTTATCCGGCTACACCCAGCGCATCCACGGCTCAGCAATGCGCTACAAATGGCGATGCAGATCTATTCTGATCTCGGAGTGGAGGTCCGTGTGATGCAGCTAGTCGAACAGTGGCGTTCAAGCTTCAGTGGTGAACAGGGCTGCACCCTGGTAGATTTTCTGGCTGGTGGCATCCAATTTCGTCATGCCGAGTTCTTGGCGGCTGAGGAGTCTTTTCAGGCCGCTGCCAATGTGGCTACGAGTCTACCAGAGCGTCGGCGCTCCCTCTTCAATGCCGCTGTTTCGGCGCTTAAAGGAGGAGAACTGGTGCTTTACTTGGGACTGCTGGCTCAACTGGAGGCTGCGGGTGGTAATCAGGATTCTTCAGGCGATGCAGCAGCTGATTTGCATCTCAACAAAGCTCTCGAAGCCGCGTCACGGCAGTCAGATGATGCGGATGAAGAGCTGCGTCATTTTATTTCCACGCGTCCGTCTCATCCTCGTGTCAACGAAGCTCGCATGGCTCTTGTGCAGTTGCTTCTTCTGAGCAATCCACCTCTGATCGATGAGGCAAAAAGGCAGTTCAGTGAGATACGATTGCCCGATGGGAATTCGACGGCAAGGGACAAAATAGGGCAGCTTATGGCTCATACACGCCTATGGATGCGGGAAATCAGTGGCGATTCAAAAGGCTTGATAGCGGAATGTGAGGCTTTTGCTAAAGCTTGGCCCCAAAGCCCACTTTTATCTGAAGTGCTCATGAAAGAAGCGGGAGCGCACTTTCAGCTCGAGGACTTTGCCAGCGCCCGCACAAGTTTTGAGATCGTGGCTAAAGAGCACGCGCATTCTCCGCACGCAGATACCGCGCTCTACTTTGCAGCTCTCTCCGCCATGTCCGTGATGAGCGCGGAGGGACGCGAGCGTGCGCTGGAAATTTGGGGTGGGCTTGCGAAGAAGAAGGGACCACTTGCCATGGCATCACTTCGTCAACAGGCGCTGGCTTATCGTCGGCAGGCTGATCTGCCTTCTGCTCTTAAAGCTCTTGATCAAATTCTTTCGATGGGGGCACTCGATGAAGATAAGAAAAACCTGACGATCTGTGAAAAAGCTGAAGTGCTGCTTCTCCAAGGTAAAAAAGACCACAGCCGTCTCGAAGAAGCGGCTAAGCTTCTGCGCAGATTTTTGGACCAGGGTAGCAAACTTAGCTTCTTGTGGAAGGCTCGAGCTGGCTTCACCCTCGCCACTATTCTCCATGAAGCAAATAACGATACCGAGGCTTTGGAGGCTTGCTATGACACCCTGCGCGTCGCTGATATCGAGCCGCCTAGCAATGCGACGGATTACCTGTGGTTTTCTAAAGCGGGCTTTTTTGGCATCGAGCTACTCGAAGATGCTCACCAGTGGGAGGCTGCCGCCAAGCTTGCCGAACAGATTGCTCAAGTGAAGGGGGGGAGGGCTGATGACGCACGCCAGATCGCCACCAAGATACGCCTCGAGCACTTCCTGTGGGATGGCCCCAAACCCATGCCGCCCGCACAACCAAATTTTCCCTCCAGTCCTGTGCTTGAGAAGTCTGACATGATAGAAAATGCAGAGCCAAAGAAAAAGAAGTGAGTGCAGCTATAGGTTATACGTATGGGGAAATGATGCGCACAACCATATTCGCCCTGTTAGCCGCTGTTTTAGCACTGCATGCCAAACCGCCTTCGGAGCATGTCATACTTGTTAGCATTGACGGCTGGGCTCACCATTACTTTGACGATCCCAAGTGTCACATGCCAGCCGTGAAGGCGCTCGCTGCCCAAGGCGTTCGAGTGAGGCGCATGGAGACCTCGTTCCCCACCGTGACATGGACCAATCACACTACACTCGTCACAGGAGTGCATCCCGGAAAGCATGGGGTGCTCGCCAATGAGTATTATGACCGCGTAGAGCGAAAAAAAGTGCCGCTTATACCAGACCCTATTTTCAACAAAGACGAGATCGTTAGGGTGCCGACACTTTATGATGCTGCAAAGTCCGCCGGACTTACCACCGCAGCTGTTATTTGGCCTGCTTCACGCGGCGCTAAGACACTGGATTGGACTGTGCCCGATGTTTTTGAACAGGAGTTGTTCGAAAAATACAGCACACCCAAACTTCTCGAAGAAGCTCGCGCGCTTGGGATTCCTATCGAAAAACAGATGGAATGGTGCAAGCTTGGCAATGCGGGCAAGGCACAAAGAGACTATCTTTACACTCAGCTTGCCACGCACATCATTCGTACGAAGAAACCGAATTTCCTCGCGCTGCACCTCGTCAGTCTTGATTCCTATGAGCATGCGCATGGTCGCCAAGTGCCGGAAGCTTACTGGGCAGCCAACGACAGCGACAATCGCGTGGCGGATCTCATTCGCACCTGCGAAGAAGCAAGAATCTTGGACAAAACCACCTTTATCATCACCACGGATCATGGCTTTGTTAACTACAGCAAATCCATCAATGCCAATGCTGCGCTCAAAAAGGACGGCTACGTTAAAAGTCTCCTTGGAAAGAGTCTCGCGCTTGATTCAAAGGTTTTTGCCATGGCAGAGGGAGGATCCTGTTTTGTATACGTGCTCGATGCGGTGAATCGCGAAAGAATTCTTTCTGAAATCGCACCTAAGTTGGCAAAACTTGAAGGGGTTAGCGAAATCGTTGAAGAAAAAAATTTTGGCTCTCGTTTCCATCATGTCACTGCTGCCGTTGATCCACACGAGCCGGATCTCATTATGCTTGCAGCTGATGGCTACTCATTTGCCGACTCGCTTGCTGAAACTCAGGTGATTCTTCCCAGCGACTTACCCAAAGGAGCTCATGGACATGATCACCTGATGCCAAACCTCGATGGCTGCTGCGTCATCAGTGGTGCTGGAATTGCTAAAGGTAAGTTGATTGACAAAATACAGAATGTAGACATCACGCCTACAATGGCACATTTGCTTGGCATTCCCTTCAAAAAAGCGGATGGCAGAGTGATCGAAGCTGCTCTCGCTAGGTAAGCGGTATAGCTATCTGCACAAGCTGTGCACTGGGTTATTCAAATCAGCTGCTGCGCTTGACTCGGTAGCCAGCTTCTGTCATCTCCATGGTAAAGTATCCTTCTTTATCCCGATCCCGTTCTTTCCATGGCCGCCCCAACTCACAACTACACCGAAGACAGCATCAAATCGCTCGACTGGCGTGAGCATATCCGTCTTCGTCCAGGTATGTACATAGGCAAGCTTGGCGACGGTTCGCTGCCAGAGGATGGTATTTACGTTTTGCTTAAAGAAGTAGTCGATAACTGCATCGATGAGCACGTCATGGGCTTTGGTAACACGATCGATATTGAGATTGACGACGCGCAAACAGTCACGGTGCGTGATTACGGGCGTGGCATTCCCTTGGGTAAGCTCATGGAATGTGCCGCACAGATCAACACGGGTGCAAAATACGATTCAGAGGCTTTCAAGCGTTCTGTTGGTCTTAACGGTGTTGGTATCAAGGCCGTAAACGCGTTGAGTGAGTTTTTTGAGATCCAAGCCATCCGCGATGGACAGACCCGCAGCATTGAGTTCAGCCAAGGATTGGTGAAATATGACATGGGCAAGCCCAAGCCGTGTTCTGAGTCCAACGGCACACGCATCTGTTTTCGTGCGGATACAGAATCTTTTGCCGACGACACACACTTCCGTATCGATTTTGTGCGTGAAATGCTGCGTTTTTATTCTTGGCTTAACCCAGGTTTGACACTCGTTTTGCGTCATCCCGGAGGTGAGGAGAAATTCAGGTCAAAAGATGGCTTGATGGACCTTATCCGAACAAAGCTGACCGAGCAGCCGCAGTATCCGATCATCCACATTGCCGGTAAAGACGTTGAGATTGCATTCACACACGGCAGTGGATACGGCGAGGAGTATTACAGCTTTGTCAATGGTCAGAACACCACGCAGGGTGGAACGCACATTGCTGCTTTCCGTGAGGCCATCGTCCATGAGTGCCGCGAGTTTTTTAAAAAACAGTACGACCCAGCGGATGTGCGGGGCAGTATCATTGCGGCGGTGAGCGTAAAGGTTCAGGAGCCCATTTTCGAATCACAAACGAAGACCAAGCTTGGCAGCACGCACATGGAGCCGGAGGGACGCAACTTGCGCACGCACATCCTGAATACGGTTGTTTCTCAGCTCGATAACTTTCTCCATAAGCATGCTGACGTGGCTAAGGCACTCCAAGAGAAAATCAACGCCAACGAAAAAGAACGTAAGGAGATCAGCGGAATTCAAAAGGCGGCACGTGAAAACGCTCGTAAGGCTAAAGTCTGCAATAAAAAGCTTCGAGACTGCCGGATTCATTTTGATACCAAAGACAAGCGCCGTGATGAAAGCACGCTTTTCATCACAGAAGGTGATTCCGCATCCGGCAGCATCACCAAAAGTCGTGATGTCGAAACGCAGGCTGTTTTTTCTCTCCGAGGCAAGCCGCTGAACTGTTTTGGCCTAACACGCAAGATCGTGTATGAAAATGAAGAGTTTTATCTTCTTGCCAATGCCCTGCAGATTGAAGAAGACCTCGAAGAGCTACGCTACAACCGCATTGTGCTCGCCACAGATGCCGATGTTGATGGTATGCACATTCGCTTGCTCATGATCACTTTCTTTTTGCAGTTTTTTCCTGAACTGGTTCGCAAAGGACATCTATACATTCTGCAAACACCCCTTTTTCGCGTGCGCAACAAAAAGGACACCTTTTACTGTTACAGTGACGAAGAGCGTCAACGCGCTATTCACATCTGTGGTAAGAATGCCGAGATCACCCGCTTCAAAGGTCTTGGCGAAATTTCGCCAGATGAATTCAAGCATTTCATTGGCTCACAAATGCGGTTAGAACCCGTTACCATCAGGGATCACGCTTTGGATGAGCAAGGAAATCCAATTCCCAGTGAGCACAAAAGTGTGAAAGAGTTTCTGACTTTTTACATGGGTAAAAACACGCCTGAGCGGCAGACCTATATCGTGGATAATCTGCGCGTTGAAAAAGAGCTCGAATTCAATGATAAAGGTGAGGTTGCAGCCGAATTAGGACTCCATCTCGCCGCTTAACAGCGATATGGATCTAGTTCGATTTTGTGTGGATGATGATGTTTGGCGTTGATCAAATCTTTTGTGGCTTTGGCCTGTCAAAGAGCTGCCTGTCGATTGCAAATTTCCTAGTCAGCGGCATGCTTTATGGTCATGAACCCAGAAAATGAACTCAAATTGCTTGGTCGCTCTGAGCACCGACTGCCAACTTCGCCAGATCAGGCGGCATTGGAAACGTTCCTGAATCGAACGCCTGGACGAAACTATCGTATTCATCTGAGTGCACCGGAATTCAGTTCTATCTGTCCTGTCACAGGACAGCCTGACTCTGCCTACCTCGAAATTTTATATATACCAGCAGAGCGTTGTGTAGAGACAAAGTCGCTCAAGTTCTATCTGGCCAGCTATCGTAATCATGCGGCTTTCAATGAGGCGATTGTGAACCGTGTGCTTGATGATCTTGTGAGTGCTTGCGCGCCTAAGCAGGCAGTTGTTCGCGGAAAGTTTGGCGCTCGCGGCGGAATTCAACTCACTTGCGAGGCCCGTTTTCCCGATCTCGATGAAACCCTGCGGCTGCCGCAATGAAGACACTTGTGCTTCTCTCCGGCGGGATGGACTCGGTGACGGCTCTGCATTGGGCTTGTAATAAGCACGAGGTGGTTGGCTCATTGAGTTTCGACTATGGCTCGAAGCACAATCATAAAGAACTGCCTTTCGCCAAGTGGCACTGCGAGCAACTGCGTATTCAGCATGACGTGATTAGTCTCGATTTTATCAACGGCCTATTCACGTCCGATTTGCTTCAGAGCGGAGGTGAGGTGCCTGATGGTCATTACGCGGATGAAAACATGAAGCGGACAGTGGTGCCCTTTCGTAACGGTATCATGCTCGCCATCGCATGCGGTATCGCTGAGAGCCGTGGAGCCGAAGGCCTTGTCATAGCCGCTCATGCCGGTGATCATACCATCTACCCGGACTGTCGTGAGTCTTTCATGAGAGGCATGGCATCCGCTATGCTGGAAGGCACCTACGCTCGGGTGGAGCTGCTGCGCCCCTTTGCTCATTTAGACAAGGCTGGCATCGCCAAGCTGGGAAACTCTTTGAGAGTCGATTATGAGAAAACATGGTCGTGCTACAAAGGGCATGAAATGCATTGCGGCAAATGCGGCACCTGCGTGGAAAGAATTGAGGCATTTAATTTAGCAGGCATGAAGGACCCGACGACTTATGAGCTATAATGTCATGTCGTGTTATAGCATATGGCTTTAATCGATCATTTGCCTGTCTTTGATGAGATGGGTGGCATCTAACAAAATGCCATTTGTGATGCGCAATCTTTTTAGGCAAACAGTGGTCGAAGCTCTTGGAGCAGATCTGCTTCTCGGCAGACTTCGATGAGGTTGGTGATGGCAGACGGGATATGCTGCTCAAAGTGAGGTTTGCCAAGGTTGCGGCTAAGGTTGGCATATGCTCCGAGGGCCTGCATCAGACGTTGAGCAGCACAAAGATAGAAGACTTCAGTTAACAAAGTGATGTCAAGATCCCGGTGGTTGGCGTAGTGACTTAGCAGATGCTTGCGCTCAGTACGCGTAAGGTTGACATATGGATCATAAAGGAGACTGGCAAGGTCGTATTCAGCGAGGCCGAGGCGAAGTCCCTGATAATCGACAAACCAAGCTTCAGCACCTCGAATCAATACATTTTGGCTTTGGAAATCGCGATGAACTAGGCACCGAGGTAGGCTAGCAAGCCGCCGACGAAGACGGCGCAGCGCTTCGTGGGCGTTATCGTATGGTTTGTTGAGGTAGTCGCGGCCAAGGAATCCCTGCACATAGTGCTCGAGAAAGTAGTTTTGTTCCCAGCCGTAGAGGGCCTCATCGAATTCAGGCTCAAGTTCCGCATGATCCGCTCGAGTAAGCTGATCCTCGCTGACTCGGTGAATTTTAGCCACCTCATTCAGTGTGGCCTCGTAAAGAGGAGAGCGTATGCTCCATGGTTGATCGCGAAAGCTGTGGAGATCCACCCGCCCAAGATCATCGAGCCACACGCACAGCCTATGCTCATCGAAAGCTTGAATGCTTGGAACATTCACATGTAGCTTAGCAAGGCGACGTGTTGCAGGAACAAACTTCGGGTTGTCCCGGCGGGCCATGGTGTAGACCATGAGAATCATCGGATCGTGGCGATTATCTGTCCAGTTAAGCCTGTAGAAGTGCCGGTCCGAACCACCTTTGACGATCGGTTCGACTTCACAGTTGAAATCACGAATTGTGGGAAACTGCTCGCGTGTAAGAGTGAGAAGTGTTTCGTGTTCGAGTGACATGATGGTATGAACTGATGAAAGAGAACAGTAGGCTTCCGGTTTCAGGTGCTTATTTTAAAGAAAGTATGAATGCAGTCTCAATGCCTAGAGGTGTGGCTGCTGCATTTTTGGTTTCAGAAATCAAGATCTTCGAAAGTGCCTGCGGCAGCCACGTGGGACCGCACGATGCATCGGGAGAGCCGGGCGCCCATTACCACTTTGGCTTGGGGCCATAGAATGCAGTCCTCAAGGTGGCAACCAGGCTCAACAATGGCACCGGGTCCAATGATATTGGTGCGGCGGAGGACGGCATCAGATGAGATGTGTGCTGTTGGATGGATGGCGGGGCCATGCATGCCATTGAGCGCGCCATGTGCGGCGAGGTACTGGGTGCGGCTTCCGAGATCCCACCAGTGCCCGGCATCGAGTACGACCGCACCCACTTTGACGCTTTGGCGTATCATTTGAAGAAAAATTGGGATTACAGATTCCGCTTTGCCGGGTGTGAGCCAATCGTGAAAAGCAGGTGAGCAGGCATAAATGCCTGTGAAAAGATGCGTGCCTTCATTGCCTGTTTCGAGTCTATTCCGAATGTCTGTGATGCAACGGTATTGGTCATTGTATGCAATATGCAACGCAGGACCATGACTGCGTAAAGCGAGTGTGACGACATTGCCACTGCGCTGGTGTTCCTGAATCAGTGGCGCAAGCGGGAGATCTGTAAGAATATCGCCATTATAGACGAGAAAAGGTTCTTCGTGGAGCAGGTCACGCACGTTAGCAATACCTCCGGCTGTTTCGAGGCGAAGAGGACTTTCATGTCGAAAAGCGATGGGTGCTCTATGGTAGTGTTGATCGGGAAATGCTTTTTCATATTCAGTCGAGAGATGATGCGTGTTCACCACAAAACGTTTTACACCGGCCTGAAGCAGATGATCAAACGCATGGGTGATGAGGGGACGATGAAAAACGGGGATGAGCGGCTTCGGGAGCTGTTCCGTCAGAGGACGCAACCGCTCACCGAGGCCTGCGCCAAGAACGAAAGCCTGATTCACTTGGCGGTCCTAGCTGCCGGGAAGACTTGGTGCAAACAAGAAGTTTGCCCAAGATAGGGGGCATGGACTTTTCAGGTTTGGATCACCCATTGAGATTTTGGCATTTCCCATTCTCGAATGCTGAGGAACGCGTCACGCTGAAATAGATTCACTTTTTGCTCTTCTCTACCGCTTTGGTCGGTGTTGAGGAGAAACGACCACTTGGTTTGGCAGAATTAAAAGACGGATTCTTTGAGGGCATGATAGCGCCGACGTCATTCTGCCAAGTTTTGAGTCGGCTCAGCATGAGCTGCACTCTTTTGGGTTCTTGGGTGGCGAGATCGTTCGTCTCGGAAAGATCATTCCGTAGATTGTAGAGCTCAAGGCGGTCGTTTTCGTACCAGTGAATGAGCTTCCAATCTCCCTCACGGAGAGCTGCACTAGGGGCTCCGCCTTGATTCCCGTAGTGCGGGTAGTGCCAGGCTAGCGGACGTTCGGCAAACGTGCCGTTTTCCTCTAAAAGCGGACGCAGGCTGGATCCGTCGATTTGAGATACTGTTTGGGCTGCTGCCAAATCCTGCAGGGTTGCAAAATAGTCGATGCTGCACACTGGCGTATGAATCAAGCGGCCTCCCTTACACTTTTCAGGCCATCGGATCAGCAAGGGTACTCGGATACCTCCTTCGTACAGCCAGCCTTTGCCACCGCGCAGAGGTAGATTACTGGTCGGAGATCCTTCACTGGTGCTGAGACCACCGTTATCCGAAGTGAAAATGACTACTGTGTTCTCAGTGAGGTCAAGTTGGTCGAGCTTAGCCAAGATCACCCCTGCGGCGCTATCCAGAGTCTCTACCATACCAGCGTAAACTGCATGTTCCTGGACGAGTCGAACGTCTCGCGGCTCCTCACGGCCAAACTTCGGTTCAAGTCCTAGCTTGTCTTTTTTTTTCACATATTTCTGTTCCAATGCTTTCTTGGTGTTCAATGGAGTGTGAACATCGTAAAAAGCGTAACAGGCAAAAAAAGGTCTGTGTCGGTTTGATTCAATGAATTTGCAGGTCTCCGCAGCGAGGCGGTCAGCGATGTGCTCGCCCGGTGGGCCATCAGGTAAACGGGGGTTGGCGTAAGGTGTGAAGTATTTGCCTGCGCCGTAGGGACCACCTTTGTCGATGCCACCCATATTGATGTCGTAACCTTGATTCTCCGGCCAAAAGCCCGCCGGACCGAGATGCCACTTCCCGGCGAAAAAGGTGACGTAGCCGGCACTCTTCATCATTTCACCCATCGTGAGCTCCTCATGCGCGAGGCGGTCGGCATATGGGGCGGGCAACAGGATAGTGTTTCGCTTCCATAAGCTGGGTTTCAAAGGCGCACCAATGTAGTCTGTGATGCCCGTGCGTTGAGGCCAGCGACCTGTTTGAACAGCGGCGCGCGTTGGCGAGCACACAGGGCAGGCTGCGTAGGCATTCGTGAATCGCACCCCCTGTTTTGCCAGACGATCTAAGTTGGGCGTTTCGTAAAACGTGCTGCCGTAGCAACCGAGGTCACGCTGGCCTAGATCGTCGGCGATCATAAAAATGACGTTGGGACGTCCCGCAGCAAGCACCGAAAAAGCGGGGATAAAGAGAAGCAAATATTGGAGCATGCGATGACCCAAACGCCCAGATGATGAAGACCTTGCGTTATAACAGAGTCGGTGATGGTTAACCGTTGCCTCAACTAGCGTTCTTGCGGGTGTATTGCGTTCACCTCAGCCGACTTAGGATGCCAAAATCGAAGGGTCCCAGTCCTTCCACACTGGATCAAGACTGCTGGCTCGTAGCATCTCGGCCACTTCTTGGGCGCTACGTTCATCGGCTATGCCAAACTGTCCTTCAGCTCGGGTCTTGCTCTCTTGAGCTGGCACCTCGATACGGCGGCCACGAACAGTTAGGTGGAGGTCGTCGGTGCCTGCACCAGTATAACCTCCGGGCTCCGTGTGGCTCCCGGCGCTCATCAAAGTGATTCCAAGCGGCGCTAAGGCATCACGAAGCGGTGCAGGCTCGCGTGTGCTCAACACGATTCCGACTTCGGGAAAGGTGATGCGAAAAGCACAGATCGTCTGCACCAGCGCCCAGTCTGGAAAATCTGCCATTGGCCGGAAACCGCCCGCAGCAGGGCGCAGGCGTGGGAAAGCTACGGTGAAGGTCGATTTCCAGCAATGCTTGTAGAGATGCTCGAGATGTGCAGCTAGGCGTAGTGCCTCGAGCCTCCAATCGCTTAGACCAAAAAGGGCACCGATACCGATACGACGAAAGCCGCCCTCGTAGCCGCGCTCTGGACAAGCAAGCCGCCAGTCAAAGTCCTTTTTGGGGCCTGCCGTGTGCATCTGCTCGTAAACAATACGATCATAAGTTTCTTGATACACAACGAGACCTTCAGCACCTGCTTGGACCATGCGCTGGTATTCGGCTCCCTGCATTGGACCAACCTCAATGCCGATAGTGGGGACGAGTTCCCTAAGTGCCCGGATGCAATCCTCCAAGTAGCCATCACTGACAAAGCGAGGATGCTCGCCTGCCACAAGTAGGATATTCCGAAAGCCTTGATCAAGTAGATGACATGCTTCACGCACGACTTGGTCGACCTTGAGAGTCACCCGGAGAATGGCGTTATTATCACGTGAAAAGCCACAGTAGGAGCAGTTATTTACGCACTCATTGGAAACATACAGAGGTGCGAAAAGACGCATCGTGCGACCGAATTTTTGCCGGGTGATCTTGCGGCTTTCACGAGCCATCGCTTCGATTTGATCTGGTCCTTTCGGCTCCAACAACGCAGCAAAGCGTTCCAAGAGCGGTGATTTGCGCTTTGGAAGTGCGTCGAGCACGGGAATAAAAGAAGTCTGCATGAGGTCTCCCATGGCTATAATCGCCAAGAACGCCCGTGCAAACACTCGCATATACCAACTTTGTGCCAGCCTTTGACTAACGGATTCTTTCGCTGCCTTGACACTCCGTCGGAATGCTTCACAGGAAAGGCTTCATGCCTACCGACCTCATCGCCGATCTCGAATGGCGCGGCCTGCTGAAGCAGACTAGCGACCTCGAAGCTATCCACGAAGCGCTCAAGACGCCGCAGACCTTTTACTGTGGTTTTGACCCGACCGCGGACAGCCTTCACATTGGCAATCTGCTGCCACTGATGGCGCTGCGACGCGTGCAGGAGCATGGGCACAAGGCCATAGCCATCCTTGGTGGTGGTACTGGCCTCATCGGCGATCCCAGCGGCAAAGCCAACGAGCGCACGTTGAACACGCCTGAGACAGTGGCCCTGTATGTCGAAAAAATTGGCGTGCAGGTGCGCAGCATCCTCGATCCAGAGAAAACCATTGTTGTGAACAACGGCGACTGGATCGGCAGTATGAGCGCCGTGCATCTGCTGCGAGACATAGGCAAAAACTTCTCTATCTCCGTCATGCTCGGTCGCGAAAGCGTCTCCGCACGTCTCGAGAATGGCATCAGTTTCACCGAGTTCACCTACATGATCCTGCAGGCCTATGACTTCGTGAAGCTCTTTGACCTGCACGACTGCCGTTTTCAAATTGGCGGCAGCGATCAGTGGGGCAACATGGTCTCCGGCCTAGACCTCATCCGCAAAATGCGTGGCGAGAGTGCGCACGTCATCACTTTCCCACTCATCACCACGAGCAGCGGTAAAAAATTTGGTAAATCCGAGACGGGGGCCATTTGGATGGATCGCAACAAGACCAGTCCGTATGCTTTTTACCAGTTCTGGGTGAACAGCGAGGATCCGGATGTGCCGCGCTTCTTGCGCTACTTTACACTCCTATCACAGGCACAGATTGCCACTATCGAAACCGAGCACGCCGCTCGTCCCGAACTGCGCAGCGGCCACAAACGTCTTGCCGCGGAGGTTACCAAGCTCGTTCATGGCGAGGCTGAGCTACAAAAAGTTATTCTCGCTTCCGACGCTCTCTTTGGCGGCGCCGATCTGGCCAATGCGGACGTTAACACGCTCATCGAAGCCACTGCATCGGCGCCGAGTTGCTCTGTCGATCTCGCTGCCATCCCCAGCGTGCCCGATTTACTTGTCTCACTTGGCCTAGCCACTTCCAAAGGTGATGCCAACCGTCTTCTCAAAGGCGGCGGTTTCTACATCAACAATATCCAAGTCGCTGCTAACGCATTCGTCACCGCTGCTGATTTCCTCGGCGGCAAGGTCTGCGTGCTCCGCAAAGGCAAAAGAAACTACGCGACCGTGCGTTCTACAGAGTGATGAAAGTCTTCGTAGCTTTTCTTTTGCTCTTAGTCTCTGCCTTCGCTGAGGATACGGCCCGATCTGCCTTCGAAAGGGGAGTGCAGATGTTTTTCGATGCGAACCCAAAAGGCTCGGTCGAGGCGTTTGATGTGCTGTTAAAGCTGGAGCCTAGCGTGAAGCCACAGCTCTGGCAGCGGGGGCTTTCGCTTTACTACGCAGCCGACTTCAAAGCAGGACGCGAGCAGTTTGAGACTCATCAGACCTATAACACGAACGATGTGGAGAACGCCGCGTGGCACTTTCTCTGCGTGGCGAAGGCTGATAGCGTTGAAGCGGCGAGAAAAGTGCTCATTCCCATCGAAGGCGATGCCCGTGTGCCAATGAAGCAGGTCCATGATCTCTTCGCGGGCAAGGCAAAACCTGAAGATGTGCTCAAGGCTGCCGAATCGGGTGAGGGCAATGAATTGCGAAATCATCGCTGCTACGCGCACTTGTATCTCGGGCTCTACTTTGAGGCCATTGGCGAGCAGGCGAAGTCAAAGGAACACGTGGTCAAAGCGGCTAGGGACTACAAAATGGATCATTACATGGGCAAAGTTGCCCAAGTGCATATGAAGCTACGTGGCTGGTAAGTTTCATCTTTTCCGGATGATGGGTGCGAGCCACTTCGCTGTCTCGTCGGCAATGACGTTGTAGCCTGCGAGGTTCGGATGCCGGTCGCCGGCCCAGCCAGGGATGTGACCGAAGAGACCGTCGAGACGATTGTCCATCACGACGACTTTTGGCTCAGTGCCCTCTGGCACAACGTAAGGTGTGGCGAGCGGGCGGAGTTTCTCGGGAATCTTCGAAAGGGGAAAGCGGCGGTAGTTGAGGCCATCCGGATTCTTCTTCAACTCAGCGAGGTAACGAGGCGCAATATCGAATAGTGTGAGCTTTTCCTCTGTGGCGATTTGTTTGATGAGGACGTTGATGTCCTCGTGCAAATTGTCCACGGCATACGGAATGGCCGTCATGGGGATGAGCATGGCCTTAGGGTGGTCCTTGCGTAGGCGATCCAGCAACTCCCGGAAATCTTTCTGGAAGGCCGTTTTGAAGTCTTTGATCTTTGCAGCATCATTGAGCCCGTAACGGATGAAGATGTAATCGGCCTGCGGCTTGGTTTTGACCGCCTTGTCGTAGCGGGTATCGAGCAGTCTGCGGATGAACTCGCCGCTGACGCCTTCGTTGTAAACATCACAGGGCGGCAGATCTCCCTCTGTGGCCAGTTTGACGCGGAGCATGTCTTCGAAGTGCGGCTCGTCCGGCGCATACTTTTTTGGAAGGCTCGCTTCAGTGGTGCTGTCGCCGAGAAGGATGATTTGGAGGCGTTTTTTGCCTTCGGTGGCATCGCTGAATGCAAAGGGCTGGCCGCCAATGATCTGATCCGAAGTTACCGTGGGGCAGATCAGACGCTCCACATGCCGCGTGAAAAGCTCTGTGCCCTGGGTGTGGCTCACAAAGGGCCAGCGGGTGGGATTGTACATCGTATCGGTGAGGTCACGCATAAGTACGACGTGCTTTCCGTTCTTTGCCATCTGACGCAGGCCAAAGGGGCGGCCGCTCACGCACATATTCAAATGCACGCCCATCAGAATAACGTTGTCGATGTCTTTGGATTCGAGAAGGTTCCAAATTTCCACGCCGCTGTCGCTGATAGCGTCCTTGGCCTGGTCGATGCGCAGCGTGTCGATCTGTTTGGACCAAGGCGCTCTTGGATTGAGGCCCTTTGCTTCGAGTTCCTTCGCCCACGCTGCGTGTTCTGCGGGATCATCATCTTCACCACCATCGCTTTGATCCAGTGGATACACCGCCAGCTCTTCAGTGGGTATCTGTTTACACCATTCGCCGATGCTATTTGGCAAGTTTAAGGCTGTCGGAGCCGATTTAGCTCGGATACGGGCGGGACTTCCCTCATAGGGCATCATGCAAGAGCTGGGGGCATGTATGATTAGCACGCCGGCAGCGCGAGCTTTTTCGATCACTTTGTTCATTCGAGGGGCCATCTCTTTTTCACGAGTGACGGCGTTTTTGCAGTGGTGAAGGTCCCACATATCACAAACAATGATGGCCGTTCGAGACGGTAGCCATTGTTCACTCACGGTGAAGAGTTTGTTGGTGGCGGTCCTAGACTCAAGAATGAAAGATAGCGGATTTTCAGCTGCTAAAATCGTCGCACTGATAAGAGAGATAAAAAAAGGCTTCATATATGGGATACGTAAAAACGACGTCATCTTTTTTCAGTGGGAACAAACATGGTTCATACTGTCAGCAAAAGCGTTCTCTCATGATGTTGGCTTGCTCCTCTTTGCTGGGACGGATCAAAATGTAGTTTCAGCTTTCTTGGTTGGATGATGTTGGTGTGTCCCTGAAGCTTTGAAACGCAGCGTCGTTCTCATTGATCTTAGCGATATGAAGCTGTGGCAGAGTTTGACAGCGTGCCGCCTCTTCTATTCGGTCCATCCGTTTTTGCTAGCGTCGTTAGAATTGCATTGAAGCAATCTATCACCACCCACCTCCGAGAGCTTTTACCAGCATTGTTGTAGCTATGAATAACTCGCCGCGCAAACGTGTGGACTCGCGCTCGGCTCTCAACTCTGTGCGGCGAGCATCTAGCACCTCATAATAAGCTACTAGTCCCGAGTCATAGCGCTTTTGCGAAAGCTCCAGCGCTTTTGACGCTGCGGATACGGTGGCATCTTGAGCTGCAGATTGGCGGCTCAGCACCTCCACCGCGGTTAGTGCATCTTCAGTTTCGCGCATCGCTGAAAGCACGGCCTGTCGGTAGGCTGCTACCCCTTGCAAGTAACGAGCCTGTGCAGCATCTGCGTTAGCTTTTACGGCACCACCGCGTAATAGCGGCCACTCAAGCATCGCAGGACCTAAACCCCAGACTCGGGCGTGCGAATCAGCGATTTTTTCGATGAAGCTCGTCTGTGTGCCGCCGCTGAGTCCGAGGGTGATGCTGGGGAAGAAAGCGGAACGCGCCACACCAATTTCTGCATTCGCTGCCTCCATCCGTCTCTCAGCTGAGGCGATGTCAGGCCGACGTTCCAAAAGTGTGCTGGGCACCGAGAGGGGTAGGGAAGGAGGAGTTCCAGAAATCGGCATTGCAGGCAGGCTGAAATTGGATGGCGTTTTGCCTAGTAGAAGAGCGATGGCATGTTCCAGTTGAACCCTCTGTCGCTCCAAGCCGATTGCTTCTGCCTTTATTTCCGCATAATCAACCTCTGCTTGAGCCACATCCACCTGTGCGATATCTCCCTGGGTAAAGCGTGTTCGGGCCAAATTCAATACGCGTGACCTCACCTCCACTGTGCGACGCAGCAATGCGATTTGGGCGTCCTGCGTGCGTAGGGCGAAATAGTTCATGGCCAGCTCGCTTAACAGGCCGAGTCTGACATTCTGCCACTCTGCCTCAAACGCTTCTGAGCGTAACACTCCCGCTTTCGCTGTGTTTTGGTTTTTCCCCCAGAAGTCGATTTCATAGCTGAAATCGAGTTGATTGAGGATGGTAGTGCGGGTGCGTCCCCCTGCAAATTGGAAGGCCATAGCATCGCTGCTGCGATCACGACGGATGCTGTTGCGGGCAGTCGCAAATGGAAACAATCCTGCTCGGTCAGCGCGAGCAAGCGCACGCGCTTCCTGCACGCGTTGACGGGCGATTTCCAAGGTCGGGCTGGAGTTCAGCGCCTCAGTTATAAGTTCTTGGAGTCTCGAATCAGCAAAAAAGCTCCACCAGTTTCCCCTAGCCTCATGATCCTTGGGTTCCGCCACCTTCCACGGTCCCGTCGTTTTGAAGCTCGCGGGAAGCTTCATGTTGGGTGATCCAGTTTCTGGAGCCAGATTGCATCCGGCTAGGAGGAGGATGATGAAGGATAACCAAGCGGGGGGATGCAAGAGACGGCGGGGCAGCATGAAAGAGATCGGGCGAACTTCAGGACAGGCCAAGAATAACTCCAAAATCAATCGACATGTTGCAGGCCAGTCTCTTGTAGGCGTCGTATTGTCTGCTATACAGCAGGTCCGAATGACTATGCTTGTTCTGTCATTCGTTTGTTCTTTTTCTTGCCACCACTGATGAATTCAACATCCGCAGCGATGACCTTATACTCGGGGCACATCGTGTCGGAATCGCAGCCTTGGCCGGTCACGTTGTTCACCATGGCTTCAGGAAAATGGAATGTCGTGTAGAGAATTCCTGACTTTACTTCATCGGTGACGCGGGCTTCTAGCTCGACTTCACCACGCGCGCTGCTCAAGCGCACACGATCGCCGGTGCGAATGGATTTTTTCTTTGCATCGGCAGGATTGATGGACAGATAGTCCTGCACGACAATTTCATTGTTGCCAGTTCGGCGGGTCATGGTTCCGCAGTTGTAATGCTCCAAAATGCGGCCGGTGGTAAGAATGAAGGGGAATTGAGCGCCGTTCGTCTTCAGCTCGTTTGACTCTTTCCAGTCGAAGTAATGGAAGTGGCCTTTGCCACGCGAGAACTGCTCTTGGTGCATGATCTGAGTGTCGATACCGCCCTCTTTGATCGGCCATTGCAGGCCTTGTTCACCGAGGTTCTTCCAGGTCGCACCTTTAAAGAACGGAACAATCTGCGCGATCTCGGCAAGCACGCCATCGGGCGTGTAGTCGGCTTGTGGGAAGCCGAAGCGTTGCAACACTTCGCACATGATCTGGCCGTCGGGCTTGGTGCCTTCGAGAGGTTTCACAGCGGCGTTCACGCGCTGCACGCGACGTTCGGCGTTGGTAAAAGTACCGCTCTTTTCAAGGAATGAG
The DNA here is from genome assembly GCA_017853885.1 of Prosthecobacter sp. Lineage (GTDB taxonomy): Bacteria > Verrucomicrobiota > Verrucomicrobiia > Verrucomicrobiales > Verrucomicrobiaceae > Prosthecobacter. The sequence goes on from JAFMIR010000002.1 coordinate 97,667, forward strand.
GAGGCAGGGAGGATGACGTGTGCATACTTGGCCGTCTCAGTCATGAAAATCTCCTGCACGACGAGGAATTCAAGGCTTTCCATCGCGTGGCGGACGTGATGCGCATCGGGATCGGTTTGCACGACATCTTCGCCCATAAGCCAGAGGGCCTTCAATTTGCCTTCGATGGCCGCATCGAACATTTGCGGGATCTTCCAGCCGGGCTCGCTTGGCGCAGGTGTACCATAGAACTCGGTGTAGCGCTTCTGCACCGCGAGGTCGTTCATCTCAAAGTAGCCCGCGCCTTGATGCGGCTGGCAGCCCATGTCGGCGGCACCTTGGACATTATTTTGACCGCGTAACGGGTTCACGCCGACGCCGGGACGCCCGATGTTACCTGTCATCATAGCGATGTTTGAGATGAGCATGACCGTTTTGGCTCCTTGCTCGTGCTCGGTGACGCCGAGACCATGGAAGCTCATAGCGGCCTCTGCGCTGGCGTATTCGAGAGCGGCGGCGCGGACAGTTTCGAGAGCCACACCGGTGATTTTAGCCAATTCGTCCAAATCGAGAGCTCTGAGGCCGTTTTCGAACTCTTCCCAGTTCTCGCAACGACTGCGCACGAAATCGGTTTTGACCAGACCGGCATCAAGAATGCAACGGGCAAACATGTTGAGCAAGGCGACGTTAGTGCCGGGGCGGAGTTGAAGGTGATGCTTCGCATACGGCACGAGCTCGATCTTGCGAGGATCGATGACGATGAGTGGCGTGCCTTTCATGATGTGCTGTTTCAGGCGGGCGCCAGTTACGGGGTGGCCTTCGGTGGGATTCGCACCGATGACCATGATGCAGCGGGTGTGCTCGATGTCCTCGTAGCTATTTGTGGCAGCACCAGTGCCAAAAGACTTCTGCATGCCCCAAGCGGTCGGTGAATGGCAGACGCGGGCACAGCAGTCGATGTTGTTTGTGCCCATCACATGACGAATGAACTTCTGCATCAGGTAGTTTTCCTCATTTGTGCAGCGTGCGGAAGAAATGCCAGCCACCGCATTGCCGCCGTGTTCATTTTTAATGCGGGTAAGATTGGACACAATGTGATCATAAGCTTCATCCCAAGTGCTTTCTTTGAAGCTGCCGTCACTTTGCCGGATCAGTGGCTTCCGGAGGCGGTCCTTATGATTGTAGAACTTGAACGCGAAACGGCCTTTCAGACAGGTGTGCGCATGGTTTACCTCTGCGTCGAATGGTGCTTGAATGCTGAGCACCTCGTTGCCTTTCGTTGCGACATTTAAATTGCAACCCACGCCGCAATAAGTGCAGACGGTGCGCGTCTTCTTAGTTGCTTCAATGGATTTGGAGAAGAACACATCGCTGATGGCTGAGGTCGGACAAGCCTGCGCACATGCTCCGCAACTCACACACTCCGATTCCGCGAAGGATTGGTCGAGGCCTTTGATGATCTTCGCGTTGAAGCCGCGACCATGCATCGAGAGCACATGCTGGCCCTGAATTTCATCGCAGGCACGCACGCAGCGTGAGCAGTTGATGCACTTTGACAGCTCGCTGGTCATGTAGGGATGAGAGCGATCTTTTGTCCGGTCCAGGTGGTTGGCGCCCGCCGGGTAGCGCACACCTCGAATGCCCACCTTGGCCGCCACGGTTTGCAATTCGCAGTTTCCACTCACCTCGCATGTCAGGCAGTCAAGTGGATGGTCCGTTAACACAAGTTCCACGATGTTTTTGCGCAAACGGCGCACTTTGGGGCCTTCCGTAAAAATGTGCATGCCCGGTGTAATTGGGGTATGACAGCTAGCGACTACACGACGTGGCCCGTCGGATTGCAAAGCGACCTCAACACTGCAAACACGGCATGCTCCATATGGCTCCAACTGCGGCGCATCACACAATGTTGGAACAAATCCGCGTCCGCGATGCCGGTCGATGAATTTGAGTAAGGTTTCACCCGTTTCAAAACGAAGGGGCTCTCCATCAATGAATGCTGTGAGAGTGGATAGATCCTGTACCATGGCTGGAGATGCGGTAGACGGAGGTTTGAGAAACGGGACAAGAAACTGACTTTGGTTAAAATAACGTCAAAGGCTCACAAATGCACGATGGAATTTGCTGGTCCGAAGAGTGTGAAATGGATTATTCAGCTTTCCTGATTGGGCTCACCCCATGAGACCGCTGATGTCGATCAGGTGGAGTTGCCGCCCATTCGCACCATCCGGCGTATCGATGCAGACGAGCCGCTCGTCACGGCTGCTACGCGGGTGACAATCACAACGCCATTCTCCTTTGTATTCCGGTGGTTGAGCAAAGTGACCCAAGTCAATTCGCTTTTGGGTAGCGATGTGATAGAGATGTGGCGTTTGGATGCGGCGCACGCCTTGGGCGTAAGTGTCATTGAGGATCCACTCGTTATTTTTGAGATAGGTGAGATGGCCAGACTTGTCGAGAACGCCATGCCCGATCTCCTCCACGATACCGCTGTCCTTGTCCTCAAAGAGGAAATCACCCCAGTCGGCATTTCCCAGCCAGTTCTTCGCCTGAGAGAGAATGTGTGTGGCGTCCCGCCAGATGAAATGGGAAGCATAGCCGTTCGGGATCACGATGCGCAGGTCGCTGCCATCCATGTTCATCGTGATCAGTCGCGTGAGGTGCCCACCCTTTGGCTGCGTCCAGCGGTGGAGCATGATAAAGCGCTTCCCATTTGGTCCCACGAGCAAGTGATAGGCGTGATGCTTCGAATCGGGATGATTCTCCATCACGGTGCCGGTCATTGCGAGTGTCTTGTGGCTCACGATGAGCTTCTCGACACCGGTTTCGAGGTTCACATGTGTCACACCGCTGCTCTCGGGGGCCATGTCATTGAAAAAGCGGTCACGGATGCCAGCATAGCCATACCCGGGCCGGCAGTCCGCCACGCGGGCGAAATCACAACTCACGCCTTCCTTGCCATTCGGACTCAAAGCGTAAATCGGGAAGGGGAGTGTGTGCTTCTCCATTGTCTTCACGTCGAGGATGTGGCTGACAAACTTGTCTTTCTCGCGGTCATTCCAAATCACCTTCGACTCGCTGCCGGGTATCCATTGCAGCATGCAGCCCTGTTGCCAGCACCAGGCGTTCGATTTGCCAAGCGGGATCCATCGGTCACGATCCTGAATGTCGACCATCCCCACCTCAATCACGTCTTCCGACGTGGGCGAGCGATGTTCAAAAGCTACCTTGTTCGACAGCACAAAGCGATTGTCCGGTGAAAATTGTAGCTTGTCGTAGTAAGCGAACCAGTGAAAGCCTGGGCCTTTAGTGATGATGCGGGTCGGTGGAAACTTAGGGGGGCTTTCTTGGCCCCTAAGAGCAAGGGCAGATAGGGGTAGCGTGGACAGAAAGCGGCGGCGACTGGTTGGAGCAAGCATGCCAATCACTACGAGTTATTGAGCGAGAGATTTTCGACGAAATATTCAGCAGTTCTGCATGCCTGCAGATCTCGAGTGGGCGAAGAGAATCATTTATTTGAAAATGCCATCTTGCACGTTTGGAGCTGAGTCCTTTCCAACAATCCCAACCCTAATCATTCATATGACGCGATCCGGTGTTCTCGCGAGAATAAACTTTGTTATAAAACATCTTAAGCTTACTGATTGCGATCTGAAGCAGATACATGCAGTATTCATCATGAGCGATCACCTCACAAATAGTTGCGGTCCCACAATGCGCTTAAAGACTTGGTAGCCTATAGGTAAATTACCCTTTGAACAGATTTCCTTTTTGGGAAGAGTGCCGATGGCTTATTGAGCAACAACGCCTCCGAGTTTTCGTAGGCGAGTAGGGTGTCTTAGCTTGCGCAGTGCTTTGGCTTCGATTTGCCGAATGCGCTCGCGCGTCACATTGAATTGCTTACCCACCTCTTCTAGAGTGCGGCCTTGACCACCATCGCTAAGGCCAAAACGCTGGTCAAGCACTTCACGCTCCCTTGGATTGAGGCTGTGAAGCACATCGCGCAGTTTGTCCCGTAGAAGATGCATGGAGGTGAGCTCCATGGGGTCTCGTGCTTCTTTGTCTTCAATGAAGTCGCCGAACTCGACATCCCCGTCACCTCCTTCGCCTCCCACCTTAGCCTGCATGGAAATAGTGGGCTGGGACATGCGTAGCACGGCATTCACGCGATCGACAGGAATCTGAATCTCTTCAGCGATCTCCTCTGGGGTAGGTTCACGCCCGAGTTCCTGATGCAACTGTCGGAACACCCTCATCAGCTTGTTGATGGTTTCGATCATGTGCACCGGGATGCGGATGGTACGTGCCTGATCTGCGATGCTGCGCGTCATGGCTTGCCGGATCCACCAGGTGGCGTAGGTGCTAAATTTGTAGCCGCGTCGGTATTCGAACTTCTCGACCGCTCGCATCAGTCCCATGTTACCTTCTTGGATGAGATCGAGGAAGCTCAGGCCACGATTGGTGTATTTTTTGGCAATCGAGATGACCAAGCGAAGGTTAGCCTCGATCATTTCCGTTTTAGCCTTGGTTGACTCAGCAACACACCTCACTGCGTTTTTTGCCAGTTCACGGAATTCGGAGGCGCTCATCCAGACACGGTTTTCGAAATCGCGAACTGCTTGCTGTCCCGTCTGACGTCGTGGGTGCTCTTGAATAGCCTTTTCAAGCGTGTCGAGCTTAGCCAGTTGCTCCTGAGTCAAGGAGATGAAGTCCTCCATGACTTTTTGTTTGAAGTGAAATTTTTCACATAGCTTGAAAAGCGCACCTCGCAGAGATTCAAATTGCGCTCGAATGCCCTCTTTCTTGCGGGTTCCAGCGTCAGAAAGCGATTTGTGGAGTCCTGCGCATTTTTCCAATAACTCTCGTGCCTGTGGTAGTCGTGTGCGGAGTTTTTTGAAGTAGCTGTCGCGTTCCGCGGCTTTATGATCAGAGACGATTTTATCAAAACGCTCGGCACCACTTTCAAGATTGGCTGCATGCTGGATATAGGCTTCTGCTACAACGCCAAGTTTGTGCATGCAATTCCGTAGGCCTTGATCAGCGCGCTCGATGCGTTTGGAAATCTCGATTTCTTGCTCTCGCGTCAGCAATGGCACTTGGCCCATTTGCCGCAAATACATGCGAACAGGATCGTCGAGCGTGTCGAGCTTGGTCGATTCCGTATCGCGCTCGCGAGTAAGCAGACGTCGGGCTTGTTCCACTTCGCCATCGTCCAGCAGCTTAATTTCCATGGCTCGAAGCCGCGAGATGAGCTCATCCATCAATTCAGCGGTCACAAAGCCATCGGGTAGAGTGTCATTGAGGTCGTCCCAAGAAAGGTGTCCCTGCTCGCGCGCCAAGCGGATGAGCATACGAAGACGACTCTGCACTTCGGTAGAATTGATGTCGGAATGCGTCACCATCGGCCCAGATGACTGCTTGGATTGTGGATGCTTAGGTGGACGGCCTCGGCCGCGTTTGATCACGGAGCCATCCGGTGCTACAGGCAAAGGGGATTTTTCCTTCAGGGGATGCAGTCGAGGACGACCACGACCCCGTTTTACCGGCGTCTCGGACGTTGATCCGGCCAGAGTCGTAGAATTAGATACGGGGTTGCCCAAGTGATTCGTTTTAGATGCAGCCATACTTGCCGCGTGGTTTTCTCTCCGGAAAGTTACTTCTAGCTGGAAAGGGGGCGACTATTCTGAGGGCTCCGCAAGCGGTCAAGGCTTTCTTTCAGGCGGGCATTGAGCTCCATGACTTTGTGTTGCAGGTCTTCCATTTCCTTGGCGGATATGCTTTGCAGCCTTAGACGCCCTTTGGTGCGTTGGAGCAGATTTTGAAGGCGGGTGACATTCAAGGCATCCAAGGCTTGCATAGCATCTGATAAGTCCCCGGGCGGCCGCTTGCGTGCCAGCAGCATGCTGAAAGCTGCCTCGAGTCCTCGTTCGAGGCCGGACATAAAAGTGGTGCGTGAAACTTCGTTCGATGGGTCATAGCGACTGCGCCATAGCAGGCCGAGAAGTTCCGTGCCTGGCACCTCGCTGAGAATTTCCTCGCATTCCGTTTCACGTAGCCAGAACAGAACTTCGTTATCGGCGAGGGCGAGTTGGCATAAAAGCATCGAATTCGGATTTTGTGCTGAAACCAATTTCTTTGCGTCTTCTTCAGGGCGTATGGGCTTTTGTGCCGCAGACTCGGATTTGGGTGCGTTATTTTGGTTTTTCGCAACACGAGCCACCATGCGGTTGAGTTCCTCTTCTGGCACTTCAAGTAACTTGGCCACTTTGTTTACTGCTGCCACCCTCTGAGCAACACCAGAGTAAACCGCTACCGCCGATGCTACCTGCTCAGCCATGCGCACTCGCTCCACCATGCCTTCACCTTTCGTGCTGGCCCGCAAATGGCGGATTTGGTGTTCCAAGAACTCCGGTGCGGCGTCCACGATTGACCGCAAGGCGTCTGCACCTTGTTCGCGAATCAGGGAATCTGGGTCTTCGCCCTGAGGCAGAGCGGCGACACGCACCGATAGACCATGCGGCGATAAAAGCTCAAAGGCCCGCTCCGCAGCCTTGCGGCCCGCGGCGTCGCTGTCATAGCAAAGAATGACCTCGTTGCACAAGCGCTTGAGCATTTTGGCATGCTGCTCCGTGAAGGCCGTGCCCTGACCTGCAACGACGTTTTGCAAGCCGGCCTCGAAGATCATGATCATATCGATTTGCCCCTCGCAGATGATTGCCTGGCCTGCTTTAGAAATGAAGCGCTTCGACTTATCGAATCCAAAGAGCACGCGACTTTTGTTAAATAGCGCTGTCTCCGGTGAGTTCACATACTTTCCGCCTTTCTGCTCAGGGTCGAGGATGCGCCCGCTGAAGGCGATCACGTCCCCATTATCATTCCGAATGGGAAACATCAGGCGATGCCGCCAGCGCGGATAGCTTCGCCCACCGCGTCCATGCTCGTCTTGATCCGCCACGCTAAAAATGCCAGCATCGACGAGGATCTGCTCGCTCAGCCTGTGCTCTGCCATCCACTCGCGGTAAAACGCCCGATTCTCTGGCGCGTAACCCATCTGCCAGCGCTTCGCCATCTCGCCATTGATGCCACGGGATTTTAGATACTCGCGGGCTGGTGTGGCGATTTGATGTTTCATTAGCAGCAGGTGAAACCATGCTGCCGCCTCTTTGTTTGCCTTAAGAAGCAGTGCACGCTGCTTCGCCTCTGCCTCCGCGTTCGCATCCCAAACATCCTCCTCAATGCGAATTCCCGCAGCATCGCCGAGTCGTTTTACTGCCTCCACAAAAGAAAGGCCATCATGCTCCATCACAAAACGAATAGCTGATCCGCCAGCACCGCAGCCAAAGCAGTGGTAGGTCCCGCGTGCCGGGCTCACATTGAAAGACGGTGTCTTTTCATTGTGAAAGGGACACAGGCCTAGAAAGTTTGTTCCAGCACGCCGCAGCTTTACCGAACGCCCGATAAGCGCCACGATATCCGTGGCGGCGAGCACTTGGTTGACGGTTTCCTCCGGAATACGACCCATGCTATTGATAGTGGAGCGCAGCGCGCAGCGCGCAAGGCTCGGAGGTGATTCCATGCCACCCCTCCGTAAAAAAAGCTTTTTCGTCTCGTTTGCTTTTCACCATGCCCGACTCCCCGACTCCAGCCGCCTCTTCTTCAGCATCAAGTTCCGAATCGTTCTGGAAAAACGATGACTGGCTGGCTGTGATCGGTGGATTGCCCATTCTGGCTGCTTTAGCCGCTGGGTGGGCACCCTCGATTTGGGTAATGATGAGCTCGCTGGCGGCGCTTGTGGCTTTGTTCTTCGGTCCACGGGTGCTTTTCGGCGCGGCCATCGTGCTTGCGTTGGCCTGGGGCGCTCAGCAGATCGCTGCCTGGAAGCCCATGAAGGACTATGGCATCGAATATGTCGTCTTTTCGCTCGCGCTAGGGCTGCTGTGGAGTCACCTGCTGCCGATGCCCGGCTGGCTGCGTGATGCAGCGCGGGCGGAGTTTTTGATCAAGGTTGGGATTGTCATTCACGGGGCCACCATCGCACTGCCGGAAATCATGAAAGCGGGCATTCCGGGGATGATTCAGGCCGCACTAGTGATTCCCGTGGTGTGGTATGCCTGCTACTTCATCGCGAGCAAGCTGAAGGTGGACGATGAATTCAGCGTGATGCTCTCCACGGCGGTATCGATTTGTGGTGTATCCGCCGCCATCGCTGCCTGCGGTGCCATTCAGGGTGACAAAAAGAAGCTATCGTATGTTACCTCGCTCGTTTTGGTCTGCGCGATGCCGATGATCATCCTGATGCCTATGGCGGTGAATGCGCTTGGTCTCTCGCAGGAGGTAGGCGGAGCTTGGCTCGGTGGCACACTCGATACCACGGCGTCCGTGACTGCTGCCACCAAGTCAGTCGGGGAGAAGGCCATCGACATCGGCACCATCGTCAAATCTGCTCAAAATGTGCTCATCGGCGTGGCAGCCTTTGTTTTGTCCGTGTGGTGGTCGATGCGTGGAGGTGCAGATGCCGGTCAGCGAGTGTCTCCGGCCGTGATTTGGGAGCGATTCCCGAAGTTTGTGGTCGGTTTCATCTTCGCCTCGATCCTTTTCTCCTACTGGGTGCCTGCTGAGGCGCTGAAAGCAGCCAAAGACCCGATCAAGACTTTCCGCGATGTGTGGTTCGCTGCCGCCTTTGTCTGCATTGGTCTCGAAACGAAGCTCGGCGAGCTTTTCAAGCTCGGCGGGGGTCGTCCGGCGCTGGCTTTCATGGGGGGGCAGATCTTCAACATCGGTTGGACGCTTTTGCTGGCGATGTGGCTGTTTGGAAAATAAATGTCAAACAGCCTCTCAGGCTTTAAGCTGCCAAATGTCTCTTCCTCGTCTAGCCATCATTGGCTCTGGCATCTCCGGCCTGGGCTGCGCTTACTTTTTGCACCGAAAGTTCAACCTTACAGTCTTTGAGGCCGAAGGCTATATCGGTGGGCATACAAATACAATCACAGTCAAGGAAGATGGCATCGATCTGGCCATAGATACAGGTTTCATGGTGTTTAATCACAACACCTATCCTCTCCTTTGCCGGTTGTTTGATGAACTTGGTGTTGAGACAAAAAAAACGGACATGTCTTTCAGCATGGTGCATGAGCGCAGCGGCTATGAGTGGAACGGCGGCGGCTTGGAGAAGATTTTTGGACAACGGAAGAACCTGTTCAGTCCTCGGTTCTGGCGATTTATTCTTCAGATCAACCGCTTCAATTCTCACTGCCTCGCTGCGATGAATGATTCGCGTTACGAGCGCATGACGTTAGGCGAGTTCGCGCGTCATTGCGGCTACGGGCAGGACTTCCTTGATCTGTACATTCTGCCAATGGGTAGTGCTGTTTGGTCCACGCCACCGGAACGAATGCTTGATTTCCCAGCGCGTACGCTGATGCACTTCTGGTTCAACCACGGCTTTCTCGCCATGCATACGCGGCGGCAGTGGTGGACGGTCTGCGATGGCTCTCGCCAATATGTGCAAAAACTCATCCCTCCATTCGCTGACAAAATCCGACTCAAAACGCCGATTGCCAGCATCGAACGCCGAGATCACCAAGTCATCGTGCAGCCCCAAAATGATCCTGCGGAGGTTTTTGACCACGTTATCGTTGCCTCGCATGCGCCTACAAGCCTTCGTATGCTCGCTAATCCTACACCTCTTGAGCAAGATATTCTCTCTGCTTTCAAGTATGAGCCGAACAAAGCCACCCTGCACACCGATGAGCAGTATATGCCGAAAACCCGACGTTGCTGGGCCTCGTGGAACTATCGTATCTCGCACGACTCGCATGGCAATATCGTGCCCAGTGCTCACTACTGGATGAACAACCTGCAGGGCGTATCAGAGAAGAGAAACTACTTTGTCTCCATTAATGCGCCGAACACGCTTGACGAATCGAAAATTCTTCGGCGTATCGACTATGAACACCCGCTCTTTGATTTGGCTGCTATCGATGCCCAAAAGCGTCTGTCCGAACTGCGGGAAGCATCACGCATTACCCATACCCACTTCTGCGGTGCTTGGAGTCGATACGGCTTCCACGAGGACGGCTTCCTCTCTGCGGTGGAAACGTGTGAGCATTTGCTTCAAGGTGACCCATGGACTCACCGATGACATCCGCCCTATACGAATGCGAGGTTGTTCACGAACGACTTCTGCCTCGGAGGCATAGTTTTCGATATCATTTGTTCTTCATGGATCTGTGGCTGGATGAATTGCCGAGACTGGATCGCGAATTGCGACTGTTCAGTATGGATCGTTTCAATGCTTATACCTTTCGCGATGAGGATCATTTGGACCTTGGCGCAGGTCATTTGAGACTGAATTTGGAGAAATGGCTGCATGAGAAGTATGGCGTGCCCCTAGACTCGAGTTGTCGAATTCGTTTGGTCACGTTGCCCCGTATCGCAGGCTACATTTTTAATCCGGTATGTTTTTATTTCGTTTACGACTGCAGCGGCAGGGCCATCCATGCTATTTGCGAGGTCACGAATACTTTTCACGAGTTGAAGCCCTATCTCCTTGCCGCCCCCCAGCGCGAAGGGTTCTTCGAGCTAATCGTGCCCAAGCACTTTTACGTCTCCCCCTTCTCAAGGTTAGACACCAGCTTCCACTTCAAGTTGGAAGTACCTGGGGATCAGATTCGTATTCACATCGACGAAATCGAAAACGGCCAGAAAAGTCTTTTGAGTTGGATTCATGGACGTCGGGTTCCACTGACGGATCAACGCCTTGCCATTTATTTCATTCGCTATCCGGCTTTGACACTGCAAGTGATCGCCAAGATTCACTGGCAGGCTTTCCGCCTCTGGTGGAGACGTTTTGAATTCTTCCGCAAATGCACAAACCGCCATTTGCAAACTGAACTCTATCGTCCACATCGCAGCCTAACCGAAACCTGAGCTTCATGAACGCATCCACTGCTTTGCCATCCATTGATTCTATGGAGATGCCCCAGACTTGCAGCCGTTGGGCACTTGCCATTTCCAGGCGTTGCTTGCACCGATGGCTGGTGCTGCGGGCGCTTCGGTCATTTGCTAAAGGCCGGATGCAAATCGATCTGCCTGGCGGCGAACAACTTTATTTTGGCGATCCATCGCTCACAGAGGTGACCGCTCACATTCAGGTGTTGAAGCCACTGCCGTTTTTCATCCATGTGGCCCGTTTCGGAGGCGTGGGTCTCGGTGAAGCCTACACGGAGGGCTGGTGGGACACGCCGGACCTTCGCGCTGTTCTGGATTGGTTCATCATCAACATTCAGAGTAGTCCAAAACTCAACGGCTCATCCCAGCGCTTCAAAATGATCGGTTTCCTCAAGTTTGTGAACCGCGTTCAGCACCTCCTACGCCCCAATTCAATCCGAACCAGCCGTCGGAATATCTCCGAGCATTACGATCTTGGAAATGCCTTCTACAAACTCTGGCTTGATCCCACGATGACTTACTCTGCGGCGAAATTCACGCGGCCTGACCAGTCGCTCGAACAAGCGCAGATTGCCAAATACGATTCTCTCTGCGAAAAGCTACATCTCAAGCCTAGCGATCACGTCTTGGAGATTGGCTGCGGTTGGGGAGGCTTTAGCATACATGCGGCGAAAAAGTATGGCTGCCGTGTCACCGGTGTCACCATATCGCAAGAGCAGTTTAAGGAAGCTACCAAACGCATCAAAGAAGCGGGGATGGATCACCGTATCGAGATTCGTTTCCAAGATTATCGACACATTACTGGTCAGTTCGATAAGATCGCCTCGATTGAAATGCTGGAAGCCGTTGGTGAAAAGTATCTAGAAACCTACTTCGCCAAGTGCGCGGAGGTGCTTGCCCCACATGGTATCTTGGCCGTGCAGATGATCACGGTCCCGGATCATCACTTTCGCCAGCTTGCCAAAGGAACGGATTGGATCCAAAAGCATATTTTTCCAGGCTCGCTGCTGCTGGCTGTTGGTCGGGTGAATGAGGCAATTCGTAGAACCAGCAAGCTTAGTCCGCTGGCGCTTGAGGATCTGGGCCAGGGCTACGCTCGCACGATGCGAGAGTGGTTTGATTTATTCAATGCAAAGCTCGAAGAAGTTCGTGCCCAAGGCTTTAGCGAAGTCTTCATTCGCAAATGGAACTATTACTTAAAGTATTGCGAATCTGCTTTTGCTACACGCAATATCAGCGTGGTGCAGGCTTCTTGGAGTCGTTATCATCATGAGGCCGCACGCGTTATGCGTGCTTCCTGATCAACTCTGAAATGACGACCATGATTGTCGGCCTAAGAGCTTTGTTTTGCATCGTCTTGATTTCCATGCTGACCGTGACGTCTTGGGCTAGCTTGGAGTGTGCCCTATGGAAGACGCCCGCGGAAGTAGTGAAACATCCGTGGTTCATTGCCACACTCCTAGACACCTACTGGTCATTTCTGACCTTTTACTGTTGGGTTGCCTACAAAGAGACATCATGGATAGCACGCGTTGTTTGGCTGGTAAGCATTCTAATTCTCGGAAACATCGCGATGGCGCTGTATATGCTCATTCAGCTTTTTCAGGTGCCTGCGAATAGTCCCATTGAGAAGATTCTGCTGCAAAGGAGGTCCTCATGAGTGCTTTGATCGCTGCGTTGATCCTTCTCGTTTTCTTTTTCTTCACTTGGTGGCTCAGCGTGCGTTTGGAAAACTATTCGTTTGTTGATGTGACGTGGTCATTGAGCTTTGCACCGGTGGCGGTTTGGTATGCTTTGACCGGTCAAGGTTGGAGCATTAGGCGCATTGCTATTGCGGTTCTCGTGTCGTTTTGGAGTCTGCGTCTAGGCGTCTATCTTTGGAAACGCGTCGCTAGCCACCATCCAAAAGAAGATGTGCGTTATGCCGTCCTGCGTCAGAGGTGGGCAAGTAACCCTCACAGAGCTTTTCTGTTGTTCTTCCTCGCACAGGCTGTGCTTGTTTGGCTGCTGATGCTGCCGGTAAGATTGATTGCGAATCGACCTGAAACAGCCTTCGATCTTCTCGAGGGCTTGGGCTTAATTGTTTGGGTCTTCGCCCTGATTGGCGAAGGCATTGCGGATGCCCAACTTGCCCGCTTCAAACGCACGAATACCGATTCGAAGGCTATCTGCCAGATCGGCTTGTGGCACTACAGCCGACACCCGAACTACTTTTTCCAGTCGCTGCTCTGGTGGGGGCTTTTTTTGATGACTCTACCTGCCCCATGGGGTTGGATGGCCATCGTGGCTCCGCTGGCGATGCTGCACTTTCTACTTAACGTGACGGGTATACCGCTAACCGAAAAACTCTCTATTGATAAGCGTGGCGAGATATATCGCGATTATCAGCGCACTACGAGCGCCTTTGTGCCATGGTTCCCTAAAAACTGAATCTGATCTCAGACATTTCGCACACATATCTGCAATGCTTAACGTCAATGACCTTATTGCCAAAGACATCTTACCGGATGCTGTGATTCGTTTTGGTATCCGACAGCGCCTTGCCAGCGTGTTGGCGAAAAATCAAGAGCCCAGTGTCGAGGCGCAAAAAGCGCGTCTGATGCGCCATGTGGCTGAGTTGAAAGCCATGCCGGTGGCCATTGGGACGCAGGAAGCCAATGAGCAGCACTATGAGGTGCCAACTCGTTTTTATCAGCTATGCCTCGGTAAACATCTCAAATACAGCAGCGGCTACTGGCCGCATGAAACGACTACATTCGATGAATCGGAGGCAATCATGCTTCAGATGACTTGTGAACGTGCGGAGCTTGTGGATGGTCAGCGCATTTTGGAACTAGGTTGCGGCTGGGGCTCGCTTTCACTGTGGATGGCGGAGCATTATCCGAACGCAAAAATCACTAGCGTCTCGAATTCTCGCACGCAGAAAGAATTTATCGATGCAGTGGCATTGAGGCGCGGTCTCAAGAACTTGACGATTATCACTGCCAACATGGTCACGTTTGAAGGTGTGGGCGCTGGCATCTTCGACCGCTGCGTGTCGGTGGAAATGTTCGAGCACATGAAGAACTACCAAGAGCTTTTACGGCGTGTCTCCATCTGGTTGAAGCCGGGCGGGAAGCTCTTTGTTCACATCTTTACTCATCGTGAGTATGCCTATCACTTTGAAGCCACAAGTGAATCCGAATGGATGGCTAAGTATTTCTTCACCGGTGGTCAAATGCCAAGTGATGACCTCCTGCTGTATTTCCAAGATCACCTCAAGCTTGAAGCCCATTGGTGCATCAGCGGCACGCACTACAGTAAAACTTCTGAGGCTTGGCTGTCAAAAATGGATGCCAACAAAGGCAGTATCATGCCGCTTTTTCGTCAGACCTATGGTGATGACCAAGCAGTGAAGTGGTGGTGCTACTGGCGGATCTTTTTCATGGCATGTGCAGAACTCTGGGGTTACCGCAATGGTGAGGAGTGGATCGTAAGCCACTACCGTTTTAGCAATCCGCTTTAGATTTCGAAGCTGACGGTCTCTCTTTGCTGCTCTTTTTCGATAACGTTTGCCACGGTGGTTAGGCTGAACCACTCGATAACTTGCTCGCGGAGGTCGGCAAAGACGTTGCTGAGCGCTTCGCTCTCTCTTCCTGGCAGTGGATCAAACGGGCCATCGAAGAGGGCAACGACCTCACCTAGCGTAATTTTAGCAGGTTTGACCAGAAGTTGATAACCACCTCCAACACCGCGTTTGCTTCGCAATATACCACTATTTTTCAGAGACAGAAGGATCTGTTCGAGAAACTTGAGCGGGATGCCTTCGGATTTCGCGAGCTCCTGAATTGAAAAATTTGCCCCCTCGCGGGCACGCCCCATTGCCACGAGTGCTCGTAGGGCGTATTCGGCTTTTTTGGAGAGTTTCATGGAGTGGTCAGTGTGGCGGGTAAAATCGAAGTGCAAAGCGCCAAATGCTCGGCATCTCGTCCGACACTCATGACGAACGACTTTTTTACCCAACCTTCTGCCTCGGAGTCAAGCCGTAGAGCATTGACCACGCATGGCAAGTCCGCGCCGCTGGCCTCACGTATGCGGCCCCTGACGCTCGCGGAGTACACAGGTCAGCAGCATATCCTCGCCGAGGGAAAACTGCTACGCCGAGCCGTGCAGGCGGACCGTTTTTCGTCCATTATCCTTTATGGTCCCCCGGGCGTGGGTAAAACCACTTTGGCTCATATCATCAGTCGTGAGACAAAGTCACGCTTCATCGCTCTAAGTGGCGTCGAGAGCAGCGTGGCAGACATTCGGCTGGAGGCAGAGCATGCTGAACAGCATTTGCGCCTGTATGATAAGACGACGATTCTCTTTGTGGACGAGATTCACCGTTTCAACAAGGCGCAGCAGGATGTACTGCTACCACATCTCGAGCGGGGCACAGTGCGCTTCATTGGAGCTACCACTCACAATCCTTTCTTTTACGTCAATAGCCCTCTCGTGAGCCGTTCACAGGTGTTTCAGCTCGAACCACTAGGCATTGCCGACCTTGAAGTTCTGATCGAGCGTGCCTTAACAGACACAGAGCGAGGTTTGGGAGGTCAAAATGTGCGTATCGATGCCGATGCACGTTTACATCTTGCCACTGTGGCGGACGGAGATGCTCGTCGCTGCCTCAATGCGCTGGAGTTGGCAGTGCTAACGACAACACCGAATGCACAGGGGGGGATCGTTGTCACTCTCACTGCGGCAGAGGAAAGCATGCAGCAGAAAACCGTTGTCTATGACGGTGATGGAGATGCACATTATGATACCATTAGTGCCTTCATCAAGAGCATGCGTGCCAGTGATCCCGATGCCACGCTCTACTGGCTTGCGAAAATGCTGCATGCTGGTGAGGATATCCGTTTTATAGCCAGACGTATTGTCATCGCCGCCAGCGAGGATGTGGGTATGGCGGATAGCAACGCGCTGCGTGTCGCAGTAGCTGCACAGCAGGCCGTGGAAGCTGTCGGTATGCCAGAGGCACGAATCCTCCTTGCGCACGCCGCTCTCTACAATGCTACCGCGCCAAAGAGCAACCGTGCTTACCTCGGCATTGACGCCGCACTCAAGGATATCCGAGAGGGGCGCACCCTGCCGGTCCCGCGTCACCTTCGTGACGGTCACTATAAAGGAGCCAAGCAGTTCGGCAATGGAGAGGGCTATTTGTACCCTCATGACTACGAAGGTGGTTTCGTGCCTCAGCGTTGCATCGAGGGGGGCAGCATTTATTACGAGCCAACCAACAACGGCCTCGAGGCTCGCATCAAAGAGCGCCTTAAACAATGGCGCGATCAGTGGGATTCCGCTGCTCACACGCAAGCCTGATCAGACGGGTCTTTCAGTGGCATTCTTAACAAAGTCTATCCTTATGAGCCTTTGCTGTTTGTTACCTGATTCATACTTCTAGATCAGGTTTGGCTCGTTGCCATCAATGAGAAGGTGCGGGGGGCGGGCATGACAGCCAGCGTTGTGGGAACCTAGCCTCAAAAGGTCAACGCCAAGTGCTTTTTTCGTGCGGGATCATGCAGCCTTTTCGAGCCGGGAAGCCATGGCGGCAGGTTCGTCGCGTTCGATGACACCATCACGCAGGCGGATGAGCCGGGTGCATCGCTCGATCATGCGTTCGTCGTGAGTTACAAAAACGAGGGTTTTACCGATTCGGTTCAAATCGTCAAAGATTTCAAGAATTTCTTGTCCGGATTTGCTGTCGAGATTCCCCGTGGCCTCATCTGCGAGGATCATAAGGGGATTGTTTGAAAGAGCACGAGCAATGGCGACACGTTGCTGTTGCCCACCGGAGAGTTCGGTTGGTTTATGGTAAAGACGGTGTTCCAGTCCGACTTGCTTGGCGAGTCGGGTGGCCACCTCGATCATATCAGCGTCCTTGGCTCCGCCGTAATACATGGGTACAGCAATATTTTCGATGACGCTGAGTTGCTGGATCAAATTGTAGCTCTGAAAGATAAACCCAAGATTCCTATTCCGGGCGGCGGATAGGTTGTCGTCGTCTAGGTGAGCCACGTTTTGACCGCCGAGGAAATAATCACCACTGGTGGGCTGATCCAGACAACCCAAAACGTTGAGAAGTGTCGATTTGCCGCAGCCAGAAGGACCCATGATGCAAACATACTCGCCTGGGTAGATGGATAGGGAAACTCCCTGCAGCACATGCTGGGTTATGTCGCCCATGCGGTAGCTTTTGCGGATGTCCACAAGCTTGATGATGGGTTCAGCCATGAGTGGGACGATGCTCGGTTCCGAGTGCGGTGTTCTTTCGAGGTTATATCAATTTAGACCGGGCGTCTGTCGGCGTGCTGCCGTTTAGGTGCTAACAGGGGAAGCGGCGGCGATATTCTTCTCCTTGGAATTGGCGTCCTTGCTTTTAGGAGCTGCTGGACGGTTGGGCTGGTCTTCAAGCTCTGCCTTCTTAGGCAAGGTCAGTGCCACGTTTTCACCAGGCTGCAGACCATCTTGTACTTCAATGAATTCTTCATTGAATTGGCCGGTAACAATCGAGCGCCTCTCCAGGGATCCACCACTGCTGACGTAGCAGAAATGGTGATCGTCACCATCGACTTCGATAGACTGGACGGGCACATACAGCACATCTGCGAGTTGGTTGACGATGATTTCAACTTTCGCATTCATTCCGGGCTTGAGCCAAGGATGGTAGCCGTCAATGTGAATGGTGGCCGGATAGACCTTGAGATTAGGGGTATAACGGCTGCTTGTGCTATCTGGCAGAATAGCGAGTTCCGCAACACTTCCTTCAAGAAGCTTGCCAGGTTCCGCATCGACTCGAACAAAGGCACGCTGTCCAATGTGTATTTTTTTTACCTGAGATTCGTGAATGTTCACCTTAACCCCCATCTGACTCATGTTTGGGATGGTAAGGATGGTCTGCCGAAAGCGGACAGAGGATCCTTCCTCAATGGTGTTGCTGTAATTGTAAGAGGATGAGGCGTTCAGATCGCCATAGGCAACAAGACCGGGTTGCGTAGCTTTGATGACGCAGGCTTTGAGTTGGCGGTCGAGTTCTTCGCGTTGGGTCACCTCCATTTCATGTCGGCGTTTGGCAGTTTGGTAACGCGTTTCGACCTGTGCCATGCGGCTGCGATTCTCACGAATGGTTCTCTGGAGTTTGTTGAGTGCCTCCTGATAGCTCGAAATGAGGGTGGCGCACTGCTTGTTGAATTCGTAGGCCTTGAAAAGCGCTAGCTGAGTTTGAGCCGTCTTTACAGATAGCTCCACCTTGTCGTAGGTCACCTGATCGTTTTCCAGCTGAGTCTTGGAAATGTAATTTTTACCGGCGAGACGGCCTGACGCTTCGACCTTTTGTTTGGCCACTGCTAACTCGGATTTTCGTAGCAGAAGCTCATCTTCGAGCTGGCGGAGCTTTTGCTGAGCTTCGCCGTCACTGGCACTCTTCGAATCAAGAAAGGGGCTGAAATCGATGCGTTCGGGGTTTGTCTTGGCGATTGCCTTTTTAGCATTTTTTTCGTCGCTAGCCCGGGGCTTAGCGGCATCGGGAGTCACAGGATTGTCCGCCTGAGACTCCAACACGGCGGCGTGGGCCTCAAGCGTGTTTACATTATTGGGGAGTCCTGCCTTGCTGAGTACGGCAGCAGCTATTTCTCGGCCTAGATACTTCTCAAAGTCCATCAGTGCGAAGATGCCCTCCTGCTTTGTAGCACGAAAGAGGCTTTGGTTTTCGCTTTTCTGAATCTCTCGATTCTGATCTGCGTCGATGAAAGCGGCTACTGTAGTCTGAAAATCGATCTCATGAGTTTGTATTTTTTGTTTCACCTCGGTCTCGTCCAGTTCGACGAGTATTTTGCCGTTCTTTACATCTTCTTCGGTGACGAGGTAACCCTCGGGAATCAGGGAGAGAATTTTGGTGGGGATTTCAATCTCGGATTTGAGTTCCAAGTTTTGTAGGGCGCGGATTTCTCCACCTTGAAGCACATCAATTTCTAGGGGGCCTCGCTGAACGACAAAAGTGGGCACTTCGACACCAAGATCGGAGTCGGCTGCGAGCCACCTCCAGCCAAGCCAAGCAGTCGCTCCGATACAGAGCGTCAACCCAATCCAGGTGATGGTTTTTGCTGGTTTCATGATGGTTTTTTCGATTTCTCTTTTTTTAATACGTCCACCCAAGAGCCGTCTTTCTCGATGAATAGAATGCCCATGTCTCTCCAGAGTTGGAGGCGCACGAGATTGTGATTGATGCGTGTAGCCACCATGAGATCGCGAGTGGCGTTCAGATCCCGTTGGGCCTCGATGAGGTCGCGCGGAGTGTTGCGGCCCTCTTCGGCAAATGCAGTTTCAACTTCGATTCGACGCATGCTAATCTCCATTCCTCGGACGGCGAATTCATACTGCTTTCGAGCAACCTCGAGGTCTCTCCAGCCGGTGCGGACGGCATTGCGAACCTGTTCTTCAGCCAGTTCTAGCTCCCGACGAGCTCGTTGTTCGGCCACAAGAGCCGCTCGCAGCGCGTTGCGTTCGGGCTTTTGGTTGAGATTAAGGTCTGTGTT
The DNA here is from genome assembly GCA_017853885.1 of Prosthecobacter sp. Lineage (GTDB taxonomy): Bacteria > Verrucomicrobiota > Verrucomicrobiia > Verrucomicrobiales > Verrucomicrobiaceae > Prosthecobacter. The sequence continues at coordinate 117,154 of JAFMIR010000002.1, forward strand.
GAGGCCTAGTGTGGCACCGCGGTTGCCGGTCTGAAGTTGGAAGTCGTTTCGGTTGGGATCGTCGAGAACTCTGCTGGAGACGACCGCATTTAGGGTGGGTAGGGTCTCTTGTTTGGCGATAAGCACACGGCGGCTGGCATCTTCCACTCGGTCACGGCTGTTCCACAGATCCAACCGCGTGGTGAGGGCGGTTTGCAAGGCATCATTAAGGCTGCCAGGCGGTGTAAGGATCTGGAGATCGTCCAAGTCCTTGTAGTCGAGCACAATGCGTTCGGTGACGGGCAAGCCGAGCGTGATTTTGAGGTCGTCCACGGCCTGCTCATAGTTGCGAATGGCACTGACCCAATTCCGTTGGAAATTGATTTGCGCCTGTAGGAGCTGCCCTAGAGAGGAAGGATTTCCTTGGCCATTTTCGACTAGGGATTTTTGCTGCTCAACGACATTGTTGAATGACATGTAGGCTAGGTGGGCATTTTTAGCGCTCTCCCGGCTCTGAATGGTGCGGTAATATTGCGTGGCTACATCCACCGCGAAGGCTTTCCGCTGCTGGGTAAAAGTGCGAATGTTATACAACACGCTGCGCTCCCCCTGAGTGAGAGCCTCCGAGGCTGCCAGATAGCCCGCACCACGGAGTAACGGTTGGGAAAGAGTGAAAGCCATACGTGAATTTCCACTATCGAGACCACCCGTCACAAAACGCACAAAATCAGTGGTGAGGTCCGCCGCGAGGCGGGCACCCGTGCGTGTTAGCAGGCTAAGGCCGACTTCGCCGCTGGTAGCGAGAGTCCCTGTGTTTACCAGTGTGTTCACGCCGTCGGTCACTTTGGTTCGGTCCATAACGCTGGAGCCATTACCGCTCAGAATCGGCGAAAAATTCTGGCGGGTGAGCGTGAGGTCAAGAGCTGCTAAATAAACCCCTTCTTTTTGAAGTAGATAAGACCTGTTTCGGTGAACAGCGAAATTTAAAGCTTCGTCAAGTCCGATGACCCTTGCGTCCTTCTCAACATAGGCGCGCTCTCCTAAAAATTCAACAGTCTTTAGGTTTTTGACCAACTCTTCCATCGAAACGGGCGGTGGCGGAGTGATGTCGAGCAAATCTTTGCCTGAATTAGGTATTTTACTGCTCTTCGTTTGCAATAAGCTGAAAACTTCTCGGTCAGCCCAATTTTTGTATAAGGAAGTTTTGCATGCCGGCACCCACATCAGGAGCACACCAATAAACGGAATTGATGGTTGGGGAATGAAACGAGACAGATGGACCATGCCAAGAGAGTAAAATGCCTAGCGAGTAAAGGGAGGGATTGATGGGGGGCTTGATCGAATATTTTTTATTACGGAATTGCTAAGCAATTTCTATCGTAACTGGCTCATGGACAGCTGAATACGCGTGGTTGTTTCAATGCATGGAGGTTAAATTTAGGAGCCGCTTTCTAAGTTAGATTTGCCCAAAAGCGCTAGGTGGACCGGATGCTCAGAGAGAAGCGATTGTTAAAGGTTTTGATCTACCAAAAGCCCTTTCGCTTGGGTGGATTGGGTATGAGACAGGATGTGTCTACTAGTGCGTTAAGTATTCAAATTGGCCCAGAATGACTCCATGAATGTGTTCCCATAGTTGCTGCCTAGGTGGCTGAGGCTAGGGTTGATATTGGGTATCTCAGTAGCCAATGGGAGCCTTTTCATATTGGTGGCAAAGCCCATTTGGCTTTCGCCAGAAACCAGGCGCTATTTTATGTGATCCAAAGTTGGTTGGGGCTTGCGAGCGCGGAGGTATCGGAAAGTAGGCTGGTCTACGCTATCTGTCTTAGAAAGCCCGTTTACTGTGTGGACCTAGCGAGGCTTAATCGCAGCACTAGGAAAATTGAGATGGATGGGTTTTTGCTCAGTCATGCTCGGTTTGTTTTTCAATAAGTGCCCATACCGCATTTGAGTTCAGAGGTTCAGCTGCGCAATCACCATGCTCCATTCATTGGCGCATGTATTGTGGATTGCACTCGGATGTTGTATTTCGAATTTTGGGTGGATAGTTTTTGAACGCACGTGTTGTCGTTTGCCATGCCACTTCGACTGAATTTGTATTTGTTTCCCTGCTTGGCAGTGATGTCTTCATGCGCTGGGGCAAATCATCTGCTCAAAGCACGTGCTGTGAGGCTGTCTTCATTCTTTGAGCAAGCTACTCAGGCAGTCGATACAAGGGGTGAATTGCCTTTTCAAAGAATTTGGGTCTCCACAGACCAGCAGGTGCTTCGGGAGGGAAAAGAGGCGCGAAACATATACATCGCCCCGGTTAGCTTGGAGTATCTTCGTCCGCCGAAGAAGGCAGTAACGCGTCAGGAGGTGCGCTGGGGGCTGCAGAGGGAGGAGCAATGGATAGCGTGGAAGTTGAGGGAGGAGTTTGCTGCTGCACTCTTCCATTCGCCGCGGCCTCGTTATCGGCTCGTGAAAGAGCCTGGAATAGGCACGCTGACACTGAAATTGGCCATCACCGAGTTGAATCCGACCAGTGCGAACGCAAACGCTGCGCTCACCCTGATGAAAGTCGCTGTAACACCCTTGGTCTCCCTTGGCCGGTGGTTTACCTCGGGAAACATAGCCATTGAGGGCAAGTTGATCATACACTCGAGCAGCCAAGTTTTTTTTCAATTTGCTGACAACGAAGCGGACAAAATCACTTTTTTCAACGCACGAGACTTTCTACCCTACGGGCATGCGGAGCATTCAATGAGAGACTGGGCGGAGCAATTTGAGCAAATGACTCGTCAGCAATCGGGTTTGGAACTGAAAGATTCCAGTGCCATCACACTCAAGCTGCATTGACCACTCGGAAAATCAGATTTTAGTCACTTAATTTAATTCAACGCAAATCTTCTATTACTTTAGCCATGCCAACCTACGTTTACGAGACGATTCCGCAGAGAGAAAATGAAATGCCTGTGCGCTTTGAGGTGCGTCAGGGCATGAAAGATGAGCCTTGGGCAGTTCACCCTGATAATGGTTTGCCTGTTCGCCGAGTGCCGATTGGTGGGACTGGGATGATGGGGGGAAGTGGAGGCGTTGCAACAACAAAAGGGGGCGGTTCGTGCGGAACCGGTTGTGGCTGCCACTAGTCAACCTACATACCATGTCTCATGACAAGGGAGCTTGCGTGGGTCGCATGTTTGGCTTGGATGTCAGTTAATCTTCACCGCAACAAGCTTTTCAGAGTCTCGCGCATAGAGGATGCCATTAGCGAAAGCTGCATGACTGCGATGTCGAAGACCCATGATCTGTGTGGTGGTCAGAAGATCAAACTTTGACGGATTGGCTTTGACGACCCAGAGTTCACCGCGTTCTGTCACAATCAATAGGTGGTCATGAAGGCGTATTAGAGTGCCACCGGGAACGCTGAGCGAGGATTCCCATTTCACCGTTCCATCGATACCCGAAACACAGCGTAGCACCGCGCCGCTTTCCTGTCGGCCGTGGAAGCCATAAAGGTGACCGTTATGCCAAACGGGTGTTGAGTAATGGCAGTCAAGTGCCTCGCTTTTGTTCCAGATATGGGTGAGGCTTTGTTTTGTCTTGTCCCATTGCCAAATGCCTGCGCCCACATCGTAGCATGCCGAGAAAAACAAGTGTCCTTCACCACAAGCGAGAGGCGAAGCGGCATTTACACTGGCTTCCATGTCGGCGCGGAAGCGTTCATCGGCTAACACTTGGCCATTGGCTGCATTAAGAACGGTGATTCCATTTCGTGTGAAAAACGCCGCAGTGGAGGAATCACCCGGCATCACAACACCTGAGGCATAGCCTGCTTCATGCGAAGTGGATTTCCAAAGAAGGGTTCCTTGCTTGGCGTCGAGGGCGATGATGCCAGCATTTGGGCCGCCAACATTCAGTATCACTTTGCCATGAATCACGAGTGGCGAGCAGGCTCGTCCAAAGAATCCCTGAGGGGATCCCACCTCTTTGACAGTGTCAAAACTCCAGACTGGCGAGCCATCAGTCAATTGGAGTGCTTCCACGCGTCCTTCCGGCCCATGCGTGAAAATTACACCATCTACCACTGCCGGCACAGCCCGCGGTCCATTGTCGAATCCAAAACTGTCCCGATAGTCGGTGTTATAGCTGTGTTTCCATTTTGTTTGGCCGTCTGCGGCATTCAATGATTCCGTGATCATTTCATTTCCTTGGCGGTGAAAGACGATCACATCCGTGCCCACGACTACTGGTCCTGCAAAACCACTACCGAGATCTCTTTTCCAAAGCGTCACCGATTCCGAATCACCTTTCACAGGCATCTCAGACGCCGCAGCGCTCCCATCGCGATTAGGTCCAAGAAACTGAGGCCAGTCAGCGCCAAGGGTAGGGAGGTTGAGGGTTCCTAATAGAATCAGAATCAAAAAAGGCTTCACGCTTCTAGACTGCTCGTGGTGAAGTGAATATCAAGACAGGGTTCCGACCTTTGTGATGGCTTGCTGCAAAATTTGTGTTTGCAGCTTTGCCATTGTCTGAGCTTCTTCATAGGCTTCATCATGCCATCCGGCGAGGTGTAATAGACCATGGATTGCATAGAGCGCCACTTCGTGCTCCAACAGTTGTTTGTGATCCCTAGACTGCCTAGCTGCTGTTTCTATACTAATGAGAATTTCGCCATGATGAAACGTGATCACATCTGTAGGAGTGGAATCTTGAAGAAATTCGTGATGGACTCGAGCAATTTCCGCGTCGTCTAAAAAAGTGATCTCCACTTCAGGTAGCGTGGCTAGAACAGCATCGTCACGCATTCTTTCCTGTGCAAGACAGGCCGGCATGGCACATCTGATAATACGGCGAAGCCATGGCAGTGGAAGATAAAATAGCTTTTGCCGGTTATAGAGCACCGGTTTAGGCAATCGAGATCGTTGCAAAGGCATTAGGCGGCGGAAGCAGGCGGCGTTTTGCGGCGCGAACGCTTTTTCACGCTGGCTTCGGCCTCAGGGCCAGCAAAAGAAGCTTCGACGATCTTCATTGAGGCCGTCATGAGCGGTTCGTCTGACGCCATAGGCATAGGATTTAGATCATCGCGTTGAATCATCGTGGTTGGGGCTGCCTCCACAACCTTCTGATACTTGATGCGACCGTGCATCATGCTGAGTAGCGTTTTACAAAAGCTGGCCTTCACCTTGGCAAGTTCAGCTATGGTCAGGTCACACTCGTCAAGTTGTCCATCAAGCATGCGTGCCTGCACAATCTCATCTACCATCGTCTCAATGCGGGAGGCGTTTGGCTTATCCAGTGTGCGCGATGCGCTTTCCACCGCATCTGCCAGTGAAATGATGGCGGACTCCTTGAACTGCGGCTTCGGTCCAGGGTAGCGAAAGACTTCCTCGCTTACCTGCGGCACGTCATCTTCCTTGGCTTTGTCCTGCTCCACGAGACGGAGAATTTTCGCCTTTTGATCGAGGGCTTGGCGGTAAAAATACCAAGCCAGTGATGTGCCATGGTGCTGCTCGATCACATCGATAATGCGTGAGTTGAGATTATTCTTTATGGCAAGATCCACTCCATCCTTTACATGAGCAATAATGACGAGGGCACTCATGCGTGCGGTAAGATCCTCATGCGGATTCACCGCTGGGTTCATATTTTCGATGAAGTATTCCGGCTTGGAGAGCTTGCCGATGTCATGGAAGTAGGATGAAACTCGGCACATGGTTGCGCTGGCACCGATTGTCTCCGCTGCCGCCTCGGACAGATTTGCCACAACTAGGCTGTGATGATAGGTGCCGGGAGCTTCGATGGAGAGTCGGCGCATCAAGGGATGATTTAAGTCTGCCAACTCAAGCCAGCTGACTTCCGTAGTCACGCCAAAGATTTGCTCCAGCACAGGCAGAAAACCACCCACGACCATACCTGTGAGAACACCGATCAGAAACGGCACGCCGGTCATCCGCGTGACTTTTACTGAATCCATCAGGCCAGAGGCTTCGTGTAGCATTAGAGAAAAGGCTGCTGCCGCCAACCCTGCATACAAGCCAGCGCTGAAGAGGCGGTTTCTCTTCCTCACACGATTGGTGAATGCCACCGCAAGAAAGCCCAGCAGCGACGAGGTGGCTAAGTAGGTGATTGGATTGAGTACTCCGCCAAAAACTAGCGAACCAAGCAGCGTCGAATAAATGGCGCCAAAAAGCCCAATCTTCCTTCCTAGCATCACGGAGAGCACGAGCGGGGCGAATACATGCGGGACAGCCATGCCTAGGAGAGCAGGTGGCCAGCCTTGGTTTTCACCAAAATCAATTACGATGGCACCTAGAACGAGATGCAGGAGCAGCGTGCCTAGCACAAGCAGCAGCGTGGCATTTTCCGCCATCTCATCTTGTAATGCCACGCGTTGATGCACAACGAGGGCGGTGCCGATAGCCCCCACGCTAAGCCAGTCTAGGAAATCGGGCGGGGGCACGCCTTCTGCCAGAGTGGTCCCCACCCGCAGCAGAATCGCGAGGCCTGTAAAAAAGAGGGCATAGACTGCCAAAGTAACAGCCGGGTGCGTTCGCATCTCGTCGAAAAGATCTCCCTCCTGCTGCTTTCGGCGTGTTTTACCGCAGGAAAGCCCCTGTCGCTGCAATCTGGCTCTGCGGATGGAATCAAACATAGTTTTGTAGAATTTAGCTATAGTATACTTAGCCGAATTCCCGAAGCGAACAAGTCTGTCCTTGAAGACGTCAAAGGTGCATCCGCCCAATCAATCGAGATTGTGTCATTATGCGTCCAAAAACTCTTTCTAACTATCTGGTCAATTTGAAGAAGTTTCGCTGTTTTTGGCTGATGGGTAGGCCAAGGCGCTCCATGACCTGCAGCATGTCTTCCCAAACTTGGCGCTTGGCCTCCATTCCCCCGTTCATTTTTTCTTCTCGTAGCAGGTAGCTCGGGTGATAGGTTACCATAACTGCGGTGCCTTGGAAATCATGGAACCTACCGCGAAGACTTCCGACCGAACCTTCCAATCCAAGCCCCTTTGATGCCGTAGCCCCAAGGGCCACGACGATCTGCGGGCGTAAGATGTCGATTTCGGTCATCACAAAAGGAAGGCAGGTAGCCATTTCCAGATCATTGGGGGCACGGTTGGAATTGCCTTGGTTTTCTATCGCTGGGCGGAATTTGCAGATGTTGCTGATGTATACCTGTGAGCGTTCGAGTCCCATGGCCTTGAGGATCTCAGTGAGTTTTTGGCCAGCTGGCCCGACAAAGGGTTCACGTTGTCGTTCCTCCTCCGCTCCGGGTGCCTCGCCGATAAGCATCAGTCTTGCATTTGGATCACCCGCGGAGAACACCATTGTTTCGCGCAGCGAGCCAAGCTGGCGAGCGACTTCCCAAGTCTCTGCCATAGCAACAAGAGAGGCAATTTTCTCAGCGTTCGTGTTACCGTTGGTCGGCAGGATGCACACATGTGGTTTCGAAGATGCTGGAGGATGTTCAAGAATTTGACGTGCTTCCGCCGAAGGTGTGGTAGGCAGGGGAGCGGGCGATTCAGTCATCGGCTCAGGTAAATGGCTGCCCCTATTCTTTAAACGCGTCGCTTTTTGAAGCACGGATGGACGCAGCAGCACATGTGATTCTCCCTTAGACTGCCGAAGCAGCAGATGGTCTCGAAGTAGTGCGGTGGCGTTGGGCATCGATAGTAGCAAAATGGGTGACGAGGTAATTTACAGACGGGCACCTGAATCTACATGGTCAAGGAGCATATTGGAGGGTAGGGGGCAAGAGCGGCATTCTCCATGTCATCTAAGATGCAGACCAGTATACGTTTGAGTTGAAAGTGATGTCACTGTCTTAAGCGGTTGCATGAATGGATGGCTGTTCGTGTCATGCAGGGGTTTGTAGCTGTTGTCATGTTTATGTGGCACCTTGCCTACATTCATGGAGGAGTTAGCTTTGTAACCTAAATAAACTGTTATTGTGGCTACAGGTTATCGTAATACATCTTTAAGAGTCGGCGCTTCAGAAAGTGAGTGCCCCCTAGCTGAAAATCTCTCGCAGCACGTTCCCATGTACATCGGTGAGCCGCAGATCTCGGCCGCCAAAACGGTAGGTGAGCTGTTCGTGATCGAGGCCCATGAGGTGAAGGACGGTTGCCCACATGTCATAGACCGTGCAGACCTTTTCGGTGGCGTTGTAGCCAAACTCATCTGTTGAGCCGTAGATGTGGCCGCCTTTGACTCCGCCACCGGCCATCCAGACGGTAAAGCCGTAGGGATTGTGATCGCGGCCGTTGGTGCCTTGGGCGAAGGGCGTGCGGCCAAATTCGCCGGCCCAGACGATGAGTGTGCTGTCGAGCAGGCCGCGGGCTTTGAGATCCTTGATTAGCGAGGCGATGGGCTGGTCGATCTGATTCGCCATCTTGCCGTGGCCTTCTTTGATCGCGCCGTGATGGTCCCAAGGATTGGCCCCATTGCCGCCGCCGAGATTGTAGGCTAGCGTGCTGAGCTCGATGAAGCGCACGCCGCGTTCGACGAGTCGTCTGGCGAGCAAGCATTGGCGTGCGTAGGCGGCTTTTTTCGGCTCGGGATCGTCGAGGCCGTAGAGTTTCTTGGTTGCCTCGGTCTCGCCGGAGATGTCGCAGAGGTCGGGCACGGCGGCCTGCATGCGCCAGGCCATCTCGTAGTTCGAAATGGCGGCTTCGATGTGCGTGTCGTGCTGCGTGGTGCTGGCAAAGCGCTGGTCCATCGCGCCGATGAAGTCGAGCTGGCGGCGTTGGGCATCGTGCGATTGTCGCGGGCGGATATTCGCGACGGCTTCGGCCTCATCGGCCTTCACGATACTAGCCTGATGTTGCGCAGGCAGGAAGCCATTGCTGAAAAGGCCCACGCCGCCATGCGGTGTGGTCGCGCCGCCGCTTTGCAGCACGACGTAACCGGGCAGATCGCGTGATTCGCTGCCGAGACCGTAGCTCGTCCAGGCACCGGCGCTGGGGAAGCCGAGGAAAGGAAAGCCGGAGTGCATGAAGAAATTGCCCTGCGCATGCTCGCTGAATTTCGCGGTCATGCTGCGGAGCTGGCAGATGTCGTCGATCACGCCGCCGATCTGCGGAAAGAGATCGCTCACCTCGATGCCGGACTGGCCGTAGCGTTTGAAGTCCCAATGCGAGGGCTGCACGGTGCCGTTGTTGTTGAACTGCGTCTTCTTCACCGCCACCGGCATCGGCTTGCCTTCGAATTTCTTGAGCATTGGCTTGTGATCAAAGGAATCGACGTGGGACACGCCGCCGCTCATGTAGAGGAAGATGACGCTGCGTGCCTTCGGCGCGAAACGCTTGGCGCGATGGACGAGGGAGGCTTGGGCGTCCTCATGCATGAGGCCAGCGAGTGCGGCCATGCCGAAGCCGGTGGAGGCGTGGGAGAGGAGTGCGCGGCGGGAGACGTTCGCTGCTCTCAGTTCTCGGTTCTCAGTTCCCAGTTTAGGAGTCATAAGTATTTGGGCGGCTGTTGAGATGCCTAGAAAGCTAGTTGATGAAGGCACCAATCTTGTTTCGAGTGAGGTTGGTCTCCGCATATGTCGAATCGAATGGACCCGTGCTGCACTATCTCTGATCGAGGTAGCAGTAGAGATGGCTTTGGAGTTCCAAGCATAAACGTTTTGCGTATTGAAGAAAGCGAATGAATTTCTTGTTGGTGACGCCATCAAAGCCATCGGTGATGTTGTGCATGATCGAGTCTGAAGAACGGATCATCTGATCTTTGAGAGAGAAATCTTTTCCTAAAACTACTTGAGGTGGCGAAGGCATAAACCGCTCCGCAGATCTCTCTTGCAACCTGCCAAGATTTGATGTTTTCAAATCGATCGATTTTCATATTGGTGGGTTTGGAGACAGAGAACGGAGAACCAGCCAACCTAGCGAAGGTAGATGAACTCTTTGAGGTTGATCAGCGACTGCGCGAGGCTGGTCCATGCTTGCACTTTGGGATCATCGTTACTCGTGGCTGTGCGAGCGGCTTCGAGGGCTTGATTCACGATGTCGCGCTGCGATTGGAGCGCATGAAGTTGCTGGCGCTGAGGCTCCGTGAGAGCGGCGAGGATGTCGGATTCGCGAAGGGTGTTGGTTTCGATGGTGGCGGTCTTGGCGATCTCCTCAGGCGTGAGAGCACGGTCGTAGAGGCGGGCGCGGTAGATACGGCCGCGGAGGCCGTGGTTGCCGCTGGGCTTGGCGTGACGGCAGCCGAGGAGGATTTGGCTCTCGTTGGATTCGAAGGTAGCACCAGGGGCTTTGCGGTAGGTGCGGCCGTAGGGTTGACCATTGCGGTAGCCGCGGATGGTGCCATCGGATTGATAGACGACGGCGACATGTACGGGACGTGTTGCGGCTTCGATCTCGGAGCGGCCTTCGAAGAGTTCGCTGCGTTCAAAGAAATTGCTGCCGGCGACCCAGTGCGCGGGTGTTTTTTCGGCAAAGACGAGTGAATCGAACAAGCCACCATCCTTGTGCTGCACGGTGATGACGCCGCCGCCTTGCTGCTTGAGGTCATCGAGCTGCACCCAGGCTTCGAGAGTCTTGGCAGTGAGTGTTTTGGGCAAGGAACCGCTTTCGGCCATGGACTGGCCATCGACGACGAGGGCTCCGTTTTCGAGGCGGGCATTGCCGGTGAGCTTGAGCGGGAGTTTGCCACGGGTGTCGTTGAGGTCATCGAAGGTCCATTCGGCGAGCGGGGAAGGGACGGAAGAGACCGAAGTGACGGAAGGGCGGTTTTTGAGGAGTTTTTGGCGGGCGGGCTCGAGGATGGCGGTGATTTGGCGATTGAGCGCTGCGAGCTGGTTTTCTTGTTGGGTGAGCTTTTGGGCTTGTTGGGCGCTTTCGGCTTGGAGGGAGGTCAGGTGGGACTGGCTTTGTTTGATCTCGTCGTCGGTGGCTTCGCGGGAAAAAGCTTCATGGAACATCTGGCGGATGCGGAGGTCATCTTGGCGGTTTTTGGCGTCGTTGAGGGTGCGCAAAGCCCAACTGCGTGCCCAGTCGATGACGTTGGGATCATTGAGCAAGGTCAGCGATTGCGCGGGAACGTTGGTGGAGTCGCGATTGCCACGAGTGGCGAAGGGCACGGGTGCATCAAAGGTGGTGAGGAAGGGGGGAAGCGAGTTGCGGATGACTTTGACGTAGATGCTTCGTCGCTCATCGCCGCTGCCAACGGACTCGCCGTAGAGGGTGGGATCGAGTCTGCCGGAGAGGGTGATAATGGAGTCGCGAATGGCTTCGGCTTCGAGGCGGCGGGTGCTCCAGTGGCTAAGGAGTTTGTTTTCGGGATCGCTGGCGTTGTTGCCGGAGGCTCGCTGGAAGGTCTTCGACATGAGTATGTCGCGCAGCAGGCTTTTGACGCTGCCGCCGGAGTCGATGAAGCGTTGGGCGAGGAAGTCGAGCAGTTCGGGATGCGTCGGGAGGTCGCCGAGTTTGCCGAAGTTATCGACGCTGGCAACGATGCCGCGGCCAAAGACGTGATGCCAGATTCGGTTCACAATGACGCGTGCGGTGAGAGGGTTTTTTTTCAAGTCCGCCAAGTGCTCGGCGAGTTCGAAGCGTCCGCTTTGCTCAGTTGCGAAGGGCTTGGGATCGAGCGCTTCAAGAAAACGACGCGAAACAAGCTCGGCAGGCTGCTTGTGATCGCCACGGACGAAGAGCGGTGTGTCCTTGGCGTCGGCTTCGATGACGCCGGGTACGCGAGTGGGCATGGGGAGCTTGGCTTCGAGGTCGCGGTAGCGATGGAGAAATGGAGTGATGGAGTCGAGGGAGAGTTTTTTGGATTGAATGAAGGCGTCGAGGGCCTCAGCATCGGCATCGGTGAGGGTGTTTGACTGCCAAGTTTCGACAAGCTTTCGAAGTGATGCTTTGGAAGCAGATGGTGCAGGAGGCGACTTGGCATCCTTGGTGATGGCGGCATCATTCAGCACGAACCATGACGGCGTGTCAGCTTTGTATTCTGCTGGCATGTCGGCAGCGGTGGTGACTTGGAGAAAGATTTCGTCGCCTTTCCAGAATTCGAGATCAAGGCTGCGCCAACCGAGCTTTTCGTCTTTGGCGTCCTTGAGTTCAATGGCCTTGTGGATGGTGCCGGTGCGCGGGTAGTTCTGGACGACGTATTTGGCCTTCACGCCGCCGTTTCCAGCAACGCGGAACCACAGCGTGCCTCCTTCGCACCTGAAGCGGTCGGTGAAGAGGAAGGCGCGCTCTTTTTGCGAGAGGGTGTTGGAGATGTAGCCGCTGGGATGGATTCGGATGCCTTCTTCGGTCAGTGAAAACTCGCCCGGTTTGGAATAAGGTAGGCCTCGAAATTTGAGTTGAGGGTTTGTAGGTAGGAGAATCGAGGTAGGAGATCCTTTTTCAGGTGGGAGTTTGGAGAGCCAGTTGGCGATGAGAGTGGCTTTGATCTCGGTTTTGAGTTTTTGGAGTTCGGTACGGACGGCATCGCCGGTGCCGGGGGCGTTGGCGTCGATGACGGCAGGGTGGGTGCTGGTGAAGATGCCGTATAGGGCGTAGAAGTCGGTCTGGCTGATGGCGTCGAACTTGTGGTTATGGCAGCGGGCGCAGCTCACGGTGAGCGATTGGAAGGCCTTCGTGATGGTGTCGATCTGGTTGTCGGTGAAGGTGACCATTTCATCGAGCGAATCGACGGGTGAGAAGCCATGCAGCACCATGCGAAGCTGGGCGATGCCGATGGCGCTTTCGTTGAGGCCGTTCTTGAGGCGTGGCTTCGGGAGTAGGTCTCCGGCGATGGCTTCTCTGATGAGCTGAGGATACGGAACGTCGTCGTTGAAGGCGCGTATGAGGTAGTCGCGGTAACGGTAGGCGTAAGGGATGGCTGGATCTCCTTCGGAGCCGTAGGACTCGGCGTAGCGGACCCAGTCCATGAAGTGGCGCGCCCAGCGCTCGCCGTAGGCCGGTGAATTTAAGAGAGCGTTGATCTGTTCTGGCGGGTCCGACTTGTCGGACAGGTTTGAAGGTGGGAGACCGGTGAGGATGTAGCTGATGCGGCGGCGGAGGGTGGCGGGATCAGCGAGCGGTGCGGCGGGGATGTTTTGTTTTTTTAGTTCGGCGTGGATGAACTCATCGATGCTGTTGAGCTTTGAGTTTTCAGCTTTGAGTTTTTGAAACGCCCACCACTGCTTGCGGCGCTGGAGGATGGCTGGCCACGCGGTTTCTTTCTGCATCTGTTCCTTGCTCGGCGGGGCATCACGTGGATCTGGGGCACCTTCGCGAATCCATCGATCGAAGTCGGCAATCACTTTCGCATCGAGCTTGGCGCCATTTTTCGGCATCTTGAGGTCTTCGTGCTCGTGGCGGAGGGTTTGGAGAAGGAGGGAGTTCTCTGGATCGCCGGGCTTGATGGCATCACCGGAGTCGCCGCCTGCTTGCCAGCCGGAGCGGGAGTCGAGCAGCAGGCCGCCTTTTCGCTTGGTGGCGGTGCTGTGGCATTCGTAGCACTCCTGCGCGAGGATGGGACGGATGCGGGCCTCGAAGAAGTCGAGTTGTTGAGGAGTCGGCGCGGCGAGGAGATGGCCGAAAGAAACAAAAAGGGCCGAAAAAAAGCTGAGTTTCATGCCAGGAGCCTACGGGTGATGGTTTCGGCGGCCTGGATGCAGAGGTGGCCGAGCGTTTCGAATTGATCGCGTTTCACGCGGAAGCTCGGGGCCATGACAGTGATGGCGGCGACGGGGTAGCGATATTCATCCAGCACGGCTGCCGCGGTGCAGTGGATGCCTTCGAGACCTTCACCGAGATCCGTAGCGTAGCCGTGTTTGCGTGTCTTGGACAGATCTGCTTCTAGACTCCTGCGAGTAGCGAGCGTGGTGGAGGTGAACTGCTTGAGTTTTACTTCATCGAAGAAGGCATCGAGCTCGGCGGCGGGTAGATGCGCGAGCACAGCCTTGCCCGGAGCGCACGAATACATGGGAACCTGAAGGCCTACAGTGCTGCTAACCTTGATCGGCTGGGAGGAGATGCACTGTTCCAGCACTGTCATCTTGTGATTCACGCTGGTGAGGAGTTGGGTGGTCTCGCCAGATTCATCACGCAGCCATTTGAGGGATTCCAGAGCGCACAGGACAAGACTTTTTTCCCGCACTTGTGGACGTGAAAGGTCAAAGAGTTTGTTGGTGAGCACGAAGCGCTTGTCATCCTCACGGCGCTGGAGATAACCGCGGTTGTGAAGCGTTCCGGTAATGCGGAAAACGGAGTTTACCGGCAAATAGAGTTCTCGGGCGATCTCGGTTAGGCTCAGTCCGGAGCGATACCGTCCGAGGAGTTCGAGAATGGCCAGTGTGCGCTCCGTGCCGGGCGCTAGGGTGTCGTCGGTGAGGGGGATAGCGGGCTCTTTGATCATTTCCAAATCCAGAAACGTTTCTGGATTTGGAAATTTATCAGGAGTTTTGCCATGCCGCAGACCACTGCTTGGCGAAGTAGGTTAGAATCATGTCGGCGCCGGCGCGACGGATTCCAATCAGGGATTCATGAACGACTTTGCCTTCATCGATCCAGCCGGCGGCGACGGCGGATTTGATCATGAGATACTCGCCACTGACCTGATAGGCAGCAATTGGCAGGGGGGTGGCGTCACGAAGGCGGGTGATGATATCGAGGTAGGGGCCTGCGGGCTTCACCATGAGGATATCAGCACCTTCGGCCTCATCGATCGCGGCTTCACGAAGGGCTTCGCGAGCATTCGCGGGGTCCATCTGATACGTCTTCTTATCGCCGGCACGCGGTGCGGAGTCGAGAGCGCCACGGAAGGGGCCGTAGTAGGCGCTGGCATATTTTGCGGTGTAGCTCATGATGGAGACAGCCTCGAAACCAGCTGCATCGAGCGTGCTGCGTATCGCTGCGACGCGGCCGTCCATCATGTCGCTCGGCGCGACGATGTCGGCACCGGCGCGAGCATGGCAAAGCGCTTGCCGCTGGAGTACGGCAACGGTTTCATCATTCAAGATGCGGCCGTCATCGGAGACGAGGCCGTCGTGGCCGTCGATGTTGTAGGGATCGAGGGCGACATCGGTGATGACAGTGAGGCTCGGGTGGGCCTTCTTTAAGGCACGAATGGCTCTTGGCACAAGGCCGTCATCGGCACCGCAGGCGGCTGCGTCGCGGGTTTTGAGCTCATCGGGTATGCGAGGGAAAAGAACCACGGCAGGCACTCCGAGTTCGTGGGCTTCACCGGCTTCCTTCACAAGGCCTTCGATGCTCCAGCGCGTGCAACCGGGCATGGAGGCAATGGGCGTGTTTTTGGTGCCCTCCTCAAGAAAGAGCGGGTAGATGAGGTGGCCTGGGTTTAGATCATTTTCACGAACAAGACCACGAATGGTATGAGACTGACGATTACGGCGCGGGCGGATAGGGAGGTTCATCAAAGATGGCAAGCGTTCCAAGATTCAATTTTTAGCACGGTTTCAGACGGGAGAAAGTGTTGTCTGCTCTTGGTTAACCAAGGCTTCGCATATCATGATGGGCTTGGCATGCCGATACGGCAACGACTTCAAATTGCTGCTACACGGCCCCGGCGTGTCCACCCAGAGCATGCGTGTGGCGATTTTGTCATAGGCGCGGCGGTGGGCCACGGCAGCTTTGACGGCGACAACGCTCAATTGCTCTAACGCGATACCTTGGCTGTGCCATTGACCGAGGTCGAAGGGTGGCGTCTTGACGCTAGTGATCAGGATGGTGAGGCCTAAGTGCTTCACAACGGCGCAGCGGCCCATATCGAAGAAATCGCCGCACATGCTGGCTAGGTGGCTGTTTTTGTCTTCGAGTTCAAAAAGACCGTCCTTGAGACTTATGAGCTCTACTTCGAGCTCAACGGGACCTTCATCAAGACGTGAACCTTTGCCGCCGAGACGGATGCAGCGTTCGCCTGCTTCGAGAGCACGCACCGATTCGGGGTCAGCGATGCAGATGGCGGCGTTATGGATACGATGCCGAAAAAGTGCACGCAGCAGGCCAGTGCAATCACCTGGCGCCCCACCGCCTATGTTGTCCGAGGGCTCGACGAGCACGGTGAGCCCGGAGGGCAGGGGATTCAGCCCCGCGACCACTTCATCCGCAGGTGGATCGGTGACGAGGCCGAGGTGGTTCAGTTCATGTGCCTTCGCTTCGATTTGTGCGAGATGCAGATAAGCATCACCCGTCGTGCAAGCTACAAAGCTTACGCCAGTGTCTGGTGTGTCGGCAAAGCTAAAGCCTGCGACCACGTTCATTGCCCACAGCGTCTCGTCTGATGCTTCCAACTGCCGTGCGAGTGTTTCGAGGCTTTGCATCGGATCATTGGCAGTGCCTGTGCCGGTGGGTGGCCAGATGAGACCCGGCTGCATGATCTGCATTTTTGGGCGTTGATCGGTGCTGAAGTGGCGCATCAGCAGTCGTGCGGCGATGAGCGCGGCTTCTCTGGCATCGGTGTGCGGGTTCTCGCGGTAACCTACGAGGCAGTCGGCGAATGTGGCCATCTTATTCGAAAAGTTCGCATGAAGATCAAAGACACCGAAAATGGGCACATGCGTGATGGCGCGGATGCGCTGGAGGATCTCACCCTCGACATCGAGGATAGTCTCCGAAGTCATTGCACCATGCAGGATAAGGTAAATGGCATCAAAGTTTTCGTTTTGCAGGCATGGCTCTAGATCGTTCCAGAACTGGTGAATGACCTTGTCGGCAACGGTGGCAGATGGCTGCGCTCGATAGTCGATTGCCGGAACGATGTGCCAGTGGTTGTCTGTGGCGAATTCGAGCACGCCACCAAGCGGCGAGGCATCCCCTCTGCAGTCGAGCAACTCCTCACCACGGCGGATCTGAAAGTCAGTCAGCGTGGTGAGACCATCAAGAAAAGTATGCGTCTCGTGGAAGAGACCTGCGAGAAGAATTCGTGGCATGGCGCTACATTAACGCACTATCACGGTGGTTCCTGGCCGGATGAGCGAAGGAAGGCGGATGGCATCCCAATTGGCGAAACGGACACATCCCGCACTTCGGGAACGGCCGATGGTGCGGGGAAAAGCAGTTCCGTGGAGGCCGATGCCGCTTTTGCTCAGGCCACACCAGATGATGCCGATGGGGCTGTTCGGCCCCGACGGAAGCTGATAGGCTGCTTCACCTCTTACACCCTCTTCCAAAAATTGCTTGTCATAGCGAAAACTGGGAGTGGTCATCATGTTGTTCACCGTCCATGATCCGAAAGGAATGAACTGTGGTTTCCCAGGTGTGATCGGAAAGGCGGCGATCATTATTTCATCGACATTGTACACAATCCCCATGCGTTCATAGGTGTCGATGACCATAGTGTTGCTGCTTAGCTGCCTGTCTTTTCGAAAAGTCTGCATGGGCTTTACATCTTCGATTTTGAAAGGTGTGATATTTGGTACGATGATCACCTCACCCTCGACCATCGAATCGATGTTCTTTTTGGGATTGATCTTGGAGAGAAACGTTTCGTCTGTATGGAAACGCTCAGCTACGAGCTCCGATAGGCTGCGGTAGCTCATAAAGGAAAATTCGGCTTGTTTGGCAGGATCATTAGGCAGGTCTTTATTGATAAATTTGAACAAATCCTCCGTCACTTTGAAGGCGGCGAAGATTACTCGCACCTCTTGCTGCGCCGCAGCCTCCACTCTGGCCCAATCTTGGAGTTTGCTATGGCCTTTTGCGAAGTTGTAATTCACCACAGCCTTATGAGTGAATTCGCCGATGGTTCCATCAAGTTTGCCTGGGCTGAAGAGGTTTTTATCTAGGAAGATCTGGATTCGTAGCAAGGTATCACGATCCTTCGGTGCCGAAGTATGGTTCTCCGGTTCGCTATAGGCATGAGCAATTGCAAGCGTGCTGAAGCAAAGGAAAACCGACAGGTGCATGGCTTAGACATCTCACTCTTCGCGAAGGGATTGCATCCAACGGTCGAGCTGCTGGATGAGCTCGGGTGGACCGTCGTCGGGAAAGTTTTCGATCAACCAGCTCACGTCCTCTCGCGCGGCGGCCTTTTCACCAAGGCGCTGACGCAGTTGCGCACGCGTAAGACGCTCGGCGGCAGCCTTGGGATCGATGGCTAGCACGAGGTCAAGGTATGGCAGGGAGTCACGGATGGAGCGGGTCTCATCAAAAGTGGTGCCCAGCAAGTTGCGCAGCATGCGGAGAAGAATGTCACGCTTTGTGGCGGGTGTCAGTGATTCCTCCTCGAATTCACCGCTATCGGTGAGCTGGAGTGCTGCTTGCTCAACGGTGAGCTCCTTGCCATTCTCAAACACGTCAACGAGCTTTAATTCACCTTCGGGTCCGTCACGGTAGCCTACCATAAATTTGCCTGGCAATGGCACCCCAAACACTCCCTGCACACCGAGGCGCGCCGCGAGCTCGATGTAGAGCACACTTAGGGTGATTGGAAGACCTTCTCGATCATCCAAGACTTCGTTCACGTAGCTGTTGCTCCGGCTCTGGTAGTCGCCTCGGCTGCCATGAAAGCCATTTTCCTCGAATAGGTAGCGGTTCAGGCGTTGCACGGCGGATAAAGTGTCTTTCTTGATCTGCGGATCGTCTTTTAAGTCGGTGATCATCAGATTGAAATCGTTTAGGTAGGAGCTCACATCGAGCTCGGTATTGTCATGACGGGAGAGCAGCAGTGTGCAGCGCAGTAGATTGATCTGTGGTTCCGGCTTTTTGATTTCAGCGAGGATCTCCTTGGTAATGGCACGACGGTGCAGCTCACGATCAAGTTCACGCAACTTCGACGCTTCGTCCTCAAGCTGCTTGCGCTGCTCTGCGATGATGCGGCGCGCAGCAGCGGGATGGTCGAGCAGCTTTTCGAGTGTCTCAGGCCGTGTTGAGGTGGCTGTAAGGTGCGCCTCGAGCTCATTGCGGAATCGGGTGGCGAGTTCGGGTTCGACCGGTTTTTCGGACAAATCGGTTCCGAGGCGGAACGCACGAAAGTCAGCTGTCGTATTGCGAAATTTGCACAGTCCGACTAATCCGTTCCTTAGCCCGGTGTCTTCCGTTTCGATGGCTTTTTTGCCGTTGACGAAGCAAGTGATCTTTCCTGGCTCTACTCTCACTCTTAGCGCATTCCACTCACCGGGTTTGTAGGCTTCACTCGGCACATCGGCTAGGATACTCCAAGAGTACACATCCGGTCCATCAAAGCGGGTGAGCCTCAGTTTACCGCCGGAGGGGTAGAAACCGTAATGCTTATCCGCTCCATCTGAGCAGAAGGCAAGGCCAGCAGCGCCGCTTTCGTCATCGAGCTTCACTGTTGCGGCCACTTCGAAGGAACCCTCCGGCACTTTTTGCGCTGAAAGACACAGCGCACGCCCGCCGAAACCATTGCCTGGCAGCTGCGCACGAACTACGCCTGCATGCTGTGTCCACTGGGATCCAAGATGAATTTTCCAGAGCTTGGGATTAAGAACGCCGATGGTTAGCCAACGACTCATAGGCACTGGATTGGGCTTTTCGATCAACTCCTTCAATGCGTTCACCGGCATGGCAAAGCCTAGGTTCTCGGTCTTGATGTGCTTCAGAGTAAGCAGACCGAGAACCTTACCCTTCATGTCAAGTAAAGGTCCGCCGCTGTTGCCTTTTTCGATCGGAATGGCCACTTGAAGCATGTCGTTTCCATCGATCTCACGCGTGGCAGATAGCACGCCCTGCACGATGCTGAAGCCTAGCCCCTCCGGTGCACCCATTGCGACAACACTTTCTCCCTGTCTCACTTTGGCTGAGTCTCCCAAAGACAGCGGTTTTAGACCTTTTGCATTGATTTTGAGTAGGGCTAGATCACGATGTGCGTCGGTAGCATGGATGGTGACGACCTCGTGTGTCTTGCCATTGAGCATCTCAACTTGGAGACGACGTGCTTCACCGATGACATGCAGGTTCGTGGCAATCAATCCATCATCGCTAACGATAAAGCCTGAGCCGATGCCGTCTGTGCCTTCACGACCGATCTGCGTGATCTTCACCAAAGCGGGCGCGATGCCTTCTGCAAGGTCCGCAGCGGTTTGCGTCTTAGGAGCGGTAGGTTTGCTTTTCGCGTGCAGTGTTCCCGTAAGCAGGATGGCGAGCAATACAAAGGGGAGAGACTTCATGCGGCTACTATTAGAGATTCAATGGACGAAAGGGCAAGCGCGGGATCAATTGCACAACAATTTACTCACTCCTTACTGATAGCGGCTTCGCGATGAATTAGGTTGGGGGCAGGATGGTTATATTCATCGGTTAATGCTGACATCGAAGGGATGTGCTGTTTGAGAAGTTCCTTACGTTGAGCGGTCTGAAGTTATGATCGACGGTAAGAAGAATCGTGCAGAAGGAATGGCGCAGAGCGAGTTTTTAATTTGGGTTGTGGCAAAGTATGCCAGCATTGCCAAGTGGCCGGTGCTGGGTGTTTTTTACCTAAGCTAAGAGGACAAGTATCCTCGAGATTAAGGAGGACGTCTGTCCTACCATCTGCGGAGCTGCTTCAATACCTAAACATTCTGCACTGCGGTAGCGCCAATCCATAAAGTCAGGATTGTGAAGATAAGATGCATTCGGCATTAAAAGCCACGATCCAAACAGCTGAGAATCAGTTTTCCGTGAACTGACCTAGTGCGCGAAATTTTTGGTAGCGGTCTTCTAGCAGTTTTGTGCCTTTGACCTTGGAAAGCTCGGAAATGGACGCTAGAACAGCATTTTTGAGCGACTGCGCCGCTCCGGCGAGGTCGTTGTGGGCGCCGCCGAGGGGCTCGGGGATGACGATGTCGATGATGCCGAGCTGCTTCAGATCCGGAGCGCTGACTTTAAGGGCAGTAGCGGCCTCCGGTGCATATTTGCGATCTTTCCAAAGGATAGCCGCACATCCCTCCGGGCTGATCACGGAATAATAAGCGTTTTCCATCATCAGCACACGGTCGGCGATACCTATACCCAGAGCGCCTCCACTGCCACCTTCGCCAATGACAACCGCAATAATTGGGGTCTGTATGGTCATCATCTCGCGCAAATTGAAGGCGATGGCTTCAGCAATGTTACGCTCCTCGGCCCCGATGCCAGGAAATGCACCGGGCGTATCGATAAGGGTGACGATGGGTAGGCCAAACTTTTCTGCCATGCGCATGACACGAAGAGCTTTGCGGTAACCTTCTGGGTGGGCACTTCCAAAGTTACGCAGGAGGTTCTCCTTTGTGTCACGACCCTTTTGATGTCCGAGGATGGCCACGCGCTGGCCGCCGATAGTGGCAAAACCGGCGGGCATTGAGTTGTCGTCGCCTATGTGACGGTCACCATGAAGCTCCACAAATTCATCACAGATTTGCTTCACATAATCCAGCATGAATGGACGATTGAGGTGGCGAGAAATTTGCACGCGCTGCCACGGATTAAGATTCGCGTGTGTTTCGCGCTGCAGTTTGTCGAGTTTGGTCTCGAGATCAGCGATTTGTGAGGAAAGTTTATCACTTGGTTTTGAGGCTGCCTTGGCTCTCAAAGCTTCAAGTTCATCCCGGAGCTTTTGAACGGGTTTTTCGAATTCAAGGAGCGATTTCATAGGGTGAAAGAACGGTGAAAAATTGCATCATCGAGCCATATCAACTTTTGAGCCCTTGCGCACAAGGGCAAAGAGCTCTTCGAGGTCCTCACGGGTTAGGAAAATGCCATTTTCAATGAGAGGTATGGGTGCGGCAGTGCTCACTGTCGAACCATCTTTTGCAAGTGCTGAAGGTGTGCCAACAACGGCATCAGCCCTAGGCGCAGAGGGAACCCTGAAAGCGAACGATATGTTTGCAACATTTGGGCGATGTGCAGGCACCCATTTTTCGGCCTCGTGATAATGAGAATCTGTGGCAAGGATGGTCTTTCCCTCAAACTGAGCGGTTTTGCTGCCAATCTCAAAAGATGCTGGCGCTTGAATGTTTGTTGGAAGCCGAATGTCTTGAGCGGTGTAAAACTTGAAGGGGTAGTCCTTACCGTTGATGTTACGAAATAAAATGACTTCTTTTCTGCTGATGGAGATTCCGAGGTTGAACTGAATAGGAGCCACCGTGAGGCGGTCCCCTGGCTGGAGAACGGTGCTCATCATGCCATTCAGTCGAAGAATAAAATCCACGTTGGTTTGGTTTTTTTGAGCGATAAGATTCAGCGAGTCGCCAGGTTGAACAATGTAATCTTTTTTTCCGGCGGTGTAGCTGGGGGAGAAAAGTTGGTCCATGTTGACTTCACCGATGATACGGCGTGCCTCCGCGCAGGTTTCGGAATCGGGGAATTGCTGAAGAAGTTTGTAAAGCGCATCACGCCCCTCGGCAATACTGCCGCCGCGGATGAGATCAGTGGCGGCAGCAAAGCGGCGTGCGCCTGGATCAATGCGCGGACGGTCTTTGTCTTTCATTGAAGCAAGATCTCTTGCCACCATCTGCTCTCGCATAAGTACATTTTCATATACCCACCAGCCAGAAGCAAGTACTCCGGCAAACAAGCCCACAACGAGCAATAACAGCAGGAGTTTGAACTGGGCCTTCGCCATCGCTGATTTACGAAAAAATTAATCGAGTAGACCCCGGCGCTTGAAGTCGAAAATATTGATATTAGAAGACTTCTCGATCATTTCGACTGTGAATTTCAGAAGGCAAATCTCCCAAGTGTCATCCACCCCTTGTATGATGGCGCGGGCAGGATTGCCACATGCACGTAGTTCAGCCTTTAGCTTTCCGCAGACTTCTTGCATCGACTCATGAACAATTTGTTCCTGAACATCCGTTTTACGAAACTGAAATCCGTATTTGAGGATGGCCAACTTGTGCATGTGCTGTTTTAAAAAAGCCCCGAATGCCTCGGCCTCGACACCAAATCCCTCAAAATTGAAATTTTCTTCAGGGTCCGGCCTCAGAATGAGTGGCTTTTCTGCAGTGAGTCGTCCTTCACGTACCCGAACGGCTCCAACGCTGTCCATCAACTCGGAAACAAGCTGAAACTCGAACTGCGTTGTCCCAAATGTGTCGATGCGTCGGTCTGGCTCATGAAGAACATGTGTGTTCTCCAAAGCGTATTGAAAATCAAATTCGGTTGGCATGTAGGAAGCGAGTAAAATTAGGCATAGGTGGTGCTGGGGCCAGCGATTTCTGAATGAGGCAACCGCATGTCTGGCTAGCTTGGTGCCTGAGACAGGACTCGAACCTGCACTTGTTTCCAAACCAGAACCTAAATCTGGCGCGTCTACCAATTCCGCCACTCAGGCATGAGGTGCGATAGGGGAAGTTCGTCATGTCGCACACAGCTGCAATGTTTTTCTACTTCTTTAGGCACATCGCTGCACATTTGAGATCTGTAAAAAGCAACATGAGTTTTAAAGTGCCAATGACCCTATTTTATTCATCTGTATGAACTTAGTAACTCCTAGTTCATGCCCCGAATAAATCTAAAAGTCGATCGGCAGTTCTTAGGATGGCATGACTCAACGCAGGGTGACGAAAGGTCGGCCGATAAAAATTACTGTTATCGAATTCGATCATGGATCAGCAATTTCGACATGATTGGAAACGAGGCAGGCTTAGGAAAATCCCAATGAATGCCTGCCAAGCTTCTTTTAAAGCGTCATTTTTATCCTTCTACTCTCGATGAAAATCTTCAGCCTAATTCGGTGTCATTCTTTGATTTGGGTTATGCTATAATACTAGGAATTCAATAGTCTAGGTGGCACCGAATGATTCTTGATAACAGCCAAACAATTCTCATAAAAAAAGTCGATTAGCCATTGTCATCCTCAACTTCATGCTATGGCAAAGTTTGTTGGGCAGAAAATTATGGCTTTGATCGTTAATTTTGAATTGCTTAAATTCTTGCTTATACCAATAGTTTTATAGGTGCAGACGATACTTTCATCTTGCAGACCTTTTGTTCATCTCTTGCGGATGATCGCATTGGTGTTTTGCGCATCGCTTCTTACTCAATGTAACAGCGTGAAGAAAGCGGATGTTGTCGTTAGTGTGAAGCAGCAAATGCTAGGACTGTATGAGCAGGGGCAGCTGAAAAAAACCTACAAGATTTCGACGTCGAAATTTGGTCTTGGTGATCGTCCGGGCAGCAACTGCACACCAATTGGCCAGCACCAAGTGGTTGCCAAGATCGGTCACGGTCTACCTGCAGGTGCTGTGCTGAAAAGTCGTCGTTGGAATGGCGAGGTGCTTAAACCAAATGCGCCGGGCCGTGACCCAATTGTTTCGCGCATTCTTTGGCTCAAAGGTAATGAGATCAACAATCGCAATGCTTTTGGACGTTATATCTACATTCATGGCACGCCAGAGGAGCGGCGACTCGGCGAACCTGCCAGTTATGGTTGCATCCGTATGGGTATGAAGGATGTGGTGAATGTCTTCGAATGTGTCAATGTGGGTGCTAAGGTGCTTATTACTCAGGGGCCATTACCGATTAGCGAGAAGCCCATGAACAAAAAGAAAGATGACGATGATCGTCATGTGTTGTCCGTCCGCGTGGTCAGTTTGCAATCTGACGCCAAGGAGAGAGATCAAGCTGAAGCGAATGAAAAGATCAGAGAAAAATGGGGTCATGAAAAGACATTTTCAGCCAAGTCTTCTATTTCCTCGAAAAAGCGCACGATAAAATCCAAGACGGCTTCGAAATTCACGAAGTCTGTTTCCAAAAAGTCTTCGGTGTAGTGGGTGACAAGAATGATTCCTTTGCCAACTGCCTACTTCCTTGATTGGCTGAAAAAGGAGTCAATAAAGACTATTTGTTAGCGATGTAATCAATCACGCACACTTTTTCGAGAAGTGGCTTTAGCTTGGAAACAAATGCTTGGTGCTCGGGGTGAGGCAGGTAGCTTTCGAGACCTGTCTTGTCAGCAAACGTGATCAAAAAGCAGTGGGTGAAACCATCGTTGAGACCTTCAGGGCTCACGTTGGTTCCCCATTCAAAGGCTTTTACTGTATCGATTTTGCCGGCCAAGTTGATGAAAGCCTTTTCAAGGTCTTGCACCTGTTCTGTGGAGGCAGTTTCTTTGAATTTAAAAAACACAACGTGGCGATATGGAGCGTCAACTGCAGTGGAAAACGTGGTCATTGTAAAAAGTAGGACGGCGATCAACAGAATGATTGATTTCATGCGGATTCGTAGACTTGCGTTGCGATTTCTACGCGTCAACCGACTTCAATGCGAAGCCTTGGTTCAGGGATACGGATCAGAATCAAGGTGGAGATAAGTGCGAAGAAACCAGCGAGAGTTGCCACGAAGGGATATGACTGCGTTTGACGAAAAACGAGCCCACTTAAGATTGTGGCTAACAGCAAGGCCCAAACGTTACAGAAGCCCAAAATCGCCTGATAAGTGGAGCGACGTTCTGCTGGACATAATTCAGCTGTGAGCGTCAGATCTCCCACTCGGTCGAGAAAGAGTCCAAAACCAAAAATGAAGTAGACCGCAGTAAAGCCGATGAAGGAGTCGGTGAAACAGGACCAAACACATAACCCCATGCATATAAGGCGGGAAAATATGAGCAGCACTTTGCCGCCGCTATGATAGCCTAACCACGCTGCAAGTAAGCTTCCAAGGATCGTGCCCACGTTTTGCATCGACACAAAGCGGCCGACATCTGCCTCCGCACGACCGGTGACTTTCAGTGCATGTAGGGTCAAAAATGAAACCAGCATGAGGTAGCCCATTCCCGTGAAACGTGAGGCGACCAGACGCAGCAGGTGCGGCTGTGCGGTCAGCATGTGGGGTAGCGAGCGCAGATAGCTCCAGTAAGAAGCGTGCTGTTTGGTGGACACATGCATGGAATCACCCACCTCTTTTATCGGCAGCTGTGAGAGCCAAGAGAGCATTAAAAAGCCGAATGCGATGAGATGCAGTACTGCATAGCCTTGATGCCCTGGCAGATGGGTTAGCACCTGGTGAATCACCGCGCCCGCACCCATGCCAATCACCGCCTGCATGATGTAGCGGGCAGCCCAGCCGGCCGCACGGATACGCTCTGGCACCATGCGGGTGACCATTTCCATCCACGCCACCACGCCCACGCCGCCGACGAGGCCGCTCATCACAGGCGTTAGAACCACCACCGGCAGAATCCAGCCCTCTAAACGCTCCGCAAACCACAGCACCAACCCCGCGATGAGATAGGGAAGCCGTTGCAGCAACCCAAAGCAAAGCACCCAGCTCTTGAAATGTGTCAGCCGCTCCACCTTGGGCGATACAAACAAGCCCGCGAACGCGAACGTGGCGGCCAGCACTGCGGGCATGATCGAGATGATCAAAGGACTGCCATGCAGCGACTCGACCATTTTCGGCATCACCGTCTCCGGCTGCAAAAAAGCCACGCCACCCATGTATAGCCCGCCTTCGAGGCAGTGACAGACAAAATTACGCCTCACATGCTGATCATGATGAGTGTGCTTCGAAGCGGACATTGCGGGAAATGCTGGGCAGGGGAGAGTGAGAATCCTGCCTCAAGATGGCCGGAAGGAAAGCGATTCATCCGCTTTGCGCCTCGTGTCCTGACCTCAGGGCATGTTCAGATGCTTCACGAGGAATGCCCATTCATCGGCGGTCTTCTCAATCATCTTGCTCAAGGCCGTTCCCGCACCGTGACCGGCACTGGTTTCTATGCGGATAAGCGCCGGCGGGCCGTCTTTGGCTTGGTATTCTTGTAGGCGTGAACCGAACTTGAAGCTGTGGGCGGGCACCACACGGTCATCATGATCGCTCGTTAGCACAAGTGTGGCCGGATATCGAGTGCCGGGCTTCAAATTGTGATACGGTGAGTATTGGAGCAGCGCCTTGAACTCCGCGCCGTTCTCCACGCTGCCGTAATCACTGCGCCAGCCCCAGCCGATGGTGAACTTCTCAAAGCGCAGCATGTCGAGCACGCCCACCGCAGGCAACGCGGCGGCATACAACTCCGGACGCTGCGTCATGCACGCACCCACGAGCAGGCCGCCATTGCTGCCGCCTTGAATCGCGAGCTTGCCACTGCTGGTGTACTTGTTCGCGATGAGCCATTCGGCGGAAGCGATGAAGTCATCGAAGACGTTTTGCTTGCCCAGCCTCACGCCCGCCAGATGCCAGTCGCGACCGTATTCGCCGCCACCGCGCAGGTTCGGCATGGCAAACACACCGCCCATCTCCAGCCACACGGCCCTTGAGATAGAAAACGACGGCGTGAGGCTGATGCTGAAACCGCCGTAGCCGTAAAGCAGCGTCGGATTCGAGCCATCGAGCTTCAGCCCCTTCTTGTGAACGATGAACATCGGGACCTTCGTGCCATCCTTGCTGGTCACAAAGACCTGCTTCGTCTCAAACGCCGCTCCATCGAATTTCACGTCCGGTTTCCGCCAAAGCGTGCTTTCGCCGCTTTCGAGGTCCATGCGATAGATCGCGCCGGGCTCCGTGAAGCTCGTGAAGGTGTAAAACGTGCTTTTGTCCGTGCGATGACCTCCAAAGCCTCCCGCCGAACCGATGCCGTGCAGCTTCACCTCGCGGATGAGCTTTCCATACATGTCGAAGCACTTCACCTCGGTCTTCGCATCGCGGAGATACTGGCAGAACATTTTGCCACCGACGGTGCTCACGTTCTCCAGCAGCACCTTTGGCACCTCCGGCACGATCACCCGCCAGTTGCCACGTTGTGGCTTGCGAATGTCGATGGCGATCACCTGGTAGCAGGTGGCATTCAAATCGGTGTGGAAGTAAAAAATCGGTCCTACGTTGTCGATGAACTCGTAACGGGCGTCGTAGTCGTTCAGCAACTCGACCACCGGCGCATCCGGCGCGATCTTTTTGTAGAAAAGCCGGTTCTTTGGCTCGGTGCCGAGCCACACGGGAATGATGAGATATTCACCATCCTCGGTCACATGCCCGCCAAAGCCCCACTTGGGCTCGTCTTGGCGTTCATAGACCAGAAGATCGTCTTTCTGGCTCGTGCCGAGTTTGTGGAAGTAGAGCTTATGAAACTCATTCTTGGCCGTGAGAGCCGCTCCGGGCTTCGGAGTATCGTATCGGGCATAAAAGAACCCGCTGCCATTTTTCAGCCACGAGATGCCGCTGAACTTCACCCATTGAATGACATCATCGAGGTCCTTGCCGCTGGCGATGTCGCGCACGCGAATGGTCGTCCAATCACTTCCCGCCTCGGAAACGCCGTAAGCGATGTGTTTGCCATCCTCACTCGGCTCGTAGTCGGTGAGTGAGGTGGTGCCGTCCTTCGACATCGCATTCGGATCGAGCAGCACAGCTGACTTCGCCTTCAGCGAGTCGGCTTTCATCAGCACGGACTGATTCTGCAACCCGCTGTTATACGAATAGAACCAGCGTCCACCACGCTCGAAGGGCATGCTGACGCGTTCGTAGTTCCACAGCTCTTTGAGTCTCGACTGAATCTCTGCCCGACGCGGCAGCTTCTCCAAGTAACCGAAGGTGACCTCATTTTGAGCCTTCACCCAGTTTTTGGTCTCCTCCGAGTTGTCGTCCTCCAGCCAGCGATACGGATCGGCGATCTTCACCCCGTGCAGCGTCTCAACGACCTCGTCCTTTCGAGTTGCCGGGTAAGTCAAGGAATCAGCGGCAAGGGTGGAGACGGTCATGGTGAGCAAGACGAGCGAGCGCATAAGCTAAGAGCCTCCATCACTGGCGGGGACTTATCAACTCAGCGAATCCGCGCTGAGCCAGAATCAGGTTTCAGGAGCCGAAGGCTCGTCAGATTCAGCCACCAGTGGAGTTTCCGCAGTTACATCTTCCTCATCGGATATCACAGTGGCAACATCCTGAATTGTTTCGCCCTCATTGAGGGTCATTAGTTTGACGCCTTGGGCGTTGCGGCCCGTTTCGCGAATCTGGCTGACCTTGATGCGCACACTCTGCCCCTTGCTGGTCATCAGCATGAGCTCATCGCTTTCCTTAACTGCCAAAGCGGCTACGACCTTGCCTGTTTTTTCGGTGACATTCATCGTAGTGACCCCTTTGCCCCCCCGATTGGTGAGAAGACGGTATTCATCAAAGCTTGTGCGTTTGCCAAGACCATTCTCGCTAACAACCAAGACCATTGTATCTAGCTCATTCGTAATGCAACTGACCAGAAAGTCCTCTGCATCGAGCGTGATGCCGCGCACGCCAGCCGTTGCACGTCCGATAGGGCGCAGATTGGGAAACTCAGGATCGTGACCCGTTTCATGAAAGCGGGCACACATGCCTTCATGTGTGACAAGACAAATCTCCTTGTTGCCATCAGTCAGAACTACATCGACCAAGTCATTTTTTTCATCGAGTTTAATGGCGATGATGCCATCCTTACGGTAGTTTTTAAACTCCTCTAAAGCTGTCTTTTTGACTGTGCCGTCTTTAGTGGCAAAAAGGACAAATTTGTCTGCAGCCCACATGGCTTCGTCCTCAGCTCCTTGGGCTTTCAGGATGAGCACGCTGGCGATTTTTTCCTCGGGGCGGAGGTTGAGCACGTTTTTGATGCTGCGGCCTTTGCCGGTGCGGGTGGCCTGCGGGATCTGATAAACGCGCTCGACATACATGCGGCCCGTGTTCGTGAAGAAGAGCAGGAAATCGTGTAGCTGGGCGCTGAAGAGATGCTCGACGAAGTCGTCGGCGTCCTCCTCGCTCTGTGCCTCGCGGGTTTCCATGCCCTTCAGTCCCTTGCCGCCGCGGCCTTGTAGGCGGTATTCGGCTGTGGGCGTACGCTTGATGCTGCCCAAGTGCGTCATGGTGACGATGGCGGCCTCGTTCGGGATGAGGTCCACGCTTTCGATATCACCGGAGACCGCCTCGATGCGCGTGAGGCGCGGTGTGGCGTGCTTGGCCTTGATGACATTCAGCTCGTCTTTGATGATCGTGAGCACGCGGTGCTCGTTCGCGAGAATGTCGAGCAGGTCCTTGATGGTGGCGAGGATGGCGTCGTACTCGGACTTCACCTTGTCGCGCTCCATGCCGGTGAGCTGGTAGAGGCGGAGCTCGAGGATGTCATCAACCTGCTTGTCGGTGAAGACGTAGCGGCTGTCCTGGATGCTCGGCTGGCTGCGAATGAGGATGCCGAGCTGCTCAGCGGTGGTCACAGAGAAGCTGTAGGCCTTCAATCCGGCGCGGGCCTCGTCGCGGTTGTGGCTGTCGCGGATGATCTTGATGAAATGATCGAGGTGACCTAGCGCGAGGAGGAAAGCTTCGAGTTTTTCGGCCTGCACCTCGGCTTTGCCGAGCAGGAACTTCGTGCGGCGGATAATGACCTCACGGCGATGCTCGATGTAGCAGCCGATGGCGTCCTTGATGCCGAAAACGCGCGGACGATTCCCGTCGATGGCGAGCATGTGGACACTGAAGGAGGATTCCAGCTCAGTGTGCTTGTACAAATTGTTCAGCACCACCTGTGCACGCGCGTCTTTCTTCAAATCGACGACGAGGCGCGAGTTCTCATCGGACTCGTTTCGCACGCCGCTGATCTCCGGGATGATTTTTTCGTTCGCGAGCTCGGCGATCTTCTTTTCGAGCTCCGCGCGGTTCACGTTGTAGGGGATCTCGGTGATGACGATTTGCTCGCGGTTACCGTTTTCGACGATTTCGGCTTGGCCGCGGATGCGCACGCTGCCGTGGCCAGTTTCCATGTATTCGCGGATGCCCGTGGTGCCCATGATGGTGCATCCCGTCGGGAAATCGGGGCCTTTGATGTGCGCCATGAGCTCCGGCGTGGTGATCGCTGGATTGTCGATCTGCGCGCAAACCGCATCGACGACCTCGCCGAGGTTGTGAGGCGGCATATTCGTCGCCATACCGACAGCGATGCCGGTGCCGCCATTGACGAGTAGGTTCGGAAAAGCTGCGGGGAAGACGGTGGGCTCGGTGAGACGTTCGTCGTAGTTCGGGACGAAATCGACCGTGTCCTTGTCCATGTCCTGCATCAAAGCGCCCCCGAGGTGCGTCATGCGAGCCTCCGTATAACGCATGGCCGCCGGAGGATCGCCTTCCACGCTACCGAAGTTCCCCTGCGGATCGATCAAGGTCTCCCGCATGGCCCATTCCTGCCCCATGTGCACCAGCGTCGGGTAAATGACCGCCTCGCCGTGTGGATGGTAGTTACCCGAGGTGTCACCCGCGATCTTGGCGCACTTCACATGCTTCTTCGGCGGGTAGAGTGAAAGCTCATGCATCGCGTAAAGAATACGACGCTGGGAGGGTTTGAGACCGTCTCGGACATCCGGCAGGGCGCGGGAGATAATGACGGACATCGAGTAGTCGAGGAAGCTGTTCTTTACTTCGTCGGCGACCGAGATCGGGCGTGTGATGGAATCTTGCATCAGTGGAATCGGAAAAGGGTTACGTCAGGCGGTGGCTTGATCACGATCAGACGTCGAGATTGCGGACATTCAGCGCATTTTCTTCGATGAAGTGCTTTCGAGGCTCCACGACATCACCCATGAGGATGGTGAAGATGCGCTCGGCTTCGTGGGCGTTGGATTCGTCGAGTTTGATTTGAAGAAGGGTGCGCTTAGTCGGGTCCATGGTGGTCTCGAAAAGCTGTTTGGCGTTCATTTCACCGAGACCTTTGAAGCGCTTGATCTCCATGCCGCGTTTGCCTATCTCCATGACCTTGTCGAGGATGCCGGGGATGCTGAAGACGGGGTGGATTTTGGCGTTGTCGCCATCGCCTTCGATGACTTCGAACAGGGGCTTGTCCTGGCTGCTGAAGTGATCGACGTGCAGGCCGAGCTCATCGAGCTGCTTGAAGCGGGCTTTCATGCCGTGGGCCTCATGAACTTCAATCAAACGGGCGCGGCGGGTTTGTTTCGGCGCGGTGCCATTCGCTCCTTCGACCTCGGGTTTGCCGAAAAGGTGCAAATCGGCGTTTTCGCGGGCGAAATTGGCCAACGTGTCGCGGTCGAGGAGGTATTTGACGTGAACTTCGTTGCCCTCGCGGATGATGACAAGGTAGTGTGGCAGTTCGCCGGTCTCTATGTTGCGATGCTGGAGGTAAGTTTCGAAATCCGCGCCGTGGCGACGGATGATGTCGGCAAACTTGGCCATCGGCACAAGCTGCTGGAGGATTTGCTTCAGCTTGTCTGAATCGACCTTCGTGTTGTCGGATACATTGCGCAGCGTGATCTCACCGGAGCCGAGTTCGAGGAGAATGGCGTCCATTTCCTCGTCGTTTTGCACATACTCCTCGCGCTTTTTGCGCGTCACCTGATACAGCGGCGGCTGAGCGACATAAATATGACCGCGCTTCACCAACTCAGGCATCTGGCGGAAGAAGAACGTCAGCAGCAGCGTACGGATGTGGCTGCCGTCCACGTCAGCATCGGTCATAATGATGATTTTGTGGTAGCGGAGCTTGTCGATGTTGAAGCTGCCTTCCACCTCGCTGTCGCCGCCGATGCCGGTGCCGATGGCGGTGATCATCGTTTGGATTTCCTTGTTCGCGAGCACCTTCTCCAAGCGTGCCTTCTCCGTGTTGATGAGTTTTCCACGCAGCGGCAGAATCGCCTGATTGTGGCGGTTGCGGCCCATCTTGGCGGAACCTCCGGCGGAGTCACCCTCGACAATAAAGAGCTCGGTCTTCGCCGCATCGCGTTCGGAGCAATCAGCCAGCTTGCCAGGCAGGCCGCCGCTGCTCATCGCGTCCTTGCGGATGGCTTCGCGGGCGCGTCGGGCGGCCTCACGTGACTTCGCGGCGATGATGATGTTCTTGATGATCTCCAGCGCCATGTCCGGATTCTCGTCAAAGTAACGCGTGAGGCCCTCATACACGATGGAGTTCACTACACCTTCGACTTCGCCGTTCACGAGCTTCACCTTGGTCTGTGAGTTGAAGCGTGGATGCGGATGTTTGACGCTCAAAACGCAAATCATGCCCTCACGGCAGTCATCGCCCTCGATTTCCGGCATCTTCTCTTTGAAGGACTTCGGATTGGAAGCAATGTATTGTTTCACCGCTTTCGTGAGCGCCGTTTTGAGGCCCGAATAATGCGTGCCGAAGTCCGGATTCGGAATCGCATTGGCAAAGCACAGCGTCTGCTCGCTCAGACCCTTGTTGTATTGAATGACGCAATCGACGAGGACGAACTTCTTTTTGTCTTCCAGCATCACCTCACGGCGTCCGGTGATCACAATCGGCTCGGGATGCACCTTGTCCTTGCCTTCGCCGAGCTCGTTCACGAACTGTTTCACACCATCGGCGTAAAGAAGCGTCTCCGAGCGTGGCGCCTCACCGCGCTCATCCGTGAGGTGAATCGTGATGCCCGGATTCAGGAAGGCTAGCTCTCGCAGACGCGTGCGCAAGCGTTCAAAAACAAACGTCGTCGTGATCGTGAAGATCGTCGCATCCGGGAAGAAGCTGATCTTTGTGCCCGTGCGCTTCGGATCATCGAGATCGCCCAGCACCTTCAGCGGCTCCGTCGTGATGCCGCGCTCAAAGCCGATCGCGTGGATCTTGCCATCGCGATAGACCTCGCACTTGAACCAATCCGAGAGCGCATTCACGCATTTTGCGCCCACGCCGTGCAGACCGCCAGAGAACTCATACGCGCCATCGCCGAACTTGCCGCCTGCGTGGAGGTTTGTAAGCACCAACTCGACGGTCGGCATGCCCTTGGCGTGCATTTCGACAGGTATACCTCTACCGTCGTCTTCGATGCTGATGGAGCCGTCGCTGTGGATGTTGATCCAGACGTTTTTGCAATTCCCTGCGAGATGCTCGTCGATCGAGTTGTCCACCACTTCGAAAACGCAGTGATGCAAGCCGCGCTCATCCGTTTCTCCGATATACATGCCTGGACGCATGCGCACGGCCTTCAGGCCCTCGAGGTGTTGGATTTGGGATGCGCCGTAGGCTTGGTCAGCAGCTACCGCAGTGGAGTTTGATCCAATTGAATCAATGATGTCGTCTGGCATAAAAAATCTCGAAATCCAACACCGAAGTCCGTCCGAGGAATGCCTTCGGAAATGTGCCTGGTGAAGGCCTTTTTAGGCTAGCAAGATGCCCCCTGTGGCAAAGGTTTTTTTTGGACTAAAAAATGAGTTTTTTGGGTCCTCATTGATTGATGTCAAATCTTGCTGCGTGGCATTTTCTCGTCATTTAATCCGCGTCAGCCATACGCATGAGCGAAATCCCTCCGGCAGTTAGCGTCCGTCATCTCTCCAAGGTCTTCAAAGGCAACTTGGTGACGGGTCCATTCATGGCGGTGAAAGATGTGAGTTTTGAAGTGAAAGTGGGCGAGGTTTACGGACTCATCGGGCCAAATGGCAGCGGCAAATCGACTACGATGAAAGTCATACTAGGATTGCTCGCTCCCACGAAAGGGGATTCAAGCATTTTTGGCAAGTCGAGCACGGATGTAACAAGTCGTCGAGATGTGGGTTTTCTGCCTGAGAATCCATATTTCTACAAACACCTGACCGGCTTGGAGACACTGCTTTTCTACGGACGCCTTTCTGGCCTGAGTGGAGCCAATCTCAAAGAGCGTGCGCAGGCCATGCTGAAGCTAACCGGGCTTGAATCGGCCGCAGATCGTCGTGTGGGAGGTTATTCCAAAGGCATGCTGCAACGTCTCGGACTAGCGCAGGCCTTGGTTCACGACCCACGGCTACTGGTGCTTGATGAGCCGACCGCTGGTGTCGATCCAGCTGGCTCGCGTAAAATTCGCGATCTCATCTTAGAAATGAAGCAGCGTGGCCTTACGGTGCTCGTCACCTCTCATCTACTGGAACAGATGCAGGAGGTTTGTGACCGTGTAGGAATCATGGCGCATGGCAAAATGGTGCGTGAGGGACACCTCGATGCGCTCACCGCGGTCGAGAACCAGACTGAGATTACCCTGGAGAACGCCAGTGAGGCTCTCCTTGCCCAAATCGAGCAGCTCGTGAAGGATAGCGGTGGTGACACGAGGCTGGTTAGCAGCGGCAAGCCGCGCAATACGCTCGAACGACTCTTCTTGGACGCCACGGAGGATAAATCATGAGTTCTGTCTTCAGACATTCGGATGGTCTTGGATTAAAAATCTCCCGTGTGTGGACGCTGGCGCACGCCACGTTCACTCAGCTCATCCGGATGAAGATCCTGTTTTTTCTGTTGTTCTTCTGCGTGCTGGTGGTGGGTTCAGGTTTTGCTTTCTCGGTCATCAATCCAGAGCAGCAGCTTGGCCTACTCAAAACTGTGTCGCTCGGCACATTGCAGATTTTCAGCCTCGTCATAGGCATTGTATCCACTGCTCTGCTGCTGCCGAAGGACATGGAGGACCGCACGCTTTACACGATTCTCTCCAAGCCGGTGCCCCGTTTCGAGTACCTTGTAGGTAAGCTGCTTGGTGTGCTGTTGCTCATTGGAGGTGGTTTGATCATCATGGATCTTGTGCTCAGCGTGGTCATCTACGCGAGGCAGGGCATGGTTATGCAGGAGACGCTGCGGGCGCTGGAATTTAACGGTCAGGCAAGTCCTGAGACCATGGAGCGTCTCAAAGGCATCGTGGCTAGGCAGGGCCTGACGTGGGAGATGCATTGGGCAGTGCTGGCAATTTTCTTAAAAGCCGCTGTGGTCACCACTTTGGCACTGGTGTTAGCCTGCATTGCTAGTTCAACTCTTTTCACCATAGTTGTGGCTGTCTGCGCCGTTATTATTGGCCATGGGGAGCATTTGCTACGCGAATTTTTTCTACATCCCTATCTGAGCGGACAGTTGGAGCGCTTTGCAGCACTTGCATTTGCAATGATTTTTCCGGACTTGTCACAGTTCGATATCGTGGATGGTGTTGTAGCTGGTGAATCAGTGCCCTTGTCCGCGGTGCTCGACATGGTTGGTTTAGCTACTCTTTATGTTGGCGGGCACCTAACTATCGCGCATCTACTTTTCGTGGAGAAGGAATTATGAAGCGTAAATTCCAAACCTTGGCGATAATCCTGATTCTTGGCGTGATGAAACTGCCACTAGAGCGGCGGGTGACATCTGAGTTACGAAGCATGAGGCTTATAGATGAGCCGATGTCTGTTGGAGCAGTGGAAAGCATGGGACAGAGTGGTCTTGCAGCAATATTCGGTGGGGTGCGGGGGCTGGTAGCCTGCATGTTGCAGCTCCGTGCTTACACTGAATTCAAACGTGTTAATTGGGCTCAGGTTGACAGCCTGTATCGCATTGTGACGCGTCTGCAGCCACGCAATGCCAGCTACTGGGATGAAGCTGCATGGCACATGGCATACAACGCCGCTGGTTTCTATCTCTATAACCGAGACAAGAATTTGGATCGCAACGCTGAAATTCGCGGTCAACTCTATCACGAGCATGTTCAACGTGGCATCAATATCCTACTCGAAGGTCTGAAGTTTTCGCCTGAAAATCCGCGTTTGTGGGAACGGTTGGCCGATATTTACTTCCGGCGCAGCTACGACATGGCAAAAGCTGGTGACGCCTACTTGGAGGCCAGAAGGCATGGTGCCCCTGCGATCATGCTCCACATGGCCGCGTTTGCGTATGCACAGTCACCTCAGGATGTGGAAAGCCATCAGAAGGCTTACAAGATTCTCAAAAGTGAATATGACAGAGGTATGAGAAGCCCTGGCATTATCGAACACATTAAAAACTTGGAGGGCTGGCTAGGCATCCCGGGAGGCTTGCGAATCAGGGACGCCATACCTCAGCCGAAAGCGCCTCAAAAAGTGCCCGGCCCACGCCTCAGATAGATTTTTCAAAGAAGGCCAATTTCCATTTGCGAAGCTAAGGCTCGCATCTACCATCGTGGCCCACCAAACGGTAAGGAGCGGTAGTTCAGTTGGTTAGAACGCCAGCCTGTCACGTTGGAGGTCGCGGGTTCGAGCCCCGTCCGCTCCGCCAGTTGGTGTTCGAAATGCCAAAAGCAGCTTCTTCAAAGAACTGCTTTAAATCTTAGCGAAAAATTTGATTATATAGGTTTCGTTCCTCTGGAAACATCCGCGATTGTGGGCTAATTGCATTTGCTACGTTTAGCGCTTCGCTGCGGAACCCGCTTGCCGCCGCAATCGCAGCGAACACAGCACGCTGACCTTCCGAAAGAAGATTGAGGTCCATATGTTGAATATAGCTCATGGATTGCTGTTTGTCAGCAAGGCGATAGTAGGCGAGCGCTACCATTAATTTGCGAGGATTGTCATTCGGTTGGTTTTGTAGAAGTTTTTGCGCTTTGCGGAGGCTGGTCTCCATGTTGTTTCCCAGCAATATGCTAATATAAAGAGCCTTATCGAGAAACTCACTGTCTTCGGGAAATCGAATCACAGCCTCTTGGGCAGCATGAAAATACGAATCTGAGTTGCCGTTGTTCAGGCTCGCGTTGAGCAGGCCGATGAGCGCTTCTCTCTCTAGGCGTGGTGACATGTTATTTGCATTGCGACGTGCGGTCCGAATCGTGAGTTGGTAGGCTTCCTCTGCGATATCGAAATGTCCTCTGGCATCCGCATATTCGGCGATACGCTGTAGTGCATTGAGCCGACCTTCTCGTTCGGCATGACTCTTGGCGCTAATCAAACGGGATCGAAGCTCCTCTTGTGATAGGTTCGATACAAAGGCCAGATGAGCGCGGAACATAGCGTGAGTGGTTTTGTCTAAAATTTTTCGCACTTCTTCATCTTTTTCAATCAACCGGTCGATCTGCTCGAACCGTTTCAAAACGGTGAGTGCCGTGAGATAGTTCTCAAGCAGGCCTTGATGACGTTTTGCCTCATCTTCGGATACAATGCTGACAATTTCTAGCCACTGCTGTTCATGCTTGAGCCACGCGATGAATGGAACAAGTTCCTCCCGCTTCTTGTCCCTGAAAAGAACAATGGCTGACTCGATAATGGCTTTTTTACGTTCGGGATAGAGTGCTGTCTCTCGTTGTAGGGAGGCTACAAGATGACTTTCAATGCCCAACGGGTGTGTTCGGAGTCGTTTGATTAGGGGGATAGAAATCTCTGATGGAAGTCCTTGGATGCTGTTGAGGAATTCAATTGCTCTGAGGCCTGTTGCATCATCAGATTGGGCGATCTTCCATGCAGTGTTGATGCCCTCGCTGAACTGCGATGGGATACCTGATTCAACCTGAACTCGTGCAAGCCGTAGCAGGGAATCGTGGTCATTGGGGTTTTTGTCAGAAAGGCCCTTCATGATGTTCAACAGCGCTGTATTTTGCTGTTTTTTTCCATAGATTTCCTCTGCCAGCTTGGCGAGTGCTGGGCTTGCAGACTCCTGCCGCAGAAGCAGGTCGAGTTCCTTCTGGGCGTCTTTGTCCCGGTTCAGGTTCTTGAGTGCTTTCACGCGGCGTATTTTGTCCTCATGTGTCTCAGCTCCCTGTTCACGGAGTTTGTCGAGAAAGTACAGTGATTGTTCTCTCTTCATGAGCGTGAAAAACTCACTATTAAGGCGGATGGCCTCCACATTATGTGGAGCTTTTTGATAAGCCTCTTGGGCCTTGAACACAGCGTTGGCAATCTGCCCGTTTTGCATCATGTCACGCGCCTCACGGACCATGACCTCTGCCTGGGAGCTTTGCCATGAATCTTGAATCGGCTTGGCATAGAGGATGGCTGCGATAATGATTGAAGCACAAAAACTGCTGATCAAAGCCAGTGCTATGTAGCGTGCGATTGGACTCTGCCGGTCTCGTTCCGCAACAGAGCCGGGGACTAACCAATACCATGCTTTGACGAACGGTCTAATCAGCACAGGGCTCCTGTCGGAGACATGCTGTCGTGTCGGGTCAATGGTCTGGTTGGTCAGCATGAAGTACGCTACATGAATGATATGACGCTGCGTGGATCGCGTCACGCTGAAATTTAGCTGCAAAAATGCCTCAAAACATGCGTGGTAACACCTCAACGACATCGGCTAGGACTCTGCCGGAACCATGGCGCAACTCATTACAGCGTCCAAAGAGCATTTGACCACTCATGGCGCCTAGCAAATCAGCCAGACGCTGGTCCACTGAAATGCGGAAATAGCCACGGGGATGGCTGGAATGCGGCACGGAATACTGCTCCAAAATGGCACCAAAGGGCACTCGACCTTCCAAAACGAGGTTTTGAGCCTCCTCAGGCAGCAAATCTAGGTGAATACCAATGGCTCCAAACTCCACCGGCTTGCCATCGCTACGACGGTGCAGGACGCTGGCACGCACGAGATAGTTTCCGATCCGTGCTCGCGCAGCGACATCTAAGTCAATCGAGCTCGCATGATACTCTCGAAGACGTGGCGTCATGTCTTGATCGTGCACCAAGAGGCTGCGCTCATGATCGGCTAGGGCTTCGGGTTCAACAAAAGTCACCCTCGGGCGTGTGTTGCCTATGCCGTAAAAAAAAATCAAAGGAGCGAGCATATCCTCGTCCTGCCGGAGTGCGGCGCTTTCAGGTGTAGCGGGCATACTGGCGATGCTGGGGCAGGAAGAAATCATGAAGAAGGCGGTCCACCTGCAGCAGTCCAGTCCGCGTGAGCGAGACGCCTGCGTCATCCAGCTTAGCAAAGCCCTCCTTTGCAAGATAATCAAGCTGCGGGCCAAAATGTTTCCTCGGATCCTCGCCATACTTCTTGATGTAAGGAGCCCAGTCGCTGCGGCCAAGTTTGAGCTTCAGAATGAACTCGCGGACAAAACGGTCCTCATGCGTGGTTTGGTAGGCACGGAAAATGGGTAGTTTTCCTGAGTCAACAGCCTGCATGTATGGACCAACATCGGCTTGGTTCTGGTAATGCACACCACCCAAGTGGCCAAAAGAAGCTACGCCACAACTCAAAAGATCTGCCCCGTCCCAAAGCGAATCACGATAAACAAATTTGATGCGTTTGGGATTCTTCACCACTGTGTAAGCACTTGTGACGGTGTATCCGGCTTTTTGGAATTCATCAAAAGCGTAGCTCACCCAGTCGCGCTTGATCTGCCAGTCGGCAACTGGAGCTGTCACCTTACCCTCGGCCTTCATCTGCTGGTAAATCGTAGTATTGAAAGGCACTTCCATTTGATAGATTGTCACTGCATCAGGTTGCATATCAATGGCTTTGGCCACGCATACCTTCCAATTTGCCTCCGTTTCATTCATCATGCCGGCAATGAGGTCGATGTTGATGTGTTCAAAGCCAAGACTGCGGGCGAAATTGTAAGCTTTACCGATCTCTGCGCTGCGGTGAGCCCGACCGTTTGATTCGAGAATGTGATCGTCAAAGTTTTCCACTCCAAGGCTAAGGCGTGTCACGCCCACCTCGCGGATGCCGGTTAGCTTGGTTTCATTTAGTGTTCCGGGTTCAGCCTCAAAGGCCACCTCTTCGGCTTCATCCCAAGGCACCAACGCTTTCATGCGATCCGTGAGGTCCTTTAATTGCGGCACTGAAAGATAGCTGGGTGTCCCGCCGCCAAAGTATACAAAGTGAGCTTTTCTTCCGTTGAGGTAGGGCTTTGCGGTCAGACGCTCCATTTCGCGCATCCCGGCGTCGATGTAGGCTTTGATTTCGCCGGCGTTTTTGTCTGTATACACTTTAAAGTAACAGAAGTGACATCGCTTGCGGCAGAATGGTATATGAAAGTAAACGCCCAGTGGCACGCGGGAAGGGGCTTGCCCGTGTAGCACCCGCTCGACAAATGGCACCTGCTCAGGTGTCCAAAATGAAAAAGGCGGATAATTTGAAACAAAATAGTTCCCGGCCTCGGTCTTCTCGACCTTCTTTTCGATGACTGGGCTTTCGAGCGTGGTTTGCATGCAAGGATAGAAACGATGTTGTAGACGTGAATCTGTTTAGAAACTCGTGAGCTGGGCAGGTGGGGGCAAGGTTTCATCGAAGATGTGTGGGCAAACACAAACATTTCATAGTTTGCATGATGAAAAAGTTGGGGTGCTGATCGATGAAGCAGAGTAGAACTGCAGCTTCTTGATGATGTGTTTTGTGGCGCGGCTCCTAATTTTCAGTGGTCTGTTGCTGAATTCAGAGCACTTTCAGGATACAGATCACCAAACTCATTTTTGGAGCACTATCCACCTTGTTGAATCTAGTTTTTCGTTTTTGTTTATTCGGAAAAGCAAGATTATTTCAAAATACGGGGGATCTTCAGATTTCGTACAAGCTCACTGAAGTCCAAGCACATCCTGCATGGAATAGAGGCCCGGTTTCTGATTTTCTAGCCAAACGGCAGCACGGATGGCGCCATTGGCGAAGGTGTCGCGTGAACTGGCTTTGTGAGTAAGCTCGACACGCTCGCCGACATTAGCGAAAACGACTGTGTGATCGCCAACGACGTCACCGCCGCGGAGGGCGTGAACGCCGATTTCTTTAGGCGTGCGCGCCCCCACATCGCCGAAGCGACCATGTCTGCAGTCTTTGTCGTATTCCAAGCCACGAACATCAGCAAGGATCTCGACCAGCGTGCGGGCGGTGCCGCTGGGAGAGTCCTTTTTCATTCGGTGGTGCATCTCAACGACCTCAAGATCGAAATCAGGACCGAGCAGTTCGCAGGCTTTGCGAGTAAGCCAGAAAAGTGTATTTACACCGACACTGTAATTGGAAGCGAAGACGATAGGCAGCGTTTGGGAGGCTTCGCGGATGGACGTAAGTTGCTCTCTTGTGTGGCCAGTCGTGCCTATGACGAGGCGTTTGTTCTGCTTCAGACACTCATTTAGGAGTTCATCTGCAAAATGGTGCGAGGTGAAGTCGATCACCGTGTTGCTTTTGGCAAGTGCGGTCGAAAAATCGTCTCCCAGATCGATGGCGGCGGAGACGGTGACTTTTTGAGATTCAGCGGCGCGGAGGAGTGCTTGGCCCATGCGGCCTTTGCATCCAGTGATAAGCAGGTGAGTCATGATGGTTAGGGAGAAAGAATGAGAGATGGCTCAGCCGAGGAAGCTTTGGGAAGGAACGCCGGTGGCGCCGGGGCGACAGACAAAAAGACGACCTGCGAGAGGTTCTTCGAGACCAGGCTTAAGTCCAGTGGTGATGTAGAGGTCTTTTAAATCGGGACCACCAAAGGCACAGGCAGTGGTTTCGATGCAGGGAAAGTCAATCTGTTGCTCGATCTTCCTTGTGGCGGGGTTGAAGCATACCACCTTCGCTCCATGACAGAATGCAATCCATAGCCGATCTTCACTATCGATGGTCATACCATCGGGCGCAGAAGCGTCGGCGTGGGTATCCCAAAGAAGCCGTTCACCGCTGATGGCGCTGGTCGCGACATCGAAGTCAAAGGCACGAATCTTCTTTGATGGTGTGTCAATGTAGAACATGGTTTGACCATCTCGGCTCCAGATGATGCCGTTGGAATTGGTGACGGGGCTGAACTTCTTCTCGACTTTCAAATCGGTGTGCAGGCAGTACAACGAGGCCTCAGGCCGCTTCTTGAGACAGATTGTGCCGGCCCAAAAACGACCTTCTGGATCGCACTTTCCATCGTTAAAGCGGTTGTCCGGCAGGCTGGGCTCTGGATCTGTAATGGCGGTAGAAGTGCCGGTGGCCTCGTCGAGGAAGAAAAAACCGCCGTCACCTGCCCATAAGAGTCCGCCTTTGGCTCGCGGAACAACGGTGCCGACACGTTGGCCAACGTTCCAGATCTGCTCATGCCCCGTGGAGGGTGTAAAGGCAATAATCATGTGTGCCTCGATGTCGACATAAAGCAGGCGGTTTTGATGCCAGATTGGGCCTTCGCCCCAGACGGAGACGTGGTTGGAGATGGGTTCGGGAGTCAAAGCAGATGCAGTGGTGTACAGTTGGTTCTTGAAACTGGAAAGACGCTTTCGCAATATGCAATCCTGGCCAGTTGACGTCTACGCAGGTCTCTGAGAAAGAGAAGGAAAATGAAGCATGTCACCCTCAACGACATTGCCCGTCGTCTTGGCATCTCCAAAATGACCGTGTCTCGTGCGCTGCGGGGAGAGGAGCATGTTGCCGTTGGGACAAAAGAAAAGGTCGTGCGCACAGCTCTGGAAATCGGATATCGACCCGACCCAGAGATCGCGAAGCTCATGACCCATATGCGGCAGTCGAAGACCCGTCGGGCTCCGCCTACGCTGGCTTTCGTTTGGGCGGAGAACGATCCAGCTCCAACGCCGGCCTCTTGGCAGCAGAAGCTACTGCGAGGTGCGCGCAAGCAAGCGGAAAGACTAGGCTTCGAATTGCAGGAATTTCACCTCCAAGGCCGTAGCATGACAGGGAGGCGTCTTTCGAGCATTTTAGAGGCACGGGGCATTAGTGGCTTGATTTTGTCACCGCTCGTATCACGCACACGCGGACATGTCACGATAGCATGGGAGAAGTTTGCCTGCGTGGTCATCGGCTTGGGTTTTGCCAGGCCGGCGCTGCATCGCGTTCATCATCACCATTACCTTGGAATGATGACGACTCTGCGCATGCTGCGAAAAAAGGGTTTTAGGCGGATTGGTTTCTACTGTGGCAGCACGATCAATGAGCGTATGTTTCGAGCATGGTCGTCCAGTTTTCTGGCCCACCATCCGTTGGCGAAAGTGGCGGGGTTATTGGCGCTTCGAAAAACTCCCTCGAAGGTCGATTTCATGGAGTGGATTGAAAAAGCTAACCCTGAAGTAGTGATCGATGGTGGCCACATCGTCGTGGAGTGGCTCAAAAACCTCCCAATAGCAAAAAGACCTCCACTTGTCACGCTGGGTTGGCGTGCAGATTACCCTCAGGTGCCAGGCATCGATCAGCAGCCGGAGGTATTGGGGGCTGCGGCCGTAGATCTTCTCGTGGCACAGTATCAGCAGAATGAGAAAGGTATCCCTAAAGCTCCTCGGATCGTGATGACCGAGGGCTTTTGGAGACCCTCGAACCTATCCAAGTAAAAAGAACTTTTGGTAGCTGCGACTTTGGTGAGAAAATGTTGGGGAGCGGAATGGCCCGAAGAATAAATTCACTTCTATTGAGCTTGTTATGCTCGGAATGCACGAAGGCTCATTCTCCATTCGCAATGCCTTCAGCTGGACCTTTCTGCAAGCCACAGACATGCGCAGGTTGCCGATAACGGCAAGAAAGTAAGCATAAGATCGATGCCGAAACGAAGTTGTCTTGTGAGCGAATGTCTCGCTAGATGATTCTGGCACTATTAAAGCTGTGCGTATTAGCTTAAACATGTTTTTGCGGCCGACTCACAGCGCACCGCACCGATACCGGGGCGGTCAGGCATTTTCAATTGTCCTTCCGGCGTGAAAAGTAAACCGGTGAAATCATCGTTTGTGATGTGTAGGTGCCCGTCGAGATCGATCCAGTCAGCCCACGGAGCTAGGTGTGCTGCAGCCGTGGTGCCGAGGCTGCTTTCGATCATGCAGCCGAGCAACACTTTGAGCCCTACGGCTTTCGCTTTAGCGATCATGTGGATGGCTCCTTCGAAGCTGCCGCACTTCAGAAGCTTCACATTAGCGCCGTCAATATAAGGAGCCAATTTTGTTAAATCATCAATGCTTTGAACACTTTCATCTGCAAAAATCGGTGGGCATTGCGAGGGCAGTCGTGAGCGCAAATCCTCCCAAACCTCAATGCCATGGGAATGATGTATCGGCTGCTCGATCAGAGTCGGTTGGTATTCTGCAAGCTTTTCAATCATGGCAGCTGCTTGAACGGGGTCCCAGCCTCCATTAATATCCAAGAGGAGTTGCACATGCGGCGCCGCGTAGCGGGCGCTGGAGACTGTCGCAATGTCGAGACCAAGATCACCTGATCCTAGCTTTAGTTTAAGCACGTGGAACTGTGTGGCGAGTTCCTCAACGCGCTTTTCGAACGCATGGAGGTCGTCCGGAATGCTCAGTGAATGACAGGCGGGCGGCGGATGGCCCTGCGGCCCGAGCGTTTTTGCTGCGAAAGAACTCAGCGGAATGTTCTGGGCTTGGCAGACGATATCATGCCGCAAAAGGTTGAATGCTAAAGTCGCAGTGCGTGGCAGATGCTTCGGCAAAATCGGCAGGGATGCCATGCGTAGAGTCTCTTCCG
This sequence comes from Prosthecobacter sp., assembly GCA_017853885.1. Classification (GTDB taxonomy): domain Bacteria; phylum Verrucomicrobiota; class Verrucomicrobiia; order Verrucomicrobiales; family Verrucomicrobiaceae; genus Prosthecobacter. The sequence continues at coordinate 162,000 of JAFMIR010000002.1, forward strand.
GATCCTCGGTATAGTAAGGTGCGAAAGGTGCCTCCGCTATGTGGTCAGCCTCTTGCAATCGAAGCACTTGGCGTGTCGAAGAGACACCATGAGCGATTCGAAAAGGAACCTGAAGATAAAGTGTGCGGAGCGATGCGGTCATGGGTTAATTACGCATTGTGGGCTGATTCGATGGTGGGCAAGCTACAGATGTCCTGATGAGACAACTTTTGAGGTCCAAGCCTACAACTGGCAAAACCTTCCTCTTTTGCTAAGCATGGCCGACTTTTCGCGGGCAAATTAACAGGGTCGAAACGATCTTTTCACTTCGGCAGCACACGCACTATGAAGGCTTTTTTTTCTCCGAAATACTTGCCGGCGACATGCTGGATCTCCTTGGCACTGATATCGGCCATGATGCCAGGGAGTTTTTGGAAGTAGTCCCAGCCTCGGCCGCTGAGCTCATGCCAAGCTAGGTTGTCAGCCATCCCAGAGTTTCCCTGTTGTGCTCGTAGCCAAGAGCTGCGCCAAGTGACGCGTGCGCGTTCTATTTCGTCAGTATGGAGACCGTTGAAGGCAAGGTCGTTGATTTGTGCCATGAGTTCTTTCTCCGCCTTTTTAACTTTTTTTGGATCGGTGCCCACGTAAAAGTAAAACGCACCAGCACCCATCGCAGCAAAGTTTTGGGCTCCGATGTAATACGCGAGACCAAGTTCCTCACGAAGGCGGTTGAAAAGACGGCTTCCCATATCACTGCAGGCTTCGTCGATCAGGCTGAGTGCATGAATATCGTGGTCTTCGATGCCAACCGTGCGGAAGCCAATAACGATCACGGCTTGCTCTTTGTCTAAATGCTCTGTCCATGCGTCTGGTTTGGAGCTGGCGTGGTAAGTGCGGCTGTGTGTGCCGTGGCGTGGGTCTTTCGGGAGCTTAGCGAATGCTTTTTCGACCTGTTTTTTGATTTCGGTAGCCTTCACATCTCCAAACACAGAAAGAACTCCATTGTGGGTCGCAAAGCTTGCACGGATCATATTTTGGCAATCGCTGAGCTTGAGGTTGGCGACTGTTTTTTCGTTGCCTAAGGCCGTGCGATGAAATGGCTGACCAGCAAAAATCTCGCGGCGCGCCTTGCGCATCGCAACGGTGAGAGGATCTTCTTTTTCTTCAAGGATATTAGCAATCTGACGCTTCTTCACATCGGCGAGAGCACTGGACGGTAGAACAGGATTCAAGATGAGATCAGAAAGCAGATTCAATGCAGCGTCCTCATCACCGCGCATGACATCGGCGCCGAGAATGAAACGATGTGCATCCGCATTGCAGGTAAGAGAGCCTCCACGGTTCTCTAATTCGGCTGCGATTTCGGCGGCCTGGCGTTTCTTAGTGCCTTTGAGCAGCATATGAGCTGAGATTTGTGTCACGCCAGCTGTCAGATTAGTCTCAGCAGGTACGCCTGCCAGAAAGTTGGTGCGAATGCTTACCAGCGGAAGACGAGGGTTCTCACCGACGAGCAGGCGAAAACCGTTTTTGAGCGTAAAGGCTTGGATCTCAGTTTGGGAGCTTTCGGATTTGTTTGGAATGATTTTCTTGTTTTCGACATCGGGGCCGACGAGAACGGTGGAGATTGCATCGGGTAGCAAATAGTGGCGTGCCACGCTGCGGATAATCTCGGGGGTAAGTGCGGTGATGGCGGCGAGATACTGGCGTTGGTAATCGAGGGATCCTGCGAGTAGCCAGCCATAGCCTAGTGTGCTGGCTTGACCTTTTACAGTTGTCTGGCTGCGGATCAGGCTGCCAAGCGTGGCACGCACAGCCTTATCTAGCTCCGGTCGAGTCGGTCCGCTACGGCGTATCTGTTGAATGACCTGCGTCATGGCTTCTTGAAGCCTATTGGTGTCGGTGGGATTGCATTCGGCTTCGACGGTGAAAAGGCCGCATTCGGCGGCGCACCAAGCGCCCGCCCATACCCAGTGTGCTAGGGCTCTTTTCTCACGAAGATCTTGATACAGCCGCGAGCTGCGGCCGCTACCGAGAAGGAATGCCAACACGTCGAGTGCTGCTTTATCCGGATGGCTTTCGCCGGGAATCTGCCAGCCAAAAGCCAAGCGAGTGAGATCCGTGGCGAAATTTTTCGATGCAAGTCGCGTGCCCTGCTGGCGCGGTTCAAGCGGCAGCAATACAGAGGAAAAAGCGCGGCGCTTCCAGTTGCCAAAGTGCTTTTTGACTGATTCTAAAGTTTCAGCAGTGTCCACCTCGCCTGCGATAACGACAAAGGTGTTATTGGGCACGTAGTGACGCTGCACAAAATCAGCCACATCGGTGCGGGTGATTTGATCAAAAACCTCGCGATGACCGATGATGGGGTGTCGAAGTGGATGCTGGCGGAAAACGGTGTCCATAAGCAGGTGCTGCGTGACATCGCCGGGATCGTCGTTCCCCATTGCCATCTCGCGGCGGATGACATCCATCTCTCTCGCTAGTTCATCACCATCGAGTTTCGAGTTGCGCACCATGTCTGCGAGGATGTCAAGATAGCCATTGGTATGTTCGGCGAGACCGTCGATCCAATAAACTGTGCGATTGAAGGTGGTGTAGGCATTCACATAGCCGCCGAGCTCTTGGATGCTTTGCGATATTTTTGCCGCATCCCTTTTCTGTGTGCCTTTGAAAAGCATGTGCTCCACGCAATGTGCAATCCCAGCACCCGTTTGCTTTTCCTCGTGAAGGCTCCCGGCTTTGATCCATACCTGCACACTGACCAGTGGATGCGCGTGGTCTTCTCGGACCAAGATTTCTAAGCCGTTGGGCAGCGTGGTGATGCCAGTGTGACATGGTGGCACCGTGGGTATGCGTTTGGAGATGGAGAGACGTGGCATGGGCGAAGAGTATGAGCAAGTCGGACATGCACACACTAAGGTGCCGTGCAAGTCCACACACCGGTTTTGGTGTAGGTCTTGTATCAGACTAATGAGGTGATTCTCATTAGACGCTTATGATCTATAGTGCACGAAAGACGGCGATTTCTAACTCATGTTAGGCAGACAACAGCTGCATTTTATGCCAAATTACCTTTTTGAGATGTTGGCAAAAAGGGTTCCGTGAAAGCCGTGGCAAAGCTGAATCCTCCATCGAAGTCTTCCAAGGTGTCACCTTCGTTTTTACCGAAGTAGCCCGCACCTATCAGATTATAGACAATGTTGCCGACATCGAGCCCACGCGAGAGTCCCCATTCTTCGAGGATGATGAGGGACATGGGGCCAAACTCGCGTATCACGTGCTCACGAAAGCCCTCCAAAAGTTCTTGTCCTGTCACATGCTTGTCATCCGCTCCATCACGGAATTTAGAACAGGCGGCATGCAGTGCGTCGCGCACCAATTCGTAGGCTGCAGGGTGGTAGCGCGGGTCTTTTTCGAGGCAGAGGTGGATAGCCTCTGAAAAACTGATGGGAGACTGCATGGGTAGCAATTCCAATCATGGCAGGGCAGGGGAGGCTACGCAAGGAGTGTGATGTTTCAGGTTTTGCCACCCTTGCGCACTGGCGGTTCGCTGCTAATTGTGCTAGTTCCATGGCATTAGCAAAAATCACCTCAGTTTCCGGCCGCGGTGTCCACGTTCCCGGCACGGACATCGACACCGATCGCATCATTCCCGCTCGTTTTATGAAGTGCGTAACCTTCGATGGATTGGGAGAGTTCGCCTTCTACGACGTGCGCTACGACAAAGATGGCAAGGCGATTTCACATCCCCTGAACGATGAACGTTTTACCGGGGCTTCGATCCTGCTTTCAGGTGAAAATTTTGGTTGTGGCAGCTCCCGCGAGCATGCCCCCCAAGCGCTCTATCGCTTTGGTTTTCGTGCGATCATAGCGCAAAGCTTTGCTGAAATTTTTTTCGGCAATTGCACCACGCTTGGCATTCCCTGTGTTTCTGCTGCAGCCGAAGATATTGCCCAACTGGCTGCCGCGATTGAAAAAGATCCACAGATCGAGGTTAACGTAAATGTGGAGAGCAAGGTCGTGACGTTCGGCGCCCAAAGTTTTGCCATTAGTATGCCTTCTACGGCTCGCGAAGGCCTTCTGAGTGGCAAGTGGGATCCCATCGCAGAGCTTTTGGACAACAAAGCAGCTGTTCATGAGCGCCTTAAGGCGCTTGGTTTTGCTCAAGCCGCGTGATGTGCAAATGAATGTGAATGGAGCGAATCTCTTCAATCAAAAAGTTTGCTACCATAGGTGCTGCTTGCTGTTTTTTTGCTTTCTGCTCGAAGCTGTTTGATCATGGATCTTATTTACGTCATTGGCCATCGCAATCCCGACACGGATGCCATCTGCTCAGCCATTGGCTATGCCGCCTTCCTGCGCGATGTGAGGAAGATGAACGCGTTAGCTGCATGCTGCGGCGAGGTGAGTGTGCGCACAAATTGGGTTCTTCAGACTGCCGGGGTCGATCCGCCAAAGCTTTTGCTAGATGTGCGTCCCACAGCGGCCGTGATCTGCCGTAAGGACGTGCTTACGGCAAAGCCTGAAGACACGTTTCTCTCCGTCTATCGCAAGATGATCGAACATGGCTTCCGCTCGATTCCTGTCATAAATGATGATGGGTGCCTCATTGGTGTGCCTTCCATTCAGGACATGGCACAGCTTTTCCTGCCTGCTGAGGCGGGCACGCAGTCAGGTAACCGTGCAGTGCCAACCAGTTTACAAAACATCGTCGCTGCTCTTGGTGGCACACTCGTAGGTGACACGACTGTTGTCGACAAGGTACAGGAATTCGTTCTCGTGGTGGCTGCTTCGAGCGTCGAGACTTCACGCCAGCGGGCGATGCAATTTAAGTCTAGCGATGTGGCTCTAGTCACTGGTGACCGTCCTGAGATTCATGCGTTGGCGATTGAGCTTGGCGTGCGTTGTCTGATCATTACAGGCGGTTTTCAGCCTTGGGAAAGCATTTTGGAGCAAGCAAAAGCGAAAGGAGTCGCCATCATCTGTTCTCCGCATGATACAGCGAGCACATCCCAGTTGCTTCGTTTCTCGCGGCCCATTGGCGAGGCTTTGACGGAGGATTTTCTTTCGTTTGGCTCAAGGACGCCGCTGAAAGAGATTGTGCACGCTGTCCAAAGTTCTGCTCAGCCGCTCTTCCCGGTGGTGGATAATGAAACGCGGCAACTGATTGGCGTTTTCTCGAAGTCTGACCTTATCGACACGCCGCGAGCCAAGCTGGTGCTTGTTGATCATAATGAGTTCGCCCAAGCTGTGGCTGGTGCGGACGAGGCGGAGATTATTGAGGTTATTGACCACCACCGGCTCAGCGGCAATCTGCGCACCAAGGAGCCGATTCGCTTTCTTAATGAGCCCGTGGGCAGCACTTCCACCATTGTTGGCATTATGTATCGCATGCGCGACGCAGTGCCAGACAAGGGTACAGCCATCTGTCTCTGTGCTGGCATCATTTCGGACACGCTCCATCTTACAAGCCCCACCACAACGAACACCGACAAGGAAATTCTCGCCTGGCTTGCCAGCATTGGCGGCATTGACAGTTTACAGTTTGTGACAGACTTTTTCGCTGCGGGCTCCATGTTGCGTGAAAACACTCCTGACCGGGCCTTGGAGAGTGATCGAAAAGTTTTTGAAGAAAATGGCTGGCACATCAGCATCAGCCAAATTGAGGAACTCGGGCTTGATGAGTTTTGGAGGCGTCAAAAAGATCTACAGGCTGCACTACAATCCTTACTTGCGAAGCACTCTCTGCATTTCGCTTGCCTGATGGTAACAGATATCACTCGCCACCACAGTGTTCTACTTGTAGCAGGTGATTCGCGTGTCATTGCGGCTATTGACTATCCGCAGGTAAAGCAACACGTTTATGACATGCCGGGAGTTGTCAGCCGCAAAAAGCAACTCTTCCCATACATGAGTCATGTAGTGACTAAATTGGCCGCACCTTGAAAAAGACCTTTTACTTTCTAGAGGCCTTAAACTTCTGCTTGCCAAAGAGACCTTCAGTGTCAAAATCCGCGCCCTCTAACCCATCCAATATTCCTCTTGCTGGCAAGTAGCCCGCAAATTCCCCATCAAAGAAACATGAGCGAAGTCTCCACCATCGATCCCGCCTCCTTTAAGCAGCACGCCAAAGATACTGGCAGTGCTGACGTGCAGATCGCTAGTCTCACGAAGCGGATCAACGAACTGACTCAGCATCTTGCTGCGCACCAAAAAGATCATTCTACCCGTCGTGGCCTCCTTCAAAAGGTTGCCCGCCGTCGCAAACTGCTCGACTACTTGAAAGTCACTGCCAATGAACGCTATCTGGCCGTGATCAAAAGTCTTGGCCTACGCCGCTAACCATCAAATCTACCGAAGGGTGATGCCAAGTGCATCGCCCTTCGCGTTTTGAAGCATGGTGTTGGAGATCCTAAATCAGTTTGTCATTCAATAGATTAGGCCCGTGGAAGGTGTCTGACTCTAGGTATAAGTATTTGTGCCGCTTTCTGGATCCAGTTCGTGCCTTGCTTTATCGCAACCTTTTCCTCTAAACCAAAACAAAATACATCGCTACCATGGCCATCCATAAGCAAACCATCCAGCTCGGTGCTGGCACCCTCGAAATCGAAACCGGTAAGCTCGCCAAGCTCGCAGACGGTGCTGTTACCGTCCGTCTCGGCGACACCATTGTGCTCGTCACTGCTGTTTCTGCCACGAAAGTCAAGGACGGGCAGGACTTCTTCCCGCTCAGCGTCGAGTATAAGGAGAAAGCTTCCGCCGCGGGGCGCTTCCCCGGTGGCTACTTCAAGCGTGAAGGCCGCCCAACCGAAAAGGAAATCCTCACGGCCCGCATGACTGACCGCCCGTTGCGCCCTCTCTTTCCGAAGGGCTATTTCTACGATACTCAAGTCATCTCCATCCTCCTCAGCGCCGATGGCGAAAATGACTCTGATATCCTTTCCATCAATGGTGCGTCTGCAGCCCTCTGCCTATCCGACATTCCCTTCGCTGGTCCCGTTGGTGCTGTGCGCGTCGGCCGAATCGATGGTGGTTTTGTGGTTAATCCCACCCATTCTCAGCGCGAGAGCAGTGACCTTGACCTCGTCTATGTCGGCAACAAAACCGATGTCATTATGATTGAAGGTGCTGCCAACGAACTACCCGAGGCGGATTTTGTTAAAGCTCTCCATTTCGCCCAGAGTGAAGTCAGCAAAATTGTCACGGCCCAAGAAGAGCTCGCTAAGCTTGCTGGCAAAGCCAAGCGCGAAGTGCCACTCATGCTGGTGAGAGACGAGCTCTTGGAAATCGCCTACGCTATTGCTGGCGACCGCATTGAAGGCGCGCTCTACACTCCTTCCAAGGTTGCTCGCGGCAAGGCTGTTGGCGCCCTCAAGGACGAGGTCGAGGCCGCCATCAAAGCCAAATTTCCTGAGGCCACTGGCTTCGAGATCAGCCAAGCTTTTGACTACCTTCAGAAGAAAGCCTTCCGCATCTCGATCCTCGACAAGAAAAACCGCTGCGACGGACGTGGTGTCGATCAGATACGCCCGCTCTCTGGCGAGGCGGGGGTCCTCCCTCGCACTCACGGCTCCGCTCTCTTTGCCCGCGGTGAGACACAGGCCCTTGCCATTGCAACCCTCGCTCCCGCTGACGAAGCCCAAGAGATCGACACCTACGCGGGTGGTCCGGACACGAAGCGCTTTATCCTCCACTACAACTTTCCTCCTTTCTCAGTCGGTGAGACAGGTCGTTTCGGAGGTCAGAATCGACGCGAGATCGGTCATGGAGCTCTTGCTGAGCGTTCGATCGAGCCTGTTATCCCGCCGAAGGAGACCTTTCCGTATGCCATTCGCGTCAGCAGTGAAGTGATGGAGTCCAACGGCTCGACCTCGATGGCTTCTGTTTGCTCTGGTGTGATGGCTCTCATGGATGCGGGCGTCCCGTTGAAGCGTCCCGTTGGCGGTATTAGCGTCGGTCTTGTTACTGAGTTCGACGGTGACAACATGAAGCGCTATCTTACACTTCTCGACATCATTGGTAGTGAAGATCACTTTGGCGACATGGACTTCAAACTTTGCGGCACCAGCGAAGGTGTTACGGGTTTCCAGCTTGATCTCAAGCTTCCTGGCATTCCTCTCACCATCCTTGAGGAAGGTATCGTAAAGGCCAAGGCAGGGCGCACCCAGGTGCTTAACGCCATGGCAACCGCTATTGCTGAGGTTAAGCCGCTAAGCCCACATGCTCCGCGGATTGAGATCATCAAGATCAATCCCGACAAGATCGGAGAACTCATCGGCCCCGGTGGTAAAAACATCAAAGCCATCCAAGCCGAATCCGGTGCTGAGATCAGCATCGAGGATGACGGCACAGTCTTCATCTACGCCTCCCGTAAGGAAAGCCTCGATCGCGCCGTGGAAATGGTTAGCGGTCAGTTCCAAGAAATTGAAGTCGGCAAGCTTTACACAGGCCGAGTCGTCAGCACGACAAATTTTGGTGCCTTCATGAACCTTGGTGGTAAGAAAGACGGTCTGATTCACATCAGTGAACTCGCTGATTTCCGCGTCAACAAGACCGAAGATGTCGTCAAGACAGGTGACATTGTTACTGCCAAGTGCATTGGCATTGATGAGAAAGGTCGCATCAAGATGAGTCGCAAGGCGGCTATGAAGGAAAAAGATGCTGCTGCAAGTGGCGACGCAGCCCCTGCTGCCGATAACAGTTGAGGGACCAAAGCAATTTCCATGTAATCACAAAGGGGCCACCTTGCAGGGTGGCCTCTTTTTTGTCTTAAAAAAAGATCACTGCTGTTTCTGTAAGTAGCGGATGTTGAGCCGCTCGTATTTGTCAGGATCAAGGCTTTTTCAGTGGGTAGGCGACGCATGAAGATCATTTCATCGAATCAGTTGGAAGGATCATGCTTTACAAATCCAAGATACCCCGGTTTGTTTAAGCTGGGGAGACATCCTGCCCATTTGTTCTTTGAAAGTTGGTCTTGTCGATTGTTGTTCTGTCTTTCCTATGTCCGCGGTTCTCACAGCTCGCTGCATTACCAAAAAGTTCCCAGGTGTTGTCGCCTTAAAGGATGTTTCCTTTGATCTGCAGGTAGGTGAGATTCATGCTCTCTGTGGTGAGAACGGTGCGGGCAAGAGCACTCTTATTAAATTGCTCTGCGGTATTCATCCGCACGGTAGCTATGAAGGCTGCTTTAAGGTGCAGGGTGAGGAGGCACGCTTTGCTGGCATCGGTGATGCATCGAAGGCGGGTATCGCTGTTATTTATCAGGAGCTCGCGCTCGTTGAAGAGATGTCAGTAGCGGAAAACATCTTTCTTGGTTGTGAGCCTCGTCGCTGGGCTGGCTTGATCGACTGGCCGCGCATCTACCGCGAGGCTAAAGCCTTGTTGAAACGCTTCAAAGTGCAGCTTGACCCCGCCGCACCCGTTTCCTCACTAGGGATCGGTCAAAAGCAGCTCGTCGAAATTGTAAAAGCATTGGCAAAGAATAGTCGCATACTTATTCTTGATGAGCCCACAGCCGCGCTTGCCGAACACGAAGCACTCATCTTGCTTGGCATTCTGCGAGATCTGCGCCAGCGCGGAATTGCCTGCATTTATATTTCGCACAAACTGGATGAGGTCTTTAGCATTGCCGACCGCATCACGGTGCTACGCGACGGCAGCACTGTTGGCACGCAAGCGGTCATAGATACCAGTAAAGCTGACGTGATCCGTCGGATGGTTGGTCGTGAGATTGGCGATCTTTTTCCTCGCCGAGTTTCAGAGCCGGGTGAGACCCTTTTAAAAGTGAAAAAACTCACTGTGGCCGAAAGCAGTCATGAGGCTCCGAAGCTTCACCAGATCAGTTTTGAACTGAAGTCCGGTGAAGTTCTTGGTATCGGCGGCTTGATGGGTGCGGGACGAACCGAACTCTTGATGCATCTGTTCGGAGTCTGGGGGTACCGTCAAGAAGGCGAGGTCACGCTGAGAGGGTGCGACTTGAAAAAAAATACCCCCAAGGAAAGCATCGATCTTGGAATGGTGCTCGCCAGTGAGGACCGACGACGTTATGGCCTTTTGCTCGAGCAGGGAATAGGCTTCAACTTATCACTCTCCTCTTTAAAGACTCTTTGTAGCTTTGGTTTTGTTTGCAAAAGAGATGAGGCAAAGCGCAATCAGGGAATTTTTGACGATTTGCGTATCAAGGCCACAGGTCTCGATACCATTGCTGGCCGACTTTCGGGCGGCAACCAGCAAAAAATCGTGCTTGGCAAGGCTCTTTTGGCACAACCATCTGTGATTTTGTTAGATGAGCCAACGCGTGGTATCGATGTTGGGGCAAAACTTGAAATCTACGAAATCATCAACCAACTCACAGCAGCAGGAAAAGCGGTCCTACTTGTCTCCAGCGAGTTGCAGGAACTCATCGGAATGAGTGACCGCATTCTGATGTTACGCGAAGGTAAGATTGGAGGTGAGTTCAATCGAGTAGAGGTCAGCCAAGAGAAACTCCTGCAGGCTGCCGTTTCCTAGTGAGAGACGTCACATCTCAAGAAAATTTTTCAGCAGTCTTTGCCCCTCCTGTGTAAGGATCGATTCTGGATGAAACTGAACTCCATGAATGGGGAATTCCTTGTGCCGAAGTCCCATGATCTCAGACTCATCATCACAGACGGTGGCTGTGATTTCTAAGCATTTGGGCAGAGTGGCTCTCTTTACTAATAGTGAATGATAGCGTGTGGCCTCAAAGGGATCTGGCATGTCTTTGAAAACAGAAGTGCTAGTATGGTGAATCATCGATGTCTTGCCGTGCATCAAACGATCTGCCCGCACAACATCTCCACCGAATACGTGGCCAATGGCCTGATGGCCGAGACAGACACCAAGTAGAGGGATTTTTTTTCCAAATCGTTCAATGACTGCGCAGCTGATACCCGCTTCTTTGGGAGTGCAGGGGCCGGGTGAGATGCATATGTGCCCAGGATTGAGTTTTTGGATCTCATCAAGTGTAACTTGATCATTGCGACGGACTTCCATGACGGCTCCCATTTCGCCGAAATATTGTACAAGGTTGTAAGTGAAGGAGTCGTAATTATCGATAATCAGCAGCATGATGTCAGATGAGGGTCAGAAGCCGCGTAAAGTGAGGATACGGTCGAGTTCAGATTGAAAAGATGGGATGTCGGCTGCGGGAGGTTGATAACCAGAAACAGGACCACGCATGCCGAAGCGTCCCATCTGGTCCATGAACCACATGACGGTGTTGCCATCACTAAATGTAGCTTTTCCGCTGATTGAAACGCCCACAGGAGGAATTTCATCCACTGTCACAGTCAGCGAGCAGGTAGAGGGCTGGCTAGGTGCAGGTTGTTCAGTTTGGAGCTGTTGAACCTCATCATCGGTGGCTGGCGGCAATGCTTCGGCTGTAGCCTCCACCTCAGGCGGCTTTTCACGAGGCCTATCGTTGAGTTTCACGCCGAGCTCGAGTATGAGCAAGCGTGTCTCCATGTAAGTGAGTGTAATCCCGAGTTGCGCGCGTAGACGGTCCTGAATCTGGTTCAGGTTTGCGCCTTCTTCGGCCCATTTGGCAATTTGTTGACGTTGATCTGATGTGGGGCTGGGCATGAGATTGGGGCGAGCACGAGTTCAGCCATTCATCTTATCTGTGATGATGTGTGAGAGAATAGATGCTTTTTCGCTAATTTTTTTGATCTCTTGGTGTGTCAAGGCTTTGCCTTGGGGCACGTCCATCAGGGGCATGAGTTCCTCGATGCCTTTGCGTATCGCGATCAGGTTGGGGTTGTTCAAGAGAGAAGGGTGGAGGCTGTCGAGACTGCCAAGATAATACTCCACAATGTCGCGTCGTGTCAGCTGTCGTGTTTTTTCCTCCGTGTAGTCCATAACGATGGTCTTGGTGGAGATCTCCAGTGCTCGCAGCCAACCACCTAGGCTTATGAGGTGGGCAATGTCGACGTCACGCAGGAGAACCATCTCAGCTTCGACATCCGCCTGCGTGCGGGTGAGTTCTTCTTTGAGGTCATTCCATTCACCTCTTAGACTGTGTTCAAAAAGACTCTGAGTGTGTTTGTTCATGCGTCCACCGGCCCCGAGGGCTTTGCCATATTTGATCATGGCGCGTCCAACGAACTCCATTTCATCCACCTTCTCGGTTTGCACGATAAGAAAGCCGTCGGCGATCAGAGTGCCAAGGCCTAACGAAACGATAACGCGATCCGAAGGTGTTTTATCTGTGAACGGACGCTTTAGTTCATCATATTTCAACTTTCCAACCTTGTTGAGCATGTCGAATAGCTTTCGGATGGAGGGGGTTGTGAAATCGTTGACGCCAAACTCCTCACGCACATGCTCATCGCTTAGCACGTCTTCTGGTATGGGAGGCTTGGTTGCTTGCGCGGAAGGAGATGGAGGTGAGAGCTGCTGTGCCTTGGTGGGCAACGTTGCCACTATGAGCAAAGCCAATAGAATGGAGTGGCTGGCGGATGTGCCTGAGAACATGATAAAGAATGATACGAGGCCGGATCGGCATTTCCAGCGGTAGCTCCGTAAAAGTCAGGACTTCCTGATGTTTCTTTACTGGCTGACGCTTGCTGTGTCGCGGTTGATCTTCTGTCCCGAGGGATCGATGACATTGACCGTAACAAAGATGATAATGTTCTTGGTGTCGGTTCGCTTGACGTGAGTGCGAAACAGCCTTCCCACAAATGGTAAATCGCCCAAAACCGGCACTTGGTCGTCCACGATGGTGTGCTCCTGCTGCTTCAGGCCACCCAAGACCACCGTCTGCCCGTCCCACACTTTGACAGCGGTGGAAACTTTGGAAGATTTGAATACAGGTTGCAGGATTTTATTGGGTGTGATCAGCTGTTCAGGAGTGAAGAGCGGTATGTAGGATGTGGTGCCTCCAGAGGTCACTTGCTGAAAAGCTGAGCTGTTCGGGGAATTGATGGGACTTCCATAGTTCACAAATCCCTCAAAATCGACTACTTCAGGCGCGAGTACGATTTCCACACTTCGTGCATCGTCGGAGACTACAGGTTCTACCTCCATGGTGACTCCCGTTTTTCGGGTTTCAAACGCCGTTGGCGTGGTTGGTGTAGCGATCATTTGGCTACCAGCTCCCCCGATCAAACCGCCACCGCCTGTATTGCCTTGAGGCAATTGAGGTGGATCAAACTCAGTGGGGTAAATGAATTCCCGGGTAATCTCGACGGTGGCTTTGACGCCGCTCTTGGTGGTGACGCTTGGACTCACGGCAACATCCACGCCTTTCTTCTGCGCTAGGCCACGGAGCACAGTCTGGAACTGAGGATCTGTGAACACCCCAGCTAGTGACAAGGCACCTGGTGCGACAGATGGTGCAGCCGTAGCGGATCCGGTCTCTAGCAGGGTTGATAGGGCATTTTGGCCAGTCGCAAAAGTGCCTGAGCGATTTCCGGCGGTGATAGGCCCACCGCCTCCGGCATTTATAGGCGTGACACCCAACGGGGTAGGGCCACCTGTTGCTGAGGCCACGGACTGAGCGGGGAAGACCTGCGCCCCATTCAGTACGACAGGAGGGATAGTTGCGTTGCCGCCGAAAGGATAAGCTGTCGGTGAAAATGGAACGCCAGATCCAGCCGTCCCTCCGCCGGTAAAAACGTTATTTCCGTTGAATCCGACTCCGCCCATCAACCAGTCGAAACCTAGTTCATCCAGATTCTTTTGGGATACTTCAAGCATCCGCATGCTCACAACAACCATCTTTGGGCTGCTTTTGGCGGCGAGATCTACGAGATTCTCCACCATCTCCATGTTCGTGGCCGTGTTACGCACGACGAGCGTGCTTGTGCCAGCAGAGAAGCTAGCGCTTGAGTCTTTGGGGAAGGGGACGCCTCGACTTTCGAGGAATTCCTTGGCTCCCATGCGCTTGAGGTTGAAGCCACCACCAGCCTGAGCAGCAGGCTGAGCGAATGGATCCGCGCCCGCAGGCGCTGTGGCGGCCACGGGGCTGTTTTGAATGAAATCCGGGGGCACCCGAAAACTGCGTGTGATCAGGGTCGCATTTTTCTCGCTGAGTGACGAGATCATCACCGCGTGCTCTTCGACTCGGTAAGTGACACCGGCTGATTCACAGATGTAACGCAGCACCTCCTCGAGGGGGACATCGTTGAGCGTTAGACTGATTTGCCTCCCTCGTGATTCTTCTGGCACATTCAACACGAAATCCACCCCTTTGCCCATCGGGTCAAGATCGCGGCTGCGAAGACGCAAGAGTTCAAGGATTTCGATAAGGGTGGCTTGCTCGAATTCTACCTTGGGCAAGCGATAGCTGCGCAGCTTGGTTGTAATTCCATCGCGACCGCTGGATGCAGTCGAGGAGGCTTGCACCCGTGCCCCAAAAAGAGAGCTCAGCTCCGCTGAAGAAGGTGGTATGGGATCTTCCCATGTTTGAGTTACGGCATTAAGCATCTTAGAACGCCGCTGATCGCCTGCGGCGTCGAAATATCGGGCTTTCTCGCGTTCCGCGCGCTCCATGCCACGACGAGCGGCGCTGTTGGTGGGATCGATTTGGAGGACATCTTGGTGAAGACGAATGGATAGATCAAAATCACCCAGCTCAATGGCTGAACTCGCTTTTAATAAGAGGCCCTGAACACTGCGAACTTTTTGGATATGTGCGTTTGTAAGTGCCGGAGGAAAGCGATCAGGGTCTGCCAGGCGCTTTTGCATCTCCATGAGCTGCTTATCTTGGGGGTTGATTTTTAAGAGCTTGTTCAGCAGCTCATGAGCCTCCTGGCTTTTGCCAGTCACGCCGAGCTCTTCGGCATACAGGCAACCGACTGAAAGATATCCAGCCTGGGTCATACTGCGAGCTTTTTGAGTTAAAGGAGCCTCAGGAAGGGTTTGATAAAAAGACTCTAAAAGCTTCAGAGCCTCTTCCGTTTTACCCTGCATTACCAATTCGGAAGCCTGATTCAGTTGAGCGCCAGTTGCATCGACTCGCGATTGACGGTTCAATGCCTCTCGTTCAGCAAGCTGAATCACGGTTTCAGCTGCGTGAAGTGGCAGGATAGCAATCAATACTAGCAGACTCAGCATCTTGGTGTGAATCCGGCGCACGGGAGTAAGATGAGGAAGAAATTCGAAAAGCATGCGGGGGGAGCGCGCAAAAAAAGAACCGGAAAACGATTGCATAACAGAACGCCCTGTATTTCCCAAGTATTTTCTTATCCTTGGCCTGACATTTCAGCCCCACTTTGCCTGATGCCCAGCCCCCTCTTATCCATCGACCTTTCGACTTCATATGGCAGCATTGCGGTCGTCTGTGGTGAGGAGGTCGGGTTTGAGGCTTCTTTTCAATCAGAAAGATCGCACAACGCTCGCCTATTTGCCCCTCTTCAGGAGGCCTTGGCTGCCGCCGGGCCAGAGCTCGCGGGAGTGGTTGTTGGGGATGGGCCAGGCTCCTATACTGGTGTCCGCATTGCTATGGCGGCGGCACAGGGGGTCGCACTCTCCCGGGATGTGTGGTGCGTCGGGTGGTCCTCACTGACGGCGCCAGACGTTGATATGGGTTTCAATTACCGTGTGATTGGCGATGCTCGGCGGCAGAGCTTCTACCTTGCTGAGGTCAAAGACGGCCGCTTAATGCCGGGGATCGAAACAGTTTCACCTGAAATAGCCCATCAGCGTTGTCAGAATGACCCTCACTGGCTCACTTTTGATCCTCAGGCACCTCTCGGACTTGCGCAGGTGATTCAGGTGCGGCCATGCGCGGTTCGTTTGGCGCAGATCGTTGCCTCTTTGCCCAAAGCGGAGCTTGCGGAGTTGATCGCTCGCCCGCTCATTCCGCATTACTTGGCCGAGGCCTTCATCACGAAGCCCAAACGATCCCTCGGTATCGCTTGAGGCGCCCGCTTAGCAACGGTCCTTGCACGCGGCTTAGCCCGCTCCATGTTTCTTGCCCTTTTCCCTTTCCCCGCTCTCATGTTCAATTGGATCATTAAAAAAATTCTCGGCTCAAAGAACCAGCGCACAGTGCGTAAGCTCCAGCCGATTGTCGCCGAGATCAACCGCATCGAAGAGCAGCTCCAACAGCAGGATGAACAGCACCTGCGTGACCATGTGCAGAAGTGGCAGAACCAATTTCGCGCCTTCCACACGCCTCCATTCCTCGGTGGTGTGGCCTTGCGTATTGCGGATGAGCAGCAGGTGAATACCTCGCTAGAGGGCATTGCGCCTTACTTTGCAGCACTAAAGGCTCATTTCAGCTCGCTCGCTGATGACTACCTAGTCCCAACTGCATGGGCGAATGCCTCGTTGGAGGACAAAAAGGCTCGCATCGACCGGGCTCGCGATGCTTGGAACGAAATGCAACCCAAGTTTGCCGACATTGAACAGAGGATGCTCAATGACATTCTTCCCGAGGCCTACGCCGTTGTTAAAAATGCCGCCCGCCGCCTATCAGGCAGTGACATCATGGTATGTGACACGCCGTTGAAGTGGAACATGGTTCATTTTGATGTTCAGCTCATCGGAGGGATTGCTCTGCATCGCGGAATGATCGCCGAAATGGCGACCGGTGAAGGAAAAACGCTGGTAGGCACTTTGCCCGTTTTTCTCAACGCACTCACAGGCCGCGGCGTGCATGTCATTACAGTGAACGACTACCTCGCACGGCGCGACAGCGAGTGGATGGGACACCTTTACAAACGCCTCGGCCTCACTGTCGGCTGCATCCAAAATGACCAGTCCAGCAATGTTCGCGCAGAGCAATATCGCTGTGACATTACCTATGGCACGAATAGCGAGTTTGGCTTCGACTACCTACGTGACAACGGGATGGCCTCTAGTAAGGATCAGCAAGTTCAGCGCGGTCACTACTTCGCCATCGTGGACGAAGTAGATTCCGTGCTCATCGATGAGGCCCGCACCCCTCTCATCATCAGCGGTCCTGTTGCCGTAGCCGAGTCCTCCCACCACTACGAACGTTACAAGCCGCTTGTCGAGCAGCTCGTTCGCCGACAGACAACGCTTTGCACGAAAATCATCACCGAGGCCAAGGAGCATGCCAGCAAGGGGGAGCGTGACATTGCTGGGAAAAAGCTTTTTCAAGTCCATCTGGGGCAGCCCAAGAACCGCGCTCTTATGCGCTGTATGGAGGATCCTGAGCTGCGACGTGACATGGAAAAAGCAGAGCTTGCCCTTTATCAAGACACGCAAAAAGTCGAATACTTCAAACTCAAGGAAGAGCTCTACTACTCCATCGAAGAGAAGAGCCACGATGCCGATCTCAGTGAGATGGGTCGAACCTTTTTGAATCCCGATGATCCCGATGCATTTGTGCTCCCAGATATCGCCACCATTTATAGTGAGATCGACGGCGACACCTCGCTCTCTGACCAGCAGAAGATTCAGAAAAAAAACGAGACTCAGGATCGCCTCTCACATCAAGGTCAGCGAATTCACCAGATCAGTCAGCTTCTTCGTGCTTATACACTCTATGAAAAAGATGTCGAATACGTCGTGGAGGATAACAAAGTTATCATCGTTGATGCACAGACAGGTCGCAAGATGCCAGGCCGTCGTTGGAGCGATGGATTGCACCAAGCTGTTGAAGCCAAAGAAGGTGTCCATATTGATGCCGAGACGCAGACGCTCGCAACCATCACAATTCAGAACTACTTTCGCCTCTATCAAAAGCTTGGCGGCATGACCGGTACTGCCGAAACCGATGCTGCAGAATTCAATGACATCTATGGTCTCGATGTGCTGACGATTCCCACCAACCGGCCGGTGAGGCGCAAAGACCACAATGACAGTATCTATAAGACCCGCCGCGAGAAATTCAACGCTGTCATCGAGCTTATCAAAGAACTCCATGCCAAAGGCCAACCTGTGCTCGTTGGCACCGCCAGCGTCGAGGCCTCCGAGATGGTCTCACGCATGCTGAAGCTGCAAAAGATTACGCACAACGTTCTCAATGCAAAATACCACCGTCAGGAGGCTGAGATTGTTGCCCGTGCCGGTCATCGAGGAGCCGTCACCATTTCCACCAATATGGCTGGTCGTGGAACCGATATTAAACTGGGTGAGGGTGTCTCTGAGCTCGGTGGGCTGTTTGTGCTCGCCACTGAGCGACACGAGTCCCGTCGTGTGGATCGCCAGCTGCGCGGACGCTCGGCGCGTCAGGGCGACCCTGGTGAGAGTAAATTCTTCCTCAGTTTCGAGGACGACCTCATGCGCAATTTCGGTGCTGCAGAGCGAATGACGAAAATGATGGAGCGTTTTGGAATGAAGGAGGGTGAGGAATTGCAGCATCCTTGGCTCAATCGCAGTGTCGAAACAGCCCAAAAGCGTGTAGAGCAACGCAACTATGTCTGGAGGAAACGTGTGCTGGAATACGACGACGTCATGAACCAGCAGCGTGAGGTGGTCTATGAGTGGCGCAATGATGTGCTCAACAGCAACGACACCCGTATTCTGATCGATGATGCTGTTGAAAAAGGCATTCGTGATCGCATGGGTGAATTTGTCCCCGCTGAAAAATCCAATGAAGTTCCTGACTACGAGGGCCTCATTCACTGGATTAATACTACCTTTCCAATTGGTCTGAAGGCTGAGGATGCCGACTTTAGCAGCCGTGAATTCGAAGGAAATGTCGAATTCATCAAAGAACGAATCATTCACGCTTACGAGGTGAAGGTGGAGGGGGGCAATCCTACTGCGTTACAAGAGATCGAGAAGATGATCCTGCTCAATGCCATCGATCGGCTCTGGCAGGAACATCTTTATGCCCTCGATGCCTTAAAAGAAGGCGTCAGCCTTCGCACACATGGTCAGAAAGATCCGCTCATCGAATTCAAACAGGAAGCTTTTGGTGCATTCGCTGAGCTCATGCGCCATATCAATAGTGAGGTGCTTGCTAATCTATTCCGCAGCACTCAGCAACTCGCCGCCTTCGAGAGTTTCCTAGCTCAGATGGCTCTTCAAGCCTCGGCAACGGGCGGGGAAGGTGAGGAAAACACAAACGAGGGGCAGTCGCGACGTTCCCGCCAAGCCGATGAGGACTCTGACCCTGCTACGACGGGGCCAAGGCTCATCATTCCTCAGCGCACGACACCAGCAAAGCAGTCCAAATTCCAAAATGTCGGTCGCAATGATCCATGCCCCTGTGGTAGTGGCAAAAAATACAAGCAGTGTTGCGGACGCAACGCCTGATTTGAATCATTCTGAGCCGTACTTTTTTACCATTAAAAATCAGCGGTTGAACAGCGAACTAGGTAGCGCTTTTCTCCACTCTATCCCAAGAACCTTCTCAATCATGAATTACGATCTCATTGTCATCGGTGGCGGCCCTGCGGGCTACGTTGCCGCCATCCGCGGTGCTCAACTCGGCAAGAAAGTGGCCTGTGTCGAAAACGACCGAGCGGGAGGCACTTGTCTCAACTGGGGCTGCATTCCCACCAAGGCTTTACTCAAGAATGCTGAATTGTACCATACACTGTCTCATCGGGCTACTGAGTTCGGAATGAAAATTGAAGGTCTTAGCTTCGATTGGAGCAAGGTCATCGGTCGCAGTCGAGGGGTGAGCGATAAACTCAACAAGGGTATTGAGTTCCTTTTTAAGAAGAACAAAGTCGATTATCTAAAAGGCACCGCCAGCATTCCAGTTGCCGGCAAAGTCGAGGTTACTTCCGCTGAAGGTAAAAAAGAGATACACGAGGCAGCAAACATCCTGATTGCCACTGGTGCCAAAAGCCGCCCGATGCCCGGGTTTCCGTTCAACGGCAAAACCGTGATTGGTAGCAAAGAAGCTATGACCCTCGAAAAACAGCCGAAGAGCGTCATTGTTATCGGTGCAGGCGCCATCGGCATCGAATTCGCTTACTTCTTCAATGCTTACGGCACCAAAGTAACCGTTGTCGAGATGCTTCCTAACATTCTTCCAGTCGAGGATACCGAGGTCAGTCAGACATTGGAAAAAAGCCTGACGAAAGCTGGCATTCGAATTCTCACCAACACCAAGGTCGCCAGCACTTTCGAAGATGGTAAAGGTGTGAAAATCACCGTGGAAGGAGCTTCCGCCGAAACGCTTGAGGCCGAAGTGGCTCTTGTTGCAATCGGAGTGGCTCCTGTGCTGCCAGGTGGTATTGAATTGAAGCTCACGGACCGAGGTTGGTTGCAAACGGACGAGCGCTATCAGACCTCAGTCAAAAGCATTTATGGCGCGGGTGACATTATTGGACCGCCATGGTTGGCTCACGTTGCCAGTTATGAAGCTGTGCAGGCAGTTGAAGGCATGTTCACCAAGCATAAACCCAAAAAAGTCGGTGTGTTCCCCGGTTGTACTTACTGTCATCCGCAAGTTGCCAGTATCGGCCTAACGGAGCGCGCTGCGAAAGAAAAAGGCCTCAAATTTAAAATCGGTAAATTCCCTTATGTTGCGAGCGGCAAAGCTCTCGCCGCTGCTGAACCGGAAGGTTTTGTCAAAATTCTTTACGGAGAGCCACATGGCGAAATTTTGGGAGCACACATTATCGGAAGTGAAAGCACCGAGATGATTGCTGAAATTGGCCTTGCGATGAATCTCGAAGCCACATGGGACGAAATTGAAGCGACCATTCACGCTCATCCAACGCTCTCAGAGATGGTTAAAGAGGCCACCGAAGTTGCCAAGGGACATCCGATTCATGTGTGAATGAGGTTGCAGACCTGATTGTTGATTCTCGATCGGGTTGCATCGCATTTGAAACACCGTTTTAATTGCAAAGCGCTCCAATAAGTTGCCGAAAAATATTTGGCTTCATGTTGGCACTTTGTCATGTACCCATTATCGCATTGGGCATTAGCATATGAGTAATCACTGGGAACTGTGCAACAGAATCAGTATCGCTTCATCTTGCCGCTTGCTGTCATCGGAATTTGAGTCACGAAGGAGAAAACAAGTGGAACTTTGTAGGCTGAGAGGCGTTGTTGGCAGAGTTTTTTCAGTTGCTTGGCAAGTGTGTCTTCCATTTTATTTTGTGTGATCAGTTCGGCGACGGGAACATGACCTAGAACAGGGTGTGGGCGGGCGAGAACGCGGGCGGATTTCACCATAGGATGCGTAGTTAAAACTGACTCGACCTCCTCCGGGAAGCATTTCATTCCACCCACATTGATGACGCTTTGTGAACGACCCTTGAGAAAAAAGCAGCCGTTTTCATTGACCTCCGCGATGTCGCCGGTAGGAAACCAGCCTTCGCGGAGAACAGTCTCACTACTCTGCCATGGGCTGAGATAGGCATCAAATAAGCCTGGGCCCCGCAGGAGAAGTTCGCCATTATCCAGTTTGGCTTCAAAGGAGGGAGTTGGCTTGCCAACAGAGGTCGGGTGAGTGGCTGCGTGTTCGAGGTTGATGAGCGGTAGGCCCACCTCAATGACGCCCAGCGCCTGAGTGATGTGCACGCCGGTCTTCGAGTGAAACAAATCAGCCACCTCTTGGTTCAAAGCAAACGCCGTGCTAACAACGAGTCGCAGTTTTTGCATCGCAGCGATATCAGGTTGGCTGGCGAGGAGTGTGTAGTGATAAGGAGAGCCATAAATGACCGTGGCTCTGTGCTTACGCATGAGACAGAGCATCATTGCGGGGTCGGCAGAGGGTGCAAGGAGAGTGGTTGCACCATGGTAGAGATACAAAATGATCGATACAGCAAAGTGGTGCGCCATTGGCAACACCCAGAGCACGCGATCTACGGGACTGATGCACAGTGCCTCATTCGCTGCGGAGATGCGAGCCAGTAGTGTTTCATGAGAGATGACGACACCTTTGGATCGTGCGGTGGTGCCGGAGCTGAAGCGGATAAAAGCTGAGTTCAGTGAATCGAAAGCTTCCGATATTTCAGTGAAGTTCGAGAACTGCATAAGCTCCAAATGCCAGTCGTCAGCATTCTTGGCGCGAAGTATGGCGTGCACTGAAGTGCGTTCGATAAGTTCCTGCTGCTCGTGAAGGGTCAATTCAGAAGCTATCGGAACGAAGCATGCGCCTGATTTTAGGATGGCAAGAGCTAGAACTATGTAATCCGGTCCGTTAGGTGCATCTAAGCCGATCCGAGGTTGTTTTGCCGGTGAAGGCCAATTCAACAATCTTTGTAGGGTTTTCTCAGTTTGGCTGACACGAGCCTGTAAGTCAGCGTAGCTCAACGAGCCACAAGGACTTATAACTGCCATCTCCGGGCCGTGATGGCGCTCGAAAATGAGGTCAACGATGTTCATCAAGCGTAAGGCACGGGCGTGCCGGTGCTGTTCGCGAGCTTCTTGAAGCGCGTGATCAGCTCGTTCGTGATCTTGCCCGGCTTGCCGTCGCCGATGGGACGGCGGTCGTATTGCACGGCGGCGATGACTTCGGCGGCGGTGCCGGTGAGGAAGCACTCGTCGGACGTGTAGATGTCAAAACGTGTCATGTTTTGCTCGGCGAAGGGCAGGCCCATTTCTTGGATGATTTCGATGACTGCACGACGTGTGATTCCGTCGAGGGCCCCGGCGGAGATTGGCGGAGTGGTGACCTTGCCGTTCTTCACGATGAAGACATTGTCGCCAGTGCATTCGGAGACGTAGCCCTGGTCGTTGAGCATGATGCCCTCCTCGCAACCGGCCTGGATACACTCGATCTTGGCCATGATATTGTTGAGATAGTTCAGGCTTTTCACTTGGGGGCTCAAAGCGGCGCTGTTCGGCCGGCGTGTGCCGCAGGTGATGAGGTGGAGGCCGTTTTCGTAGCGCTCCTTCGGGTAAAGCGTGATCGTGCTGGCGATGACGAAGACACTAGCCTTCGGGCATTGGTAGGGATTGAGGCCGAGCGAGCCGACACCGCGCGTGACAACGAGGCGGATGTAGCCATCGCGGAGGTGATTTGCTGCTACGGTCTCGACTGTGGCCCTTTCTAGTTCCTCAAAAGTCATCGGAATAGTCAGGCAGATAGCCTTAGCGCAGTCATAGAGGCGGTGGAGATGCTCCGTGAGGCGGAAGACGCGGCCATTGTAAATGCGAATGCCCTCAAATACCCCGTCGCCATAAAGCAAGCCGTGGTCGAAGACAGAGATCTTCGCCTCGGATTCAGGAACCAGTTTGCCGTCGAGCCAGATGAGTAGAGGTTGGGACATGGGAGCAGCTTTCAAAACACACGAGGGAGGATTTTGCAAGTGCCATGGCAGTAGGGTCGGAGCAGGTTCTTTTGCCTTGCCAATTTCGGAGCTGCTCCCTAGCCTCACTGCCGCTTATGACAGACACCTCTGGTAGCTCTATCAAATTCAAGCTCTTCCTGATGATGATCCTCGAGATCGCGATCTGGGGAGCCTGGCAGATCAAAATATTCTCCTACATGGGTATGTTGGGCTTCATGCCGGACCAGCAGTGGCTAGTGGGTAGTTCGTTCGGCATCGCGTCGATCGTGGGTATCTTCTTCAGCAACCAGTTTGCCGACCGCAACTTCTCCGCAGAGCGTTTCTTGGCCTTCTCGCATGTGGTCGGCGGCGCGGCTTTGATCGCCACGGCCTTCCAAACTTCATTCTGGCCCTTCTTTGGCTGCTTTGTCACCTACTGCCTGCTCTATGTTCCGACGATCTCGGTCACCAACTCGCTCGCCTTTGCCAATCTGCAGGACCCGGCCAAGGATTTCGGTTTTGTGCGCATGGGTGGAACCATCGGCTGGATCATCGTGAGCTGGCCCTTCATCTTTCTACTCAGTGAGAAGGCGGGTGCATCCGAGACAAAGTGGGTCTTTATCGTGGCGGGCATCATTTCGTTCGTTCTGGCCGCCTTCAGCCTCACGCTACCACACACACCGCCACGCAAGGATGTGGATGGTATGGACAAGGTGGCCTGGCTGAAAGCCGTGAAGCTGTTGGGCAATCCCTTTGTGCTGGTGCTATTTCTGGTGACTTTCATCGACTCGACGATCCACAACGGTTACTTCGTAGTCATCGATGGATTCCTGCAAAAAGTGGGAATCTCAGCGAATATGAGCATGGTGGTCAGCAGCATAGGGCAGGTGGCTGAGATCGTAACCATGCTGATCCTCGGCGCGGTGCTCAAGAAGATCGGCTGGAAGATCACGCTCATCCTTGGCATTGTGGGCCATGCAGCTCGGTTTGGCATCTTTGCCTTCTTCGGCACGCCAGACAGCCAGTGGCTCATCATTGCGGTGCAGGTGCTGCATGGCATCTGCTACGCCTTTTTCTTCGTCACCGTGTACATCTTCGTGGATGCGGTCTTTCCGAACGATGTGCGTACGAGCGCTCAGGGCCTCTTCAACTTGCTGATCCTCGGCGTGGGCATGGTGGTGGCCAGTAAGCTCTTTCCGCAACTGCTCGCCAACTACACAAACGATGGCGTGGTGGATTACAAACAGCTTTTCTTTGTGCCTTCCGGCATGGCACTGGTCGGCATCCTGCTTCTCGCTTTCTTCTTCCGCCCGCCGACACACGGCCCGGAAGGCGAGGTGAAGCATTAATGCGCGAATACATGCAAAGAGTTAAGTGTGATGCTGGATTGAAAACAGCGTTCCTCTTTTTAAGGCTGCACTATTGCACCACTCTTTCGCACTGAACATGAAGCTTTACGAAGGTCCGATAAGGGACTTCCGGCAAAGATCGGCATAGAGGCCGCCCGCGGCGATGAGCTCGTCGTGGGTGCCTTGCTCGGTGATGCGGCCGTGTTCGAGGACGTAGATGCGGTCGGCGTTGCGCACGGTGCTGAGGCGGTGGGCGATGACGAAGCTGGTGCGCTTCTTCATGAGCCGTTCGAGTGCTTCTTGGATCTGTCGTTCTGTCTCGGTGTCAACGCTGGCAGTAGCCTCGTCGAGGAGGAGGATGGGCGGATTGCGTAATAGGGCACGGCCAATGCTGATGCGCTGTTTTTCGCCGACGGATAGCTTGATGCCGCGCTCGCCGACGTGTGTGTCGAGCTGATTGGGCAGGCGTTTGACGAACTCGGAGGCATTGGCGCTCTCCAGCACGCTCCATAGCTCGGTTTCTGTGGCATCGCGTTTACCGATGAGAAGGTTGTCGCGAACAGTGCCGTTGAAGAGGAAGCTCTCCTGCGTAACGTATCCGATCTGACGGCGCAGGCTGGCCTTGCTGATGCTCTTCACCGGCGTGCCGTCGATGGCCAGCGTGCCTTCGTCGTGCTCATAAAAGCGCGTGAGGAGGTTGATAAGCGTCGATTTTCCCGCGCCGGTGGGGCCCACGAGAGCGATGGTTTGGCCGGGCTGCGCATCTATGGTGATACCGTGCACGGTGGGCAGCTTCCCGGTGTAGCTGAAGCCAACGTTGTCGTAGCGGATGTGGCCTTTCACGTTCGATAGCGTGAGCCCGTCATCAATACCATGCTCTTCTTCGGCATCCATGATACCAAAGACTCGCTCGCCTGCAGCGCGACCTGCCTGAATCATCTGGTTAAGGCTGTGTAGTTGCTCGACAGGATCGTAAAAGAGGCGAGCAAGGAGCAGAAAGGCGGTGAGGTCGCCGGGCTTCATGTTGCCATGCATGATGGAGCGCGCACCGAACCATAGGACGATCAGCGTTCCGAAATCCTTCATCAGCGCCATGGAGGGACGGTAAATGGACCAGACATGCATGAGATGAAGTGTGGCATTTTTTAATGCTCCGGAGCTTTCATTGAAGCGGGAATGCTCCTCCTTTTCCATGGCGTAGGCTTTGATTTGGCGCATGCCGCTGACGTTGTCGTGGAGCAGCGAGTTCATGCTACTAGACGCCACTCGGACGCGGCGATGGCGGTCACGGGCGCTTCGGGTATATAGAACAGCCCCGAGTGCTAAGAAGGGCATCGGCAGCATGGCTGTCCAAGCCAGCGTAGCATCGGCATAAAACATGAAAGCAGCCACGATGATGATTTGCAGTACAGCTACGAGGCCTTGCTCGATGCCGTCGATAAGAACACGCTCTACAGCTGGAATATCCTCGGAGACAGTGGTCATGATGTCGCCCGTGGGTCGGTTGTCGAACCAGCGCAGAGGAAGGCGTTGCAGCCTCTCGTAGAGGTCACTGCGCAAATCGTAGATGACTTTTTGTTCGAAGCTATTGTTTAACCGAATGCGCAATGAGTTGAATAGATTTTGCAGCACGAATGCGCCAAAAACCATCATCGCTGAGGGTGCAAGGCGATCCCAAGCCTTTGCGGGAATGATTACGTCAATAATCTCTCGCGTTACAGAGGGCAAAACGAGGACAAGAAAAGTGCCGCCGACGGCGCAGCCGACCTGAGCCATAGCCATGCCGGGATAGCGTTTGAGATAGGAAAAAACTCGGAGAATGGTGCGCACGCAGGGTGCTTTGGCGAGGTTGGCGACAGTGGCAAGGGCAGTGAGGGCGATGATCAGAAATATGTTGGATCATCAAGAGCATGCTCTCACAGAAGCCTTTTACCAATGATAGAGAAATCGAAATCTCCATGGCCAGCGCTCACGCCTTGGCGCATGACTTCGGCAGTTATTTCGAGCGCGGGTAAAGCCAGCTTTGCTTCTTCGGCGAGTTCACGAGCAAAATCTGCATCCTTGAGCATGTTTCGCAGGCTGAAGTGCGGCTCGAAATCACCGTTCATGATCGCTGGAAGCTTCATGCCAATGAGGGTCGAGTAGTTGGCATTACCTTCGAGAGCTGTGAGCAGGCGTTGGAGTGGGATGCCGTTGGCGTGCGTGATCGAGGCTGCCTCTGCCAAGGCTTCCACAATGACTGATGAGACAAGGTTGGTCACAATCTTTAACACCATCGCATCACCGATTGAACCTAGCGGCATGATCTTTGCCGCGCTAGCCTCCAGTACTGGACGTGCTCGCTCCAGCAGCGTCGCTGAGCCGCCAATGTAA
Organism: Prosthecobacter sp.; assembly: GCA_017853885.1. Lineage (GTDB taxonomy): Bacteria > Verrucomicrobiota > Verrucomicrobiia > Verrucomicrobiales > Verrucomicrobiaceae > Prosthecobacter. The sequence goes on from JAFMIR010000002.1 coordinate 188,815, forward strand.
TAGCAAAGCTTTGCATTCTGTGCAGCCATTTTGCTGCCCGTGAAAGGCGCATCGAGAAACGCTGCACCTGCATCCTCCACCATTTTAGCGGCCTCATGCGTGGCTTTTTTGCTCACCGTAGCATGGTTCATCACGATGTGGCCTGCTTTCAGCACTGGTAGCATGTCCTTCACCGAATCCAGAAGAGCCTTGCTATCCCTCACAAAAATCTGAATGAAGCCAGCCGCCTGCGCCACTTCACGCGGAGAAGCAAGAAAATTTGGCACTGCACGGGCGCTGCGACTCCAAACAAAAACTTCATGTCCTGATTGCCGCAGGTTTTCGACGACTCGGCTGCCGATGATGCCCAGACCGAGAACTCCAACATTAGGTTTGCTCATGCATGAGCGATTAATGGGGCACGGAAGAAAAGGCAAGTTCTGCGTGTAGGTTGTGCAGATGCTCCTCCAGTGCATCTCTCCATGGACGCGGACGGATGCCTGTTAGTTTGGTGAATCGGGCGGTGCTCATGCTGGTATGAGGAGGCCGTGCATCTTTGAAAAAGTGGCAATCCTCAAGAGCTGATGGCGATAGCTTCTGCGTGAGGACTGGTAGACCTAGCCGATTGGCAATCTCTAGCGCGGCTTCTCCCCATTGCTGCCAAGACGCGGTGCCTTGATTGCAGAGATGCAGGATTCCTTTGATTTCTGGATGGCTGGTCACGAGCATTCGAATCCACTCGCACAGATCTCGGGTGAAAGTGGGTGAGGAGGTCTTGTTGGCGATGGCCGAAAGGTTCTCACTCTGCAGAGCTTTGGCGATGATTTGATCCGGATGACTGCTTTTGTCGGGACCAAATAACCACGAGACGCGAGCAACCAGTGCCTGTGGACAAGCTTTCAGAACAGCTAATTCACCGTCGCGTTTCGTTAGACCATACCTATTGATGGGCATGGCTGGATCGTCTTCATTCCAAGGGGATAGCTTGGTGCCATCAAAGACATAATCAGTGCTGAAATGGATAAGGCGTCGCCCCAGCCGATGGCACACCCGGGCCAGTTCCCTAGGTGCTTCGGCATTAATTTTCTGTGCTAGTTCTGGGTGCTGCGCACAATCATCTGGGCTCGTGATTCCCGCTGGATTGATCAGCACATCAAAAGGCTGCGCTTCAAGGCGTGCCTCGATTTCTTCGAGGCGCATCAAATCGAGTTCAGCGCGAGTCCAAGCCACGACGTCGCAGGTCATAGCGAGTTGTCTAGTCAGCGAACGGCCAAGCCCGCCGTTTGAGCCGAGAATCAGAAGGCGAAGGGAAGCGGAAGGCATTGAATGTGCATGTTAGTGGATGATGCATATTCAAGCGACAGCTTTTCGATATCCACAACGTTCTGTAGAAGTTCACTGCCATGTCTTTTCTTGCCCGCCATCCGATCCTGCGCCTCATGGCTTCACCGCAGCATTTGTGGCGCACGCTTTCGCTTGGGCTTAAGACCATCTGGCTGCATAAATTGCGATCGTTCTTGACTGCCCTAGGAGTGGTCTTTGGGGTTGCTTCTGTGGTTGCCATGCTGGCCATCGGTGAAGGGGCCAGTCATGAGGCTCAGGAACAGATCCGCAAGCTTGGCAGCGAGAACATCATTCTGCAAAGCGTGAAACCGCCGGATGGCCAGGGCTCCGGTGCCGAAAGCCGCAGCTTCATCAGCGAGTACGGTCTGACGCGGCGGGATGTAACCCAGATCATCCAAACTGTACCGGGCATTTCGATTGTCGTCCCCAGCCGTTTCATCAGTGAAAACATCTGGAATCTGGACCGCAGCATAGACGGTCAGATCATGGGCGTTCTCCCCATCTATCCTCGAATGCGCAACCGCGAGTTGAAGTCCGGGCGCTTCTTCACCGATCTTGAAATGAAGGAAAGAATGCCAGTTTGTGTACTCAGCGAGACAGTGGCCCGCAGGCTTTTTCCCCTCACAGCACCTGTGGGTAAATCTGTTCGAGTTAAGGGTTATTACTACACCATTGTGGGGGTTATTCAGGATGAAAGCACCCTGATCGGTACCGACGCCGCCAGTCCTGCGAACAGTGCCGCTGCGCACATGATGATCCCTTTTGATACTCTGATGGACCAGTATGGCGAAACCTTCTTTCGCTACCGTACTGGAAGCTTTGAGGCTGAAAAAGTTGAATACCACGAGGCCGTCATCCGCGTCGAGGACGTAGCCCAGGTGGAGAGCCGTGCTGAGGCGCTACGGCACCTCATGAAGTCCAATCATAAAAAAGATGACTGGCGCATCATCGTTCCTATCGAACTCCTGAAGCAGGCAGAGCGAACCAAGCAAATTTTCAGCATAGTCTTGGGAAGTATAGCAGCGATATCTCTGCTTGTGGGCGGTATTGGCATCATGAACATCATGCTTGCCAGTGTTACCGAACGCACTCGGGAGATTGGCATTCGCCGGGCTCTCGGTGCTCGTCAGGCGGATATTGTGGTGCAGTTTCTCATCGAGACTGTTCTCCTCGCTGGTGTAGGTGGACTTCTTGGCGTCGTTCTCGGTTTGGGGATTCCTATGGCCGTTCAGCATTTTGCTGGCGTAACCACCATCATCAAAATGTGGTCACCCGTTCTGGCGTTTTCCATTTCGGTTCTTACCGGTGTCGCTTTTGGTATTTATCCGGCAAGCCGTGCTGCCAAAATGAACCCAGTGGAAGCATTGCGTCATGAATAATCTGACTTACTTCGCAATTTTTAGGATGCGGTTATTGTAGCTGTCAGTGATGTAAAGTTCTCCGGTTATTGGATGAATCGTGACGCCATGTGGACGTGCAAGAGCGCAGCTCTTCGGATCGCTGCCAGGACTTCCTCTGGCTTGTTGGCCGGTGCCGGCGATGCGCTCGATTTTGCCTGTGGCTGGGATGTAGCGACGAATCAG
>JAFMIR010000078.1 GCA_017853885.1 Prosthecobacter sp.
TTGCGGTGGCGCTTGAAGGTATATTCAATCACACGGTCGGCATAGCGACGACTGGCGAATACCTCACCGAGGGCGTTCACAATCTCATCGAGCATGTGGGGCGGCACCTTCATCCGGTCACGCAGCCTTCCGTTCGATGCGGCGGCGTAGCAGCGGGGCGCGTTCCCCTTTGACTACGCCTTCGTTGATCGTCACCGAGCGCACATCCATCCGACTGGGTACGTCATACATCACGTCGAGCATGATACGTTCGAAAATGCTGCGCAGTGCCCGGGCACCAGTGCCACGGGCCACGGCTTCCTTGGCCATGGCTAGCATCGCATCCTTGGTGATCGAAAGCTCCACGCCGTCCATGCCGAGGAGTTTGGAGAATTGCTTGGTCAATGCGTTTCGAGGCTCGGTGAGCACGCGCATGAGTTCAGCCTCCGTGAGAGCTTCCAGAGGGCAGATGATGGGTAGGCGGCCGATGAATTCCGGAATGAGGCCATAGCCAAGCAGGTCCTCTGGTTCGACCGTGATTTTCTTCGTGTCGTCCTCGGCGGACATATGGGACTCAATACCTGCAAAGCCCAGCGTCTTTTTGCCGCGGCGTCGTTTGATCATTTGGTCGAGTCCCACAAAAGCCCCGCCGCAGATGAAAAGGATGTTCTCCGTGTTGACCTGAATGTACTCTTGCTGGGGATGCTTGCGTCCACCCTGTGGCGGCACGTTGCAAACTGTGCCTTCGATGATCTTGAGAAGCGCCTGCTGAACACCCTCGCCGGACACATCTCGGGTGATGCTCACATTTTCAGTCTTACGTCCGATTTTATCGATCTCATCGATGTAAACGATGCCTACTTCAGCACGGGCCACATCGTAGTCTGCGGCCTGTAGCAAACGTAGCACAATGTTTTCGACATCTTCACCCACATATCCTGCCTCTGTCAGCGTCGTAGCATCGGCGATCGAAAAAGGGACGTTTAGCAACTTCGCTAGTGTCTTTGCGAGAAGTGTCTTACCACACCCGGTTGGGCCGATGAGGAGAACGTTACTCTTTTCGATATCAACATCGTTCGGATCGAGCGTGGCGGCGATTTTGTTCTTGGGGCTACCAGCACTGCGGGCGGACTGTTGCTGAACGTGCAGAATGCGTTTGTAATGATTGTGTACGGCCACGCTGAGCACCTTCTTTGCCTGTGGCTGACCAATCACATGCTGATCGAGTAGGGCCATGATATCAGCAGGCCGCGGGACGAGAAGCCCCGCAGGCTGGCTGTGTTCCTTGGTCGACTCGCGGTCGAGAATGTTTTTGCAAACGTTGATGCAGTTGTCACAAATATAAACACCTGGACCTGCGATTAGTTTGCGCACCTCCGCATGGCTTTTGCCGCAGAAAGAGCAGAGGGTGACGTTTGAGCCGCGTGCCATGAGGTTTTGAGGGGGGAGATGAACGGCTGAACATCGCACGCACGCCGCCCCATCGTCAAGGCATCGCTTTCCATTCTCTTAGCACAATCTGCCCTTTTGGATCGCGATGAAAAGCCACTTTAGCGACCCATGAGGTTTTTTTTACACGAAGAAGAAGATTTCCCCGGCGCAAGGTCTCTTGCGCCTTGTTCCAATCCCTTACGCCTAGTCCTGCAATCACCGCTCCCGGAGGAATGGGCTCTTCATCCGCAAACCACGCCTGAGGAACGGCCCGTCTTAATGCATCCCAATGCGACTGACGCAGCTCCTGGCACCAAAACATTCGCAGTGCCGGTAAATGCAGCAAGGCACGCTCCGCTGCAAAAGAAGCCAAGCCACCTTCAATAACCCAGAAATCATCTTCATTTCCTTCGAGCTGAGCTTCGAGAACTACCATTGTAGTTTCGAGCGATGGCATCCACTTATCGAGAAAACACTGCAAAGCATGTGGTAGTCGTTTTTTTTCCCAGCGATGTGCCAGTGCTTCCCTCGCCGTTTGCCAGCGCGCCAGTCGATAGCCAAGTGAGGATATCGCATTTTTTGCGGCGGTTGGAAAATCAGCGAGTTGTGGAACGGGCATACCCTTTTCTCCTAAAGCTGCCAATGTGTGTGTCAAAAGGCCTTCTATTGTTGGTGTCTTGCAGGTGCTCTCAGGTTGAGCTGTTTAGGCATACCGCGATGCCACGCGTCAGTCACGGCTGGCTTTCATGCCGGGAGTGGCCTTTTCGGGTTAAGAAAGTGGAGCGCGCTTCTTGGCAAAAGTGTTTTTTGATATGAGGATTCTAGAGCCGCAACATTGCCCAATCCAGCTATGATGATTACAGAGGGATTCTTTAATATGCTGTGAGGATGATTTTGGCAGCAAAGACTTAAGCTGCTATTCAAGCAGTTTGCCGCAATACCAAAGCATACGTGGCAGGTGGAAAGGGCCCTTCCACATGTTGCCTTTCAACGTTACAGAAGGACTGCCATCGCGGTGCAAGTAGCCGAACCACTCGCCGTGCTGAGGGTCGGGGAAGTGCTGGAAGCTCCACTCATGCACCAATTGATGCCAGCGGGCATATTTGGCATCCGCTGTGAGGTGCCAGGCGAGCTGGGTGGCGATCAAGGCCTCGTTGTGCGGCCACCAGAATTTCATGTCGTGCCAATATTCCTGCACCGGTTTGTGGAAGACATCGCGGAAGTAGAAGATACCACCATGTTCTTTATCCCAGCCGCGTTCCCACATGGCATCTAGGATTTGCAGGCCGAGGCGGATGTAACTCTTCTCCGAACGCCAGCGGCCCTCGTGCAGAATGAACCAGGCACATTCGAGCGCATGGCCGGGATTCAGCGTGCGTCCTTCAAAGTGGTCAAGAAGGGTGCCGTCCGGTGCCACGACCTCCATCATGGCACCGAGGTCCGGTTTGAAAAAGAAGCGTTCGATTTCGAGGATGAAGCGATCCGCCCATTCGGAGCAGGTATGGCCGCTGATCTTCACATCGCCGAGATTGACTCGTAGTTCCTGCGCCGTGGCGATGCCGATCATGAGAGCACCGATGCCCATCATGGGCCGCGTTTCGGAATCGACCTTTGGAAGCATGAGGCCGGGCTCGAAGCTATGCTTCAAATAGGTCGCAAAGTCACGCCTCGCCATGTCCGCATAGTGTTCATCGTGCGTGGCTTTGGCATAGGCGGCATGGGCGATGGCCGCGAATGCTTCACTAAAGACGTATCGGCGCATGCGCAGGGGTTTTCCCTCTCGCGTGACAGTGAAGAAAAGCTTTCCATTCGTGGCATAGCCATGCGTTTCGAGAAAGGAAAGGCATGAGCCAGCGGCGGCGAGCCATTCGCGATTTTTTTCGACCGTGTTGTAGAGCGTGGCAAAGGTCCACGCGGCACGGCCTTGAAACCAAATGCTCTTGTCTGTGTCCAAAATGGTTCCGTCTCGGTCGAGCGAGGTGATGATGCCATCATGCTCCTCGTCCATCCCATGCCTTAGCCAGAAGGGGATTACATCGTCGAGCAGCGTGGATCGGTAGAGGCACTTCAGGTGCTCGCGGTATGCGGGAGATGAGAGGGTGCGTTGAGCATCGACCATGTGGTATTCAACATCGGAGGGCAGGGGAGGCACAAGCGGGAACTTGGAAACAGCCCGACCTGTGTCTGCCTTGGTCTTCCGTGGGCCGGATTTGCGAAGGGCTATGACAGAGAGCCTGCCGGACGTTCAGAGGCTAGACGCGCATTTCAACCATCACACCCACCAGCATCATGAAATCGTTCTTTGCTCCTCTGATCGCCAGCTTGGTGATGGCCACCACAGTGGTCGCCGCCTGGCCCATCAATGAGATCTGTCCTGTGGACGCAAAAGCTGCCCGCCCCATCTACCGGATAAAGACCGCTGAGGGGCCCGTGGCCTTCTGCTGTATGGACTGCTTGACGGCTTTTGAGAAATCCCCGGGAAAGTACATAGTGATCAAGAAAGACCCGAAGAAATAAGCTATGGCCTAGCCCGTTTGCCTTAGGCATGCGCACGCTGGCTTCGATCTTGTTTTTGTCCGTTTTGACACTCGCCCCCGCCGCGGAGGCAATCCTCGGCCAGGGTGCGTTTCGCTATCAAGTGGTGCCAGACTGGGGACGCGAGGCTTTGGCTAGAGTGAATGTGAAAAATGGCCATGCCGTCGTGACCGACTCGAGAGGTCGCCTGCTATTTTTGACCGACGATGCCCGCAACAATGTGATCATCCTCGACGCAGAAAGTGGCGCGCTCATCAGCCAGTGGACTGCCCGCATGCCTGGAGCTCATGGCATGAGTCTCGTGCGGGATGCCGATGGATCGGAGGTAGTCTTCATTACCGACACGCAGCTTCATCTGGTGCGCAAACTGACCCTCGATGGCAAGGAACTGGCCAGTTACCCCTGGCCGGCTCAAGCGAAGCTCCACGCGAATGAGTCCGAGTATCGCCCCTCGAAGACGACTCACTTCAAGGACGGCTCGTTCGCGGTTTTCGATGGTTACGGCAAAGATTACATCTTTCACTACAAAGCTGATGGCAGCCTGCTGCGCATCTGGGGCGGTGATCTCGGTGAGGAAAAGAATCGCCTGAAGCACTGGGGACCGCACGGAGGTGCCTTTGATGATCGTGATGGAGCGCCGCGGGTGGTCATTGCGATGAGTGATCAGCAGGAAATCCGGCGCTTTAGCGTCGATGGCCATTTCATTGACCAGATACCTTTTCCGGGTGGCAACCCGCGGGACATCATTCCTTTCGGCACCTTCACCATCATCCCGCATCTTGGGGATCAATGGCCAAAGGTGAAGAACTCACCCGGCTTCATCTCCATCGTCGATGCACATTGGAAGATTGTCTCAAACATCGGCGCACCGCCGGCTGAGTATGCCAGCGGCACGCTGCAGCCCATGCAGAGCGACCGGCGCACCTTCATCCATCCACATGGCGTCTGTGCCGATGCGGCTGGAAATTTGTTTGTGGCCCAGTTTGCCTCGCCAGCGGCTCCGCTGCTCAAACTGAAGCGAGTGAGGTAGTACAGGTCTTCGATAAAGACTTATCACACTTGCTATTTGTGTGACCGAGGTTGGGCAAAGGTGAAACTTTGAGCTTGGAACTTGGCCCCATCTCGCCTTCTTCCGCGCCCTCTTATGTCTAGCGAGCAGCGCAAAGCCTTCCCCTTCTCCGAGTTTGAACCGAAGTGGCAGGGCGAGTGGGAGGCCTCCAAGGCCTACCGCACGCCCAACCCCGGTGATACCGACTTCGATGCCTCGAAGCCGAAGTACTTCGTGCTCGACATGTTCCCCTATCCCAGCGGCAACGGCCTCCACGTCGGCCATCCGGAGGGTTACACCGCCACGGATATCATCGGCCGCTTCAAGAAGATGAACGGCTTCAATGTGCTGCACCCGATGGGCTGGGACGCCTTCGGCCTGCCGGCTGAGCAATACGCCATCAAAACTGGCACGCATCCCCGAGTCACCACCGAGGCGAACGTCGCCAACTTCACCAAACAGCTCAAATCGCTCGGTTTTGCCTACGATTGGGACCGCGAGGTGAACACGACCGACCCCGGCTACTTCAAATGGACTCAGTGGATCTTCCTCAAGCTTTACAATTCCTACGTCGGCGATGACGGCAAGGCGCATCCGATCAGCGAACTTGAAGCTCAGGGCCTCTCGCGTGTGGAGATCGACCATCGACGCCTCGCCTACGTCAGCGAAGCGCCGGTGAACTGGTGCCCGCAGCTCGGCACCGTGCTCGCGAATGAAGAAGTCGTGGACGGCAAAAGCGAAGTCGGCGGATTCCCTGTCGAGCGCCGCCCGATGCGCCAGTGGATGCTGCGCATCACGGCGTTTGCAGAGAGGCTAGTCAAAGACCTCGAAGGATTAGATTGGCCTGACAGCATCAAGCTCCTTCAAACCGACTGGATTGGCCGGAGTGAGGGGGCGTTTGTTGATTTTGAGATTGTTCACAGCCGTTCTGTAGTGGTGAACACACAATGGCATCCGGCTGGAAGTCAGGTTGTGCCGTCGAATAGTCCGCTGCCTCTACATCTTGATCCGATTCGGGTGTTCACAACTCGCCCTGACACATTGTTTGGGGCTGAGTATGTGGTTTTGGCTCCAGAGCACCCCCTGATCGCACAAATGTTGGGTGCGTCTGTCATTCCAACCCAATGGCCCACAGGCACACCTGACAGTTGGAAAGGCACCAACGAAAATGTCAGAGACCCTTACAATGCAGTGAGTGCTTACTGCACGCAGGCTTCTAACAAGAAGGAACGTGATCGTTTGCAGGAAGGCGGAAAGACTAAAACTGGTGTGTTCACCGGCGTTTACGCACGAAATCCAGTTTGCCCGACTAAATTGATTCCTATCTGGGTGGCTGACTATGTTTTGGTTGGATACGGCACCGGAGCCATCATGGCTGTGCCGGCTCACGATGATCGAGATTTTGAGTTTGCTCAAAAATTCGAATTACCGATTACACAAGTCGTCCAGCCTTCGTCGGGGCAGAATTGGCAGGGCTATACAGGAGAAGGAATCGCCATGAACTCCGACTTCCTCAACGGCCTGCCCACGCCGGAAGCGAAGAAGAAGATTGCTGCCTGGCTCGAAGAACAAGGTCTCGGCAAAGGCACCACCAACTTCAAGCTGCGCGACTGGCTCTTCAGCCGTCAGCGTTACTGGGGCGAGCCGTTCCCGATCGTGTGGGAGAACGGCCAGCATCGCGGTCTTGCTGAAAGCGAGCTGCCGTTGCTGCCGCCGACCTTGGAAGACTTCAAACCCACCGGCACGCCCGAGCCTCCGCTCTCGAAGGCCACGGAGTGGGTTCAATACTCCGCGACTGCGAAGCGCGAGCTCAACACGATGCCGCAGTGGGCGGGTTCGTGCTGGTATTACCTGCGCTATTGCGATGCGCGGAACAGCGAGCGCTTTGTTGGCGAGGCCGCGGAGAAGTATTGGATGGGCGGCGGCAAGCCCGGCGGCGTCGATCTCTACGTCGGCGGCACCGAGCACGCCGTGCTGCACCTGCTTTACGCGCGTTTCTGGCACAAGGTGCTCTTTGATCTCGGCTACGTCAGCACGCCCGAGCCGTTCCAGCGTCTGGTGAACCAAGGCCTCATCCTCGGCGAGGATGGACAGAAGATGTCGAAGTCCCGCGGCAACGTCGTGAACCCCGACGACGTCGTGCGCGAGTATGGCGCCGATGCGCTGCGCTTGTATGAGATGTTCATGGGCCCGCTGGAGCAGGTGAAGCCGTGGAGCATGAAGGGCGTCGAGGGCGTGTATCGCTTCCTCGCCCGCGTGTGGCGTCTCGTCATGGAAGTCGATGACGAAGGCGCGTGGAGCCTTTCCAAGGCCCTGCAAGACGTGCCCGCAAACAAGCAACTCACCAAAGCGCTGCACGAGACCATCAAGAAGTGCGGCGAGGACATCGAGAAACTCAGTTTCAACACCGCCATCAGTCAGATGATGGTCTGCACGAACGCCTTTACCGGCGCCGAGGTGAAGCCCGCGGCAGCCATCGTGACCTTCCTCAAGGTGCTGAGCCCCTTCGCGCCGCATCTCGCCGAAGAACTCAACGCGCAGATCCGCTCCAAATTCCCTGCCTTGGCCGCGAAACGGTTCCTCAGCGACGAAACTTGGCCCGCCTACGATCCCGCCGCCCTCATCGAGGACGAGGTCGAGGTCGTCTTTCAGGTGAACGGCAAGCTGCGAGACAAAGCCCGCGTCCCCATCGCCGCCACGAAGGAGGAGATCGAAAAGATCGCCCTCGCCAGCGCCCGCGTGCAGGAATTCATGGATGGTAAGCCCGCCAAGAAAGTGATCGTCGTTCCCGGCAAGCTGGTGAACGTGGTGGTTTGAGAAAGTGATGCGTGATGCGTGAGCTTTCGCTGAAAAGGCACCGCATGTGACTCACGCATCAAGCATCATCATCGCGTCCCGGCCGCACCGGGCAGACGCCTTTTTTGCTCGGAGCCTGTACGAATTCGAGCAGGTGGCGAGCTTTCTCCGGCCAGTCGCGTGCCGTGGCGTTCTTCAAGGCATCGGAGAGGTTCTTTCCAGAGCAAAAGAGCGTCTGGAAGAGGTCTTTGATCGTGGCTCGGTCTTCGCTTGTAAAGCCATTGCGGCGGAGTCCGATCACATTCAGGCCTGTGATGCGATTCACCCGCTGCGCGGCGCAGTAGTGCGGGATGTCCTTGCTGAAGCTGCCATTGCCCTGCACGACGCAGAAATCGCCGATGCGTAGGAACTGGTGAAACACCGCGCTGCCGCCGATGAAGGTGTTGTTGCCCACGTGGACGTGCCCGGCAAGCAACGCCGCATTCGCGATCACATTTTGGTCTCCCAGCACCACGTCGTGGGCCAGATGGGCTCCCACCATGAGGAAATTCCGGTCGCCAATGCGTGTGACACCGCCGTTTTTGCTGCCGCGGTGGATGGTGACGTGCTCGTGGATCTTGTTGTCTTGGCCGATGATCACCTCGCTGTCTGTGCCAGGCACAAAACCGAGGTCCTGCGGCTCGCTGCCGATGATGGCCGCGCGACCGATCAAAGTGCCGGAGCCGACTGTCACCTTTCCGGCGATTTGCGCATGGGCCAGCACACGCACACGTGGGCCGAGGATCGCGGGGCCGTCGATCACCACGTAAGGGCCGATTTCGGCTGAGGGATCGATTTGAGCACGGGGGTCAACAAGGGCAGTTGGGTGAATCATGCTCTAAAATGATGCCGAGCAACGACCAACGGGCAAACTTCCACTTTGCATCCTTGCGCAGTTGGCTACGTTTGTCCTCGCAAGCAGCATCGCGCGCAACCAGGAGAGGTGGTCGAGTGGTTTATGGCTCCAGTCTTGAAAACTGGCGTGGCAGAAATGTCACCGTGGGTTCGAATCCCACCCTCTCCGC
>JAFMIR010000042.1 GCA_017853885.1 Prosthecobacter sp.
GATTTTGCAGCCAAAAGATAGCCCAGCGAGTTGCCGGGATCGTGCTCTTTCAGGCATGCGATCCACTCGCCAGTCTCCGAGCTGACACCACGCTTGATCAGCATCGCCGCGGCGACTCGCGGGTCGTCTGGAAAGCGCTCCGCAGCCTCGTCCAACCACGTTTCCCCGCTTTCGCTGAGCATGGAGGCCACGATCAAACTCAGCGCATCGCGCCCACGTGACTCCACATAGTGCTTGATCTGCTCCGGTGTGAGTTTGGCAATCTCACCCTTCAACATGCGCTTCAGGAAATCCAGCGTCTGCTCTACGGGGACCGGATGTTTCACGTCCACGGCTTTTGTCGACGATTCGAGCTTCGGCCGCCGTTCTTCCATCTGTGAACGGGCGGCAGGCCAAAAGACGACCGCCGCGCAAGTGAGAGCGCACAGCACAGCAAGACCAAAGTAGAAGCGAGGAGGCATGTTCACGAAGCAAGGACGGATGAGTGCGAGTTTATTGTCTATTCCACCTAGGTTTCGCTCTCAAGGCTCGATGCTCGACTCTACCTTCACGCTGAAGTCTGCAGCCACGGTCGCGGTGACCCGGTAGTGCGGCGATGCCTCCAAATAGCCATCCTCGGGCGGGTTGTGCCGTGTTCCTTTTGCGTCAAAGGCAATTCGCAGGCCCGAATCAGCCGTCGGGCGCACTGCCGCTCGGTCGCTACCGCCTGGAACGATGTCGCTCAGCTTTTCCGAAAAGCCGCTGCCGGAGATCACCACATTCGTGATTGTAACACCCGAGTTATTGCGCACCGTAACCTGCGGATGTCGCGAGCAGCCGGCCATGCCGAGCGAAAACAGGAACGCAAGGCACATGTGGCGAAGGAGAGTCGCGTACATACCATCAGCCTACGATGAACGGATCCCATGTCAAAATTGGCGACACACCGAAAGCGGCCTTCATAGCTCATTTAATCCTTCTCAAATACAATTACATCATTCCACTCCAGCGCCACACGGCAGGTCGCTTGAATCGGGTAACCGGCGGCAGCGAGTCTTGCTGGTGAAGCGGTCGTGGTGAAGGACAGCGGGCCCTTCTCCATGGAGATGACCTTGGTGGGCTTGGTCTTTAGCGAAAGGGTGATCTCCAGAGCTTCGATTGGAGTGTAAACAAAGTTTGCTAGGATCAAGGCACTGCCAGCAGGCGCGTCATAGATGCCAGCTTCGACAACGGGATGGGACAGCGTCACGAGCCGGGGCGCTTCGCTTTGCTGCACGAGACGATTGATGATTCGGCGCTGGTTTTTTGGCCACTTCTCTTTCAGCGCATTGATCACAAAGGCTGCGTCCTTGCCATACGACAGGCCGGGGCAGGTGGCGAAGTAGAGCACGTGGCCTTTGCCATGTTGATGGGCGATAACCGCGGGTGTGCCGTCTTTGAAAATGCCGCGCACGGTGCCGCTGGTGGGTTTGATCTGCGTCTTCACACCGATGGCTCCAAAGTTGCCCTCGTCGCCGGTGATTTGATCCAGCCACGGAATGCCGTTGAGTCCACCGCGCACGTCAAAGGCACCCTGCTGCACGATGACCTCGCCGCGGGGTCGGATGCCGAATACATCTGCTAGGCCATCCTGCGGCTCGCCAAACTCATTCTGACCCGCGGCGGCGCAAGCACCATAAAGGTGACCACCGCGCGCCACCCAATCACGAATGACGCCGCAACTCGCTGCCGACACGCACGGCTCGACGACATAGAGCGCATCGTATTCCTTCAGCCGACCGCTTTCGACATCGTGCTCGGTGAGCATGTCCACAAGATACTGATCATGAATGAGCGAGAGATAGGTCAGGCGGCGCTCCGTCATCGAGAGGTAGCCAAACGGCTGCCACAGATCACTGGAGTGCGTGTATAGCAGCGCGACGCGGGTGGGCCGGATCTTGCCAGGAGCGATGATATGCTCGGCGCCCGCGAGTTGGCGTGTGATGTGCGTCACGCCGTCGTAGGCGCTACGCAGATCGCTCCAGTAGTTCTCCGTGCTCGTGGCCGTGGGGCCGTAGGTCCAGTAGAAAAAATGCTTCGCGCCTTGGCAAAGCGCGGACGCGCTTTTCAGACGGAGATTCTTTTCGTCGCTTGGTGTGATCCAGGTCATTACCGGCACTTCGCCACGACCACCGCTGCGCATCATCGCCGCTTGAAAGCCGATGAGCTGAAAACCCTCCCAAGTGAAGCCCGGGCCATACATGTATTCCAATCCGAGCCAGTCCTCGATGGCGATGACATCGAGCACGCGATCGCGCGCCATGCCGAACCAGTCGAGCGTGAGCGGATAGCCGCCCCACGTGGCATTCTCGCGATGCATGCCCATGCCTAGGCCCGATCCACCGAAATACGGATGATCAGCCACGAGCGACGACGTGAGGACATTGGCCGGCGCTTGTTTGCGAAACGACTCTGTGAGCCAGCGCAGACGCTCATTGGCCGCCTGCTGGCGGAAGCGCGTCGTCCAGGTGAAAACACGGTTCGCAGCCGCCCGATCACTTCTTTGACGATCAAACAGAACCGTTGGTGTCTCAATGGGAACCACGTCATCGAGCGATTTCACGCCCAGGCTGGGAGGCGCGATGTTCTTTGCCTTCAGCCACACGCGGAAGTTCTTCAACGCCACTTCATTGGTGCCGATGGGCGGCCTGCAGGCGATCTCGTCGGCAAAATTGAACAGCGTGGTGCGATCCGTGGTGGCTACCGCTTTCAACGCTGTGGTGATTTGCTTGTCGCAGTCATGTCGTGTCATCCATGGCGCGAAATCCACCCACGCATGGCCCCCCGGGGGCGTGAACGGGAACTTGGCGAAGACATCGGGGCTTGCATTGCCGACACAGTTGAAGCCCAGCATCCATAAGACCTCCGCCTCGCGCAAATTGAGCTCCGGGCGCTGCGGACTCCAGAACTGAGTCTGCACGATGAGTTGTTGCGGCGACACTCGTTTGCCACCAGAGGATTCTTTTGCCCACGCGAGCCTGCGCGCCGTTCCCTCGCTCGCCAGTTCCAGTTCCTTCGCATCCGCTCGCAGATTCAGTGAGACCAGCACGCTCGTCAGATCGCCGGTGAAGCTTTCCTCAAAGCGTCGCACGATGGCTTCTTCGCGCGCCGCAGTGGCGAGTTCGATGACGACGCGAGTTTTCGCATCCAGTTTCAACAGTGGAAATTGCAGCGTGATGTTTGGAAACTCCGCCACGCCGCCAGCCCGGTTTTGCCTGCCATGCAGCTTCTTGCCCGCGTGAGTCAGCAGATCAAACCAAGGTGCCGCCTGGCCCGCAGGCACACGCTTCTCCGCCACCTTGTCCGCCTCCAGCGGCCAGACAGCCGTCGGCAGCGCCCAAGGGTCGGAGTGAATATGACCGCCGATACGCACATGCCACGGCTGGTCCGCAGGCTCGACGAGTTTCACACGGAGAAAAACACCGTCTTCTGCCGGAGCGGCGGAAACATGGCTGACAAGAACGGCTGCGGCAAGCAAAATGGAGCGCATGGTGTTTATGGGACGACCTCACAACGGTCTTCAACCGTCCACCTGTCCGGACATTTTAACAAACTCAGCGTCTTCCACTACTTTCGCTTGAGCAACGGCTTCAACTTCTCCGCATACACCACATAACCCGCTGGCGAGAGATGGATGTTGTCCGGCGTGAAGAGGTCCTTCTTGATCGTGCCGTCGGCGTTGGTAAAATCGGCCCAAAGGTGGAGCTTGTGAACCTTGGGGGAGATGTCGAGAGTCTGCACTCCAAGTCTCAGCAGAGCACGGTTGGTCTTCTTGATGTCCTCGTAGAAAGCGTTGCCAGGCGCGTGTGCCGGGAGGATTTCAGTGACTATGATCTCCGCTTCAGGGAACTTTTCATGCAAGTTCTTCACGCACATTTGGATGCCGAGCGCAGCGACCTCGATGCCGGTCTCGGGGGTGAAGAACATGTTGTTATTACCGATCATGAGCACGATGGCCTTTGGCTGGAGTCCCTCGACTCCGCCGTGATCGAGACGCCAAAGCACGTTTTGCGTTTTGTCGCCGCCAATGCCGATGTTCACGGTTTTGAGGTCAGGGAAATGCTTCTTCCATGAGTCGCCCCATTGGATCGTGATGCTGTCGCCAACGAGCAGCACATCCAGCGGGCCTTGATTCGCCTGCACGGTCTTCACATGCGCCTCGTGCAGCTTGAGCCACGCATCGCCACCGAAATGGCCAGCGCTTGGCACTTGAGGCCAGAGCTGCGGCAAATGTTTGTTCGATTCGCTTCCAGGTCGGCGCTCGTGTTCGGCTTTTTCGGTGACGTAGGCTCGCTCTTCCGCCGTGAGCGGCCAGCCTGCCTTTTGCGGCTCGGCAGTGTGATGCGGGTAGTCGAGAGCGACAGCGGTGGAGAATGATAGAAGAAAGAGGGTAAAACGGATCATCCAAGATCCTACGGCGGTCCGCTAAAAGACTCGACGCGCAAAATGGGCGGTGACCTCAAAAAAATTCTCCTACCCCTTCTTCCATCTAAAGTTCATTCACGCCAGCACCTCACGAATCACTTTGCCCTCCACATTGGTGAGACGGCGCTGGACTCCGTTGTGCTCGAAACTGAGGCGCTCGAAGTCGAGCCCAAGCAGATGAAGAATCGTGGCGTTGAAGTGGTAGAGGGGGTGCACGTTCTCAATGGCTTTCTGGCCGAGTTCATCTGTGGCACCATGGCTGATGCCAGGCTTCACTCCAGCACCGGTCAGCCAGCAGGTGAAGCCATCGGGGTTGTGATCGCGGCCTTGGGCACCCTTTTGGAAGAAGGGCATTCGGCCAAATTCGGTGCACCAAACGACCAGTGTGTCCTCCAACATGCCCCGCTGTTTCAGATCACGGATGAGGGCTGCGGCAGGCTGGTCGAGGATGGCGGCATGAGTGTCGTATTGCTCCTTGAGCTTGCTGTGGCCATCCCAGTTCAGTGCTCCTCCGCTGGCATACGCTCCATTGAAAAGCTGCACGAAGCGGACGCCCTTCTCGATCAGGCGACGGGCGAGGATACAGTTCTTCGCAAACGCGGCCTTATCCTTGTTCTGCGTGTCATCGGCACCATACATTTTCAAGATGTGCGCGGGCTCGGTGCTGAGGTCGTTGATCTCCGGCACGCTGAGTTGCATCCGCGCGGCGAGTTCGTAGCTAGCGATGCGGGCAGCGAGCTTGCTGTCACCCGGATGCGCGGCGAGGTGGCGTGCGTTCATCTTCTGCAGGAGCGAGCGTGCGGCGCGGTCGGCATCGGCGGAGACGCCGACAGCCGCGAGGTGACGCACGGGGTTCTTGGAGCTCATCGTGGCGCCTTGGAAGGCAGCGGGTAGAAAGCCCGGGCCCCAGTTGTTGGCGCCGTTCTGAGGCACGCCGCGTGGGTCGGGAATAGCCACATACGAGGGCAGCTCCTGACTCTCGCTGCCGAGCGCATACGTGACCCACGAGCCGAGCGATGGGAAGCCATCGAGCACGAAGCCGGTGGAAAGAAAATTCTCCGCAGGACCATGCGTGTTCGACTTGCTGGTGAGCGAATGGATGAACGCTATGTCGTCCGTGAGTCCGGCGAGGTGCGGGATCATGTCACTCACCCATTTGCCAGTCTGCCCGCGTGGTCGGAAGGTATATTGCGGTCGGGCGAGATTGCCTGCGGGACCTTGAAACGTCACCGCGGGTCCGCCGGGCAGCGGTTTGTCGTCCCATTGGATCAACTCGGGCTTGTAGTCCCAGGTTTCGAGCTGACTGACCGCGCCCGCACAGAAGATGACAACGACGTTCTTCGCCTTTGCGGGAAAATGAGGCTGCCTCGGTGCGAACGGTCGCGCGGGGTCGATGATGGGGCCTTGACCCTCCGCAGCGAGCAGGCCGTCGAGGCCGAGAAGATTCGTCAGCGCGATGGAGCCAAGCGCGGTGGCGCTGGTCGTGAGAAACCGGCGTCGATCAAACAGGAGGCGGCCTGTAGCGGAAAGGAGTTCGTGGTTCATGGCTGGAAAAGGAACTCGTTGCTGTTGAAAAGCGCACGGCACAGGACGGCGAGACCGTATTGCTGCACGACAGGCATGGTGTCCCCCAACTCATCGGCGGCGGGTTCACGATTGAGCGCGAGCTGATAGGCGCGGCGTATTTGATTTGCAGTGTCGTCGCCTGCTTCCTTCTTCACGCGGGCAGCGAAGGCTTCGGACTGCGCGAGGGTAAAGCGACTGTTGAAGAGATTGAGCGCCTGGATCGGCGTCGTGCTTGTGCGACGTGTGGCCGTGCTTTGTCCGGCATCGGGGCAATCAAACGCGCCAAAGACGGCCTCGGGCTCACGACGGACTTTGTGTGCATAGATCATGCGCCGTTGGTTCTCGGGGGTGAACTTCTCAATGGGATTGAATCCGCTGAGGCCGCCGCGCTTGTCGAAGAGATCAAAGCCGCGACCATACATCGTGAGATTGAGCTGACTGCTGGCGGCGAGCATGGAATCACGAACCACTTCGGCTTCGAGACGGCGGGAGGGGAATCGCCAGAGAAAAAGCGCATCCGCATCGGTCTCAGCAGCTCGACTGTTGGCAGCGGAAGACTGCTTATACGCCTCGCTCAACACAATGAGCCGGTGCATGTGCTTCACGCTCCACCCGCTGCGGATGAACTCACCCGCGAGCCAGTCGAGCAGCTCAGGATGCGTGGGCTTGGTGCCGTTGTTGCCGAAGTCACTCGGCGTCTGCACCAGCCCCGTGCCGAAGTGGCCCTGCCAGATGCGGTTCACCATCACGCGGGCAGTGAGCGGGTTCTGCGGGCTCGCGATCCACTTTGCCAAAGCCATGCGGCGCTGCTGCTCGGGCGTTTGGTTCGTCATCTTCAAATCGCCGAGCGCACTGAGTACGGCGGGAGCGACGGGCTCCTTCGGCTGCTCGGGATCACCGCGATTGAGCAGATGAATCATGTCCGGCTCACGGAAGGTGCCCGCAAAGGCGAGCTGGCCTTGCTCTCCGGCTTTGATCTTCGTAGCGAGAGCACTGCGCTCGTTGAGAAGGCTGCGCACCTCCTTTGCCTGGTCTTCCGGGAGGCCTCTAAAGATGAACTCAGGTCCTGCGCCGAGTCCGACGAGATGCGAAGCGCGATCACTGGCATCTGCCACCAGGTGCCATTGGTCCGCCACAGCCACTTCGATGCTGTAATCGAGCGCCACCCGGTCCTCGAACTTGCCCTGACGATCGCGACTCCAGACGACACGCGTGATCTCCTCATCGCGGGTGAACTCCAGCTCCACCCAGCCCTTGCCGTGCTCGGATGACATCCAGCTCCGCTCGTTGCCGTAGCGTCCATCGTGGATGAACTGCGGCTCATGCCGGTTGCGCGAGATTTTGTCTCCCGAGGTCTTCAAGCTGGCCTTGAGGGCCACATTGGTGCCTGCGCTGTTGAAGACCTCCAACTCGTCAATGCAGGGCTCGAGGCTGTTCGTCTCGCGAATGGTGAAACGCACCCGCTTCGTGCGCACGGGGGGAATGCGGTCGATGTTCGTCGTCGCACGCACCGTGGGGCGTTGCACGCCGTCTTTGCGGCCAGGAGCGGCCACGGGCGAGAGCTGCGTGAGCCGCTCGACGATCTTCACATCGCGCTCACGAGCCTCGGCGGCTTCCTTTTTCTTCGCCAAGGCTTCCGGCGTCTTCAGCTCGCGGTCCCCGTATTCCACACCGGCCACGAAGGCCTGCATGGCGTAGTAGTCTTTGGCGCTGATGGGATCAAACTTGTGATCGTGGCAGCGTGCGCAGCCGATGCTCAGCCCGAGAAACGTCTGGCCGATGTTCACGACCATCTCATCGAGCGAATCCTGGCGTGCGAGTCGGATGGAGGGCGCATCTTTGCCGATCTGGCCCGGCAGCAGCACGGAGGCGGTGACGAGAAAGCCCGTCGCCTCATCCACGCCCAGCGCATCACCTGCGATCTGCTGGCGGATGAACTCATCGTAAGGCAGATCGGCATTGAAGGCACGGATGACGTAGTCGCGGTAGGGCCAGGCGTTCGGGCGCTCCGTGTTCACTTCAAAACCATGCGTGTCCGCATAGCGCACGACATCCAGCCAGTGCTGCGCCCAGCGCTCGCCGTAACGCGGGGAGCTCAGCAACGCCTCCACGACGCGCTCGAAGGCATCGCCTCGCGTGTCTTTGGTGAAAGCCTGTGCCTGTTCCGGTGTCGGCGGCAATCCCGTGAGATCGAACGTAACCCGGCGCAACCATGACACGCGATCGGCTGGCGGCGAACGATGCAGCCCTTTCTCCGCGAGTGTGGCGTCAACGAAGGTGTCGATGGAAAGTGGTTGCGGCTTCAGCCGCAACGATTCGGCCAAAGCCGATGCCACTTTGAGCGGCTTGAAGCTCCAATGGTCGCGCGTGTCCTTCAGCTTCACCGCGTCTACGCCATACGGCCACGTGGCGCCTTCATTAATCCACCTCGTCAATGTCGCGATCTGTTCTGCGGACAAACGATCACCCTTCGGCGGCATCACTTCATCATTATCGCTCGAAGTGACGAGATGAATCAGGGAACTTTCCACAGCCTTTCTCGGAATGATGTTCGGCCCGTGGTTGTCGCCGCCCTTCATCGCCGCTGCTTTCACGTCGAGACGTAAGCCACCTTTGCGTTTCGTCTCTCCGTGACACTCATAGCAGTGCCTTTCGAATATCGGCCGCACCTCGCGGACGAAATCCACGGGTGCTGCGAATGCTGGAGCGCAAAAAAGGGAAAAAAAGAAGCGCATGAATGGTCTAGCGATACGGGTTTCCCGCTTCAAAAAGGGCGACAATCTCTTCGTCGCTCATCGCGCGACCGAGCAGGAGCAGTTCATCCACGCGGCCGCTCAACTTGCGATCCTGGCGATCCCAGTTGCCAATTTGCGCCGTGCCGAGTTTGGCGGGATGGGCGATGCTTTGACGAGTTTCTTTGTCAAAACGGCCGTTGAGGTAAAAGCGAACGGTTTTGGCCCCCGCATCGTAAACCGTTGCCAAATGCATCCAGCGGCCTTGCTCGGGCAGGACCGACGTGCGCGAGTCGGGATACATTTCCTTCTCCTCGGAGTCGGGCGCGAGCGTGTTGCCACGCAGCGCTAGGCGCATCGTTGTGTGCCGCGTGACCATCCAGTGGAGCTGCCCTGGGCGGTCATCGTTCCAGCCATCGGTGTGAAGCAGGGATTGATACGGAGCACCGAGCCGATCAAGACGCACCCACGCCGCGAGAGTGATCTGCGGCCATTCGCTTTCGCCGCCAACATCGAGTTTCAAATGGTCTCCCACATGAACAAACTCCGGTGCACGAGACCCTGGCCAGCGGCCCTGCACCGTGTAGAAGACACCGGGCTGCGCCTCGCCTGACTCAAAATCTAGCAACGCGATGAGGGCAGGATCATTCCGCATGTCCGTGAGTGCCGCTTCCGAGCGGGCACGCTGGCCTGCGGCGAGTCCCGCGCTTAATCCGTGCATCTCATCGGGCTGAATAAATGCCGACGAGCGCAGCTCACGCGCCGTGCTCCCACCTCCATTCATTGCCACAGCGTCACCGCCACGCAGGCTTTGGTTGGACGCATTGCCAGACGCCTTGGCGATTACCTCGCCCTGAAATACATGAATCTCCGCCGCGCCGTTCGCTGGCACATCCACACCAAACCGAGTACCAAGATCCACCGCATCACCCGAAGGCGTTACGACCGTGAATCCCTTCGCCGCGGGCGGCACCTCCGCCGAGAGACGCCCTTTCATCAGCCACAAACGCTGCGCCGACTCGAACCGAAATTCCGCCGGAGCCTCAATGACAATGCGTGCTCCTCGGGCGCTAACGAGTTCCACACTTCCGCCTTTGAGCCATTGTGTTTCGCCTCGCAAACTTGAACCATTGGTGAGTTCCTCCACACCGACCTCATTCACCACTGTGGCGAAGACGCGCTGTGATGCCTGCCACCACCACGCCGACATCATCAAACCTAGACACACCGCCGACGCGGTGAGAGGCCACCAAGAGTGCCAGCGCGTGGAAAGTCCGCGCTCGCGTGGAGGATCCACCCACACTCGTACGGCTTCAGAATGGAGGAGAGCGAGCTGACTGAGCTTTACCTCCACCGTGGAAAGGCTGCGCAATGTGCGTCTGGCATCGGCATTCTCCTGCAGTAAAGACTGCAATCGAGCAAAGTCGGGCTCATTGAGGCTGCCATTCAGGTAACCATGGAGTAAATCCAGCTGTTCTTGGTTCATGGTGCATGCGCCTCCTGCGCTAGGGTGCGCTCGACGCAGCGCAGCAGTTCCTGCCGGATGCGGGCGAGCAATTGATACAGCGAGCCTTCTGTGCGGCCCATCTGCGCCGCGAGTTGCTTCATCGAAGCCTGCGGTGCATAGGCGATGAGTGCGACCTCACGACGTTCACGCGGGAGTTTTCCAATGCAACTATCCAGTGCGTCCAGCTGCCGGTGACGCACGGACATTTCCTCCGCACCTTCTTCCGCCAGCTTTTCCACAAGAGTCTCATCAAGCACCAAGCGTCCACGAGCATGACGTCGACGTGCCATCAGGATCTCATAACGTGCGATCAGGCACGCCCAGCGCGGAAACTGCTCAGGATCCATAAGCGTTGGAAACTTACGCCAAGCTACGACACTCACCTCTTGCATCACCTCATCAACCTCCGCAGCCTGAGGGATGCAGGCGTGCACAAACGCCCTCAACTCCTGCTCATGACGCATCCACAACCGCAGAAAACCCTCATTCGGGTCGGGTGATCCAGGGGATGGTTTGGCGGATTCCATGTAGCCAGCAATACGTCGTCACCTTACCACTGCCGACACACTGCCGATTTAACGTAAAATTTTCAGCAAAAAGCATTCAGCCTCCTCAACCAAGGCGACAATGGGCTTTTTCGTCTTTCATAACTTGAATGCTGGCACCGCTTTCAAACTTATCGGGCTGTCATCATTCAATCGGTTTCATGATTTGCCTACACCGATGGAGAAGTCGCTAAAATCCAATAGGACAAAAGCGCTACCAGCTTGTTGAAGCTCTTCCTCGTGCTGCCCACTGGCTGGATCGTGGTGTTAATCGAGCAGTTGTGGCAAAATCTCGCGCGCCTTGTTCAAATCTGGGCGAGGCGGACGCGGATCATGCCAGCGATCCTTCGGCTTAGGCGATTTGCTGTTGAGATAAGTGCCGAGGCGCATGCGCAGCGCCTCGAAGGCGGGTTGAGTGTCTTTGCCGAACTGAGACTTACCCGCGTCTTCTTCGTTCTTCTTCACCAAAGCTGCACTGAGGCCAGACGTCGCACGGATAGAAGCCATGACGCTGTCACGGCTCTGGCCGCTGATGACGCAGTATTGGGTGAGATACTCGACGAGCTGCTGACCTGCGCGGAAGGTTTTCAGTCGCAAGCTTGGCACCGGGCCATTCGCGGTGGGGTAAAGAACGGAGAGTTCGTCGGGTGCCTGCCAGGATTCTTTGCCACCGATCGTGTTCCAAGGCACGACACCATCCGAGCCAAGCGACCAAGCCTCGACGCACCACGCAGCGTTGGCGATGTTCGGCGTCCCGATCGCGTTCGCTCCACCATACATGTAATATAGATTCCCGCAGGTTTTAGCGCGGCGCTGCACACGCGGCCAGTAAGTGCGTAGCACACCGCTAACCACTTCGACATTCACACAGTGGTCGAGCAGTTCACGCTGCCACTGCGGGCGTGAAATGTCGGCACGATAGGTTAGATTGACTTTTGGATAAGGCGCGACGGCGTTCCAGAACTCACGGCCGTAGTGGCGGATAGCCCAAAAGTCCTGCGTGTGAACTGGCTCGTCGAAGATCCACGCCGCACTGCATTTCCGCCAATCGTCTTTTTTGAAGTAGACCTTGTTGTTGAGATAGAACTCAAACATGGGCTCGGTCCAGCCCTTTGCTTCGAGATGCCTCGCGATCTCCGCGGCCATCGCGCGGAACTGCGTCCAGTAAACATCATCGAAGGCGCTCTCCACCCAGTATCCGCCCTTGAAATGCTCATCGTGCTTCATCGGCCAGTTCTCGTTTAGCAGCAGGTAATATGCGTCAACCGGCGCCGCGCCACGCGGTAGATCGGCGAAGGCGCTACCATCAAGCAGCGGGCCGAACTCGGCATCGAACTTCGTCCAATCCCATTTTCCATCGCCGCCAAGCTTCGGCGCCGGTTCATCGACATTACCTCGCCAGCCGTAAGGAAGCTGGTTAAGCACCACGCGATGCTCGTGCGCGAGCCGGTAGTAATCGCGCACATGTCCTGGCAGGCCGTAGGCGTTCATCTGCGGCAGGAACGACAGGCGATCCGGTAGCGTGAAATTCCAGACCGTGATCGTGAATGGCATCACCACGCCATTCACCGTCACCGTGCCGCCGTGCGTGCCTGCGGGCATGTTTTTCGGCACGTGCAGCTCGATGAAGGTCTCATCTCCTTCCGCCACGCCGGCATCAAAACCCTGCGGCACCAGCGGATCCGTGAAGCCGCCGACTTTGGGCATCGAATACAGCTTCACGATTAAGCCAGACGCTTGGACGACGGGGTTACCCGTAACCGAAAAGCCGATCGTCTCACCTTTCGCGGCAAAAAAATGCGTCGAAGCTAGTTCACGGCCGAAAAGATCTTTGGAGGGCAGATTTGGCCTCATGACCTCCACCTTCGGAAGGTCCGGCAAAGAAGCTGCGGCGACTGAATGGATCTGATTGACCACTTTTGGAGCCTCCACCGCGCCGTCTTCGAGCCAGAGCGTGAAGTAAGGCTTGTGGATGCGTTTGTCCTCGCGGCTCGACACATAGCGGTTCACGAAATTCGTGAACTTCACCGCGTTACCATCGCGCGTGTATTCGTTGCCGATGTCGTCGATGACATAAAAGCCATGCGAACGGCCATCGAGTCGTGCTTGCGCTACTTCGGGAGCGATAGGAATGATCTGCCAGCCTTCCGCATCTGGCACGGAGGCTTCACCAAAGCCCCAGAGTGATCCACCTTCACCGCATACAACGCTGGTGATGTCCGGCTCGTTATTGCCCCAGCGTAGCTCGCCCGTCTTTGCCCACACGAATGAACTCGCGCCCGATGTCTTCGCGTAGCTGCTGCCGTTGCCTTCCACCCAATCCTGCGAGATCGTGGATACCGTCGTGCGTTGCAGCGGCGCCTCCGGCGACGCGAGATGCACATGCAGTTGCGCTTTGGTGACCTTCTTCCCGCGCAACGGCGCCGGATCGAAGTCGATCAGGAAGAACTCCTGGATGCCCTTCAGCTTCAGCCGATGCGATCCGCCATTGTTCCCCTCCACCTCCTTCGAGTAAGCCGAGATCCACAGGTCACGCGACACCTCCACACGCTGCTGCGCATGCAAAGTGGTGAGCGCGGCAAGGAGGAAGAGAGTGGAGGATTTCATCATGGTGGAGGCGTGACAATACGAAGAGAATGCCTTTCTCATGTCACCCGAATCCATCAGCAAGCGGCTGAGTTGCGGTTGACCCAGCCTCGAGGTCAACGACCCACCTTACTTCCAGCCATGACTCAAAGGCGAAGGCGATCTCTACAAAGACCCGCACTCTCACTTCAACGCCCGCGAGGATCACTACCTGCTCCTCACGCGGCGCGCTGCTGCCTCGATGATCGCCGCCCAATTCAAGAACCTCCGCAGAGAGGTGCTCGACACGTCGGAGATAAGCAAAAAAACAGGCCAGAAGGTAATCCCGGCCTGCGTGGAGTGAATGATTGAGAGCCGCACAGAGGAGTGTGAGGATCACTTTACTTGCTGTTCTCGGCGAACTGGGCGTCAAAGATGATCTTCGAGGGCGGGAAGTCGATCTTCTTGCAGAAGGCGGCGGACTCGGTGGCTCCGAATTCGCGATCCATAGCACCGTCTTCCCACTCGACGGAGAGCGGGCCGCCATAGTCGATGTCGTTCAGCGCGCGGATGATGCGCTCGAAATTGATGTTGCCACGGCCGACGGACTTGAAGTCCCAGTAGCGGCTTGGCTTGTGGAAATCGACATGTCCACCGAAAACGCCGGCGGTGCCGTCACCGATACCCCAGGCCACATCCTTCATGTGAACGTGGAAGATGCGATCTTTGAACTGGTAGATGAACTTGATGTAATCGACGCCCTGGTAACCGAAGTGGCTGGGGTCGTAGTTGAAGCCGAAGGCCGGGTGGTAATCGACGGCCTGCAGGGCACGCTCGGCGCTCGCGATATCGAAGGCAATCTCAGTGGGATGCACTTCAAGGGCGTAGCGGATGCCAAGCTTCTGATACTCGTCGAGAATGGGCTTGAAGCGCTTCGCGAAGTCCGCATAGCCCGCTTCGATCTGGCCGGGGAGGTTCGGTGGGAAGGAGTAGACGAGGTGCCAGATGCTACTGCCAGTGAAGCCGTTCACGACGCTGACGCCGAAGCGCTTCGCGGCATGAGCGGTCTTGATGAGCTCCTCGGCAGCACGCTGACGAACTCCTTCGGGATTGCCATCACCGTAGATGTGACCGGGAAGGATCTGCTTGTGGCGAGGGTCGATGTTGTCACACACGGCTTGACCGACGAGGTGGGTAGAGATGGCGTGGCATTGCATGCCGGCGGCCTTCAGCTTGGCGCGTTTGGCATCGCAGTAAGCCTGGTCGGCTTTCTCGACTTCAAAGTGATCTCCCCAGCAGGCGAGCTCGAGGCCGTCATAGCCAAAGCTTTTGCCTTTTTGAAGCATGGTGTCGAAGGACAGATCGGCCCACTGGCCGGTGAAGAGGGTGACGGGACGTGGCATGGCTTGTCGGGTGTTGGTTGAGGTTTGGGTGCTTGGTGGTGGTGGGTGGTTCTACGGTTTGGGCTGCCACTTCGGGTAGCGCTGTTTGAGTTGCTGACGGATTTTTTGGGCCTGAGCGGCATCGCCGAGCTTGTCAAAGGTGAGGGCGGCTTTGTGAAGGGCCTCAGGAGTGACTTGATCATCCTCGAAGACCTGGCTGGGAACGGCATACTTGCCGGCGGCAGCTTGCCACTTGGCACGTGCAGCATCGATTTGCGTCTGCTTGGCGAGATCGTCACCGTGGGCGTTGTAGATATCTCCTTCCAGGATCAGAAGCTCCGCTTGTAGCTTGCCGTCTTTGACGAAGGCGAGTGCCTCCTGCGTCGTCTTGTCAGCCTCACCAAAGGAACCCTTGCCTAGCTGGGCACGACCTTTGGTGATGAGGGCGCGTGCCTTGGAGGATGGATCAGGGTTTGATTTCAGATAGTGGTCTGCGGCGATGATGCTTTGATCATGATTCCCGGCCGAGAGATGTGACATGGCGAGGTAAATCCAGACGGCCGGCTCGGTATTTTCAGGTGTTTCAGGCGTAGCAACGAGCCCAAGATAGCGAGCGGCTTTTTTGAACTCTTCAGCTCCGTAGAGCTTGAGGCCGAGCCATTTGAGGATGTTGGGTGAGACGCTGCCCACAGGCTTGGCAGCAAGGTAACCGTCGACGGTCTTCGCGAGCTCGCCGACGTTCTGGCTGGCGTATTCACATAGCATGAGCATCTGACTGGCCTTCTCAAAGTAGGTCTTGTTGTCGAGTTCAAGGGAGCGCCGAAGGGCGGGAATGGCCTTGTCGTAGCTCTTTTGATCCAAATACCCTCGGCCAATGCCATACTGTGCTTGGGCGGCGGCAGGCGTGCGTGGAAATTTTTTTAGCAGCGTCTCAAACGCGATGATGCTGGCCTTCGAATCCTTCAACTCCATGCCAATGAGGCCGAGCTGGAGCCAGGCGACCTCAGAGGCGTCTGATTCGGGAAAGTCCTTGGTGACCCGCTCGAAGTCCGCCTTGGCTTTCGGGAGATCGCGGGCGTCCCGGTTGGCCATTCCGCGGCGGGCGAGCGCCTTGGCGGCGAATGCATGACCTGGGAAATCGGTAAGGAAACGCGTGAAGGTGACAACAGCATCCTGATGGCGGCCGGACTCAGCTTGGGCCCACCCCATGTTGAAGACGGTGCCGGGACGAAGCTTTTCAGCGAGCTTTTCGATCTTCAGCTCCGTATAGCTAATTGCAGCTTGGTTAAAGTCTCCCTTGTTGAAGAAGAAGTCGGCACGAATGAGACGGGCAAGGGAGAGGAATTCGTGATCACCTTTCGCGGGCATGTAACGGGCGATGAATCCGTTAGCGAACTCACCGAGGTCCTTGTCATTCAGCAGGTAAAAACAATACAGTTTCCAATAACCCGCTTCGAAGGCTTCGTCCGTGTCTTTGTGATACTGCTCGATGATGAGATACACTTCCACGGCGCGAGCGTAGCTCTTGCGCATGCGATATGCGTGCCCGACCAGCAACAGCACCTTAGGCCGCACATGGCCGGCAGGCAGCGTTTCGGAGTGGCGATTGTAGTAATCGATGACGCCATCATAGTCTTGCTTGGCGCTCATGGCCTGGATGACTCCCACAAGGGCGATGCCGCGGCTGGATTCGTTGGTTTCGGGCAGGGCCACGGCCTTTTGGAACATTGCAATGGCCTCGTCATATCTTTTCCCTTCCTGGTAGAGCACTGCGAGGCGCAGAGAAGCATCGGAAATGACCGCATTGTCCCGGCTGGTAGCGATGAGTTGTTCAAAGGCTTGAATCGATTCGGTCTTTTTGTCCTGCTGGAGCTGAAGTGTGCCCAAGCTTAGAAGCGCGGCCTCGCGGTACGGATTGTTTTCTTGGACGGCAACAACCGCATGGAGTGCCTCCGTCTGCAATTTGGTGTCGCCGAGCAGTTCGTGGCAGCGGCTTTTATTGTAGAGAGCGGCTAGCCTAGCTTCCCGTGTTTGAGTTTTCTCGGCGCAAAAGGTGAAATAACGGGCAGCAGCAAGCAGGCTGGGGCGTGCAGCATTTTTGTCGCCATCCGCGGCAGCATTCTGGCCTTGGTTGAAAGAGATGGCACCGAGGCGATAGGCGGCGGATGGAGCGTCTTTGCTGTTCGGATGGAGACTCACAACTTGATCCCAATATGAAGTGGCCTGCTTCAACTGGCGCTGCTCGCGGTGGCACTCACCTGAGCGGAAAAGGGCTTCGGCCACGCGTTTGCCAGTGGGGTAGGTCTGGAGATACTTGGCAAAGTTTTGCGCAGCGATGGTCCACTCTTGGCGTTCGTAGGCCAACATGGCAAAGTCGAACATGTCGTCCTCAGGACTACGGGCCTTCGGCGGAGCAACAGCAGGCGAAGCGATTGGCGGAGGTATTGGAACCGCACGAGGAACCAAGGTGCCATCCTCAACCGGAATGGCCTTTGGCGCCTGCTGGGCACTAAGTGTGAGTGAGGCCAGCAAGAAGCCGCTGAGGAACATGGAGAAGGACGAGTGCATGCGGACAACGCGACTATTTCAGCGATGCTGGGACGGAGACTTCGCTGTCAGGCTTTTTGACAGCGAAGGCGATATTGTAGATGCCGGCTTTCTGGCAGGCATCCATAACTCGAATGCCGTACTCCCAGTCGGTGGCCTTGTCCCCACGGATAATAACAGCCTGCTCATTTGTGCCGGCCATGACGATGATATTTTTCAGCTTCGCGAGGAGCTCGTCGGTAGTATAAGTTTGGCCATTCACAACGACCTCTCCATCTTTTTTGATGTTGATGATGATCTCGCCGACGGTGCGCGACTCGTTTTCCTTGCCGGAATCGGCGGCTGGCACGCTCACGTCCATCACCTGCTCTTCCTTCGCGTATTGAAAGGTGACGGCGAAGAAGATGACAAGAAGGAACAGAACATCGACAAGCGGCGCGAGCTGCATCGGCGTGGGTTCGATCGAGTGCTGTTTGCGGAAGTTCATGATGCGGAGTACGAAAAAATCACACCGAGGCAGCGGCGCGGGCTGCCCGCTTGTATTGCACCGCAAGCAAAGCCATGAGGTGCGTTGTGGCTGCCTCCATCTCGGAGATGAGGCGGTTTACCTTCCCACGGAAGACGGCGTAAAACATGAGCGACGGAATGCCGATGACAAGACCAGAGGCCGTGCAAAGCAATGCCTCGGACACGCCTTGTGCGAGACCTAGCTGGCTTGAACCTCCAGCGCTTTTGCCAGAGATCTCATGAAAGGTGGTGATCATGCCGAGTGTGGTGCCCAGCAAACCGAGCATCGGCGCCACGGCTCCCACGTCACCCAGATAGGCAATGCGTGCGAGGAGCAGGCTTGACTGACGATTTCCTTCGGCCTCGGTAACCTCTTTGACTTCCTCGAAGCTTGCAGTGGGATTTCGCGTGGCAAAATCAAGCGTCTTTGCGGTAACGCGGGCGATGCATTCGTTGCGGCGATTGCAGACGGCAAGCAGACCCAGATAGTCTTGTTTGCGAATAAGCGCATCGGCGGAGTTCATGAAGGCATCGCTGACAACGGTTCCTTGGCGAATGGTGAGCGTGAAGAGCACGATCATAAAGAAGGCAATCATTGACAGACCGATGAGCGGATAGGCCATGATGCCTGTGCGCTTGATGAAGCCGCTGAAAGTCAGCGTGTCTGCGAAGGGATTATCCATGTTCGGATCGGCAGAGGCAGCCGCAGTGCTCGTGGCGGGAGCGCCCCCTTGCGCATGGGCTGACCCGACAGCCATCCACGAGAACACAAACGCCAGCACGGCCAAGGCAAGGAGGAATTTTCGGTACATGAGAGCCTAATAGTAAACGCCTGTGGCCTGCTTGCAAGCAGGGGAGTCCTCAACCATGGGTGGGAGCTCACAATCCACCTGGAAGGTTGCTGCACGTTAGGAGATCCGTGTGTCCTGAAGCTCTTCGAACCCGTTCATAACAGACTGATCTGCAGGCACAAAGATCTTCGAGTAGGCTCTCGCGGTTTCAGCGCCGCATGACCGGCAGCACAATCTGCGAGGGATGCTCGCCATCGTGATGGATGGTGTTGTGGGCAGTTTTCATACGACGGTGCTGCTGGAGAGGTTCTCCGGTATTCGGGTTCACGTCGAAGCGCGGAAAATTACTGCTGCTGATATCCACCCGGATGCGGTGACCTTTTTTGAAGACATTACTCGTAGGATAGAGGCGGATAGAGAGCGGGTAAATCTGACCCGGTTCCATAAACTTCTCCTCCTTCAGCGAATCGCGAAACCGGGCGCGACAGATGCCATCCGCGATGTTGAGATCGAAACCGCCGGGCCAGTCGGCGCTCGCGGGATGCACGTCGAGCAGCTTGGCCGTGAAATCCGTGTCCACGCAATCGGAGGAGACCCACAACTTCACTTCAAGCTCGCCCGTGACCTCGATGTCGTGCTCCAGTGGCGCGGTTTGAAAGACGAGCACGTCGTTTCGTGATGAAAGCGGCAGCGGCGGCTGCCAGTTCCAGACATGGGGGCCGCCACGCTGATCCCACCCGCCTTGCAGCATGATTCCATCACCGCTAGAGATGTTCCCGCCAATGGTCGGCACAGGGTTTTTCGGGTCAAAAGCATAGCTGGAGCTGCCAGAGTGCTTTTCGGTCGAAAGCACGCCGTCGCTGCCGAAATAGAACGCAGTGCTCTTGGCACCCTCCGGCGGCCAAGCGTCGGTTTCATGCCAGTGGCCGCCATGGAAGAGTTTGCCTTCCGGTGTCTTGTGCCCATCGCCGGTGCCCATGGTGAAGTAGCGCACCTTTTTGGCAAAGGGAGACGGCTTGTCCTTCATGACGTGGTCATACCAACTTGTGCGCCACGCCAGCTCATCCGCGATGGCGGCCTCCGCGCCGAAATCGACCATGCCATGCGAGCTTTTCGCCTGCTGACCGTGAATCCACGGGCCCATAATGAGATACACGTTGCTCTTCAACACGGGTGTCAGCGCACGAAAGTTCGCCGTCGTGTTCCCAGCCCAGGAGTCATACCATCCGCCGACGAGCATCACCGGCATATCTTTGTAGTCAGCAGCGTGGTCAAGAATGTTGTTCTGACGCCAGAAGTCGTTGTTTGCGCCGTTGCGCATGGCCTTCACGAGCCAGTCCTCGTATTCCGCCGCGAGTTTCAGCGGCGTGAGGCCCGGACGCAGCGGCAGGTTCGCGAGATAGTGAAAACGATTGTCCGCCATCTCCTTCAGCACAGCCTCGGTGGCCGGATCTTGAGCCGCGTTGCTGCCTTTGCCGCCGTTGAGCATGATCCAGTTCCAGAAGCGCATCTCAAACGCGCCCGCGTTGCGCATCGACTGAACGCCGCAGTTCGACACCGCGTCCACGGGGATCACCGTCGCAAGCCCCGGTGCCTTCTCCAGCGCCATCGCATGCTGCGTGCCGCCGACGTAGCTCGTGCCGATCATGCCGATCTGCCCGTCACTCCACGGCTGCGAGATGATCCACTTCGCGCAATCGACGCCGTCGGGTCCGTCATCAGTCATCCAATGCCACACGCCCTCGCTGGCGTAGCGGCCACGCGTGTCCTGCGCGATGAAGATGTAGCCATGCTGCGCGAAGTATTCGCCATGCTTCTTGGCGCCTGCCTTGTTGTAAGGCGTGCGCGTCAGGATCACCGGCAGCTTCTCGGTGTTGCCAGCCGGTTGATAGATGTCAGTCGCGAGCTTTGCGCCATCACGCATTGTGACCATGACCGTCTCCGGCTCGGCGTGGAGAGTGAGAGCAAAAAGGAAGGCACAAAAAACGGAGCGCATCTCGGAGAATACGCTCCCGGAAGGTGTTCACGATCACTCCGCGAGGAGCTTCTGCACTTTCTCCTCAAGACCACCGCGGGCATTCGTGCTTACCACCATGCCCTTTTTGTTCACGAGCCACATGGCGGGGATAGAATTGATGCCATACTTGGAAGAGATCTCGTTCTTCCAGCCCTGACCATCAAAAAACTGCGGCCAATCCATGCCCTGCTCCTTCACAAACGATTCCAGTTTGGCCTTATCGGAGTCGAGCGAAATCCCGACGATCTCAAAACCCTTCGGGTGAAGCTCCTTGTAGGCCTTCAGCACATTCGGCAGTTCCGCTACGCAAGGGCCGCACCACGTGGCCCAGAAGTCGATGAGGACGACCTTGCCCTGAAGCTTCGCCAGATCGACCTCACGACCGTCCACGGCGGTGAACTTCAAATCGAGCGGCTTGGTCTTCAGATCTGCGGTGGCCTTGATGCTTTTGATTTTGCTCTCTACCATGCTGTTCCGTTTCTCACCCGAAAATTCCTTGAGATGCTTCTCCGCCTTGGCGATCCAGGCTGCGGTGTCGCCACCGGACTCCTCGGTCGCCTCATAGGCCTGCATCACGCTGATGAAGCTCGCCTCGGACTTCGTCTCGGGCTTTGCGTCCGCGGCCTGAATAATCTCTTCGAGAGTGACGGCCGGCTTGGCGGAAACGTTTACACCTGCCATCTCGCGGGCACGGCCAACCATGCCTTCGAACAACGCGGCGTCATAACGAGCCGGATTTTTCGGCGCGGCCTTCGTGGCGGCAGCTAGGGCGTCATCGAAGGCTTTGAGGCCTTTTTTGAGAAACTCGATCGCTTCCTCGCGCGACTTCGGGCGCTCTTTCGGGCTCTTCAGCTCTTCCATGGCTTCGGAGACCTTTTTCCACTCGGCATCGCCATCGGCGGCACGGACGGACGACGAAACGGTCACCAGCAAAGCGGCGGCCCCGATGGAAAGAAAGCGTGATGCGTTCATATGGCGAGCCTAAACGACCACCGGAGCCGCTGACAATCGCAAAAGCGCCGATTTCTCACTTCACGATCTCACCGACGAGCAAAATGGCTCCAGGATAGAATGCGGTGCCCTCGAAGCGCTTCGGGTCGTCGATCTTGTTGCCGTTCTTCGCGAGGATTTTGGCCTTGTCCGGCACCTCGGAGCTGATTTCGATCTTCACCGTGTGCACGGCATCCGGCAAGTCGCTGCCAAAGCTGAGCGTGGCGAGGCGGTGGTAGGTGCAATAAGCATCGATGCGTGGCACGAGCTTCACCGGTTGGTCATCCACCGTGACGCTCACTTGGCCACAGTCTGGCCCGATGATGTCATAAATCGAGGCACGGGTGCCTTTAAACTGGAACGTGAGCACGTCACCGGGTTTCGCGGCCTTGTGGAGCGCACTCATGCGATTGCTCCAGCGTTTGGCAAAGTCCGCTGGAGCCGGCTGGAAGCCGCTGGAGAGCTTGGCGGCGGTGATCGGCACCAGCTTGGCCTGTTCGTAATTCGTGGCGATGAACGGTGTGCCGAGTGAGTGCGGGCCTTTGGCTTTCGACGCGGCAAGGATGGGCTCCAAGGAGCGCACGATAGCTGCAAGGTAGAGTTCGTGCCCGGTTTCGATATGCGGATGCACGCTGTCCGGCGCGAAGATGAATTTGCCTTCAAAGGACTTCTTATCCTCGTCGCTCTTCGGCAGCTTGGCCTTCCACACGAGCTTGCCTTCCTTCGCCAGTTTCGCGACCTCCATGCCCATGTGAATCGTGGGGATGGCGTAGTGATCGGCGATCTTTTCCATGGCGCTGGCGCTGCGTTGGAAGTTGCCGTCCAGCATCGCGGGCGCAAGCGCCTCGGTGATCGTGTAAACGAAGCAGATGTCGCAGTCTGGCAGCGCCTTCCATGTCTGGCGCACAATGCCCTCCATGCAGCGGTGGATCTGCTCCGGAGCCGCGGTGCCGTCGTTCACGGCGAATTCAACAAACAAGAGGTCCGGCTGGTGATCGAGCACATCCTGCTTGAGGCGAAAAACACCGAGGTCCGATCCCGTGCCACCAATGGCCGCGTTGATCTCGCTGAACTTCGCCTGCGGCCAAGTCTTTTGGAAATGAGCGAGCGTCTTTGGCCTCCAGCCGTTCTGCGCCGTGATCGAACCGCCGAGATAGCCAATCTTCACCGCCGCGCCGGGCGTGTTCGCCTTCGCGAGGAAATTCGGCAGGCCGGCACGTGGACGGCATTCCTGCGCAGGCACGAGGTCATCGGCGGCAACGGCACCGTAAATGGCAAAAAGGGCAATGAGAGCGAGAAGGGGCTTCATGCCTTCTCTTTGGCCGAATCGCCACAGAGGATCAAGCATCGTCATTGAGCCGACAAAGGGCCGCATCGCTTCAATCTTGCCCAAAACGGCACGTTACGCTTCGATGGCCTTTCATGAGTGAAAACCCCACCTCCCCCGGCCGCTACGCGTGGACCATCGTCGCGCTACTTTTCCCCGTGGCGCTGCTGAACTACCTCGACCGGCAGATGATCGCCTCGATGAAGGTCAGTGTGATGCAGGACATTACCAGCATCGGCAGCGAAACGAATTGGGGCTACATGCTGGGACAATTCAAATGGGTGTACGCCTTCTTCAGTCCTATCGGTGGCTACATCGCGGATCGTTTCAGCCGCAAATATACCATCACCGGCAGCCTTGTGGTGTGGTCGGCCATCACTTGGTACACCGGACAGGTGCAAAGCTACCAAGAACTGCTCTGGACACGCACAGCGATGGGCGTAAGCGAGGCTTTCTACATTCCGGCGGCGCTGGCGATGATCGCGGACTATCACACAGGCGGCACGCGTTCGCGGGCGGTGGGCGTGCATCAGATGGGCATCTACTGTGGCGTGATGATCGGCGGCTTCGCAGGCTTTGTGAACGAGTGGCCCGACTTTGGATGGCGTGGTGCTTTTGATTACACCGGCCTCGCTGGCATCCTCTATGCCGTGCCGTTGTTGATCCTGCTGAAAGATGCCCCGCGTGCGGCGAGCACTGCCGGTAGGAGACTCTCGGTTCTCGCCGCCGGACGCGAGTTGCTCACCAACATCTCCTACCTCCTGCTCGTGCTCTACTTCACTCTGCCTGCCGTGGCAGCGTGGGTCGTGCGGGATTGGATGCCGTCCATCCTGCAAAAGGAGTTCAACATTAGCCAGGGCATCGCGGGCATGTCCGCCTCCATCTACTGGCAGGGAGCGGCCATCGGTTCCGCGATCTTGGGCGGCTGGCTGGCAGACCGTCGCATGAAATCGACTCCGCGCGGACGCATCCAAGTGAGTGCGCTCGGCATGATTCTAATCATCCCAGCGCTCTTCGGTGTGGGCAATGCGCCCGCGATGCATTCCTTTGGGCTCGCCATCAGCTCACTCGTCCTGTTCGGCATCGGTTGGGGCTTCTTTGACATCAACAACATGCCGATCCTCTCGCAGATCGCCCGCCCGCAACTCCGTGCCACCGGCTATGGGGTCATGAACTTCGTCAGCATGTTCAGCGGCGGCCTTGCGGACTGGGTCTTTGGCTGGATGAACGACCTTAAAGTACCTCTGAATGTGAGCTTTGGCGTGTTTGCCAGTCTCTGCATCATCTCGGTCGTCATCGTCTTGATGATCCGGCCGGTAGAAAAAGCCTGAGAAGCCTTTCGAAACAGGCGCTTGAAGATTTTTCAACCTCGCCACGTTGAATATCGACACCCATCCGGGCCACCTTTAATCCACCCTCAACTCTCCTCCTTATGAAAGCCCTTCTCACACTAGCCACCCTCGCTTTTGCCTCCGCCACTTTTGCGGCTGATGTCTGCCCCATCAGCGGAAAACCCATTGATGTAAACGTCAAGAGCAAGACTGCCGATGGTAAAACGGTCTATTTCTGCTGCCCGAAGTGCAAAGTGAAATACGATAAGGCCAACAAGACGAAATAAAATTCTCGTATTTGGCACTCTCTTTTTCTAACGCGGAGCCGGTTATTGCGGCTCCGCGTTTGTTTTGACAGCCAGCGGAGCTTTTTATTCCTGCATGGCTCTCAGCTAACGGCTTAAGATGCCCTATCCAGCCTTCCCGCTACCAATCATCGGCTCCCTGAGATACCTGCCGTGACTCTGAGGACATTCCTAAACACGTGATATGATACCGCATTTGAATCCCAGCTGTCAGGGAAGCTTTTCATGACCTCCGGAATCATCGCTTTGCTGGATGACATCACCGCGCTAGCCAAAGTGGCCGCCGCTTCGCTCGATGATGCCGGCGCGATGGCCGCGAAAGCCGGTGGAAAGACTGCAGGGATTGTGATTGATGATGCAGCAGTCACACCTCGATATGTGGTGGGTCTTTGCGCTGAGCGCGAGCTGCCTATCATCAGGAAAATCGCGAAAGGCTCGCTGAAAAATAAGCTGCTCATCCTTTTGCCGGGTGCACTGGGGCTCAGTCTAGTCGCACCATGGGTCATCACGCCCATGCTGATGGCCGGTGGCGCTTTTCTTTGCTTGGAGGGCTATCATAAGGTGCTCCAACTCATCCGTCCCGTTCTTCATGAAGGCAAGAGCGATGCTACGCCAGCCCCGCATTCGAACGATTTGGAGCAGGAACGCATTTCAAGCGCCGTCCGCACAGATTTTATTCTATCCGCAGAGATCATGGCCATCACGCTTGCTGCTGTTTCCACCTCGCCACTTTGGATGCAGTCCTTTGTTCTCGCCGTAGTCGGGCTCGGCATGACGTTGCTAGTATATGGGGCCGTCGCGCTCATCGTGAAAGCGGATGACGCAGGCCTCGCGATGGCAAAATCCAGCATGGGAGTGGTGCGCGCGATCGGCAGGATCATCGTGACAGGCATGCCTGTGTTTTTGAAACTGCTGAGTTTCATCGGCATGATCGCCATGCTGTGGGTCGGCGGTGGCATCTTCATCCATGGGCTTCACGAACTCGGCGTCCACAAGCCGGAAAAGGTGATTCATCACGCCGCAGAAGCCCTAGCCTCACTTTTACCGTCGCTGCATGGCCTGCTCGCTTGGCTTGCGCAAGCGAGCATCGCGGCGGTGCTTGGCATACTCGTGGGTGCCATGATCGATCTTTTAGTCAAACATGTGTTACAGCACCTTTTCTCCAGTTTTGCTGGAAGAAGAAAGTGAATCCTGAAATCCAGCCACAAAGCCGCTATGAATAAGGGGTCGTGCCACGCACGTAAACCATGAGCGACACCAAATAGACTGGGTAGATTCGACATGAATCAGCGTGTAAAATGAAAGTATAGAAGGTTGGCCGCCATCGAAATGCTGGCTGAATCGTTGCGCAAGCTCAGCGCACACCGCAAAACATCTTGCTCATGGATCCGAGGTTCTTTCGCCTGAGCTGTATCCTGAATCGCAGGCACTTCTAGAATCGATTCAGTCGGAACTTCTGCGAGCAGAGAAACAAAGAACGTTTTCCGATGCCTTTGGGCTCTATCCACAGATGCTTTTAAAGCGAGCGAACCATCTCTAGGGCCTCCTTGAGCTGTTTATAGCCCAAGGTTGCCTTGAGGCGAGGGAACTTGCCTTGGACCATCACTAACTTGCTGTGGCGGGTGAGAATGAGCTTCTGCTCTTTGATCTCGACGTCACTGATGCCAGCGTGGGCAGCAGCGAGGCGAATGGCCGCGCAAGTAAGCAGATTCGTGACAGCGTGGGGCAATTTTTCACCGAATTGATCCCTCCACTGACCTTCAAGCTCCTCGAGCTCTTTGCGTGTCATAATCTCGCCAAGCTGACGGTAGGCAGTGATGCGCATTTTGGCGTCTTCGATGAAAGCAGACGGCAAATAAGCGGGAGTGGCACCTTGGGCGGCCTGCAACATCAGCGCCTCGCTCATGACAAGAAAGTCTGCACGTAATCCGACCTCAACCGGACGCGCGATGCGGCGGCCCTGCATTCTCGCGACGCTTTGCTTCAGCATTTGACAGTACAAATCGAACCCGATGGCGGCAATGTGGCCACTTTGCTCGGTGCCGAGCAAATTTCCGGCGCCGCGGATCTCGAGGTCACGCAAAGCGATTTTGAAGCCACTACCGAGGCCGGCGTATTGCTTAATGGCGTTCACACGTTTGCGCGCGTCACCTGCGGTGACTGCATCGCGTGGCAAAAGCAGATATGCATAAGCTTGCAGACCGCCACGACCCACACGACCTCTGAGCTGATACAAATCCGCCAACCCAAAGCGGTCGGCACGGTCGATGATGATGGTGTTGGCATTCGGGATATCAACCCCACTTTCGATGATCGTGGTGCACACGAGCACGTCAGCTTCGCCATCAACAAAGGTATGCATGATGTCCTCCAGACCTTCGCTGTCCATCTGACCATGGCCTACAAGCACACGTGCCTTTGGACAGAGCTCGCGGATACGCTGAGCAACTTTTTCGATGGTGGCGACGCGGTTGTGAAGAAAGAAAACCTGCCCACCGCGCTCGATCTCGGTATCGATGGCCTGCTTGATCACACGCTCGTCATACGGGCAGATCTGCGTCTGTACGGCCTGCTTGTTTGGCGGCGGGGTCTCGATAGTGCTCATGTCACGCATCCCCATCAACGCAAGGTAAAGCGTGCGCGGAATCGGCGTGGCACTGAGCGTGAGCACATCGACGAGCCGAAAAAGGTCTTTAAACTTTTCTTTGTGCTTCACACCGAAGCGCTGCTCCTCGTCGATCACGGCGAGGCCGAGATTCTTGAAGCGTACGTCCTTAGAGATGACCCGATGGGTGCCGACGACGATGTCGACCGTGCCTTCACTAATGCCTTTCACAATCTCCCGCTCCTTGTTCATGGGGGTGAGGCGGCAGAGCATTTCGACCTTCACGGGAAACTCGCTCATGCGCTGGCGGATGTTTTCCCAATGCTGTCGGGCCAAAACAGTCGTCGGGACTAAGATGGCGACTTGGCGGCCTCCCATGACTGCTTTGAACGCGGCCCGGATAGCGACCTCGGTCTTCCCAAAGCCCACATCGGCGCAGAGGAGCCGGTCCATCGGCTTTTCGGCCTCCATGTCGCGTTTGATCTCCTCCGTGCTGCGGAGCTGATCGGGCGTTTCACGGTACAAAAACGACTCTTCGAACTCCACCTGCCACTTCGTATCCGGCGGATGCGAGTAGGCCTTCAATGTCTGACGTTCCGCCGCCACGCTGAGCATCCGCTTCGCAAAGTCCTCGACGCTCTTCTCCGCGATGGCTCGAGTCTTCTTCCAGCGCGTCTCGGTGAGCTTGCTGAGCGAAGGAGACTTGCCGCCAACGCCAACATAGCGAGACACCAGATGCACATGGGCCAGCGGCACGAAGAGCTTTGCGCTGTCCGCATAGTGCAAAACAAGCACCTCCTCCTTTTTACCGCCCTCGCGCACCTCGATGCCCGCATAACGACCAATGCCATGTTCAGCATGCACAACGAGATCGCCCTCGCGCAACTCGCTGAGCACATCTCGAGCCTTGCGCAGCGTTTCGGCCTCATCGAGCTTTGAGCCACGCACGCGGCGAACGTGCTGATGACGTCCAAAAATCTCCGCGCCGGTTAAAATGGCCAATTTAGCTGCCGGAACCGTGAATCCACGATATAGCAGCCCTAGCTTCGTTTCGACAGACGAAGGCAGCCTATTCTGCAATTCGTTGAAACGCTCGCGCTCAGCCTCATTGTGGAAAAAGATCACCGTGCGCCATCCTGCCTTATCCCATTCCGTGATCTGACGTTTAAAAAGTTCCCGCCGCGCCTCATGCAACACGAAATCCGACGCGTCGAAAACGCCGAGTGGATTTTCATGAATAGCCGCAGAATAATCCTCCATGCCCTCGACCTCTGCCGCACCGCTAAGAATGCGTGCGTGTGCCTGAAAGGTTACATCGCCTTCAATTTGAATGATGAAGTCGTCTCTTTGTAGATAATCGCACACACGCCCGCCTTCATCAGCAGTTTCATTCATGGTCAGAATGACGCTGGTGCTTTCGATTTGCCGGATGGACGATTGATTGTGCAAATCGAAGGCGCGGATCGACTCCAATGCGTCGTCAAAAAATTCCAAGCGCAGCGGTTCTTCAGCCTGCCATGAAAAGAAGTCCACAATGCCGCCGCGCCGCGCAAAGTGGCCGCGTTCCGTGACCACGGGCACGCGTTCGTAACCGGCCTCCGTCAGCTGTTTGAGCAGAATCTCGATATTCAGTTTTTCTCCAATCTTGAACACGCGTTTTTGTGCCGTCATCTCCGCGAGGCTCGGCGCGGGCTCACTGAGACTATGCGCACAAAGCACCAGCATGGGTGATTCAACTTCCAATACTTGACTGAGCACTGCGGTGCGCTCGGCTAGAATCTCCGGATCGGCGAGCGCACCTTCCACAACCTGCCCAAGACGTGGAAGATAGAGAGAAGGGCACTGCCAAACGCCAAGATCGGCGTGCACGTGGTCCTGCGTTTTCACATCTGGACAAAGAATCCACACGCGGCGCTTTTCCTTCTCGATACGTCTCACTAATAGCGCCACGGCGAAGCCAAAGGCCTGTGGTGTGATGTGATCAAGCACCGTCCGCGTTTTGAACGGCTTCTTGGACAACACAAGCTCCACCAGATCAAACACATCCCTCCACGCACGGCTAGTGGGTGGTTTGTTTGGCCGGTTGGCAACTCGTTTGGCAGATTGCAAAGGAAACGCATGGCCTATGCGACTCGGCATCGGGAAATTCAAGACATGAATGAGGCCCAGCATCCGGATAGGAGGCGTTGCCAAGATGACGCTAGCCCGTGGTTTGCTCTGAGCGACACCTCGCAGATTGCCTCCACCCATTCTCAAGCTCGATGCATCATGATGGTGAACTCAAGGTTGTTAGAGCTCGCATATTCACATTCATGTTTTATATTGGGGAATTCTCGATTGCCCGAACCCGAGGACAAAGGGTAAGTTCATTTGCCCATGACAGCTTATTTCATCGACGCACTCGTTCTTTTGGCCTACTTCGGACTGATTTTGGGTATTGGATTGTCTCAGCGCAGCAAAAGTGGCAGCATGGAGGGCTTTACGTTGGGCGACCGGCAAATCGCATGGTGGGCCGTTTTGGCTTCCATTCTTGCCGCCGAGATTAGTGCCGGGACATTCTTTGGCGCGCCAGGGGAGGGTTATGCGCTGCGGAACTACACTTACATCCAACTGATGGTAGGATACCTTTTGGCGCGAGTGGTTGTTAGCGCGTTCTTTATCCCAGCCTACTACAAGCACAATGTGGTCAGCGTATATGAGTTTCTGGAGATCCGATTCGGTCCGCGAACACGGCGCATTTCTTCAGCTATATTTCTTGTGACGCGCCTTCTAGCAAGTGGTTCACGCCTCTGGGTGCCCACCGTGCTCTTGGTTCTGGGATGGAAAGTGTTTGTCGATCCTCAAACCACACCCATGCAGGAGTTTTGGCTCTACGCAGCCGCCTTAGTAGCCATTACTTTGCTCACGGCCATCTACACCACGCTGGGAGGTATCTGTGCGGTAATCTGGACGGATGTGATCCAAGTCGTGATCCTTTTTTCAGCGCTCGGATTCAGCCTCTGGCATCTCCTTTCACAAACTGGCGGCTGGGATGTCCTAGGGAAAACCATTCAGCAGCCTGCTTTCGTCGATTGGGGTGCTCCTTCAGTTGGCCATGCAGGCCTGTGGGGCTGGGTCAAAGGGGTATTGGAAACCGAGTACACGGTTTGGGCAGCTTTTCTCGGCTCAACTTTCGTCACATTGGCCACACATGGCACCGACCAAGATATGGTGCAGCGCATGCTCAGCGCGAGGGACAAGCACCAAAGCGCCCGCGCCACGATTCTTTCCGGGGTGGCTGACATTCCGGTAAACTTCATGGTGCTCAGTATTGGGATACTGCTTTTTGCATTCTACCAACAGCACCCCGAATTAGTCCTGCCAAGGAAGGCCGCCGGCACGGCTGATAGCAGCCAAGTGTTTCCATTTTTTATTCTGACTTCGATGCCCGTGGGACTGCGCGGCCTTGTCGTCGCGGGAGTGCTTGCCACAGCCATGGGTTCACTTAGCACAGCACTGAATTCACTAGCGACCAGTTATGTCCGTGACTTTCACTTTCGCTGGTTTGGTGAGCCTGCTACGGATGCGGGCAGGGTGCGTGTGTTGCGGTTCGGGACGGTTCTCTTTGCGGTGCTGCTCATCTCCGTGGCTCTTGGCACAGCTTGGGTGAAAGCGCATAATCCAACACTGCGCATCATCCCGATCATTTTAGGCATTTTTGGTTACACTTACGGCTCTTTGCTGGGTGTTTTCATGCTAGGACTTTTCACCAAAGGCCGCGGCAATGATCTTGGCAACGCCTTGGCCATGCTCGCCGGATTTTTGGTGGTCGGCTACTTGAGTGGATTAGATATCGATGTCGCAAAGACTTTGGGACTTGGTTGTGGGTTCACCCGTCCAACTTGGATGCCGATCATCGAGTTTCCGTGGCGCATCCTTTTCGGAACTGCCGTCACTTTTGGCGTGGCGGTTCTCTTCCGCTCGGCAAAGGATAAGCGGCTTGAAGAATGATTAGGCGGTTAGCTTCATCTTGGTAAAAGCATGAACCCTCGAATAAGCAAGCCAAGCCAACTGGCGATATTCAAAAACGAAATCCATTCAGAGTTAGCTTGGCGTTTAGCGCAGATGGATCACTGGGCCTTTCGTTTCAATGTCAGAACACTGCTACGCATAAAAAGGAATCACACTCCAGCATGCTGCTTGATTGCATCCTACGGCGAAGGATTTCGAGAGTGGTACCGCGAGATGACGTGCAAGTGAACGACTTTCATGAGTTCACGCCGCACATTTCCCGATGTCGATGGTTTTTTAAGTGGCCAATTTTAACCACTTTTTCATGTTTTTAGCACGGTAACCAGGCATGGTCGAAGGTCAGAGATTGCAAAAAAGCTCTTATGTAGAAGAGCATACACAAAAAGACGCCCCACCTCTTTTTCAAGAGATGGGGCGATTGAATCTGGCAACGTCCTACTTTCGCGGGGCCTATCGCCCAACTATCATCGGCGCAACAGCGTTTCACTTCCGTGTTCGGAATGGGAACGGGTGGT
>JAFMIR010000079.1 GCA_017853885.1 Prosthecobacter sp.
ACGGCGCCGCTGCCGCGGTGGCAGATTTGCTGGTCGCTCCAGTCGCTGACGTAGAGGGCGCCGTCGGGGCCGACCTTTTGCGTGACGGGGATGAAGTGCATGTCGTTCGCACGGAGAAAGTCGGCGGCGTGTTTGCCGATGTAGGTGCTGGCATGCGGGTCGGTGTAGTTCGCGACGAGGCGATGGCCGTGGAGGTTGCCGAAGAGGAGCTGGTTGCGATACGTCGGTGGGAAGAGGCTGCTCTGGTAGATGGCGAGGCCGCAGTGCGCGTGTCCGCCGCCGAGCGCGTTGGTGTCGTTGTTCATCACTCCTGAGCCGGTCGTTTTGTCGAAGGTGACATCGGGTCGCGGATTGCCGGCGTAGTGCGCGTGGTCGGCGAT
Source organism: Prosthecobacter sp. (assembly GCA_017853885.1). Taxonomy (GTDB): domain Bacteria; phylum Verrucomicrobiota; class Verrucomicrobiia; order Verrucomicrobiales; family Verrucomicrobiaceae; genus Prosthecobacter. Next base: position 381 of record JAFMIR010000079.1, read on the forward strand.
CGTCTTGATGTCTTCGTAAGTGTGCGCGTTGAAGTGCTGCCCGGCCTGTCGGTGGTATCGGCCGCCAGGAACGATGTGGTAGAGATGCGGAATGACGCACGCGGTGACGAACCACTCGCCATGCTGGTCGTAATCGAGCCCCCACGGGTTGCTGGTGCCATGCGCGAAGACCTCGAACTCATGCCGCACGGGATGGTAACGCCACACGCCGGCATTGATGGGCTCGCGCTGGTCGTCCGGCATGCCTGGCTTGCCGACGCGGCTGTGCGTGAAGACGCCATGGCAGCCGTAAAGCCAGCCGTCCGGGCCCCAGATAAAGCTGTTGAGCGTTTCGTGAGTGTCTTGGGAGCCCCAGCCATCCAAAAGGATCTGCGCTTTGAAGTTCAAGCCGGGAACAGGATTCGTCACATCCGCCTCATCCGGTTTATCATCGTGATCCTTGTCTGCGATGAACATCAAATACGGTGCAGCCCCCACCCATACACCACCCAACCCCAGCTCGATGCCACTGACGAGGTTCAGGCCTTCGCAGAAGATTTTCTTCGTCTCGAAGGTGCCGTCGCCGTCCTGGTCTTCGAGGATTTTGATGCGGTCCTGGCCTTTCCCAACTTCGCGAGGCTGCGGGTAGCTATTTCCTTCCACGACCCAGATCCGGCCGCGTTCGTCGAAGGTGAAGGCCATCGGCTGCACGAGGTCAGGCTCCGCGGCGATGAGCTCGGCTTTGAAGCCGCCGGGGAGTTGCATGGACTTCAAGGCATCAGCGTGCGACTGGCCTTTGGCGTATTCGGCCTGCGGTTTGAGCGCGGGGCCGTAGAGCTTCTTTGGCGTGAGGTCGGCGGTGGTGTCCTTCCGCTCCTGCGTGAGGATGAAGACGCCCGCTTTGTTGCCAACGACGATGTCGGGCAGTTTGTCGCCATTCACATCTCCGACCTGCACATCGACGCCAACACCCGAGTTAGAGTCGATGAGATGCGGCACGAAATCGACGCCGCCCTTGCCATCGCGCTTCGTTTGATACCAGTAGATGACGCGGTGGCCGCGCTCGTCGGGATCGTGGCCGTTGTGCGCCCAGTAGCGTTTGCCAGTGACGATGTCCTGCACGCCATCGCCGTCGATGTCCGCAAGAAACGCAGCGTGTGGCTGGCTGAAGACGATGCCGTAGTTGTTGTCTTGCGGCTGCTCGCTGGCGAGCATGACACGGTTCCATATCGGCTTGTCCGGATCGGGTTTGTTCTGGAGGAAAATGGCCACGCCGTAGCGATGCGCGGCGAGGCTGGTGAAGACGTCGTTCGTGCCGTTGCCATCGAAATCATACGCGAACATCTGCGCACCACCACCGACGCCAGCAGCGAAGTTATGCTGAGTCCATTTGTCGGTGCCGTTGTTTTCCCACCAGCGCCGTGCTTCGAGCAGATCGAGCTTCCCATCACCATTGACATCGCCGACGCCGAGGCCGTGGGTGAACTTCGCGACCTTCATGTCATTGGTGAAGGCGACGAAGCGCCATTTCTCGGTCGGTTTGTCCCAATTCGGAGCGAACCAGCCAAACTTCCCGCCGTTGCTGCACACGATCTCCGGTTTGCCATCGCCAGTGATGTCGGTGAAGACGGGCGATTCGTTGTCCACCCCATCGGCGACGAGATGCATGGGCCACGGTTTGTCGTCGTGCGTGCCGGGATTCAGGTAAAGCCGCGCTTCTTTGCCGGGAAAGCCGAGAATGAGGATGTCGTTCCGTTTGTCCGTATTGAAATCGTGGACGTAGGCGAAGAAGTTGTCCGAGTAGCCATTGATCGAAAAGATCTTCGGCTCGTAGTAGGCATGCTTTTTCTCAAAGGTGGGCCCATCCCACCAAAACGGCCCGGCGACGACGTCCGGTTTTCCATCGCCATTGATGTCGCCGATGGCGGCGCCTTCAGAGTAAAAATCACCGTGCAGCTGCAGGCGCTTCCAAGAGATCTGTGTCGTAGCATGCAGGCCAGAGGCCGCAAAGAGAGCGAGGAAGAGCGTTTTCATGGCAAGCCACAAAACAACGCCAAGCTGTGCGGCAGTTCTCGGACAACTTTTGTGCCGCATCGGTCATAACCGATAGTTGTCTTTCCTTAACTCACTCGCAGTGACAAGCGTTTCAATCGTTAAAGAAGTGTCGACCTGTCTGGCCTGCTTCGGTCTTGTTGTCCACTTCCCAATAAACGTCTTCGAAAATGGTTTCCGGCTCGGGATAAGGACTATTCTTAGCAAATTCAGCCGAGTCTTCAGCCTCTTTTTGTGCCTCTTTATCGATCTTTTTCAGTTCTTCCTCCGTGGCGACGCCTTCTTTGATAAGGTTGCGCTTCCACACTTGGATTGGGTCGTGGTCGCTTTGGAATTTCTCAACCTCTTCCTTCGTGCGGTATTTGAACTTATTGGCATCGGCTACCGAATGGCCTTCCCAGCGGTAGGTGGCGATTTCGAGGATGCTTGGCTTCGATTCAGTGTGGGCGCGTTCGATGGCTTTGCCAACTCCGGCGCGAACTTCATAGATGTCCTCGCCGTTGAACTGTTCCCACGCCATACCATATCCTTCTGCACGCTTGGCAAGATACTCTACATAGGCAGAAGATCGACTTTGGCTGGTTCCCATCGAGTAGCCGTTGTTCTCGATCACATAAATCACCGGCAGATCCCAAAGTTCGGCGAGATTCAGCGACTCATGAAAGGCACCTTGGTTCACCGCGCCGTCGCCGAGGAAGCAGAGGGCGGCGCCTTTGATGCCGCGGTATTTCAAACCATAAGCGAGACCGAGGCCGAGCGGGGTCTGGCCAGCGACGATGCCGTGGCCGCCCCAGTAGTTTTTCTCTGGTGCAAAGTAATGCATCGAACCGCCCTTGCCGCGGGAGCAACCGGTGACCTTGCCAAACAACTCAGCCATGCACTCATTCATACCCATACCGACCGCCAAAGCATGGCCATGATCACGATAGGCAGTAATAACGTGATCGTCCGGACCCATCACGGAAACCGTACCGACTGCCACCGATTCCTGGCCGATGTAAAGATGAAGGAAGCCCCCCATGCGTCCCGCTTGGTAGTGCTGGAGAGACACCTGCTCGAAGCGACGGATGCGTACCATCTGGCGATAAAGGTTCACTTTATCCGCTGCTGTCAGCTTCTGATTGATTGGGGCTGAGGCGTGTGCGGTGACTGGAGTTGATCCGGATTTGGAAGAGGCTTTGGTCTTGGCCATGAGGGAACTGGATACTAGCGGGAAGGGTGCCAAAGGCAAGTGAGCTGTTGCGCTTGGGGTGTATGCAGGCACGCTTCACCCACCCCACATTTGCCCTCACGTTCCACATGGAACAAGAGTCCGCCTATGTTATAGTGGTGTTTTCCGTGCGGATCTCTGAACTCTGAGCTGTCCCTTCTCCATCCATGGCATCGAGGGCGAGTTCGAGTAGGAGAACCCTCTGCCCTCCTTTCTGGCCTTTTTCTCACCTGCACTGCCTCCCTTCCATGAGCCTCTACACCTTCCCGAAGCACTACGATGTCATCGTCTGCGGAGCCGGTCACGCCGGCGTGGAGGCTGCCATGGCAGCGGCACGCCTAGGCTGCCAGACGGCCATCCTCACCCAGAATCTCGACACCATTTCCCAGATGTCCTGCAACCCCGCCATCGGCGGTCTGGCCAAAGGGCATGTCGTGCGGGAGATCGACGCCCTCGGCGGGGTCATGGGCCGGAACACGGACGCCACGGGCATCCAGTTCCGCATGCTGAACGCCCGTAAGGGCCCCAGCGTTCAGGCCCCCCGCGCCCAGTGCGACAAGAAGGCCTACCAATTCCGCATGAAGTGGCTGATCGAGAACCAGCCCAACCTAGACCTGCACCAAGGCAACGCTGCCGAGATTCTCGTCGAAAACGATGCCATCACTGGTGTCCGGACCTCTCTCGGCATGATCTACCGGGCCAAAGCGATCGTCATTTCCTCCGGGACCTTCATGCGCGGCCTACTCCACGTCGGCCAGCAGAACCAAGCCGGTGGACGCATGGGCGACAGCATCTCCACCTTATCCGATAGTCTTCGAGCACTCGGCTTCACCGTTGAGCGATTCAAAACCGGAACCCCATGCCGCCTGAACGGTCGTAGCATCCACTTTTCCAAGTGTGACCTCCAACCCGGCGATGAGCCCGCCCCGCGCTTCAGCTACCTCTCGGGTACCTTGCCCGAGGATGAGCCAGAGGCCAAAATCGAGCACTCCACCCTCCCGAGCACCGGTCCGAACCAGTTCACCCTCAATTCTTGGCGGGCTGAAACGTTCCACGTGGAACAAATTCCCTGCTGGATCACATACACCACCCCCCAGACACACGACATCATCCGGGCAAACATTCACAAATCGGCCATGTATTCGGGCAAAATCGAGGGTGTTGGCCCTCGCTACTGTCCGTCCGTGGAGGACAAGGTGGTCCGCTTTGCCGAGAAGGAGCGCCACCAAATCTTCCTCGAACCCGAGGGACGCCACACACGCGAATTCTACGTTAACGGCGTCTCCACCTCCCTGCCCTTCGAGGTCCAGTATGACTTCATCCGGTCCATCCCCGGCTTGGAGAAAGCCGAGATCATCCGCCCCGGCTACGCCGTCGAATACGACTACTGCCCGCCCACCCAGCTCCACACCACTCTGGAGACGAAGCGCGTTTCAGGCCTCTACTTCGCCGGGCAGATCAATGGAACCTCCGGCTATGAAGAAGCCGCCGGCCAGGGCCTCATCGCTGGGGCCAATGCCGCCCTCAAGGTCCAGGGCCGCCCCCCCTTCCTCCTCCAGCGCAGCCAAGCCTACCTTGCCGTCATGGTTGACGACCTCGTGACAAAAGGCACGACCGAGCCTTACCGCCTCTTCACCTCTCGTGCTGAATACCGCCTTCTCCTCCGCCAAGACAACTGTGACCTCCGGTTGACCCCCCTTGCCGCCCAGATCGGTCTTGTCTCCGACTTCCGGCAAAATTACACCCAAACTAAACTCGACGCGGTCTCAGCCGCCAAGACCCTTCTCTCAGAAACCCGTCTCGATGGCCTCTCTGCCGAAAAGTGGCTTAAGCGGCCCGAAAACACCCCCGACCAACTCCCTGCCGACCTACGCGCCAAGTTCACGCCCGAGGTCTGGACCCTGGTCGAAAACGACGTCAAATACGCTGGCTACATCACCCGGCAGGAAGACCTCGTCGCCCGCACCGCCCGGATGGAAGAAAAAATCATCCCCGCCGATTTCGACTACGCCGCCATCACCGCGCTCAAAACCGAAGCCCGCCACCGCCTCACCGCTGCCAAACCGACTACCCTCGGCCAGGCCGCCCGCCTCCAAGGCGTCACACCGGCAGATATTGCCCTGTTGGGTATCATGCTGAAACGCGGCAGCGGTGAAGCCGAAACCGAAAACTAGGAGTCAGTGCATGAGGTTATACTGTGTTCGACTAGAATCGTTGATAATCCAGTAGGTATAAGCATATACCTACTCCAATCTTTCTTATTAAGAACTAATACGAAATTTTGAAACGATACTGGTAGACTGTCAGCCGACCAATTCGGTTATGACGGAGCCTTCGTCTGCAACAATAGGACGGGGACGACCTTGGGGATCAATCCAATGGGAATTAGGGTTAATGCCGAGATGATGGAAAACCGTAGCGGCGAGATCGCCAGGGGCCACGCGGCGACTTTCGATATCACCACCTTGACTGTCGGTACTGCCGATAACCTGACCATGTCGCAGTCCACCGCCGGCAACAACCATGGACATCACACGCGGCCAATGGTCTCGGCCGGCATTTTTATTGATGGTTGGGCTACGGCCAAACTCACCCAGCATGAGAATGAGCGTGCTATCGAGCAGACCACGATCTTCAAGATCGGTCACAATGGCGTGTAAAGTACGATCCACGCTAGGCAACAGGGGGGTGAGACCTTTTTTGATGCCACCCCAGCGTACCTCATCGCCATGATGGTCGAAGTAACCCCAAGCACCGCTCACGGTGACAAAAGTAGAACCCGCTTCCACAAGGCGGCGAGCAAGGAGAGCCTTTTCGCCTAGGCTGTCGCGTCCATAGCGATCACGCATAGCAGGTGTCTCGGCATCCAGCTGAAAGGCCCGCTGGGCAGCTCCGGTCATCAGAACCTCATAAGCCTGCTGTGTGTGCCGATCGGTAGCAGCGATTTGCTCGTGTCCATGGACGCGGCGCTTCCATCCATCCATTTGATCGAGAAGATCACGTCGAGTCCCGAGGCGCTCGATGGTGAGTCCCTCACATAGAGTAAGACGCCCAGAGAGGTCCTTGCCGCTGACCGGTTCAAAATCACCACCCATATGCCCGGCACCCCACACATCGGAGACGAGCGAATCTGCGAGGGCTACATAACCAGGAATGCCCGGAGCGTTGGCCCCCCGAAATTTGGCGGCAATGGAACCCATGGAAGGCCAACCACCGCCATCACGTCCATCATTGGTCCGCTTCGCCAAAGGATTACAAGCTTGCATGGTAATAGGCGTGTGATTGCTGGCGCTGCAATCAACAGAGCGAATCAGGGTGAGCCTGTCCATGATCTTGGCGGTCAGTGGCAGATGCTCGCAGACATGGATGCCGGGTACCTGGGTGGGGATGTGGCCAAACGGGCCCCTGACCTCGGATGGCGCATCAGGCTTTGGATCCCACATGTCGATGTGGCTTGGCCCTCCGGAAAGCCAAAAGAGAATGACGTTTTTCCTGCTCATCGCCTTGCCTGTAGAAACAGCTAAAGCCTGTTGCTTGAACAGCAAGGGCATGGACACTCCCGCGAGTCCTGCTAGACCCGTTTGTAGAAATCCGCGACGACTTGAACCGACTCGCAGAATGTCTCCATGAGCCGGACTGAAGCAGCTATTGATGGATGATGTCAGGCTGTCCATGTGCGTCAAAAGGCCAACCAAAAAACTACGCTTCTCTTGAGAAAGACTTACCTATAACAGGCAAAATAAATTGAAAATATCGAAGCAGCTATAGCTGCTTCTAGGTCAATAAAGAAGCGGTTGCCTACGCAGCGCAGGGAACATAGCGAATCATCACGGCCAGTATTGAGCAAATCGAGAAGCTTCGCACGTTGCGTAGTCGTAAACATTTAGATCAATAGCTTCAATACGAGGTAAAAGCTGCGGCACTGAATCGAACGCGGACAGCGTCGTCAGACCCAAGAATAAGATAAAAGACAGCTCTTCAAAGAACTGACAGATAGAAAGACAGCCGCGAACCGAAGGAGTGAAACACGGAAGATGAGTTTCTTCACAACGCTTATGAAGATGAAGGATAAAGGGCAGATCATTCCTTAGCCGTAAAGAGTGTGGATAAGCGCAAGAAGCGTGTTCCATCCCTCAAATTGTGGGGTTCCACATGCCATTCGGCTGTGAATGAAAATGGGAACGAGTGTGAGCAATCTTCAACAACTGAGTCTTATCCGAGTTCCTCGCATAGACTCCGGGTTTGTTGGTGCTTTTGCTCACAAGTTGTTCACGAAATGGCACTGATAACGGTTTCGAATGCTGGATTGGCTAGAGCAGCGCAGGCGGCTTGGACTTCGGCTTCTTTTTTGCTTTTCCCTGCCCCGCGGCCCAGCTCTCTTCCACCCCAGGTTACGGATGCTTCGAAGGATTTGGCATGATCTGGACCTGATTGGCCGATGATGCAGTAAGCCGGTGCTTCGGAATTGATGGCCTGCAGACGCTCTTGAAGCTCCCCCTTGGGATTAGACTCGAGGATACCATGACCCAAGCCATCCAGTTCGTCTCCCAAGACACGCAGGACAAACTGTGTTGCAGCATCAAGACCAGCGTCCAAGTAAATGGCTCCGATGATGGCCTCAAGGGCATCCGCCAGTGTCGAATCACGTTCACGCCCGCCACTTGCTTCCTCGCCGCGACCCATAATGAGGTGTCTTCCGAGCCCGATCTCTCTTGCGAGACGGGCGAGGGACTTGGTGCTGACTAGATGAGCGCGAGCCTTGGTGAGTTGACCTTCATCGGACTCCGATAAACGAGCGAACAATTCGTGGCTAAGCGCGAGCTGGAGCACCGCATCGCCAAGGAACTCAAGACGTTGATTATCAAGCCCAGAGCGTTGGGCCTCATAGCTCACACTGGCATGAGTGAGAGCTTCCGTGAGAAGCCGAAGCTGGCGGAAAGGATGGCCGAGGATACTCTCAAGGGATTCCATATTTCTCTGTTCGCCGTTGTTCCGTGTGTGACGCCTTGGCTGGGAGCAGGAAAAAAATGGGGTGACCGACGGGATTCGAACCCGCAACAACCAGAATCACAATCTGGGGCTCTACCTTTGA
>JAFMIR010000080.1 GCA_017853885.1 Prosthecobacter sp.
TGACGCGCTGCGGCCCAAACGCGTCCCGCACTTGGCGGATCAGCGGTCCCATGTCGAGGTAGGGGGCTTTCTTGGCACCCAGAGCGTAAAACGCGCTCGCCTTTACATGCGCTAGGCGATGCCTAGAGAGTCGCAGCAAGGCGGAGACATCTGTAGGCTGCGCTGCACCTGCCATACCCACCCGTGCGAAGTGATCGATCACAACGCTCGTGTCCGGGTACCACTCACACATCTTGTCGATCAGTGGCAACGTATCGGGATTGATCAGTGGGCAGACGCTGGCATGAAGCTCGGCGGCAGTTTTCCAAAGCGCGGCCATCCCGGGGCTGCCGAGCCAGGCAGACAGGTTTTTCTGTGCTCCAGCAGAGATGCGAAAGCCTCGCACGCCACGCTCCACCAGTTTCGCCATCGTCGCAGCCACGTCAGGTGCGTTTTCATCCACGATCGCCACTCCGCTGAAGATGCCTGGATGCGCTTTCATCACATCCAGCATGTAGGTGTTGTCGTGCTGGTAGTAGCTCATCTGAATGAGAACCACCCGGCGCACGCCTTCCGGCCGACAGTGAGCAAACAGCTGCTCTGGTGTGAAGCTCGGCGGCCGCATGTCACTCACGGCATAACCGCGGGCCAGCGGATACTTGTCGACCTCTGGCGTCCAGACATGCACATGGGCATCAATGAAATCGCCACGCGATTTGGAGCTGAGCAATTCGCAGCCGGTGAGCGTGGCAGCACCAGTGGAGGCAAGAAAAGAGCGGCGGGTGGACATGATAAAGAAAAAGATGAGACGTGAGAAGTGCGCGATTAGATGTGAGGTTAATTCACATCTCTTTGTTCACTTTTACGACACACCCGCCCTCATGAGCAACCTTCATTGCATCGGCGTCTATTGTGGCTCCAACCCCGGAAACGATCCTGCACACCGTGCAGCCGCGAGTGCACTGGGCGGTTTTCTGGCTCGCGAAGGACTCACCGTGGTGTATGGAGGTGGCCATGTGGGCCTGATGGGTGCCGTGGCCGATGGCGCACTGGCGGAGGCGGGAAAGGTGATTGGCGTGATCCCGCAATCTCTCATGGACAAAGAGCTGGGGCATCAGGGTGTGACCGAGCTGCATGTCACTGCCAGCATGCATGAGCGAAAACAGATGATGGTGGACTTGAGCGATGGCTTCATTGCCCTGCCGGGCGGATTTGGCACGCTTGACGAGCTGTTTGAGACACTGACTTGGCTCCAGCTCGGCTTTCACAGCAAGCCTGTAGGTCTACTGAATGTGGGCGGATTTTTCGACGGCCTCACTCGCTTCATCCAGCACATGAGCACCACTGGCTTTCTGAAGCCCGAGCATGTCGACTGCGTTCTGGTCGAACCCGAAGCTGAAACACTGCTTGCTCGCATGCGCTCCTTTCGACCGCCGAATCTGGGCAAGTGGATCGAAAAACTGGCAGCCGAATCTCGCTAGACCCATTCTGCCACAGAATGTCGAAAAGGATCCCCACTTCCCCATCGTGCCTCAAAGCCACTCTGCAATGGCTGCAATGACCTCATCACGCTGGGCTTCGGTGAGCTCTCCGTAGATCGGGATGCTCAGCACTTCGCCAGCGAGCTGGTGAGACACCTCACAGCCGCTGAGGCTGGAGGCAGGCAGTGTAGCAAAGCATTGCTGCTGATCGAGCGTGACCGGGTAGTAAACCTCGCAGCCGATCTTTTTCGCCAAGAGGTGGTCTTTGAGAGCATCACGCTTCCCTGCCCCAAGCACACGCAGGGTGTACTGATTCCAAATGTGAGTGTTGTGGCTGTAACCAACCGGCAGAACGATTTGGGTGCCTTGGGCCGCGAGGGCCGCACTTTGCGCCGCGGCACATTTGCAGTGCGCTGGATCCGCCAACGCGATGCCCGGCAGCTTCGACAGTGCAGCGGTGTAGTGCGCCGCATTGCGCTGGCGATCGGCAGTGTATTGAACATAGCGTTTCACCTTCACGCTGAGCAGAGCGCATTGCAGCGTATCCATGCGGAAATTCCCACCTACATAGTGGTGGTAATACTTTGGTTTGCTTCCATGCACGCGAAGCACGCGGGCAAACTCCGCCAGCTCATCGTCATTTGTCACCAACATGCCGCCGTCCCCAAATCCACCGAGATTCTTGCTCGGGAAAAAGCTGTAGGTGCCAAAGTGCCCCATCGTGCCGCTTTGACGACCCTTGTAAGCTGCGCCGATCGATTGCGCTGCGTCCTCCACGACCTTTAGGCCGTGCTCGGCGGCCAGCGAGAGGATCGGGTCCATATCCGCGCATTGGCCAAACAAATGCACCGGTATGATCGCTTTCGTTTGGGTCGTCACCTTGCGGCGGGCATCGTTGATGTCGATATTGAAACAGATCGGGCAGATGTCCGTGAAGACCGGCACCGCACCGAGACGCGAAACCGCCCCTGCAGTCGCAAAAAAAGTGAAGGCCGGGCAAAGCACCTCGTCGCCCGGTTGAATATTCAAAGCCATCAGCGCGAGCAGCAGGGCATCCGTGCCGGACGAGACCGCCAAGGCGTGCTTCGCGCCAGTCATAGCCGTCACTTCCTTTTCAAAAATCTCCATCTCAGGTCCCATAATGAAGCGGCCATGCTTCAGCACCTGATTGAAGGCGGCTTGCAGTTCGGATTCGAGCGGGTGGTTCTGGGCGTTGACGTCGAGAAGGGGGACCATGGGAAGACAGAATGCTTTAACGATGAATGCCCCCTGTGCCAGCAATTCATCCAGGCCGTTGCTTTTCCATGGACTCACCTAGATGACCAAGCACTTGCATCCATTCACAGATCCACGAGCTCTACTGCTGCGGCAGTTCCAAATTCATGCGTTGCCCATCCCGCAGAACCACACTGCGGATGGTCTCGCCGGGCAGATGACTCAGGAGCAGTTGACCGATGAGTGCACTCTCACTCATGCGGGCCTTCAGATCACCGACTTCGATGAAGATGTCGTCTTTTCGAAAGCCTGCCTTCTTCGCGGCGGCGTGAGGACCGTATTGGCCTACGTAAAAAACCTTGAGCGCCATCTGATCCTTCGCCAAGCCGAATCGCTCTCGCGACGCGTCGTCGAGATCATCCATCTTCATACCACCAAACGCCATCGCGCGCATCGGCCAAGTGCCGACGCGTTTGGAGATGTCTGACTTGTTCCGCCAAGCCGGTGGCAGCGTGAGGCGCAGCTCGGTCAACTCGCTGCTGCGTTTCACTTTGGCCGAAAGCATGCCGCTGGGCGGCGCACGATGCAGCACCCAACTCACATCGGCGATGGAGATCATCGGCTGCTGGTTGAGCTCAACGATCTCATCACCCGGCTGAAAACCCGCGCTAGCCCCCGGCGTGCCGGCTTCCACAGCCTCCACCTTCGCCACAGCATCGGTGGCCAAGGTGATGCCCAGCACCTCGATCGAAGGCTGCGGATAGATCCACTCTAGTGGAACCGGCTTGCCTTGGCTGCGGTAGTGGGCGCGGAAAGCATCTCCCACCATGTGACAATGTACGCAGCTTTGAACGACCTTGCCGTCCCAGTCGAGCTTGCTGGCATACTTCTCGGAGAGTGTGGGGAATTCAACCGGCGTCTTGTAGGGCACCGGACCACCCTGCTTACCTGCCAGCACCGCTTTGTTGGCAGGGTAGCCCGCATGCACCACCAGCGCGGCCTCCAGTGACTTGCGGAAGCTGTCCGTCGTCTTATTCAGCGGGTCCTTCTGATGCAGCCAAGAGCCGTAACGGCCATAGATCGTGCCATCACCATGGAAAATGAGCGCGGAAAAAGAGAGGTCATAGTCAAACTGAAAGCGAAACAGATCCAGCGCATTTGCATTGATCAGCCGCACGCACACAAACTGGTCCAGCAGCGCACCTAGCGAAGGTTCCTCAAGAACTGCCGCGTCCATCCCAGCGCAGGACAGGCAGGGGACGCAGCGCAAAACCACGAGCAGCGGTTTCCTTGTTGTCTTTGCCAGTTGGAAGCCCGTGTCCAGATCGCAGTAGTTCCACCGCGTGTCGTTCTGAAATCGTGCTTTGTCACCGCGCACAGCCCCTTCACGATCCTTCACTGCTTCAGCGAACACGAGACTTGTTAGGCAAAGCAGGATAGCCAAGGATTTCATGGACATATGGGAAGCGGAAAAGCCACCACATGACAAGCTTGATCCTGCCGCATAATTTCATCTCCACCGACGAGAAGCCTCGCTCAAACGGCGTTTCCACAGCTTTGATCCCTAACTCCTACCCGCCATGACCCGCACCATCCTCGCCATCGGCGCCCACTATGACGATTGTCCCTTCGGCATCCCCGGCACCCTGCTGCGAGCCGTCAAGAAGCACCAGCGGGTTGTCATCCTCAATCTGATCGGGGATTACACCAACTGGCCGCCCGTTCGAGGCAGGGCGCAGGAACTGCTGGAGCTCTCAAAACAGCTTGCCGCCGAGCGTGGCATGGAGATGCGCTTCCTGAATTGGAAGAGCATGGGCTTTGAACCCACGCTGGAGACGAAACGTGCCGTCTCCGAGGTCGTGGCCGATGTGAAACCGGACACCGCCTTCATGCTCTGGCCGCGGGACCGCCATCCCGACCACGAGGCCGCGAGCGCCATCTGCCACGCTGCCTTGCACCAGCCTGCGCGCCTGCTCGGCCTTGATGAGGCTCACGTGCCATCACGGATTTTCTGGTATGACAATGGCCCCGGCCACACCCTCGGCTTCGAGCCGGACACCTACGTCGATGTCACCGCCGAGTGGGATGAAGCGCGTGCGTGGCTCGGCCGCCTCATGGCCTTCGTACGCCGGGACGACTACGATCCCACCAAGCCGGACGCCGCGCTGGAGACCAAGACCGTCCTCTCCCGTTACCGCGGTCTTGCCTGTGGCGTGAGGTACGCCGAAGCCCTCAAAAGCCTGCGGCCTGGCACCACGCTGGAACTTTGAACCGCCGAGCGACTCCTCCCTCCCGCTAGCAGCTCAGTTCTTGAGCAACGCCGCCAGATAGGCCGGTTTTACCCTCCACTCATGGTCCGTATCGGCATGGCTGGCCCCTTCTGATGGATTAACCCGCTATCAGGCTTGGCGGCCAGCCCGCTTTACCTTTGGCTTTCAAAATGAGCGAAAAAGTACATTTCCCACCACGCCAAGGGAGCGTTTCGGCGAGGGGACCCAGTTTTTCGTTTGCTGCCACCGTGGACCACGGCAGCACCACTCCCTCCCAGTCAGAGGAACCCGCTCAGACGCAAGGAGGGTTTTACTTGGGCATCGTCCTCGTCGCAGGCCTACTCGTGACGGCGGGATGGGAGTACCTCAACGAATTGGATGCTCGGATCGGCCGCCCCCATACCCCGACCGTGAAAGACACGACCGCACACGCGACCTCTGAGACACCCAAATCTCTGCCATCCCCCGCGATTCGATCGTTGGCTCCAGCGCCCCAGAAGCAGAGCTCCCGCCTGCAGCTCGGACCTGCGCTTCCCATGCACACGCTGGAAAAACCACCCAGCACGATCTTCTCACCCCTACCTCGCCGTGCTGAGGATTCAGGAGCTTCATCTCCCTGAAATCCTGGTCGCCAACCATCGCTGCTGATCATGTGTTGGTTTCCTGTGACGAGAGAAGTTTGATCTCACACAAAAAGTCGGATGTGTTTTGACCTCTGCCATTGACGCCCCTACAAATTCTCACGGCGTAGCCAAGGCTTTTTATCTCATGCTGAGTGAGTAAGCTATGAGGCACAATGCGCCGTATCGCATCCAGAGACGCTCAAATTCACCTGCTCCTCATCAGCCATAGATTCAAATGCTGCCTTCAGCGAGGAGGCACAGGCCGACCCGGAGGCAGGATCGACCGTTGGGGGGCAATGCATGATTTCCCCGAAAGGCTGTCTCGTGTAGTTTGCTGGCATGACCGCGCGAAAAAAATGAACGCGCAGTGAGCTGCTTATCCTGCTCAACATGTATCACAAGATGCGCTTTGGGCAGATGCACGAGCGAAACTCGGCGATCATCACGCTCGCCAAAAGGTTCGATCGCACGCCCGGAAGTGTAGCCATGAAACTTTGTAATCTCGCCTCGCTCGATCCAGTGCTGAAACTGCACGGCATCAAAGGCCTTTCAGGTGCCAGCAAACTCGACGAAATCGTGTGGACCGAATTTCATGCTTATTTGGATGAAGCCGTGCATACAAGCGAGGAAGCCCATCGCTCCTTGGTAAAAGCCTCGGAAGATGCCGAAGTCCAGATCCAGTCCAAAAAAGGAATTTGCCTCGTCGAAGCACCACCAACCGGTTCCACGGATGTTATCATGAACGTCAAAGCGTGACGCGGGCAAAATTACTTCCGCAGCGCAGTGATGAACAACTTCGGCAGTCGCTGCGGCGTGTCACAAATTGGCTTACCAGAACTTCTTATCGCCTCTCAGATCCTTCCATGGGAAGTGTATGCTTCGGAGCGACTGAATGTAAGAAACGGCATATGCCTCTCCCGGTTACATGATGCGGCTTTTGATCGCGGATTAATCACTTTCGATGACGCCATTTGGCCTGATCCAGTGTTCCTCGCTGCACACAGGCAAAAATGGAATGCCTGATTTTACGCTCATCTGTCTCAACCCAATGTGGCGCACTGATGACTGACGTGCTGGGCATCCTGAGAGGCACCCAATGCAGGTATCGGATCGCTACTGCCCCCGCGCACGGAGGCGAGGCTGGCGATACCGGTGCCGAAGCCGGGAAGGTCGTTCGTCCAAAGCAGGCGGCCGGTGAGGGCATCGAGCGCGTGCAGATGCCCGTTCACACTGACGATGAGGCGGTCCCCATCGAGAAGGAGGGTGATGTAACCGGTGCGCGGGGCCTTCCAAGTCCACACAAACTGGCCAGAATCTCGATGAATGGCGGCGACGCGTCTGGTGAAGCCGGCAAAGACAAGGCCGGAGATTTGCATGACGGGCGGAGGCTCACACCCGCTCTGAATCCGACGAGTGGAAGATCCTGCGGATTTTCGATAGGCAGTCAAAAAAGCGGCAGGCCGTGAAGCCTGCCGCCGGGAGATCCTTGGGCTTTGAAGGAGGTGGAAGGCTTAATAGCGCTCGCGGCGACCGTTACCGCCGCCACCGCCATAACCACCGCGGCCACCGCCGCCGCCATATCCGCCACGGCCGCCACCACCACCGTAACCGCCGCCTGCGGGGCGGTCCTCCTTCGGACGCGCCTCATTCACGACGAGCACGCGGCCCATGAATTCTTGGTCGTGCAGCCCCTTGATGGCCTCCTGCATCCCCGTGGCGGTATCCATGGTGATGAAGGCGAAGCCACGAGGACGGCCCGTGGTATGGTCCATCGGAAGGAAGAGATCCGTCACGGTGCCATAGTTGCTGAAGAGATCGCGCAGATCGTTGTCCGAAGCGGCGAAGGGCAGATTGCCCACATACATTTTGGTGTTCATATCGTTGTCTTTCTGGAAGGCAGTCTGCCTTGATGCATGCATGACCAGCCTCCGATCTTCGGATTTCAGAACACCAACGAATCCAAAGAAACACCTGATGAACAGCTCGGTCTGCCTACTTCAGGTGGACTGCGAACCTTTCACTCGCTTCATTTGGGCAAGAAAGCAAGGGATGCTTTTGGCGTGGGGGATGGAGGCGTAGAAATCCGCGAGACTACCTTCACTTGTCGAAGAAGCTCTGCTCCTCGCGGTCACCCACCTTGAGGTAGCGGTAGAAGACCTCCAACTGAAGGGTGCAAAGCGCCTGACGATAGATGGGATCACTGGCATCGCCAGCAGGCCAGTTGGGGCGCCCAGCCTTGAAGGAACCGTCCGGCTGCTGCGCGGAAAGGATCTGCGGAAGGAACTGCTGGTTGTAGAACTTCCACTCCTCACCACCTGCTTGGAAGAAAGCTTGGGTGTAGTAATACCAGCAGTAAAGATTGCAGTTCTTGTTCCAATCGAGTGGCTCGGCGGTGAGGAACTCGTGGAGGAACTTCAGTCCCTTTTTAACGGCGCTGGTCTTGCCGCCATGGGCCATGGTCTGGAGGCCGAGAATGCCAACACCGGAGAGGCTCCACTGGTTGTAGTGCGCATCACGGTTGGCCACACCAAAGCCACCATCCTTCGTCTGCTTGGCCTCCAAGTAGTCCACAAGCTTTTTGATTGAGCTATCAAGGCCATCAATTTTGAGCTTAGTGTTTTTCGCGGCCTTGAGCGCTTGGAACTGCCAACCCGCCACGGAAAGGTCCTCACGACTTTTTTTACCCGCATAGAAACCGGTTTCCGTATCATAAACCCAACTGCCGCTGTCCTGCTGGTTTTCGATGATGATCTTCACGCCCTGCTCGAAGGCCTCGCGCATGCCGGGAAGGGATTTGGAGCCGAGACGGGCCAGCGTGTACATCTCGCCAAGGGCATAAGAAGCAATACCATGTTCATAAACGGGAGCGTTGCCTTTGGTGGACTCGCTGAAGAGCTTTTTCGGATTTTTCTTCTGGGTCTCGATCAGGTAGAGGATGCCCTTCATCACATTGTCTCCATAGAAGGGTGACTCAGGTGTCTCACAGCGGCCCAGATAGCAGAGCAACACGAGACCGGTGTAGGCGCACTTGTTGTTGCGCCCCCAAGAGCCGTCCGGGTTCTGCTTACCTTTCAACCATTCCAGCGAGGCGC
>JAFMIR010000081.1 GCA_017853885.1 Prosthecobacter sp.
CCAAACCATCGACTTCACTCGTCTCACTGCCGCAGATCGTGAGCCTATCGCTCGACTGCTGCATCGCGCCCTCGTCCACTGGTATGAAAGCCGTTTGGGTCAGGGAGCACGCTTTGGCGAAAGCCACGAGCCGTTTATGCTTTTCCCCGAGGTCTATGAGGCACTCGATCCCGGCGAATGCGTCACCGCCCGTACGAGCAGCGGCGAGATTGTAGGCGTTTGCTTCTCCCACGAGCGTGAAACGCATGTTTCCGTTGGCATCGTTGCCACCTCGCCAGATGCCGGCGGACGTGGCATCGCAAAAAAAATGATGTCGCTCGTATTGGAGAAGGCGAAACGCCTCGGCAAGCCCGCACGACTGGTTTCAAGCTTGTTGAATCTCGACTCGTTTTCGCTCTACACGCGGCTGGGATTCGTCCCGGGGGCCATTTTTCAAGATCTGCTCATCACCGTTCCCGAGACCGGTTTGACGGCTACCGCACCGGCAGGCATCGAACGCGTGCGCGAGGCTGTTTTGGCCGATGCACCGCGAATCGCTGATTTTGAGCAGTCTCAGCAAGGCATCCGCCGCGAGAAGGACTTCGCGTTTTTCGTGCGGAACGAAGTTGGCGCATGGCGTGTGCTTGTCTCCGAGGACGCAAACGGCTGCATGAACGGTTTTCTGGCCATGAGCACGCATCCATTTTGCACCATGATCGGCCCTGGAGTGGCTGCCAATGAAGAAACGGCCACCGCTTTGCTTTGGCAGGCGCTGGATAGTCTGCGTGGCAAGACGCTTGTTTTTCTCATTCCATGCGCAGCCTCCATGCTCGTGCGGGCGGCCTATGCATGGGGGGCTCGAAATGTCGAACTTCACATCGCTCAGTCCACCTTACCTGTCATCGGCGCGAAAGGCATTGTCTTTCCGACTTTCATGCCCGAGACAGCATGAATGAACACGGTTTTTTCAGGAATGTCTGTGCGGCAGTCACTGGAAAATGGGCTGACGGGCGCATGAGGTTGTCGGAAATCATCAAAGTGCCGCCTCACAAAAAGAAGCCATGACATCCGATGAAAACGGCAGCTCTGAGGAGAAAATCATCAAAGCCGTGATAAGGTCACCGTGAGGAGCTTCCAAAATTTTTGCACCGAGGAGATGCTTACGCGTTCATTTTCGGAGTGGGCTTCTTCGATGTCCGGGCCGAAGGAGATCATGTCGAGACCCGGATAAGTCTGTGCGATGACACCGCACTCTAAACCCGCATGGCAGGCGCTTACGCCGACGTCATGGCCGAAGAGCTCGCGGTAGATGCCTTTCATCTGGTCGAGGATCGCGGAACTGGCACTGGGACTCCAGCCTGGATAGCCGTCGTCGTTGCGCATCTCTGCACCAATGAGTCGGAAAGGAGCTGCGAAAGCTGCTGCGACATCGTGCTTGCTGGATTCGACGCTGCTGCGTTGCAGGCCGCTCCACTCAGCGCGGCCGCTGTGGAGGTCGATGAGGGAGAGATTGGACGATGCTTCGACCAAGCCGGGCACTTCGGGACTCATGCGATACACACCGTTCACGACAGCCTGCATCGCCAAAACGAACGCTCGTTGCTTTTCGGCCGTCAGCGTCGAAACAGGCTCGTTTTCGAGATTCGTGGTCGTGATCTGCAAATCGGGCTCGATGCGTTTGAACTCGCCGCGAATGGCTTCGGCTTCCGTGGCGAGCTTTTCGGCAAAAACAACCTCATTGAGCAACGCGACGCGTGTGATGCATCGCGCTGGAATCGCGTTTCGCGCGCTACCGCCGCGCATCTCGATCAAAGCGGCCGCCTTTTCGCCGCAGGCGGCCAAAAGTCGCGCCATGAGCTTGATGGCATTGCCGCGGCCTTCGTGGATTTGCAGGCCAGAATGACCTCCGCGCAGGCCTTCGACACGGATTTCGGCGATACTAACCTTCGCATGCTTCGTTTCGGGATAACTCCAACTGGCCAGCGTGTCGATGCCGCCAGCGCAGCCGATGGTGAACTCGTCATCTTCCTCCGAATCAAGGTTCAGCATCGTTTTGCTGGTGAGAAGGCCGCTTTGCAGCATGCGGGCACCGCTCATGCCCTGCTCCTCGTCGATGGTGAGCAGCGCCTCGATCGGCGGATGCGGCAGATCTTTCGAGGCAAGCACCGCGAGGATCGCAGCGACACCGAGGCCGTTGTCCGCGCCGAGTGTGGTGCCACGCGCCCGCACCCAATCGCCATCCACCCACATTTCGATGCCTTGATTCGCGAAGTCGAAGCTCACGCCGTCAGCCGCCTTGTGTACCATGTCGAGGTGCGCTTGCAAAAGGACCGGCGCATGCCCCGCACGGTCCGCCGTGGCCGATTTCTTCACGATCAAATTGCCACCGCTGTCCTCGATGCATTCCAGCGCATGCCTAGCCGCGAACTCACGCACAAAAGCCTTCACTTTCGTCTCCTTTTTCGATGGCCTTGGCACGGCATTGAGATCGGCAAAGCAGTTCCAGAGAGCGCGGGGTTCGATATGGTGGATGGCGTCTGACATGGGGTGGGATGTATGGCGTGATTTACGTGATGAGAAAATGGGGAGATGTGGCCTCCCCGTACGTTTTTAGCCAACCATGAAGCTCCCCGCTGCGCTCATCCTCTCCGCCCTTTGCCCTCTGCTCTCCGCTTTTGCGCAGCCGAACATCATCCTCATGATGGGCGATGACCATGGCTGGGAGGAGACGGGCTACCACGGGCATCCGCATGTGAAGACGCCGGTGCTTGACGAAATGGCAGAGCAAGGGCTGAGGCTGGAGCGGTTTCACTCGGCGCATCCGAGTTGCTCGCCGACGCGGGCGAGTTTTCTCACTGGACGGCATCCGAATCGCATGGGCACCTTCGCGCCAGGCTGGTCGTTTCGGCCGGAGGAGATCACCGTGGCGCATGTGTTGTCGAAGGCAGGCTTTCAGTGCGCTCATTTCGGTAAATGGCATGTCGGCACGGTCAAAGCGGGCTCGCCGACGAATCCGGGTGCGATGGGATTTCACGAGTGGCTCTCACACGACAACTTCTTCGAACTGAATCCCTCGCTCTCGCGCAATGGCGGCCCGCCACAGGTCTTGGAAGGTGAGAGCTCCGAGATCCTCGTGCGCGAGGCGATGCAGTTCATCGACCGCGTGAAGAAGGACGCGAAGCCGTTCTTCACCGTCATCTGGTTCGGCTCGCCGCATGAGCCCTACAGCGGCCTGCCGCAGGACTTGGCGCTCTACGACGACCTGCCCGCAAAATATGCGAAAAGCAAAGTGCGTCTCACTTCGAATGAGACCGGTGCTCCTGTCACGCGACCACAAGGAGAGGTGCTGCGTGAGCGCTACGCCGAGATCACCGCAATGGACCGCGCCATCGGCACGCTTCGCAAGCACCTTGCCAGCATCGGCTTGCGCGATGACACGCTGCTCTTTTACTGCGGTGACAACGGCACCTCCGCCGATGGATCGCTCGTGCGGCCGCATCGTGGGGTGAAGGGCCAGATGTATGAAGGTGGCACACTAGTTCCCGGCCTCATCGAGTGGCCTGCACGCATTAAAGCAACGCGTGCCAGCCACGTCGTCGCCCACACGAGCGATCTGCTGCCCACGCTTTGCGCGCTCACCGGTCAGCCCTTGCCGAAGCGCCCACTCGACGGCATCGACCTTACGCCCGTGTTCGATGGCACAATGACCGAGCGCCCGGCACCCATCTTTTTGTGGGACTATAACGCTGCGCGCTTCAACGGTATCCAAACACCGCCCTACATCGACCCCAAGCAGCAGGAAGGCACCACACCGCTCGCTAAGCTCTCCGGCGGCAAAGCCACGCGCGACTTTCGCAACGTCCGCCACCCCGGCACCATCATCGATGCCGACTTCCTCGGTCCCCGCGCCATCCTCGACGGCCGCCACAAGCTCGTCATCCACGACGGCAAAAAAGCCACCGAGGCTAAAACCGAGTTGTTTGACCTCGAAGCCGACCCCGAGGAGAAAAAGGATCTTGCTAAACAGCAATCCGAACACGTGCAGCAACTCCAGGCGAAGCTGCGCACTTGGCAGCAGTCTGTTTTGAAGAGTCTCACTGGTGGTGATTACACGAATGAAGCTTCTCAAACGGATTCAACCCACAAAAGTCTCCGAGATCAGAAGGCCAGCCAGATAGAGCGGGCAGATCCAGCGCGTGCATTTCGTTGAGAAGTCCCGGTTTCATGTGCGTTTACGCCGGTCCCATCATGAAATCGCTTCTTGCTGCCTTCTTTGCCCTTGCTGCCACGGCTTTGGCCCAGCCGAAGTTCAATGTGCTGCACATTGTCTCGGATGACTTGAACACTTCCCTCGGCTGCTACGGGCATGCGCAGGTGAAATCCCCACACATAGACAAACTCGCCGCCACCGGCGTTCTCTTTGAAAAAGCTTACTGCCAGTATCCGCTGTGCAATCCGAGCCGCGCTTCCTTCATGACCGGCATGCGGCCTGGCAGCACGAAGGTGTATGAAAACAGCACGCATTTCCGCAAGAACCTACCGGACGTGCTCAGCATCCCGCAGACCTTTTCCAAGGCAGGTGCGTTCGCGGCACGTGTTGGTAAACTTTACCATTATGGTGTGCCAACGCAGATCGGCACCAGCGGCCTTGATGACGAGCCGTCGTGGCAGCAGGTCGTGAATCCTATCGGCCACGATAAGAAGATCGAGGATCAAATCCACACGTTGGTGCCCGGACAGTTCGGTGGCACGCTGAGCTGGTTTAGCGATCCGTCCGATGAGCCACAAACTGATGCTGTCGGCGCGGCGGAGGCCATCAAGCTGCTCAAAGCGAAGAAAGACGCCCCGTTTTATCTCGCAGTCGGCTTTTATCGGCCACACACACCGTATGTCGCACCCTCGAAGTATTTCGAAGGTTATCCCATCGACAAGATCCAGCTCGCCACTGGCCCGATGAAGGACGCGCCGGGTATTCCGGCCGCTGCTTACGCCAGCTACAAAAAAGATCAGGACCAACTCACCGACTCGATGCGCAAAGAGATCCTGCAGGCCTACTTCGCCTCCACCACCTTCATGGATGATCAGGTCGGGCAAGTCGTGGCTGCCGTCGAGCGTCTTGGGCTGCGTGAGAAAACCGTGATCGTGTTTCACAGCGATCACGGCTACCACCTCGGCGATCATGGCCTTTGGCAAAAGCAAAGCATCTGGGAAAATTCCGCCCGCGTGCCGCTCATCATCAGCGTGCCCGGCAATCCCAACAACGGCAAGAACTGCCCGCGCCCGGTCGAACTCGTTGATCTGCACGCCACGCTTGCCGACGTGTGCGGCCTACCGCTTCCGCCAAGCGATGGCACCAGCCTGAAGCCGCTGCTCGACCATCCACAGGCTGCATGGAACAAGCCCGCCTTCTCGCAAGTGCTCCGCGGCGCACCTCAGGGCACCACCGCACCAAACTTCAACCCGAATAGCCTCGAAAAAGGCAAGAAGGCGCAAGGAAAGGGAAAAGGCAAAGTCGGCGCTTTTTTTGGTGTCAGTGTGCGCACCGAGCAGTTTCGCTACACCGAGTGGGACGAGGGCCGCCAGGGAGCGAGCCTCTTCGATCTGCAAAACGATCCCCAAGAGTCCAAAGACCTCGCTAAAGACTCGGCGCATGCCGAAACCGTTGCGAAGATGAAGGCGATGCTCGCAGAACTGAAGAAGTGATCATAGCTTGCTAGTAAGAAATGGCATCGCCAAGGTGATTTCATAGCAGCCAGCCATGAAATACCTCCACGCTGCACTCGCCTTGTTTCCCCTAATGGGCCATGCGGCCTTGGAAGAACTCTCGCCGGGGCTGTTTGTCTCGAAAGGCACCTGCAATACCTACATCCTCCGCGATGGCGATGCGGCGTTGGTCATTGATCTAGGCGATGCGAGTGTGCTGGAGCAGATAGGCGTGAAGAATGCCGAGCAGGTGCTGCTAACCGGGCATCATCGTGAGCTGTTGCAAGGCATCCAACGCCTCGACCGCGGCATCACAAAGGTGGCTGCGCCGAAGGAGGAGCAGGAGCTGTTTGAGACGCCTGCGGTCTTTCGGAAGTGGCATCCTAGGCTGGGCGACAAGTTCAGCGTGCATGGCTCTAGTTATGTGCGGCCTCCGGCGCAGCCGGTAAAGGTGGATCGATGGCTCGCCAATGGCGATGTGATCGAATGGCATGGCCGCACGATCCGCTGCGTGAGTACGCCGGGACATTCACCCGGCGGCATGAGTTATATTTGGGAGGACAAGGTCTTTCTCGGCGGCGTGATGCACCATGCTTCGAAGATGACGAATTGGTTCGACACGGAGTGGGACTACGGTTTCGCCAAAGGACTCGACACTTTAATGGCTTCGGTAGACCGATTGATTGCGTTGAAGCCTGTTAGGGCCTTTTCATCGCAGGGGCCGCCGATTCAAAACGCCACACAACAGCTCACCGACTTCAAGGCGAAACTCGCTAACTTCCGTCCGGATTACATCCGCGGTTACCCAGTGAACGATTTGAGCAAACGCGGCCTGCATCCTGCCACTAGGCCGACGAAAGCAAACTATATCGTGCAGGTGACTCCGCATCTGTACATGTTCGGCCCAGAGATGGCTGGAAAAAATTTTGCCATTTTGATCGCCGACAGCGGCCATGCGTTGCTACTGGACTGCGGTTTGTTCCCCAAACTTGTGCTTGAGCGCATCATCAGCGACATGAAGGCGCATCTCGGGCTCAAACAGATCGATGCGTGCTGGATCTCGCATTCGCATGGAGATCACTTCACGCTCTTCCCCGCTTTGCAGGGCCATGGAGTGAAGTTTTGGACGATGGATAGCATTGCCGACAAGTGCGAGAATCCACGCTTCTACGACTACCCAGCGATGATCGGCGCCTACAACGTGGGCTTTGAGAAGGCAAAGATCGACCGCGTGCTGAAAGCGGGTGATGTGATGGATTGGGAGGGCTATCAGCTTCATATCGACTGGATGCCCGGACAGACGGAGTTTGGCAATGCGCTGTGGCTGATGCTAGATGGAAAGAAGGTGGTATTCACTGGGGACAATCTTTTTGGCGATCCAAGCGACCCTGCACAAAACGGCCACGACTGCGTGAACGCCCGCAACAGCGCCATCATCGAGGAAGGTTACCTTGTGGCCGCAAAATACCTGCAAAAGCTGCAGCCAGATATCATCATGGGAGCTCACGGCGTGCTTATGACAGAACCAAAGGCCTTCATCGACCGCTACCACGACTGGGCGCTGCGCATCATCTCCAAGTATAAAGCCCTGCTGCCCGACGCGGACTATGAATACGACTACGATCCTTACTGGGTGAGTGCATATCCGTATCGTGTCGATCTCACAAAAGAGGACACGCAGGTCGTGCAGGTCACAGTCCGAAATTTTCGAGACAGGTCGCAAAAGCATCGTGTGGTGCTGAAGACGCCACCGGGCATTGTGGCGGTGCCCGAGGTGCTCGAAGGCAGTCTTGGCGCGAAAAGCCGCGAGAGCTTTCCAGTGATGCTAAAAGTCCAAAATCGCGATCAACAGTCGGCGGGAGTGCAGATTGTGCCGTTTGACATCACGCTGGATGGCCGCCAACACGGAGAGTTGTTTGATTTCATCCTGATGACGCGTCCATGACCCCCAAAACGCCCGCCGAAGCCAGCCTATATGGCATACTCGATCTCGGCTATGTGCCGGCCGCGCATGTTGAAAGCATGACCATCGCACTTTGCGAAGGTGGAGTAGACCTTCTGCAGCTCCGGGCGAAAAAAGCCGCAAAGAGTGAGGTCGAGCAGCTCGCGCGGCGGATGCAGTCAGTGATGCGGGATTTTGATGTCTCGCTGATCATCAATGATCATGCGGATGTCGCCGCGCAGATTGCATGCGAAGGCGTTCATGTGGGTCAAGACGACGATGCGGTAGTCAAGGCACGCGAGGTTACCGGCGGGGCATGTTGGGTCGGCAAATCGACGCACAGTCTCGCGCAGGCCGTGGCGGCGCAGGCAGAGGGCGCAGACTACCTCGGCTTCGGGCCGCTCTATGCCACCGGGACCAAGCCGGACTATGTGCCCATTGGCCTTGCGGACATTGCTGAAGTGCACCGCTGCGTCTCTCGGCCCATTTTCTGCATCGGCGGGGTGAATGCCACGCGGCTCGACGAAATCCTCGCCTCTGGCGCGAGGCGCGTGGTGGTCGTCTCGGCCTTCTTGCAGGCGGTGGATGTGCGTGGTGAGGTGCGTGCGCTAAAATCGCGACTGCCTTGAGCTCGATTTTGAACTTCCAACACGCTGGCCGGGCGTCTATAAATCTTTTTTGCATGTTCCAATGCTTTCCCGTTTTATCACCCTCTCTTTTTTTGGCGCCGAGGGCTGCTGCGATTCCCCTGCCGGTCATCGTTCCGTCTTCGGTGAATGGAAAGCCCGAATGCGCGGCTCCATGGGAAC